>CANITF010000001.1 GCA_947470515.1 Flavobacteriales bacterium
GAAACAAATGAAAAATAAAATTTTTACTTCAATCTGTTTAACTGCACTTTGTTTGATCGCAAACAAAGGAATTGGACAAACTATTACTGCTGATTCTTTAAAGAAAACTGTCGATGTTGTTAAAACGGACGTTGATAATTTAAAAAAATTAAAAGTATCTGGATGGGTACAAGCTCAATTTCAAGTGGCTGAAGCTAAAGGAGCCTCTACATTTGACGGAGGTAATTTTTTACCAGGACAATATAATCGTTTTATGATAAGAAGAGGACGTGTTAAATTCACATATACTCAAAAACTTAGTCAATTTGTTATGCAGATAAACGCATCTGAAAGGGGAGTAAACCTTGTTGAAATTTTTGGAAAATTCACTGATCCTTGGACAAAATCATTTTCTTTAACGGCAGGTGTAATGAATAGACCTTTTGGATTTGAAATTCAACAATCATCAGCTGATCGTGAAACACCAGAACGTTCAAGATTTACACAACTTTTAATGCCAAACGAACGTGATTTAGGAGCTAAATTGGCTTATGAAGCAACTAAAGAAAGTAAATTACATGGTTTGAAAATAGAAGCAGGTTTTTACAGCGGAAATGGAATTGCTGTCCCAGGAACAACTTCTTATAATGTTACTGCGGGATTAGTTGACACAGATGTTTATAAAGATTTTATGGGTAGACTTTATTATAAAAGAACCATGAAAGGAGATAAAATAAATTTCGGCATAGGTGCTTCTCATTATAATGGAGGAATTGCTTATCAAAACAATAAAGTTTATTCAACAATGACTACTGATGTGAATGGAATGCAAGCGTGGACAATTTCTGATACCTCGTCAACTACATTTAGCGGAAAAAAAGCGCCAAGAATATATTCTGGAGCTGACTTCCAATTTTCTGTAAAGTCAAAATTAGGAACAACTACTTTGCGTGGTGAGTATATTATGGGTACTCAATCAGGTTCATTAACAGATTCAAAAAGTGTTAATATTACAACGATAAATGGTTCAAATACTGTTGAACGTCAATTTAATGGAGGGTACGCTTATCTTATTCAACGTATCGGTAAAACAAAACATGAATTAGCAGTGAAGTATGATTTTTATGACCCAAACACGAAAGTTGCTGCGAAAGATTTTGCAGTAGGTACAACACTTAAATCAGCGGAATTGAAATATCAATCTTTAGGATTAGGATACATTCATTACTGGGATGAAAATGTGAAATTCATGGTTTATTATAACTGGGTTCAAAATGAAAAAGGTGATGGAATTGCTGGATTCACAAAAGATTTACATGATAACGTATTAACTTTTAGAGTGCAATATAGATTCTAAATAATTTATTTGTTAAGGTTGAAAGGGATGGATGCAAATTCATCCCTTTCTTGTTTTATCTTTGCACCAATGACAAACAATCAAGATACCATCTGTGCGTTATCTACTCCAAATGGAGTTGGTGCAATAGCACTAATTAGAGTTTCAGGAAAGAAAGCCTTAGAAATTGTCTCAGGTGTATTTTCTAAAAATCTTCTGGACAAAAACTCACATACGGCTCATTTTGGGTATTTTAAAAATCCAAAGGGAGAATTAATCGATGAGGTATTAATTACTGTTTTCGCAAATGGAAAAAGCTTCACAGGTGAAGAATCTGCTGAAATTGCATGTCATGCTTCTCCTTATATTCAACAACAAATTATTCAAACATTACTTGATAGTGGATGCCGATTAGCAAATCCTGGTGAATATACCATGCGTGCTTTCTTGAATGGAAAATTGGATCTATCACAAGCTGAAGCAGTGGCGGATTTAATTGCTTCTCAGTCAAAAGGAGCGCATGATATTGCGTTAAAACAATTACGTGGTGGTTTTTCGTCTGAATTAAAAGATTTACGGGAAAAACTCATTCATTTTGCCTCTTTGGTCGAGTTGGAATTAGATTTCGCTGAAGAAGATGTAGAATTTGCTGATCGCAAGGAATTATTGCAATTGGTTATTGATGTTTTGAATTTCATTAACCGATTATCAAAATCGTTTGAATTAGGAAATGCAATCAAAAATGGTGTTCCTGTAGCAATTGTTGGAGCTCCAAATACTGGAAAAAGTACCTTGCTGAATCAATTATTGGGTGAAGAGCGCGCAATTGTAAGCAACATTGCAGGTACGACTCGTGATGTTATCGAGGAAGTAATAAACATCGATGGAATTCAATTTCGATTAATTGATACAGCTGGAATTCGCGAAGGAGCTGAAGAAATTGAGGCAATGGGAATTGTGCGATCCAAGGAAAAGATTTATCAGGCAAATATAGTTTTATGCTTAGCAGATGTTTCAATAGAAAACAGTTTGCATGAAGTCATCGATTGGGCCAAAGAAATCCAGTCTACTTATCAAGATAAGAAAATTGTTATAATTGCCAATAAAGTAGATATAAATGACCGGCCCCTCGACACAGCTCGGGGACCGATCATATACATAAGTGCAAAAGCTGGATTGGGTATCGATGAATTGAAACAAAAACTAGTTGAATTAATAACAGGAGATTTCAATATGGCAAATGAAACTATCGTGTCAAACGTTAGACATTTTGATGCACTAAAAAGAACAGCAACCTCCCTCGAAAAAGCAAAATTCGACTTAGAAAATAACATCACAGCTGATTGGGTTGCAATGGATATTCGACAAGCAATGTATGATTTAGGTACAATTACTGGTGATATATCAACGGATGATTTGTTGGGAAATATTTTTGCTAAGTTTTGTATTGGAAAGTAACCCCCTTTTTACCCTCCCCCAAGTTAAAATTCGTTGTATATTTGAATAATGATTCGTTCAGGAAGCGCCACTCTTTAAATTAATAACCTTTGTATCCAATTTTGGTCTTGGTTTAATTTTATGGCATGATGAGACAGTATATACTGCAAGGAATAGTTTGTTTAATTCCATTTTTGATGGTTGGTCAGAATACACCAAACAAACTGATGTCTGATGGCTTTAATTCAACGCTAAAAACGGAGAAGCGCATACAATCCTTGCACACAGCTGCTGAGTTGATGACGAATTCTGTTCCAGACAGCTCAATGATCGCATTGGATAAAGCTTTTCTGTTAAACAAGCAACTAAACAATGTACGCTTTCAACAAGAAAATCACCTTATTCGATCGAAAACGCTACTTATTCAGGGGGTTTACCCAAAGGCCTTAGAATTTTCTCAAAAAGCATTGAAGTTGTCTGAAAAACTGAAGGACAATGAATTGATTTCTGATTGCTACAGTGTGATAGGTCAGATTTATGAACGTCAAGAAAATAATCGAAAAGCGGCCGCTTATCATATTAAAGGCTTAAAATTAAACCGAAGCATAGGCGATTCTGTGCGCATTGCTACCTCTCTAAGTTTATTGGGGAATATTTATGGCGCAACAAAACAAGCAGATAAAGCATTAAAATCCTATCGTGAAAGTTTGAGTTACATTAACGAGAAGCTAAATCCAGAAGAAGTGGGCATTGCCTATGGAAATATTGGGTATGTTTATTATGAAGAGGGAAGCAGGGTTAAATTAGCGAATCCAGAAAAAGCTAAACGCTATTTTGATCTATCGCTTGAAGCTTCAATGAGAGCAAAACAACTATTTCAAGAGTTAAACAATAGACGGTTCTTAATTATTTCAGAATTAAATATTGGCCTAGTGTACAATGAGCTTAAAGACTTTGGAACTGCAAAAAAATGGTGTTTATCGGCTTTCAAAACGGCTGAAGAATTGAAAATTCCGCCGCTGATTCGTGATGCCTGTGATTGCATGTATAAAAGCACAAAAGCAGCGGGAAATATGCCCGAAGCACTGAAGTATTTTGAGATTTACAAAGAAATGAATGATTCTATCCAGAATATTGACAATGAGCGGTCAATGGTCGAAAAGGAATTAAATTTTAAATATGAAAAAGAACAATTGGGCGATAGTTTGGAATATGCTCAAAAAGAAATTATTTCAGAATCACAAATTCAAAAACAGCGAATAGGATTAATTTCAACAGGTGGAATTTTGCTATTAATCGTTGTTTTAATGGTGGTTGTGGTAAAAGGGAAAAGGCGCTCCGAAGAGTTGTTATTGAATATCTTGCCTTTTGAAACTGCTCAAGAATTGAAAAAGAAAGGTTTTGCAGAGACAAAGAATTTCGAAAGTGTAACAGTACTATTTACTGATTTTAAAGGATTCACGACCATTTCTGAGCTCTTAAGTCCAAAGGAATTAGTCACTGAGATTGATACCTGTTTTAAAGGAATTGATAGGATAATGGAAAAATATCAAATCGAAAAAATCAAAACAATTGGAGATGCCTACATGGCGGCAGGGGGCTTGCCAAAGAAAAGTACTAGTCACCCAATTGACGTGGTAATGGCTGCTGAAGAAATACTTCTTTTAATAGAGGGCCTGAAGCAAGAACGAATTGAAAAAAACGTGCCCTATTTTGATATTCGAATTGGTATTCATACCGGGCCTGTGATTGCTGGAATTGTGGGTATTAAGAAGTTTTCCTATGATATTTGGGGAGACACGGTAAATATTGCTTCGCGCATGGAAAGTAGTGGAGAGATTAATAAAATTAATATTTCTGGTGCTACTTATGAACTGATTAAGGAAGACTATATCTGTGAATATCGTGGGAAAATAGAAGCTAAAAATAAAGGGAAAATCGATATGTATTTTATTGAAAAGAGAATAGATTAGAATAAAGTACGCGACACCATCAGAGATTTCTTGAACCGTAAATTAAGAAACAATTTTTTTCAAATAAGGTATTTTTAAAAGGAGCGCTATTAGTGCGAAGCTTAATAAAAAAGTAGTCAACCAAGTAATGGGTATAGAAATTAGGGTGTCTGATATTTTCGCATCCAAATGATATTTTCCAATTCCGATTCTCATCCCTTCAATAAGTAATGGATGTATGAGGTAAATACCGAATGATGCGTTACTTATTGATTGCATCCAATGAGGTATTGAGTATTTCTGACGATTTTTAATCCATAAAAAGAAAATTGTAGCCTGTAATAAAACAGTGATTGAATAAGGCATAATGATCAATTCTTGATAAGTGCCAACTTTATTATAAATTGCTGCCGATGCAAAAGCTTGAAACACACTTATAATGAAAAACCATTGGCCTAATTTTTTCAATTTAAGTGCCATTCCATAAACATGGAGGTAATAACCGAGTATAAAATAGCCTAAATAAAGATCCGGGAAATTTTGTTGTATGCCTATGCTAAAATCAAAATTGAACCAAATATGGAATTGTCCTGCCGCTCCAGGCAAAATGAATCGGAATACTATCCAGATAAGCAACAGCAATTCTACTTGTTTTTTCGCAAGATTTTGTACTAGAACACGAAAGAATGGGGTGGAAATATAGATTCCGAATAACATATAGAAATACCACAAGTGATAATAGGTTGGTCCTGCGAAAATTTTGAGTATAAGTTGAATGATAGATTTATTTTCCCCTAATTGCCATTGCCACAAAAGTGCAAAAATGAAACTCCAGAAAAACATAGGCAAAAGGATTCGTCTAAAACGTTTTTTGTAAAAAAACACCCAATCTTCTTTTTTTGGAAGCAATAATGCACCACTGATCATTACAAATAAAGGCACACCAGCTCTCCCTATAGAATCAAAAATGGCACTCACAAACCAATTAGCCGTTGCCATTGCATGCCATTGATCTCTGACGGGTGCAGAAACGTGCAACAAAACAATCATCATGATTGCGAATACCCGAACCCGGTTGAGATATTGTCCTTCTAATTCGTTCATTTATAAAGATGATTCTGAAAATACGATAAGACGAAGGTAAAAATAATTCAATAATGATTATTGTAACAACATGTTAATCATCTTTAATTGCGCTGTTTTCCTGAAAATATGGAAAAAGAATCAATTTGGTGATAAAATGAAGTAAATTATGAGTTCAATAGAAGTGTTTTTATCGGACTAAATTCACATGACCAACGACTATTTTCCGCTCATCATTTT
This sequence comes from Flavobacteriales bacterium, assembly GCA_947470515.1. Lineage (GTDB taxonomy): Bacteria > Bacteroidota > Bacteroidia > Flavobacteriales_D > Crocinitomicaceae > M0103. The sequence continues at coordinate 6,028 of CANITF010000001.1, forward strand.
GCCTTAATTTAAATTCGATTTTCCACGTATACGTTCCGTCCTGAACCAACCCTTGGTTGTAATTTGAACCATATGTGCCATCCCATCCTATTTCAGAATTATGAGATTCAAAGATTACTTCTCCCCAGCGATTGAATATCAATAAAGTGAAGTCATACGGGTCAAATCCTGAAGTAAATATTGGCTGAAAAGTTTGATTAAACATATCATCATCAGGAGTAAATGTATTGGGCACGTAAGAGATTAATTCTTCATTAATTTGAATGAAAGAATATGCTGTGTCCGTGCATCCAAAAGAGGAAATTGCAACAAGTGTAATTTCATATGTCCCAAACGCAACATTTAAATAATCATGAGCAGGATTAGTTTGGTTAGATGTGTTTGATCCATCTCCAAAATCCCAAAGATAGGTTGAAGCGCCTATTGAATTATTATCGAAAATCACTGTTGGATTGAATTCAGAAACGGTAAAAGTTGATTGAGTAAAAGCGGCGATTGGGCTATCATCAACACAAACTAAGTCAATGGCTGAAAAAGTACTTTGACAACCATTTGCATTTGTTATTGATAGTGAAATATCGTAACATCCTGGCTCTTCAAAGGTGTTATTTACTGTTTCAGATCCTGTTATAACTGTACCATCGCTCATTGTCCACGTATAACTTGATGCGCCAATTGTTGTACTTGTAAAAGTCACAGTTAAAGGAGCGCAACCATAAGTAAGGCTTGGTATAAATGTAACAGGAGTTATTGATGCTACATTAATATCTATTTGATCCGTGTTAATGCAGCCATCAGTAGAAGTTCCGGTTACTGTATATGTAGTAGTTGTTAGAGGTGCGTTAAATGCTGTCCCGTTAGTTATTCCATTATCCCACGTATATACTGAAGCACCAGTTGCACTTAAAGTTAATGTTTGCTGATTACAGATTGAAATATCATTTCCTGCCCCAACTGTTGGAAGTGGATTTACAATAATATTAACATTGTCCGAATTTTTGCAACCATTAACATCCGTTCCAATCACAGTATAAGTAGTTGAAGAGAAAGGTGTAAATGGTATTCCGTCTGTTATTCCATTATCCCATTCAAATGAAATGGCGCCTGATCCAGATAGAGAAACAGGTGTTCCGATACAAATTACTTGATCTACACCCGCGCTTACAATTGGCAATGGATTAACAGTGACAACTGCTTCATCAGTAATTATGCATCCTTCTGTTGAAGTTCCTGTTACCGTATAGGTGACAATCCCAGACAGTTGATTAAATGGAACACCATTACTAATACCTCCTGACCAAGAGTATGTTGCAGCGCCATTTGCAGTTAATGTTGCTGTAAAGCCTTCACACAGCGTTTGATCTATACCTGCATTTAACAAGGGAAGTGGATTAACAATCAATGTTACATTAGAGATGCTGTCACAACCCGTTGGAAGAATAAATGTTTGAGAATAAACTCCAGCTACAATTTCAGCAATTCCATGAATTATGGATGACTGTCCTTCACAAATAGTAACGTTAAAATCAGTTGTTATTCCATTGTTTTCAATAATTGGAAAGACTGATGAGGTTCCTGAACAACCAAATGAATTAGTTACAGTGACTGTTATTGGACTGTCTGCAATTGTTGCATTAATTGAGGGTGATGTTGCACCAGTTGACCAGCTATATGTAACAAATGGGCTGCTAGTTGAAAGCGCTGCGGCATTGCCTGAGCAATATGCTGCTGGACCATTAATTAAAGGAGTTGGATTTGGATGAACCGTAACCAATACTTGATCACTAGCCGCACAGCCGTTGATAGCGGTTCCTGTGACGGTATAATTTGCAGTAATTGTTGGAATAAAAGCAACGCCATCTGAAAGACCAAGATTCCATGTATAAGTTAAGGCACCAGAACCAGTTAATGTTACCACTTCACCATCACAAACAGTTTGGTTTAGTCCAGCACTGACAATTGGCAAAGCATTAACAGTTACAGATACTTGGTCAATTCCAATACAACCATTAGATGAGGTTCCTGTGACGGTATAATTCATAGAATTGGTTGGAATAAATGCAACCCCATCAAGAACGCCATTGTTCCAAGTATAGGTTGTTGCGCCAACACCAGTTAATGTTATAGATTCACCAGCACAAACAGTTTGGTCTGGAACAGCAATAATTGGTAATGGAATGATGGTCACATCACCCGTGTTTGTAACAGGGCAACCCGCAAAGAGATATGTAACAGTATAGGATGTATTAATGGCTGCAGTAACTGTTATTGATTGCGTCGTTTGCCCACCAGGCGACCAACTATATGTTCCTCCAGCGACAGAAGGTGTTGCGGTAAGAGTTGCAGCAGTACCCAAACAAATTGATTCATTATTGACACTAACGGTTGTCGTTGAAATAGAAGTCAGCGTTACTGTTGCAGTATCAGAACATCCTATACTCGATGTTGCAATAACGTTATAAGTTCCTGCACACAATCCAGTTGCTGTGGCGGTTGTTTGTCCAATTGGTAGAAAGTTTGCGTTTAACCATTGATAGGTATATCCAGGAATTGAACCAGTTGCTGCAGCTGTTGCAGTTCCATTACAACCACATGTTGCATTCACAGTTGTTGCTGTAACTTGAATGGGTGTGATTGGCATACAATTATTATTAAATTGAGCAATGTATGCTGCATTGGCAGCGTTGTTTGGTAAACCTGGTGTTTGAGCTCCATTAGGAAATGTTGCGGCGCCTTCTGTCCAATTTGCTTGGGACGCTGGGTTTCCATTATTGAAGTACCACACATTTTGAGCGCCATTCCCGTTAAAATAAATTAGATTGTTTAGATTGTTAGTTCCCCAACAAACAGAAAAAACTTCACATCCTGCTAGGTTTACTATTCTTGCACAATCTCCTGGATTAGCAAGAAGTGTTGTTGACCACGACCCACCAGCAATCCAACCCGTCGCGGGGTAACTGCATGCAACGGCACCAGGAGTTGTTGAATTTCTTTCAAATAAAGTAGTGTTATTAATAGGGGTGATTATAGTACAATTTCCATCAGAAAGAGAAATATCGTTTGCCGGCATGCTAGGATTAGGGTCTGTATCATTATAAATCACAATAATAGTTCCTAATGGAATGCACGACCATAATGGATTGAAAGAAAATCGAACAGCACCACCAGCTACACCACCACTTCCATGATATCCTGAATTATCATCGAAAATCCAGCCACGAATATCAATGCACGGTGGGTTTGAGGAGTTACAGTTATAAGCGACGACAGTGTCAATAACAATGAATTCTACATATTCCTTATTTCCAGAAGGGCCATTAGAAACTTCGTTCATTATCAATGTCTGCGAATACGAAGTAACGGGAAGCGAGGAGCAAAGTATAAAAAAGCAAAAGTAAAACAACAGTTTTTTCATGTCGGACATAAAAAAATTAGGTGAGTTTCTGGTTTCAGAATCGTATTTTTTAAAATATTCGTCAAGGTTTTCATAAACTTCGCACAAAATTACAATCTCACTATTAAATACGTGTTACTTAATGGTTATTTATATATTCAAAATACTTAATAAAATCAGCGGATCAACGTAATATTTCCATGACCAATTAATACATCACTATTAATTCCAACGACTTCATATTTATAGAAATAAACCCCATCAGTCGCCTCTTTTCCATTGATGTCTCCATTCCATTTTGAATTTAATGATGTTGTTTCATACACAATTTCTCCCCAACGGTTTAATATAAAAAGCTGAATTGATTGGGTAAAACTTGTTTCAATAAAGAATTCATCATTCACACCATCTTGATTCGGTGTAAATACATTTGGAACAAAAATAGTTGGTTGAGGCAATGCCAATATAATTATTTGCACAGTTGCCACGTCACTACAAACACCATTCGCAGCCGTTAAACTTACAGTGTAAGTTCCAGACTCAGAATAAGTAACAGTTTGTCCAATTAATGTTGAAAGCGTTGATGTTTGTCCGTTTCCAAAAACCCAATTGTATGTTGTTCCATTGGAAGAATTATTGGTAAAATTAACCACAAGGCCAGGGTCACCAATTGTTACATCAGCAATAACATCTGCGTTGGGTGCAGAAAGAATGATAATTGTTACCATATCTGAATTTATACATCCATTTGCATCAGTTCCTGTAACCGAATAAGTTCCTGATGCTGCTGGTGTAAATGAAACCCCGTTTGTTACTCCATTATTCCATGTATATGTTGCTGCTCCGGAAGCAATTAAGGTAATAGTACTTCCTTCACAAATTGTTTGATCCGCTCCAGCATTAACTATTGGTAGCGCATTAACAGTAACAAGAACCTGATCACTTGCCGAACAACCAGCAGCAGATGTTCCAGTAACCGTATAAGTTGTTGAAGTTCCTGGTGTAAAGGAGACATTATTAGTTACCCCATTACTCCACGTTAAAGTTGTAGCTCCCATGCCAGTTAAGGTAACGGCAGTTCCAGCGCAAACGGTTTGGTTAACGCCAGCATCAACGATTGGAATAGGACTAACCGTAATTACTACTTGGTCACTTGCAAAACAACCATTAGCAGCAGTTCCTGTAACCGTATATGTTGATGTGGTGGATGGTGTAAAACTTACTCCGTTTGAAACGCCACTGTTCCATGTATAGGTTATAGCTCCAACACCGGATAAAGTTATGGCAGTTCCATCACAAATCGTTTGGTCAACACCAGCATTAACGACTGGAAGAGGGTTAACTGATATTACTACTTGGTCGCTTGCAAAACAACCATTACCAGCAGTTCCGGTGACTGTATACGTTGTTGAAGAAACAGGAATAAAAGCAATTCCATTTAGAATTCCGTTGCTCCAAGAATAAGTTGAAGCACCAGTTCCCGATAGCGTAACCGGGTTTCCGGCACATACAGTTTGGTCAACACCAGCATTTACAATTGGAAGTGGATTAACTGTAATAGATACTTGGTCGCTTGAAGAACAGCCATTCGCAGCGGTTCCTATAACAGTATAAGTTGCTGTAGTAGCTGGAATAAACGCAATTCCGTCAAGAATACCATTGTCCCACGTATAGTTTGTTGCTCCATTTCCAACAAGCGTAACGGCTGTTCCGGCACAAACTGTTTGATCAATTCCCCCATTAACTATTGGCAAAGAATTAACTGTAACTAAAACGACATCACTAGCAACACAGCCATTAGTAGCAGTTCCTGTGACGGTATAATTTTGTGTTGAAGCCGGTATAAAAGCAACACCGTCTGTAATACCATTATCCCACGTATATGAAGGAGCACCAGTAGCAGATAGCGTAACAGGCGACCCTGCACAAACGGTTTGGTCGCCACCACCATTAACAATAGGTAACGGATTAACTGTCACTAAAGCTTGATCAGTGCTAGTACAACCATCGGATGACGTTCCAACGACAGTATAATTTGTTGTGCCACCTGGAATAAAAGTAACCCCATCGTTAACGCCATTATCCCATGTATATGTTGATGCGCCATTCCCAGAAAGGGTGATAGATTCACCCGCACAAATTGTTTGGTCTGGAACAACAATTAAAGGTAAAGGATTTGCGGTTACTTGGCCAGTGTTTGTAACAAGACAATCTCCTAGAGTATAAGCAACTGTATAAATGGTGTTTATTAGTGGGTTTATTGTAATAGTTTGTGTTGTCTGTCCTCCTGGAGACCAGCTATATGTTCCTCCCAAAGTTGAGGGTGTTGCGGTCAATGTTGTTGCTGTTCCGGCACAGATTGTTTGATTATTTACACTGACTGTTGGGGGAATAATAGCAGAAAGGGTTATTGTTGCGGTATCTGAGCACCCTATGCTTGATGTTGCAATTACATTATAAGTGCCTGCACATAATCCTGTTGCAGTTGCTGTAGTTTGCCCAATAGAAACGAAGCTTGCATTTAGCCACTCATAAGTATAACTAGCAATTGATCCACTTGCAGCAGCAGTAGCGGACCCAGAACACGTACAACCTGCATTTGTAACTGTAGGAGCAGAAACAATTAGAGGTGTAATGGGTGTGCAATTGTTATTAAACTGAGAGATGTATGCCGCGTTGGCTGCGTTGTTTGGTAAACCTGGGGTTTGAGAGCCACCGCCAGGAGTTGTAAATCCTTCTGACCAATTTACTTGAGAATTCGGGTTACCGTTGTTAAAATACCATACATTCTGTGTGCCCGAAAGACCAGAATTAAAATAGATTAAATTATTTAAATTATTTGTCGCCCAACAAACAGAAAACACTTCACAGCCAGCAAGGTTTACAATTCTTGCACAATCCCCTGTATTTGCAAGTGTCGTAGTAGTCCAAGCGCCACCAGCAGTCCATCCAGTTGCAGGATAACTGCAAGCAATATTACCGGGTGTTGTGGTGTTTTTTTCAAAAAGAGCCGTGTTGCTTATTGGTGCGATTATGGAACAATTTCCGTCCGAAAGTGAAATATCAATAGCTGGCATACTTGGATTAGGATCTGCATCGTTATAGAGAACAATAATTGTTCCCAATGGAACACACGCCCATAATGGGTCGAATGAAAACCGAACAGCTCCCGGAGCTACTCCGCCTGCGCCATGATAGCCAGAATTGTCATCGAAAATCCAACCACGAATATCTATACATGGTGGAGCTAGAGAATTGCAATTATAAGTAACAACAGTGTCACTAACAACAAGCTCAACATATTCTTGATTTCCAGCAGGGCCATTTGAAACCTCGTTCATTATTAAGGTTTGTGAATACGAGGTAGAGGCGCATGCTGCACTTAATAAAAATAGGCAAAAGTAATAAATCCGTTTTTTCATGTCAGACATAAAAAAATTACATGAGTTCGTGGTTTCGGAAACGTATTTTTAGAATATTCCTCAAGGGTATCACAAACTGAATACAAATTTACATTCATTTTGTTAACTTATCATTACCTTATAATAATATTTGGTTTATAATGTTTTTTTTATTTATGTTTACCTTATACTAAATCAATTACTATGAAAAAACGACGATTATTCATCATCGGGTCTATGTTATTATTGGGCTCAATGAATGTTTCAGCTCAAGTTGAAACTGTTTCCAATTTAAAAGAAGCCCAAGTTGAAACACCAATTACTTTAGAACAGGCTCGTTCTGATTACAATCAAGCCAAACAAAATTTATTTAATGCAAGAACTGGAACGCGCAGTTCTTTATCGATTGCTCAAAAAGAGCTTTCCTATAAAAAGGATCGATTATTCCACTTATTGGAATCTACCATTAATACAGAATTAAATGAAAAAGCTAAATCAGATTTAGTTTATGAACTGAATCAATTAAAATCAAGTAATTAAAAGAGAAATTATGAGAAAGATATTTACTTCAATATGCGCTGCATTAGTGCTAACATCTAGTATTACTTCAAATGCAACTGCTCAAGCAATTAATGAGGGATTTGATAATATAACGACTTTGGCTGGTTCTGGCTGGGTTCAAACAAATAATAGTGTTCCTGTAGGTTCAACCAGCTGGTTTCAAGGAAACCCTACCGTTTTTGCTGCTTTTGGTGGTGCAACAGATTCATATATCGGAGCCAATTTCAATAATACAACTGGAGCTAACACAATCAGTAACTGGTTGATAACCCCAAATAGAACAATTAAAAATGGAGATGTGATTTCATTTTACACGAGAACTACTTTAGACAATATATATCCAGATAATTTGCAAGTTCGCATGAGTTTGAATGGCGCAAGCTCTAACGTAGGAGTTGGTTCAGCGGCTGTTGGAGATTTCACAACTTTATTATTACAAATTAACCCAACGCTAGTAACGAGTGTTTATCCGTATTTAGCATGGGCACAATATACAGTTACTATTTCAGGTATGGCAGCACCAACTTCTGGACGTTTTGCTTTTAGATATTATGTTCCAAATGGCGGTCCTTCTGGTGCCAACTCTGATTATATAGGAATAGATAACTTTATTTACACGCCTTATGTTTGTCCAACACTAACAATGACAGCAGCAGGAGCACTGTCAACGGGTACCGCTGGAACGGCCTACTCAACTACTTTAACTCAAACAGGTTGCCTTGGTGCGCCTACTTTTGCTGTTGTGTCAGGAGCTTTACCTTCTGGTTTAACACTTGCTACAAATGGAACAATTTCTGGAACTCCTTCTGCCACAGGAACATTTAATTTTACAGTTGGAGTTGCTGATGCGAGTGGTTGTGCAACATCTGCAAGTTATTCACTTCAAGTAAATTGCCCCGCAAACCCGGCGTCATTGAATGGGCTACCAACAATTTGTTCAAATGCTGGATCGTTTGTTTTAACGCAAGGCTCTCCTGCTGGTGGAGTATACACTGGAACAGGGGTTGTCGCAGGGACATTTAATCCAACTGCTGGAACACAAACGATAACATATACATATACTGATTCATACAGTTGTGTACACGTAAATTCAAATCAAATTACTGTTAACACAGCCCCAACAGTAACATTGGGTTCAATTGCAAATATATGCAGCAATGATTCTCCAGTCGCATTAACTGGAGGCTCTCCTGCTGGAGGAGTTTACTCTGGAACTGGTGTTAGCGGTGGAAATTTTGACCCTTCTGCTGGCTCCCAATCTATAATGTATTCATATACTGCTGGAAATACATGCTCAAATATGGCAATGACATCAATTACAGTAAATGCGGCGCCAATTGTAACACAAATACCTGTTGCTGATGCGTGCGAAAATGCAGGGATTATAAATTTGTCGGGTGGTTCGCCGGTTGGCGGAATCTATTCTGGAACGGGAGTAACAGGATCAGATTTTGACCCTATTGCAGGAACACAAATAATCACTTATTCATATACTGACGGAAATAGCTGTTCAAGCATAACCACTTTTTCAATTAATGTTATTCCTTCTGCAACAGCATTACTTCCAACATTTACTGCAGTTTGTGATAATATAGCTCCTTTTACCCTTAATGGAGGACTTCCTGTGGGAGGTGTATATTCGGGAACAGGAGTTACTGGCTCAGTTTTTAACCCTTCTGTTGGAACACAAACAATTACTTATACAATTGGTGGAGGAACAGCTTGTGAGTCATCGGCTAGCGAAATATTAACCGTTAACACAACACCAACAGTAACCATTGGTTCAATTGCAAATATATGCAGCAATGATTCTCCAATCGCATTAACAGGTGGATCTCCTGCTGGAGGAGTTTACTCAGGAACAGGTGTTAGCGGTGGAAATTTTGACCCTGCTGCTGGAACGCAATCAATAATGTATTCATATACAGATGGAAACTCATGTTCCAACATGGCTTCCACATTAATTACAGTAAATGCCGCGCCAATAGTCAGTTTAACATTAAACCCATCAACTGTCTGTGTCTATTATTCAAGTTATTCTTTATCAGGAGGGTCTCCATCAGGAGGATCTTACAATGGTTCAGGTGTTTCTGGAGGTAATTTTGACCCTTCTGTTGCCGGTGTAGGGAATGCTTCGATAACCTACGATTATACTGATGGAAATGGTTGTAATGCGAGCTCCAACGCTTCAATTACGATTGACGCATGTGCCTCTGTTGAAGAATTAAATGAAGCTGTTCTTACAATCTATCCAAATCCAACTATTTCAACGTTCAACATCTCTTCGAATGAGATCATTCATTCTTATGCACTCGAATTGATTGATTTAACGGGAAAAAAGGTTGCTACTGAAAGCCGTTTGACATCAACGTCAATTATTGAATTTACTATCGCTAATTCAACACCGGGGGTTTATTTTATCAAAGGTTCAATTAATGAACAACTTGTAACAATGAGCATTACAATTGAATAAATAGTAAATAGAATTAGAAAAGGGGTCTCGTTTTAAAAAATGAGGCCCTTTTTTATTATTTGGTTTTCCTATTCAAAAAGCGAGCTTTTTTTATAAAATTCCGCGCACGATTGTTAAACATATTACAGAACTTATCTAGAACATTTTTTCAACTCACCAATTAATAGGTATTGACAAAAGTGTGTCTGCTATTTTAGCATCCAAATGATATTTTCCGATGCCTAGTCGCAAACCTCGTTCATTCTTAACGTTTGCGAATACGAGGGAATTGCAAATGAGGCACTTAATAAAAATAGACAAAAGTAATAAATCAGTTTTTTCATGTCAGACATAAAAAAAACACATTCGTTCATGGTTTCGGAAACGTGTTTTTACAATATTCCTCAAGGGTATCACAAACAGCATACATATTTACATTCAATTTGTTAACTTAACATTATGCATTAATAATATTTGACCTATAAAAAAGAAATTTATATCTATTTCTCTAGAATTTTGAATTTTTCAGTGCTAATTATTTAGGCTTAGATTAGAATGCATATTCTCTTTGAATTATTTAGAAGTATCTCTTTGATTTGGCCAAATTTATTAGACAACATTCCAAGAATAACGTCGATTTTCACCGAATGAAAGACAACTCAATCAATTAGTATTGAAAAAGTTAACAAAAAAGTTGTTTTACAAATGATTAATTATTAGGTTTGGGTACTATTTATTTTGAAAAGTCTTCCATAATTCTGTTTCATAAAATTTGGTGGTGCAATCCGAAAAACCAAAGAGTAGCAAAAACCCATAAACATCCTTGTATTTTAAATCATATTGTTGGCCGAAATCAATTAAAAATTTCGGGGAGTTATCGAAAATCCTTAAGAGTAGAATTATTTTAAATTAAATTTATGAACTACTACTACCTGTTACTAGCAGCAGCCCCTGTATTGGGCTACATCTTATCCACATGGCTCAATGAAAAACCTAGTGGACTTCTAAAAAATGAGTCATTATCAAATGTTGTTAGCGAGACACCAAGCTGGCATCTTCCACTTGTTATTATTGGAATGATTATGTCTTTTGCTTATAATTTAATAATTTTTTCTGTTTATTTTATTGCATTCATTTTAAAGCATATTGGAACAATTCTTTCTTGGATATATGCCAATATTCTTAAACCAATTTTCGATGTCACGATCAAGCTAATTGTGATGGTGGTAGATATTTTACTTTTAATATTAAGAGTTGCAATTAAGTATCTTATTACTATTCCTGTTGATGTTTTCCTAAGTGTAATTAATTCAGTTCCTAAAGTTTTCAACTGGGCGAATTATTATAGAACGCTAAAAGTATTGATGATTGGGTTTGTATTATATGCGCTCTTAATGTTTATTGGGTATTTGTTCGATCAACCTTTGATTGGCCAAATTGGAGGTCCATTTGCACTTGCAATTTCTATAACTTGGATCGTAGGACTTGTAACGTTTGATTCACATGTTTTTGGACGACGCGCAGCGCTATTTGCTTTATCTGTAATTGGAGTGATTTTGCTTTTAGCAGTATTTGTTTTTGGATTCAATCAAGTTGATTCTAGCACTGTTTGGGGCGGTGTCTTCGCTGGAATATTGCATTCACCTTCAGTTATATCTATAATGGCGGTTCTAGTATTAACTATTGCTGTTGCATTTATCACGAATGTTGGAGCAATATATGTCAATACTAAAGGAATTGAAAGTGGTTTTAAATCACGTTTGAAACATGTTGTATTTGATTCTTTTAATAGAAGTTGGTATTTCTTAATTCAACCAATCTTTGTTGGACTAATTGGTGCAATAATAAGTATTGTTCCTTATTATGTTATGAATTTTTCAGCAGATTCTTTACAAAATCAAGTTATCAAACCTGCATTATCAGCAAAAAGCAATGCGCTGAATAAAGAGTTGTCTGATAACAAAATGATTGATAAAAAAGAAAGTCTTATTAATAATGATACGCTAACGAGCAATGAATTAAATCTTTTTCTTGATACTGTAAAGAAAGAATATCAATTGCGTCAACAAGCAACAGAAAATGAACGATACAGCTATTATTTTTCTAATACTGTTCCTTTAAGAAAAATTCCATCTGAAGTTATTACTAAAAAAGAGTTTAGTAATATGATTGATGAAGCAAAAGATGAAATTGCAGACAGTAAAAAAGCGAAGGTTGATGGCTTAAAGGATTTAGACGAAAGAATAACGGCGGCAGAAGAAGATTCTTTCCAAGTAGAAAACGTTCCTTTAATTAAAAAACAAAAGGAACGATTTGAAAAAGTTTCGTCTTCTTTTATAAGTTCAATGGAGGAAAGCCTCAAAGCAAATGAATCTGCAGATTTACAATATAAAGTAACATATCTTTTATTTTTACTAGCGAAAGGCTTACTTTATTCAATATTATTAGCACTTATAGTAAATCTTTATGCTTATTCAGTAATGCCTGTTTATCAAATGTGGCAAGGAAGTTACCTTGTTTCAGAAGTTAAAGAAGCAACAGCAAAAAATCCGCATCAACCGTGGGTTGGACTTTTAATTATTGGTTTAGCAATAGGAAGTGTTATGTTTATGGGAGATTTTAAAGATAAAGTTCTTAATCTTTTTAAATCTGCGCCAACTGAGCAACTAAAGGATACTGCTGACAGCGACAAAAAGGCTGGCGCTGCTGCATCAGAGGAAAATGTTGCTCCAGAAGCAATTGTGGAAGAGCAACCTGTAGAAGAGATTGTTAATCCAGATGTTTATATATGTTCTGATGGATCAACTATTCCAATGAGCTATTTAGGTGATGGTGGCTGTGATTGTCCTAATACATGTGAAGATGAAGATATAGGGGACTAATTTTATCTGAATAAATAGTGAAGTGGGGGCAAAGAAATTTATCCCCATTTCTTTTGTAATAATTTTTCCGATTTTATTTCCCTTTTTCTTTTATCCATTTTTTATGGATGCATTTGTATAAAAACGAACAACCAAGTATAATCAAAAATCATTCAAAAGGTGAGATATGCCTCTATGGAAAACGTTGATTAGTGTTTTTTAAATATATTCACGTTAATAAACTTGCATTTAGTTTTTTAATCTACCATTATTAATTAGAAAATCTAAAATAGAAGTTTCTTTATATTTTTTACTACATTCGTTCATGCAAAAATTACTTTTTACACTGTTTATTTTGCTGTTCAATCATGCTGCTGTTTCCCAGGGATTCCAAGTTAATTTCCAAGGGCAAAAGCAACAGGGAATGGTTGGAGCTGGAACTGCTTTGCCAATTGACGGCGCTTCATTATTTTTTAACCCAGGAAGCACTTCTTTTTTAAAAGAAAATTCTATGAATCTTGCAATGACCCCAACATTTGCTCGAACCCTTTTCGTAGATGCAAATACCAATGAATCAGCTGGTTTCCAATATAAAGTTATAAAGCTTTTGTTTTTTCGAGCGAAAGGGTTGCTTTAAAAATCGTATTTTATTTTGAAGTTAGAAACAAATGGTTAAAACCACTTTTAATCTTCCCTATAGCTTTTTAATGGGGCACATTTTAAAACACGAAACAGCATAGCCCCAACATTAATTAAAAAGACCAAGTTGCGCATTTTACAAAAACGATGTGTCTGGTATTTTATAAAACCAAAAAAGGCTGCCCATTGGACAGCCTTTTAAATTATGTATTCTAAAATTAGTTTTTAGAAACTCTGAAGATTGAAGTTCCGTTTTCAGTTTTAACTCTGAATATGTACATTCCAGTTTCGTAAGTTGATAAGTCAATTTTATCTCCATTAACAACTTGAGTAGCTCTTAACAATTTACCTTGTGCATCGATAATTTCGATTGAAGCAGATGCACTAGACATTGTTACAGTTACATTATCTCTTGTTGGATTAGGATATAAGCTAATTACATCTAAAGACATTTCTGAAACGTTCATGTAATCAATAACTACACAATCAGAAGTATCAGCACATGTTCCATTGCTTACTACAACCGAATACGAACCGTTAGCTGTTACTGTATATGTTTGTGAAGTTGCACCAGCAATTGCTAATCCAGTTCCACAATCAATCCATTCGTAAGTTGTACCAGTAGATGCTGTAATTGTAGCATCTCCGTTATCTGTTGCAACCGCCGTAGGTGAAACATTAATAGTTAAATCTAATGTTACCAATGAATCACAACCTGCAGCATTTGTTAAAACGAATGTAGCAGTGTTATTACTAGCAGTATACGTAACACCATCAATCCAAGTATAAGAATCACAAGCTGTTTGTATATCTGTACCTGTTGTAGAAGTGTTAATTGTTAAATCTAATGTTACCAATGAATCACAACCCACAGCATTTGTTAATACGAATGTTGCACTGTTGTTATTCGCAGTGTAAGTAACGCCGTCAATCCATGTATAAGAATCACATGCAGTTTGCACGTCTGTTCCAACTGTCGAATTATTAATAGTCAACACTAAAGTAGCTGTTGAATCACATCCAATTGCATTTGTTAAAACCTGTGTATGCGTTCCTGAAACATTATACGTAACACCATTTGTCCAAGTATATGTATCACAAGCCGTAATTGGTGTAGAAGATGCAGAACTGTTATTGATTGTCAACACTAAAGTAGCTGTTGAGTCACATCCAACTGCATTTGTTAATACTTGTGTATGCGTTCCTGAAACAGTGTATGTTACACCATTTGTCCACGTATAAGTATCACAAGCTGTAATTGGAGTTGAAGATGTTGAACTGTTATTGATTGTCAACACTAAAGTAGCAGTTGAATCACATCCAGCAGCATTAGTTAATACTTGCGTATGTGTTCCAGATGCAGTATAAGTTACACCATTTGTCCAAGTATATGTATCACAAGCCGTAATCGGTGTTGATGATGTTGTTGGAAGATTGATTGTCAACACTAAAGTAGCAGTTGAATCACAACCAGCAGCATTTGTTAATACTTGCGTGTGTGTACCTGATACAGTATAAGTTACACCATTTGTCCAAGTATACGAGCTACATGCTGTAATTGGTGTTGATGATGTAGTTGGAGAAAGCAATGTAACTGCAGCAGTATTAGAACTTGTACAACCAGAAGCAAATGTTGCAGTTGCAGTGTAAGTGATGTTCGCAGCAATACCAGAAGCAGATACACTTAATCCTGAAGTAGAAGAAAGATAGGTAGCCGGACTCCAAGTAACTGTATATAAGTCAACACCACCAACAATTGTAATGGTGTAATCCTCTGTTTCACCATACGATGATTGTGCTAAACAAGGATCCATCGTGCCGGTACCTGCAAAATCCATATCGCGAACACGCAATTTAGTTGTTCCGTTTTTTGCTGATAATGGAACAGTAAATGTAAATGTTGCACTAGCTGGTGCAGCACCAACGTCATCTGTCTCGCCTAATTTTTCACTAACATCAGTTAAGGTTCCATTTTGATTGAAATCTATCCAAGCAGCTAAATCATTTTCGGTGTAAGTTCCTGGAGACAAAGTAATCGTATACGTAGAACCAGCAGTTAATGTTGTAGTTGTTGCCCCAGCTGTTGGATACAGTGTATAATACGGAGCTGCTGCTCCAGCTGTTGCGTTGTTCAACGTATTTAATTGTACTGAACTGATGTAATCACCAAATACAGTTCCGGAAGAATAAGTTGGTTGACAATAGCTAGGAGCAGGAATTGCTGCTACTGCTGTTAACACAGAGTTTCCGTTACATGTCGAAGCAGGTGTAGCAGTTGCCGTTAAAGATGGAACTGTATTAATAGTTACAAGAACTTGATCTGTTGATGTACATCCATTACCATCAGTACCTGTTACTGTATAAGTAGTTGTAGTTGAAGGTACAAATGCAACAGCATTTGAAACACCATTATTCCAAGAATATGTGTTAGCACCAGCGCCAGTAAGTGTTACAGCGGCACCAGGGCACACTGTTTGATCAATTCCTGCATTTGTTACTGGAAGTGCATTAACAGTTACAGTAACTGCTGTTCTTGCTGGACTTGGACAAGCGCCATTTTGACCTTGAGCATAAAACGTATAAACTCCAGGAGTTGCAGTTGATGGCAAAATACTTGTTCCTACAGTTTCAAATGGTGATCCTGAACCTAATTGTGTACCACTTGTTGCAGCATTCCACCAAGTGATTGTTGCAGGAGAAGGAATAGTATAGTTGATTGTCAACGTTGCGGCTGAACTTCCTAGTGGGAATGTTACATCCGCACCAGCTAAATCATTAAAATCATCCCAGAACAGTAAATTAAGTGTTCCTCCATTTGTAGGGAAACCAGCTGTTGGAATTGAACGCGTGTAATTGTAAGGCGTACCTGCAACTGTTCCAAATCCTAGAGTTCCAGTTCCTGCTGCTGCAGCATTAGTAAATGCTCCGGATAAGCCAAGTCGTGCATCACTTTGATATTCACCACCGTTAGGAATCAATCCGTTACAGTTTAATGTTAATCCTGTAATTACAGCCCCAGCAGGTAGTGTTGGAAGTGTTAATACTGAAATAACTGAACCTGGAGCAACATTAACTTCAACAGGTTGAGCTAATAAACTAAAATTAACAACAGTCGTTTGCGGTGTTGGAACACTTGTCGATGCACTTGCCGTAACTAATGCCGAAACACTATTTTGACAAACACTAGCATTTGTTACCGTTGGATTTGTTATTGTTGTTGAAGGCTGAGATATTATTAAAGGCAATGCAGCAGAAATATAACCGTTTGCATCTTTAACAAGAACTGAATATGTTCCAGCAACTAAATTTGTTGGGATAGATCCGTAAGACCCACCATCAACAGAATAAGTATATGGAGCCGTTCCACAAGTTGTGGTTCCTAAAGTAAACGAACCATCATTTCCAGCATTACATGTTGCATCGATCGGAGTAATAGCCGCTGCAAAAGGATTCACGGTTAAATTAACTGAAGAAACAGCATTACAACCACCGTCAACACCTGCTAAAGTATAAGTATATGTTCCAGGTAAAGTTGGAGTAGCAATAGTTGAACTTCCGTTTACAGATGCAATACCACTTCCGGCAAATCCAGTCCAAGTATAAGTATACGTTTGGTTTGGTGTAGGATTGGTATTTGTTGCAGTCAATGTAACAGATGAACCAATGCAAATTGTAGCATTATTAATTGCAGCTAAAATTCCATCAGCAGTTGCGACAGTGACAGTAACCGCAACTCGTGGAGATTCACATCCCGTTGTTGTGTTAACTTCGGCAACATAGAAAGTTGTAGTTGCTGCAACGTTAGAAGTAAATGTTGTAGAAGTACTATTTTGTAATACAATTCCAGCAACAGCTAAATCATACCATTTGAACGTTGGAGTAGGCAAACCACTTGTTGAAGTAACAGATGCTGTAGGAATTTGAGTTCCACATTGAGCAGAGTTAAGTGCAGTTGGAACTGTTGGTAATGGGTTTACTGTAACAATAACAGTTGGTGCAGGAGAAAGAACACAACCTGCAGAAGTGATATTTGCAGTATAGGTTGTTGTTGTTGATGGGTTAACCGTTAATGGGTTTCCTGTACCAACTGTTGTTACGCCGTCTAACCAAGTTACAGAAGTGATAGCAGGTGCTTTATTTCCTGTAAAAATCAAATTAGGTCTGTTTGAACTTGTATTACTAACTGTAGCTGTTGAACAAGTATTTGCAATAACTCCATCAGCATTATAGTTTACAAATGAACCAAATGATGTTGTTGTCATTGTATTCACAGAACTTGTAGATCCTGTTACACCATTTGCAAAACAATATTCTACGATAATATTTGATGTTCCATCCCAATAAAAGGGAGTTGAGAAATTATGAGTATTTGTTCCAACAACAGGTGTAAATGTAATAGGCCCATAGACATTAGTAAATGTCGGTGTTTGGAATGTTGTAATTGCAGTAGCATTTGTTGGCGCAATTTTAATAGAGAATCCGGTTACAGCAACTGGAGAACCAAGTGCAGATACAACAGAAGAAACGTCTGTTAAATTTCCGGCAATAAATCCAGAAGAATTAAGTTCAGATGCAAGAATTAATATTTGAGCTCTTCCATTCCCCCAATATGTTCCATAAAATGCTCCAACAGCAGTGGAAGATGCATTTGAGCTTGTACCATTTCCGACTTGAGCGCTCCCAATTTTGGATAAAGTTGCAGTTAAGCTTGAAGGACTTCCTGCACATACTGTAGCTATTGATGATGAAGCGCTAGCAGTTACTCCAGTAAGTGGTTCATCTGAATAAGATGTACCTGTATACGAGCTATTCAGTCCAAGTGTATTAGTAGCTGATACACCCCAAGCAATTAGTGCATTTGCAGGCACAGGAAGGGGCAATGTTGCTACCCAAGTTGTTCCAACTGTATTTGTCATTGGAATATTTGCTTGAGGAACACCGTTTATTGTGTAACCAAGATTTACCACTGTAATTGTCCCAGAAACAGTTGTAACATTAACTGAAATAGTTCTAGCGGCTGCAGCACATTGTGATGTTGTAGAAGGCGTTACGCTGTTTAATGTAATTACTGGAGCAGGAGAAACGCCTGCGAATTCGTAAGCACCCATATCTGGGTTGCTTCCAGCACCAACATAACCAGCATTACCTGCTCTTGTGGCAGCAGTATAATCTGTTGTAATTCCAGCAATATTAGTTGCTCCACTTTCAACTTGTGTTGTAATTCCAGCAACAGGTCTTAAGAAATCAACTGACGAACCAGTTAAATTTGTGAAGAAAGATCCCGGTGTACCATAAGTGAATGCTTCACCAGTAAATGAGTTTGCATCATGACCTAATGGTAAGACAGAAGTTTGATAACCCAACATTGTCTGTTGAGGAGTCGTTCCATCTGTAAAGATTAAGTTCGTTAATGAAGCAACGCCTGCATACAATAAATTCTTATTTGAAGTTGCAGCTAGATTTGTTGCATTCGCAGTTGCTCTTCTGAATGCAACTGTTAAACCTGTTCCTGCAAAGGCAGATTCATTGATGATAATGTTGTTACGAAGATCAAGAGCTCCAGTTGTTGCGGTTAAAGACCCTGTTTGATAAATCCCTGTAGTCCCAAAATTGGCACCTGCTGACGTTGCATTTAAATAGATTGAATTATAAGAAACTCGTTGATTTGAAGAAGCAACCGTTGATGTTACTTGTATACCAGCAATTGCATTAATTGAATTTGCCAATGGAGCAGTTAAACCAGATATAAGATTATTGTATGTATTAACTGTAACGCCACCTTGAAGAGCAATACCATTAACAACCAAATTCGATGTTATTGCTCCTGAAGCTGTAATCGAATAGATCTTGTTGTTGAAAATATTTTGTGTTCCTGCGGTTCCAATAGCAGCAATTCCTGCTGTTAACGGAGCCGTTACTCCAGAAACGGTAAGGTTAAAAATTTCGTTGTTGAATGTGTTTGTAGTATTTGTAGCAGCGTTAATAATACCTACCGCTTGTCCACTTGCACCTGTTGTGCTCAAACCGAATATAATATTATTGTTGATATTAAGTGCAGTAACCGCGCTTGCCCCTGCAGTAATAGCGATAACATTTCCGCCAGTACCAGTAGAACTAAGGTTGGTAATTGTGTTAGTTGAAATTACTTGGTTTGTCCCTGAATTCAAAGTTCCAAAGTTAATACCGGTAATAGCCCCTTGACCTGTTATGTTATTAATAACATTATTGCTAACAACTGTATTGTTCCCACCGTAATTTTCTGCAATTGCAGTTATTGCTGAAGTGCCACCAATCCAGTTTGTTAGTGTGTTTCCAGAAACAGATTTAGTCGGTGATCCACCACATAAGTTTTGAATCCCTGTGATTGTTGTTGCACCAGTAACAGTAATATTTGAGAAGTTATTGTTATTAGAATTGTTAACTGTACCTGCTGGATCAGAAGCAAAGTCATAAAATAATTGAACAGTTCCTCCAGCACCTGTTTTGCTAAATGCGGTTGTGATAGCATTATTGTTTACATTTTTAGCACCACCTGCAGGAAGTGTATTACTATTTCTTATGAAATCAACATTTCCTGTTGTTTTACAAATAATATTCGTAAATGTATTGTTACTGATACTTTGTGTTAAATGTGTTCCTAATTGTGCAATGAAAACTATTGCTCCAGAAGCGGTACCAGTTGTATGATCAAAACTATAGAAATTATTTGAATTTATATTTATTATTGAGGTAATACTAGCACTAGTTCCAGCAATATTAATACCATTCATTGCCCCTGTAAGCAAACCAGAATTTAAACTAATAGAGTTATTGTTGATATTCTGAGTAAAAGTTCCTATCGGTGCATTTGAGAAGGCTGGGAATTGAATTCCGTTTAAAGTTCCTGCTGTAACACCTCCGATAGAGCTAGTAATTGTATTATAAGAAACAGTTGCGTTTTTCGAATTTCGAACCAAAATACCATTAACTGTTCCCGAAACATTTGCGTAACCACTGAAAGTTCCAGTTGTACCGTAATTAGTAAGTGTATTACCCGTTAGAGCACTTGTCCCCCCAATGTCAATGCCATCATTATGATCAGCAGCAGCAGTTGGTCCAACAACAACAATTCCTTGATTGACATTGCTTATTGCATTGGAGTAGATTTTTAAACCACTATTTCCACCTGTTGCAGTTGTTGCTGTTGCAGAAGTAGTAATTGTTCCCAAAGCATGTGTGGAGTTTGAATAGATACCAAAAGTGTTTTGATACGTTCTATTTAATGTAATTGTATTACCAATAATTGAACAGTTTTGCGCACCATCGGTTGTTGTTAAATACAATAATGCGATTCCCCACTCAGTCATAGTATTTGTTGCAGCAGCAGTTACTGTGTTAGCTGCATTTTCTCTCAAATCTAAATTTGAAATAGTAATATAATCACCACCTTGAATTTTAAAAATTGCATCGTTTAAATTACCTACAGTTAAGGCTGAAGATGCAGTTATAATTGGCAATGGTGCACCTCCAGTTCCTGCAATAGTAATTGGGTTAGCTACTGTACCTGTTGCAGTGATTAAAAATCCTCCAGCCGGAGCAGTTTCCGTGTATCCTGCAGGAACATTCAATGTTACACCGCCAGCACCAACACCTTGCGTATTTAAGTCTGTAACAAATGCCGCAATCGAAGCGTAATCTGTTGGGATAGTTTTTGTCCCTGTTAATTGCGCTTTCAATGAAGAAAACGAAAAGGCCATTACAAAAAGTAATAATGACGTTGTAAAATTTAAATTTTTCATATTAATTTTATAATAATTGAGCCGTAAAGTTCGGATAATTTTAACGTAAATCAAAATTAATACATAAATGTTTTGAAACCACGCCTGTGATTAGCATGAGAAGGCTAACTAAAAGAATTTATCATTTTCTATTTCTTTGAAAATTTTGAATAAAAAAACATAAATAGGAGATTATTTGTATTTTTTACTACATTCGTTCATGCAAAAATTACTTTTTACCCTGTTTATTTTGCTGTTCAATCATGCTGCTTTTTCCCAGGGATTCCAAGTTAATTTCCAAGGTCAGAAGCAACAGGGAATGGGTGGAGCCGGAACTGCTTTGCCAATTGACGGCGCTTCATTATTTTTTAATCCTGGGAGTACTTCATTTTTAAAGGAAAACTCAGTCAATCTTGCAATGACCCCAACCTTTGCTCGAACCCTTTTCGTAGATGCAAACACCAATCAATCAGCTAGAACAAACTCCCCAATGGGAACGCCATTTTCTGCTTATGCAGTTTATCGTAAATCAGAAGAAAGCAAGCTGTTTTTTGGATTGGCGGCATACACTCCTTTTGGAAGTACCGTTCAATGGGAAGATGGATGGATGGGAAGATTTGCATTAACGCGCTTAGAGTTAAAATCACTATTTATTCAACCAACAATAAGTTATAAAATCACTGATAAAATTGGATTGGGGGCCGGATTCGTTTATTGTACAGGAAATGTGAACCTTCAAAAAGACATACCCGTGATGGATGCCAGTGGCACTTATGGTCATGCTGAATTGGCAGGAAAAGCAAATGGATTTGGAGTGAATGCAGGAGTTTTTGTTCAAGCAACAGAGAAAATAGGGGTTGGTCTAACCTATCGTTCACAAGTAAATATGTCCGTTACGAATGGGCAAGCAACGTTTGTTGTCCCGTCTTCTTTGGAAGCGAATTTCCCAAATGGAAGTTTTTCTTCCTCTTTACCCTTGCCTCAAGTAATAACATTGGGCTTTTCTTATAAGCCAACGGATAAATTGTCACTTGCTTTGGATGTAAATTATGTCGGTTGGAAAGCTTATGACACCTTGGCTTTTGACTATGAAACGAATACAAGTTCTTTGTTCGATACGAAATCAGTAAGAAGTTATGAAAACATCCTCGCCTTTCGCGGTGGAGCTAATTATGATTTTACAGATAAAATTGCTGCTCGAATAGGAGTGGCTTACGGCATTTCACCTGTTCAAAACGGCTATGTAACACCAGAAACACCAGATGCTAACCGAATCAATTATACCGCAGGTTTCAGTTATAAGATTGGGAAACATTTTGCCCTTGATGCTTCAGTTTTCTTTACTCATTTGAAAAGAACAGATACAAATATTGAAACGAATTTAAGTGGAACCTTCACAACAAATGTTGTTGCACCTGGTTTAGCAATAATTTATAGATTTTAAGATGAAATTAAAAAACACGCACTTATTAGTAGCCTTAGGAATCCTTAGTTTGACTTTTTCATGTAAGCCAAAAGAAACAGCAATAGAAGTTTCTGCAGGTGATGTTGACGCAACTCGTTTTGTTTCAATTGGCGGCATAGCGACAAGTGGGTTTATGGATGATGCTCTTTATGCTGAAGGACAAGAAAATTCTTTAGGAGCAATCCTTTCAGAGCAGTTTAAATTAATCGGAGGGGGAGATTTTAAGCAGCCCTTGATGCCAAATAATTCGGTTGGTTGGAGTGAAATTGGTTTGTCGCGATTAATTTTAGGCTACAAAACAGATTGCTTGGGCGTAACAAGTTTGTCTCCAGTTCGAATTGCAAGTCAAGGTGATTTAACTGGTTTTGGAAGCTATGTGTACAGTTCCAGCAATAAATTCAATAATTTCGGAATACCTTTTATAAAAACCACTGAGTTTTCAACTCCCGGAATTGGAAATCCAGCAAATGGACAAGGACTTTATAATCCCTTTTTCACTCGAATGGCTTCTGATCCTCTAAATGGAACGATTAAAGCAGATATCTTAGCTAAAAACCCGACGTTTTTCACCTTATTTACGGGAATGGATGAGGTGTTGGAATATGCTAAAAACGGAGCAAGTACCGGAAATTTGACACCTGTAAATGGTGCTGTTGGTATTGGCTTTGATGGAAGTATTACTGATTTGCTGATTGATTTAACCGGAAATGGTGCGCGCGGAGTAATCTCCAATATCCCAGATGTAACGGATTTTCCATATTTCACAACAATTCCGTTTGACGGATTAAACTTAGATGCCGATAATGCTTTAACGTTGAATGAAATTTATAACCCAATTGGCATTTATTTTCAAGTTGGAAAAAATGCTTTTGTTATTAATGATCCAACGGCTGGGGCTTTTGGGGTGCGACAAATGGTAGAAGGAGAGTTAATTTTATTGAGCGTCCCTTTAGACTCGTTAAAATGTAATAAAATGGGTTCGGTGTTTCCATTCAGAAATGAATTTATTCTTACAAACCCAGAATTATCAGAAATAAGAAATACAATCAATGGATTTAATACGGTTTTGTCATCAGCTGCAACCAATTATAACTTGGCTTATGTTGATTCTTATTCTTTCTTCAAGCAACTTAAAACAGGAATAGTTTACAATGGAATTTCCATAACTGCAAAATTTGTTTCTGGTGGAGCATATTCATTAGATGGAGTGACACTAAATCCAAGAGGAAATGCACTTTTAGCGAATGAATTTATTACTTCCATAAATCAAAAATATAAAGCAACTATTCCGAAAGTTGATGCCACAAAATATAGAGGCGTTATTTTTCCATAACTTTAACCATTTAAACTAACAACTATGAAAAAAACAATTACTTTTCTTTCCTTATTTATTTCGGTTTTAGGCATTGCGCAAGAACCTTGTTCTACTGGACGTTATTCAAGTGACGTATATCCAACAACAACATTAACATCAAATATTGTTTATGGACAGAACTTGAATTATGCTGGGACAAATAAAATCTTAAAATTAGATTTCTACGAACCAACAAGTGATACAGCAACAGTTCGTCCTTTAATAATCTGGATACATGGTGGTAGTTTTTTAGGTGGAACAAAAACAGATGCTGACATGGTAGCGTTGTCTCAAGCTTTTTCTAAAAAAGGATATGCTTGTGCATCAATCGATTATCGAACAGGATTTTTCCCTATAGATTCAGCTAATTCTGTGAAGGCAGTTATGAGAGCGGTTCAAGACGCTAAGGCTGCATTACGGTTTTTCTATAAAGACAGAGCTGATGGGACGAATACATATAAAATTGATACAAATAATATTTTTATTGGGGGATCTTCTGCCGGAGCGATAACAGCATTGCATTTGACGTATCTAGACAGAACGTGTGAAATTAATGGATATGTGCCAACGGGTAATCTTACAGCGCTTGGTGGACTTGAAGGAAATAGTGGGAATCCTTGCTATTCGTCTAATGTGAATGGCGTAATTAATTTATGTGGAGCTTTAGCGAGTTATGGTTGGTTAGAGGCTGGTAATTTACCTTTATGTTCAATGCACGGTACAAATGACGGAACTGTAAAGTATAATCGCGGAGTTGTGAATCCAGGTGTTCCGTTAATGTATTTAGATGGTAGTCGAATGCTACATGAACAAGCTCAAGCAGTTGGTGTACAAAGTAATTTTTATACGTTTCATGGCGCGGGTCACGTGCCCTATCTTGGAGGAGGGGCATCAGCTGTAGCGTATATGGATACTACAATTAATTTTGTAAGAGACTATCTAATTGATCGATTAGCGTGTACCAATCCTATTTTGCAAGCACCAAACACCCCTGCTCAAACAGCAACGTTATATCCTTTTACACCTTGTTCTGGAAATGTTTCTGTTGATTTTTGTACTGGAGCAGGTTTATCAGAAGGGTTTTCTAATTTAAATCTTAAAGTATATCCAAATCCATCTTCAAATGACATGACGATTGAGTGGACGACAGAAACAGAAATGTCTATAGAATTATGTGATTTTTCAGGAAGAAGGTTACATTCTAAAAAAGAATTTGGAAAAAATTGTGTTATCGAACGAAATGGTTTGATTAATGGAATTTACTTATTGAAATTGACCAATAAGTCTGGCGAAACAACAACACAATCTATTATATTTAATTAATGAGATTTCTTATATTTTTACTTATAAACTTCGGAGCCCTCGCATTGGGGGCTCTTTTTATGGGCGAAAGTCCTGCAGATAATGAATGGTATAAAAACCTTAATAAAGCACCTTGGACTCCTCCAGGATGGGTGTTTGGCTTTGCATGGAGTTTTATCATGATTACGTTTAGCCTTTATATGTCTCGTGTTTTCGTTGAGTTTAACGGAGTTTTGCTAAGAAAATTGATGGTACTTTTTTCGTTACAAGTTGTTTTTAATATATTGTGGAACCCTGTTTTCTTTCAATGGCACTTGAGCTTGTTAGGATTGTTTATTTTGGTTTTTATTATTGTCCTACTCGTTTTTATACACTTGGATTTCTCTGATAAGAAGAAGTTTAACACCTTATTGATCGCCCCTTATTTTCTTTGGTTATTAGTGGCTTTTTCATTAAACTTATATGTAGTTTTGTATAATTAAACGAAGGTAGTTAAGGTTTAGCTATTTTATTTGTTGTTAAGGCAACCGATTATTTATAAAACCGTTTTATTTATATAGATTTAGTTTTAATCTTTTGGAGTAAAATTTTGTTGCGACTTGCGGCTTTGGCAACTTTGAAATAGAAGTGCTAACTTATGAATTAATCTTTAATTTATGTTAGCATGAAGACCAACTGATTTTTTGTCCGTAATGTTGAAGTGTGAAATTTGTTGATTGTTGGAAATTATATTTCACGAGATATGCTTTTTCAATTATCAAAATAAAGAACATGAATTAATTGATAGGCATATGAAAACATCTACTTTACTTCTCATTTCGATTTCATTAATCCTATGTGTGAATTTTTCTTTCACACAAGAAGAACACCATAAGTTTGATGAAGTATTTTCTTCGTTATCATTAAGTAATGTTGCAGAAGCAGCAGAAATTGAAGATAGGTACTATTCAGAAAATGGTGTTCAAGAGTTTGTTGATTCTTCCTATATGGATTTTCAAGAAAAAATAAAAGAGTTACTAAAATCTAATCCAAGCAATTCAATTTCTGATATTGATATAATTAAGAAAACTTTTTTGTTCAAACTTAAAGAAGATGTGTTGCTCATCCCAAAAGAAAAAAATCCTAAGCCAGATATTATTAAAGTTTTAAATGGACCATGTATTAACATGGATTTTGAAACTGGAAACACAACAGGTTGGTCCTTATTTACAGGAACAAGAACCAATGCAACACTCTATAATTTTTCGGGATCAACACCAGTTGGACCTGGAGCAAATCATCAAATATTTGGCGGAGGAGTAGATCCAGTTGTTGGCATCCCAAGAGTTTTTCCTGGCGGAAGTTTTTCATGCAGACTAGGTAACGGCACAACTACAGGGTCAGGAGCAGCTAGAATGACTCAATCATTCTTGGTAGACCCAACAAATATGTATTTTACTTACAATTATGCGGTTGTTTTTCAATCACCTAATGGACATACTGCAAATGAGCGTCCTTATTTTACTGTTCGTGTTTATGACGCAAGTGGGAATAATGTGGCTTGCGGTGAATACTCTGTTTATGCTGACCCTGTAAATGCCGCAAATTTTCAGTCTATTGTTGTAGGCTCAAACACGGTGTTATATAGAAATTGGACATCGGTATTTACAAATTTATCAGCTTTAGTTGGTCAAAATGTAACAATTGAATTTACCGCTGCTGACTGTTCTCTTAGTGGACATTACGGTTATGCATACGTAGATGCATCTTGCGCATTTCAACAATTAATTGCAAGCCCTGGGTTTATTTGTCCAGGTCAAACATCAACTTTAACTGCACCTTCTGGTGTTGGAACTTATTTATGGAATACAGGCGCCACAACTCAAAGTATAACAACCGGTATTGGAGGCACATATTCATGCACGTTAACTCCTCCACAAGGCGTAGCTTGCTCTGTTGTCTTGACTGTTCCGGTTACAGTTTACCCTCAACCAATCGGAGGTTTTACAATTACGGACCCATCTGTTTGTTTGGGGACAACTACGTCGATTACGAGTACTTCGAGCATACCCGCTCCTGGAGTTATTAGTACTTATCAATGGAGTTTTGGGGATGGAATTAATTCACCAGCCTCGAGCGGAAGTATTACGGGTGTTACCAATACAACAGGGACTTATACCGTTTTAGATCATACCTATGGTGCTGTTGGAACCTACAACCCAGTTTTAACCGTAGTTTCCACGAACGGTTGCACAAGCACGTTCACATCTCCAATTACTGTCGCACCTTTACCATTACTTTCCACGACTAAAATAGATGTATTGTGTAACGGTGGATTAACAGGATCTATAAATTTAACGGTCACTTCCGGTTCTGCTCCTTTTACATTTTTATGGAGTAACGGTTCAACTTCAGAAGATTTAAGCTCTTTACCCGCGGGGATCTATTCTGTTGTTGTAACAGATTTAAATGGTTGTACTGGGACAACAACGTTAACAATAAATCAGCCTGCCGCACCTTTAACTCTTTCTTATACTCAAACAAATGTTTTATGTTTTGGAGCATCAACGGGTGCTATAAATATAAGTGTTGCAGGGGGAACAGCTCCATATACCTATTCTTGGAGCAATGGTTCCACAGCGCAAGATTTAAATAGTTTGCCTGCCGGAACTTACACTGTAAGTGTTCACGACGCGAATGGGCTAACAAACGGATGCGCAGCTACAACATCAGTTACAATTATTCAACCAGATACACCTGTGACCTTAAATAGTACACAATTGAATGTATTATGTAATGGTGGTGCAACAGGATCTATTGATTTAACTGCTATTGGCGGAACACCAGGATATATTTATTCGTGGAGCAATGGCTCTGTAACACAAGATATTGTAGGATTAGTTGCAGGAACTTACTCAGTTAATGTGCATGATGCCAATGGAACAGCAGGAGGCTGTGCAGCAACTACATCAATTATAATTACACAGCCAACGGCATCAATTTCATTGACTTTTACAAGAGTAAATGTATTATGTAATGGAGGCTCAACAGGTTCAATTGATTTAACAGTTGCAGGAGGAACAGCTCCGTATACATATACTTGGACAAATGGGGCTACAACTCAAGATCTTTCTAGCATAGCCGCAGGAACATTCACAGTAACTGTTACAGACGCCAATGGTTCATCAGGGGGGTGTTCAGCAACTTTGGCAATTACGATTTCCCAACCCTCAGCACCAGTCTCATTATCTGCAATTCAAACAAATATCTTATGTTTTGGGGCCTCTACAGGTGCAATTAATTTAACAGTTGCGGGCGGCACAGCCCCATATATCTATTCTTGGTCAAATGGCGCAGCGACTGAAGACCTCTCAGCTTTACTAGCAGGAATATATACCGTTACCGTTACAGATGCGAATGGTTCTATAGGTGGTTGTTCAGCATCAACATCTGTTACAATTACACAACCTTTGGCGGCATTAACTATATCTGCCATACAAACGAATATTTTGTGTTTTGGCGCAACGACTGGGGCAATTGACTTAACACCATTAGGTGGAACTTCACCGTATACTTATTTGTGGAGCAATGGCGCAACTACCCAAGATTTGTCTTCAATTTCTGTTGGAACTTATACTGCTACAGTAACCGATGCTAATGGAAATGCAGGAAGTTGCGCGGCGACTGCTACTGTTACAATTACACAGCCAACAGCTCCTTTAATATTGACATCATCAAAAGTGAATGTTTTATGCAATGGAGCATTAACGGGTTCAATCAATTTATCACCAGCTGGTGGAACGGCACCATACAACTTTGTTTGGTCTAATGGGGCAGTGACAGAAGATTTGATTGGTTTGGCTGCAGGAACATATACTGTTACAGTAACTGATGCTAATGGATTAACAGGAGGTTGTGCCGCAACAACTTCAATCACAATTACACAACCGACTTCACCAATTACGGTTTCAACAACACAAACAAACGTGCTGTGTTTTGGTGCATCTACGGGAGCAATCAATTTGACCGTTGCAGGTGGAACAGCGCCTTATTCATACGCCTGGAGCAACGGAGCAATAACTGAAGATTTAACAGTAATTCCAGCTGGAATATACACTGTAACAGTAACTGACGCGAATGGCTCAGTTGGTGGTTGTACAGCAACAACTTCAGTTACAATTTCACAACCAGCAGCGGCTTTAACTATTTCAAGTACACATGTTAACGTTCTATGTAATGGGGCAATTACTGGTTCAATCGATTTAACACCAGCAGGAGGAACAGCACCTTATACGTATTCGTGGAGTAATGGTGCAACTACGCAAGATATTACGAATTTACCGGCCGGTTCATATACTATCAATGTTCATGATGCAAATGGTATTGCAGGATCATGTGCGGCTGTTGCAACAATTATAATTACACAACCAGCGGCTCCATTAACATTAACCTCTTCAAAAGTAGATATTTTGTGTAATGGAGGAAATACAGGTGCTATCAACTTAACTCCCGCTGGCGGAACAGCACCTTACACCTTTTCATGGTCAAATGGTGCAACATCAGAAGATTTGGTAGGGTTGACCGCCGGAACTTACACAGTATCTGTGACAGATGCAAATGGATCAATAGGAGGGTGTGCTGCTTCTACGACAATTACAATCACACAACCAGCAGCTCCAGTAACATTAAATACTGCTCAAACAAATATTTTATGCAATGGAGGAAATACAGGTGCTATCAACTTAACAGTCGCAGGAGGAACATCGCCTTACTCATATGTGTGGAGCAACGGAGCAACAACTGAAGACTTAACAACTTTAATTGCCGGAACTTATACTGTAACGGTAACGGATGCGAATGGCTCAACTGGAGGATGCACTGCAACCGCAACAGTTACAATTACTCAACCTTCGGCACCCTTATCTTTAACTTTTACACAAACCAACGTTTTGTGTAACGGCGCTGTAACTGGGGCGATTAATCTAACACCTGCAGGAGGAACCTTACCATATACTTATACATGGAGCAATGGTTCATCCTCTCAAGATCTTAATGGATTGGCAGCTGGAACATATACTGTCAATGTGCACGATGCAAATGGTTTAGCTGGAGGTTGTGCCGCAACAGCAACTATCACAATCACACAACCAACTGCATTAACTCAAACTATTTCAGCGTTCATTTATCCTTCAGGAACGAACATTAGCTGTTTCGGATTGTCAAATGGAAGTGTAAACTTAACAATAGGAGGCGGCGCACCAGGATATTCATATGTATGGTCGAATGGAGCAATAATAGAAGACCTAACGAATGTCCCAGCTGGAAGTTATACAGTAATTGCAACGGATTTAAATGGTTGTACAATTACATCATCTATTAACTTAACACAACCATTGATTTTAACATCGGGCGTTGTGCCTTCGCTTTATGCAGGTGGTTTCAATTTAACAGGTTGCGCAAACAACGGAACAATTGACTTAACTGTTGGAGGGGGTAATCCAGCATACAGCTATGCTTGGTCGAACGGTGCAACCACCCAAGATTTAACCTCTTTACCAGCAGCCCCTTATTCCGTAACAGTTACAGATTTGAATGGTTGTCAAACAATAAGTTCGATAACATTAACAACTCCTCCTCCTTTAACGCAAGCAATTTCAGCATTTACTTATCCTAGTGGAACAAATATTAGCTGTTTTGGCTTATCAAATGGTTCAATTGATTTAACAATCAATGGTGGAACGCCACTTTACACCTATGTTTGGTCAAATGGTGCCACATCTCAAGATTTAACAAATGTTCCAGCTGGAACGTATTCTGTAACTGTTACAGATTTAAACGGTTGCACAACAACATCCTCAATTACTTTAACGCAACCAACAGCTTTAACTTCAGCACTTGTGCCTTCGGTTTATGGTGCATACAATGTTTCAGGATGTGTTGCCGACGGATTTATTGATTTGACAGTTTTAGGAGGAAACCCGGGGTACACTTATGCTTGGTCAAATGGTGCCTTATCGCAAGATATTTCATTGCTTATTGCAGGAAATTACATTGTGAATGTAACAGATCTAAATGGCTGTATTACTTCAAGCAGTATAACATTAACGCAACCATTAGGTTTAACTCAAAGTATTTCGGCAACTACTTTCCCGAGTGGAACAAATATTAGTTGTTTTGGATTAAGTGATGGAAACATTGATTTGACCATAGGCGGGGGTAATTCACCATATACATATTTGTGGAATACTGGAGCTACAACACAAGATTTGACCAATATTCCAGCTGGAACATATAGTGTTGTAATTACGGATTTAGTTGGTTGTCAAATATCAAGTTCAATCACATTAACACAACCGTTACTTTTAACTCAAACTATTTCAGCCGCAGTTTATCAAAGTGGATCGAATATCAGCTGTTTCGGTTTATCAGATGGTTCAGTTAATTTAACTATTAATGGGGGAAGCCCGGCCTACACCTATTCTTGGTCTAATGGAGTAACGACCCAAGACTTAGCGAATATTCCTTTTGGAACATACACTGTTTTAGTAACGGATGTAAATGGCTGCAGTGTTCCTTCAACAATTACCTTAGTTCAACCAACCGCTTTAACACAAAGTTTAATAGCATCAACATTTCCAAGTGGAACAAATATTAGTTGTTTCGGATTATCAGATGGCAACGTGGATATCACAATTGGAGGGGGAAATCCAGGTTACACTTATTCTTGGTCAAATGGAGCACTAACACAAGATTTGACGAATGTGCCAGCAGGAGTTTATAATGTTGTAGTAACAGACCAAAATGGATGCCCAATTTCATCGGGTGTAACACTTACTCAGCCAGCAGTATTAACTCAAGCTATTTCTTCTCCTACTTTTCCAAGCGGAAGCAATATTAGCTGTTTTGGGTTAAGTGATGGTTTGGTTGATTTAACAATCAACGGAGGGAATCCTGGTTATACATATTCTTGGTCAAACGGTTTAATTACCCAAGATTTAGCTACTGTTTCAGCTGGAACTTATTCTGTTACAGTTACAGATGTAAATGGCTGTACGATTCCTTCAACAATAACATTGACGCAACCTACAGCATTAACACAATCTATTAGTGCTACAATTTACCCAAGCGGAACAAACATTAGCTGTTTTGGCTTAAGTGATGGTAACGTTGATTTAACGATAAATGGTGGAAGCCCAATATATTCGTATGCTTGGTCAAACGGGACAATTACCCAAGATTTGAGTAATGTTCCGGCGGGAACGTACAATGTTACAGTCACAGATATTAACGGCTGTTCAATCCCTTCTTCAATCACATTGATTCAACCAACTGTTTTAACATCAAATGTTACCCCTTTCGTTTATCCAGGTGGATTTAACGTTTCGGGATGTTTACCTGATGGGTCGATTGATTTATTTGTGTCTGGCGGTAATCCTGGCTACACATATGTTTGGTCAAATGGATCAAACAACCAAGACATTTCGTTGTTACCAGCGGGTGCTTATTCTGTTACAGTCACAGATTTAAATGGTTGTCAAACAACCAGCGCAGTTACTTTAATATCCCCGTCGGGAATGACACAAACGATTTCAGCATTTGTTTATCCTAGCGGATCAAATATTAGTTGTATTGGTTTAAGCGACGGATCGATAGATTTAACAATAGGTGGTGGTGTTGGGCCATATACTTATGCATGGAGTAATGGTGGGATAACCCAAGATTTGACAAATGTACCAGCAGGAACATACAATGTATTGGTTACAGATCAAAATGGCTGTCAAATTACAAGTACAATTACATTAACGCAACCTACAGCACTTTCTCAAGGAATTACAGCATTCACCTATCCTAGTGGGTCGAACATAAGTTGCTTTGGCTTAAGTGATGGTTCAGTTGATTTAACGATAAATGGCGGAAACCCTGGTTATACCTATTTATGGTCAACTGGAGCTATAACCCAAGATATTGCTGGGTTACCTATTGGGACATACACAGTATTAGTAACAGATGCTAATGGTTGTACAATTCCTTCATCAATTACAATAACTCAACCAACGGCATTAACTGAAGGTGCTTCAGCATTTTTATATCCAAGTGGAGATAATATTAGTTGTTTTGGATTAAGTGATGGGTCTGTTGATTTAACAATTGGAGGAGGAAGTCCGGGTTACACTTATCTTTGGAATACCGGTGCAACAGCGCAAGACATTACATTACTTCCAGCGGGAACATATACTGTTACAACTACAGATTTGAATGGATGTACAATTAATTCTTCAATAACTTTAGTTCAACCAGCAGCATTGACCCAAACCATTACTGCATTTACGTATGCATCTGGAACAAATATTAGCTGCTTTGGCTTGTCAGATGGTTCAATCAATTTAACGCCAAATAATGGAAGTCCTGCATACACATATGCATGGAGTACGGGTGGAACTTCACAAGATTTATCGAATGTCCCTGCAGGAACGTACAATGTTATCATTACTGACTTAAATGGTTGTTCGCTTCCATCAACAATTACGCTAGTTGAGCCGCCAGTATTAACACAAAGTGTTTCGGCATTTATTTATCCATCAGGAACAAACATAAGTTGTTTTGGCTTCAATGATGGAAGCATTGATTTAACAATTGTTGGTGGAAATCTAGGATATACTTACTTATGGAATAATGGACTCACAATTGAAGATATTGGAAGTTTGTTCGCCGGAACATACACTGTATTGGTAACAGATTTAAACGGTTGCACCATTCCTTCTGCAATAACGCTTTTTCAACCAATACCATTAACAGCGGCAACTGTTGGGTCTACTTTCATTGGTGGAAATAACATAAGTTGTTTTGGCTTTAGTGATGGTACAGTTGATTTATCAATGGGTGGAGGAAGTCCGAATTATGTTTATTTATGGAGTACAGGGGCAACAACAGAAGATATAAGTAATTTACCAATTGGGACGTATTCAGTTACAGCAACCGATATCAATGGTTGTGTAATTACAAACTCAATTACCTTGACGGAGCCTCCTCCAATGACTTATTCAGAAACGTTGTCTATCTACTCTGGTGGATATAATGTTACGGGTTGTGCCGCAGATGGTTCAATTGATTTGTCAGTTGCCGGAAGCATTCCTGGTTATACATATTCTTGGAGCAATGGCCCTATTTCTCAAGATATTGCAAGTTTGGCTGCTGGAACTTATTCTGTTACAATTACGGATGCGAATGGGTGTATATTAGTTGTTGATACGACATTAGTTTCTGCTCCACAAGTGACAACAACAACACAAGTGACTTCCAATTACAATGGTCAAGATATTTCTTGTTTTGGAGCTTCTGACGGTGCGGTTTCTGCAACTCCAGCGGGTGGCGCTCCAGGATATACGTATGATTGGACAAATTTTGCAGGCACATCAATAAGTACTCTCCAAAACCCTACTGGCTTACCATCTGGCTTATACACTGTAACAATAACAGACCAAAATGGGTGTACCATTACTAATAACATTAATTTAATAGTTCCACCAGCATTTACGTATGGTGTTTCAGTTTCAACAAACTATAACGGACAAGATATTTCATGTTTTGGAATGTCAGATGGTGGAATTGATTTAACTGTTTCTGGAGCAACACCAGGATATACTTATGGATGGATTAATGGAGCTGGTATAGCAATCAGTGCAATAGAAGATCCTGCTGGTCTGCCAGATGAAACATATTCCGTACTTGTTACTGATTTGAATGGATGTACTTTCACAACTACAATTAATTTGATGGAGCCTGCTTTATTGACAGGGATTCCTTCTGTTACGAGTGATTATAGCGGTCAAGATGTTAGTTGTTTTGGTTCAATTGATGGAATCGTAACAATTGTTCCAAATGGAGGAACTCCAACATATTCATATTTGTGGACAGACCCCACAGCAAACACAATCGGTGCAAATCAAAATCAACCAGGTGTTGGCGCAGGAACATACGGCGTTACTATTACTGATGTGAATGGTTGTATATTTGATACAACAATTTTAGTAACTCAGCCTTCTGTATTAGCGACTGGCACAACGTTTTTATCGAATTATTTTGGTCAAGCTGTAAGTTGTGAAGGAGCAACGGACGGAAGTGTTCAAGCGAACCCAACTGGCGGAACCCCAGGTTATACTTATTCGTGGAATACAGTTCCGTCTCAAAGCACAAACTCTGCACTGAATTTGGGAACAGGAACGTATACGGTGATTGTGACAGATGCCAACGGCTGTATAACATCAGATGTTGTTACTTTAACTGCTAACCCATTACCAACATTTAATTTACCTCCTGTAGTTTATAGTTGCGAGGGTTACCCAATTGCAATAAATTCTCAAGCAGAACCAGGAAGCTCTTGCACTTGGGTGTTCTCTGATGGTCAAGTAATTAATGACTGTGGACCAGTATTTGTGAATTTTTCGGGTTCTTCCGCTTGTTATGATGTTAGTTTGTTTGTAATTAATGCACAAGGTTGTTCAAATTCAATTTCAGTAACCAACTTCGTATGTGTTGTTCCGAATCCGATTGCTATTTTCTCCGTTGATGATAATACTTTGTCAATGTCAAATGATGGGACATTCTTTCTCAACTCATCCACAGGGGCACAGGATTATTTCTGGAATTTTGGAGATAATAGCGAATGGAGCACAGTTGAAAATCCATATCATCAATTTCCAATTGAAGATGTTAATGTGATTTTTAATGTATGGCTTTACGCTGTTTCTGAATATGGATGTATCGATTCAACAGAGCGTATTATTCAAGTTGAAGAGGAAGTAATCATTTATGTGCCGAATACATTCACCCCAGACGGCGATGAGCACAATAATGAGTTTTTCCCTGTTATTTCTTCTGGAATCAGTGAAGATGGTTACGCTTTCTTAATCTTTAATCGATGGGGAGAATTGATCTTTGAATCGAACGATCTTTCTATCGGTTGGGATGGGACCGATAGTGGCGGAATTGTGCAGGATGGAACCTATACGTGGAAATTGATGGTGAAAAACAAATTAACTGATGAAAGAGATCAATATGTTGGACACGTTAATGTTTTGAGATAAGGAATTCCTGGAAGGTTCGAAGAAAAGTTATCTTGTATCCAGAAAAAGCTGGAGAATCTTGTGAATGTGATTCGTTGACAAATAAATTATAGCGCATAAAAAAGCCTTTTGATAATTCAAAAGGCTTTTTTAAATAAATCTAAGAATTAACAAAATTCTTTATACGCTTCAGATAAATTGTCAGCAATCATTTGAGCACTTCCGCCTTCAATATGATGACGCTCTAAAAAATGAACTAATTTTCCGTCTTTAAATAAAGCGATTGAAGGAGAAGAAGGAGGGTAAGGCAAAAAATATTTGCGTGCTTGAGCAACCGCTTCTCCATCGACACCAGCAAAAACAGTTGCTAATGTTGCTGGAGTTTTATCGTTATTTAAAGAAAGTTTAACTCCTGGACGCATATTTCCTGCTGCACATCCGCAAACAGAATTTACTACTACCAAAAGACACCCTGTTGAATTGTCAATTGTGTTATCTACTTCATCAATTGTTGTTAATTGCTGAAAACCAACGTTCGTTAAATCGTCCTTCATTGGTTGCACTAGTTCTTGTGGATACATATGAATCTATTTTTTGAATTGTAAGTACAAAAATACGTAAAATTGATTTACTTATAAGGAAGATGAAAAAAGTAAAAAGGAATTTGATTCACACTCTTTTTCTCTTTTTATTTTTTGCTTTTTACTTTTTACTTTATTAATCTCGAAATAGAGATTTCTTTATCCAATAATTTTCCATCTAAAATGTGTTCAACCATCTCTTTTGCGAGGAGTGGAGCTAACATATATCCTTTCGCTCCTAAGCCATTGAAAATGTGAATATTGGAAAAAGAGGGATGCGTTCCAATTAAAGGCCGCCGGTCTAATGTTGTTGGGCGAATACCAGCATGTTGGTCGATTACAGTATAGGGCGAATCCGTTAAATACGTAATATTCTTTTCAATTTCAGCCTTTCCAGCAACGGTAATATCCGAATTGTAAGTGTCCCAAACATACGTAGAACCAACCTTGAATTGTTGGTTTCCTATTGGTAAAATGAAACATTTTCTATTCAAAGATTCATTTTCGATGATCCTATCGGACGTTATAGTTAAGGTTTCTCCTAGAGTCGGATTGATTGGCATATTTTGAAACCAAGGATTGTCTCTAACTTCAACTCCTTCACAAAAAATGATATGATTATAGAAGTTGTTTTTATAGGTGCTTAAAACTGGATCAATTTCATTATAATCGACAGTGTCTTTTATGAGCGTTTGATTTTGGCTTATCCATTTTTTTGTGGACTCTAAAAAAATAGAAGCAGAAATATAAGAAGATTTTTTTACACGTCCCGAACCAAACTGGTTGAATGCTGCGTCAAACTTATCATCTGATTCAGTTAAGGCTTCTAAATAATCTTTAAAAAAACTATCGCCTTGTTTTTCAACCCATAAAGAACGTTCTTGTTCTGTAGAAAACATACGACGAATGGTAATTGGAATAAAAAAAGACGCATTACATTCCTTTTCAAATTGTGTGTAAAAGCTTTCTAAATAGGGTAAAAACTCATCAACGCGCCAGGATTTTGTCATTCTTCTAAACACAATTGGATTGATCATTCCAGCGGCAATAATAGAACTTCTATTTATGCCACTATCAATTAGCGTTATGGAATGCCCGCGGTCAATAAAATGTTTAGCGATAGCAATTCCTGAAATTCCAGCACCAACAATTAATATTTTTTGTTGCTCCATTATTTTGTCAAGGCTAAACTGATGATACTGACGCGAATTTCAGGATAATTTTTGTGTATTGATCTAACCAACGCTTCTATTGTTGCGCCTGTGGTTATGACATCATCAATAATAGCTATGTGTTTTGGCTTCTTAAATTGTTTCCGTAAAACAAAATTATCTGCAACATTGTCCCATCGATCAAATCTTCCTCGTTTTGTTTGACTTTCAGTATGTTCTTGTTTTTTTAAAAAATGAGTATCAACGGGAATTGCCAATACGTTAGCCATGCCTTTTGCTATTTGTTCACTTTGATTATAACCTCTTATAAATGCTTTTTTAGGGTGAATAGGAACAGGAATAAGTGCATCCAAATCATTAAACTGATTCATTGATTTTATTCTCTTGGCAATTTCTTCACCAAATTCTACACCAACCACTGGATTTGATTTATACTTCAAAGCATGTAATATTTTTTGGGTTGATTTACCTTTTTCAAAGAATAATAAAGCAAATGTTCCTGTTATTTTAATCCGACCCCAAAAAAGCTTGTCTAATTCTGTCGGTTCCGTGTATTTTTCGAAATGAGTGAAATGCATTTCCGCTTCACAAAAACTACAAATCGCAGAGGCATCTTTTAATAATTCTAGTTCACAAATTAAACAATGGTCTGGATAGATCAAATGACTTATAGAACGTCTTATCTCTAACCACGTTTTTGAACCAAAATTGCTTTTTTCTATTTGACTTTTCATACATAGCAACAATTCACAATTGCTTGTTCAAAATAACAAAATATATTACTTGACTCTGCAAAAAAGTTCTTTAATTTTAAAGAATGTTTATCAAACTTCTTTGAATTCAGTAGTTTGACGAATTGAAAAAATTTATCGACAAATCATGGTGTTGAATCTGTGAATATCTTTCATTGCCATGTTGATAAAGTCGTTAACGTTTGCCCCCAAAGGGATTCAGAATGCCAATGTTAATAACATTGATAATTTGTGAATTTCTTTAATTGCGAAAGGGAAGTTTTTTGACAATTTTTGTAAGCCCAACCAAGGAAATCATCCGAGTGTTAAACATTCGATTTCAAACACAGGGGAAACAAAAATTTTAAGGACAAACATCTGGCGAGAAATTGCTTTTCTTGCGGTGAAATTATATGTACATAAACGAATAGAATTTTTAAAATGACACAAGTAGAACCAATATTGCAAAAAGATAACAATCGATTCGTTTTGTTTCCAATACAACACGATGATATTTGGGCTTTCTACAAAAAAGCAGAGGCTAGTTTTTGGACTGCTGAAGAGATTGATCTTGCACCAGATATTATCGATTGGGATACAAAATTAAACGATGACGAACGCCATTTTGTAAAACACATCTTAGCTTTCTTTGCAGCATCTGATGGAATAGTGAATGAGAATTTAGCTGAAAACTTCTTAGCCGAAGTTCAATATACAGAAGCAAAATTCTTCTACGGTTTTCAAATTGCCGTTGAAAATATTCACTCTGAAACGTATTCACTGCTAATAGATACTTATATCAAGGATACAAAAGATAAAAACCATTTATTCAACGCAATTGATACACTTGATTGTGTGCGTAAAAAAGCGGATTGGGCTTTACGTTGGATTGAAAAAGGAACATTTGCTGAAAGATTGGTTGCTTTTGCAGCCGTAGAAGGAATTTTCTTTTCTGGTTCGTTTTGTTCAATTTTCTGGTTGAAGAAAAGAGGATTAATGCCAGGGTTGTCTTTCTCAAATGAACTTATCTCAAGAGATGAAGGTCTGCACTGCGATTTTGCGTGTCTTTTGTACAAAAATCACGTTGTAAATAAAATGACAAAAGAAGAAGTGAAAGCAATTATCACTGACGCTGTTGAAATTGAAAAAGAGTTTGTCCTCGACGCTTTACCAGTTAAATTGATTGGTATGAACAGTGATTTAATGGCGGAATACATTGAGTTTGTAGCAGACCGTTTGTTGCAAGAACTCGGAAACGAAAAAGTATACAATGCTTCAAATCCGTTTGATTTCATGGAAATGATTTCATTACAAGGAAAAGCTAACTTCTTTGAAAAAAGAGTTGGAGAATATCAAAAAGCTGGTGTGAAATCCGGTGACAATAACCAAACATTTAGTCTTGACGAAGACTTCTAAAGATACAATAACCCGATTACCCAAAAAAAATAAAAGATCGCTCATGTACGTAGTAAAAAGAGACGGAAGAAAAGAAGCCGTAAAATTCGATAAAATCACAGCTCGCATTATCAAAATGTGTTATGGCCTTGATCCATTAGTTTCACCTGAAGCAGTGGCAATTAAAGTGATTGAAGGAATTTATGACGGTGTCACAACAACAGTGTTAGATAATCTAGCTGCTGAAGTTGCTGCCGGTAAAACAATTGATCATCCAGATTATGCATTGCTTGCATCACGCATTGCTGTGTCGAATTTGCACAAAGAAACCAAGAAGACGTTCTCGGAAGTAATTGATGATATGCACAAATACATCGATCCTAAAACAGGTCAAAACGCATCGCTTATTGCGGATGATGTTTATAATATTATTGTTGAAAACAAAGATTTACTTGATTCAAGTATCATTTATGACCGTGATTTTAGATACGATTATTTTGGGTTTAAAACGTTGACACGTTCATACTTAATGAAATTAGATGGAATGATTGCAGAACGCCCACAACAAATGTTGATGCGTGTTGCAGTTGGAATTCACAAGAATGACATAAAGTCGGCAATTATTACCTATAATTTAATGTCTGAAGGTTGGTTCACGCACGCAACACCTACGTTGTTCAACGCTGGAACACCAAAACCTCAAATGTCATCTTGTTTCTTGTTGACAATGAAAGACGATAGCATCAGTGGTATTTATGATACGCTTAAATCATGTGCTCAGATTTCACAATCTGCTGGTGGAATTGGTTTGGCTATTCACAATATCCGCGCTACTGGCTCCTATATTAAGGGAACAAACGGAACCTCAAATGGAATTGTTCCAATGTTGCGTGTGTTTAACGATACAGCTCGCTACGTAGATCAGGGTGGAGGTAAAAGAAAAGGATCTTTTGCAATGTATATTGAACCTTGGCATGCTGACGTTTTTGATTTCCTTGACTTGAAAAAGAACCACGGTAAAGAAGAACAACGTGCACGTGATTTATTCTTTGCATTGTGGATTCCAGATTTATTCATGCAACGCGTGAAAGACAATGGTGATTGGACGTTGATGTGTCCACACGAATGTCCAGGGCTTTCTGATACACACAGCGCGGAATTCGAAGCGTTATACACACGTTACGAGAAAGAGGGAAAAGGTCGTAAAACGATTAAAGCGCAAGATTTATGGTTCAAGATTTTAGAATCACAAATTGAAACAGGAACTCCTTATATGTTGTACAAAGATGCGGCGAATTCTAAGTCAAATCAACAAAATTTAGGGACAATCAAATCGTCTAACTTATGCACTGAAATTATTGAATACACTGCGCCTGACGAAATTGCTGTTTGTAACCTTGCGTCTATCGCATTGCCGAAATATGTTACCGAAGACGGAACGTTTGACCACGATAAATTATTCGAAGTTACGTATCAAGCAACATTGAACTTGAATCGTATTATTGATGAAAATTTCTATCCCGTAGAAGATGCTAGAAATTCAAACATGCGCCACCGTCCAATTGGATTAGGTGTACAAGGTTTGGCTGATGCATTTATTTTGATGGGATTACCGTTCGAATCAGAAGGAGCACGTGCATTGAACAGAGAAGTTTTTGAAACAATGTATTATGCTGCAATGACAGCTTCTAAAGACTTAGCAAAAGAATTAGGAGCGTATGAATCGTATGCTGGTTCGCCAGTTTCTAAAGGAATCTTCCAATTCGACATGTGGGATGTTACTCCAACAGCTCGTTGGGAATGGGACGTATTGAAAGAAGAAGTAAAACAATATGGTGTTAGAAATTCATTGTTATTAGCGCCAATGCCAACAGCTTCAACAGCTCAAATTCTTGGAAATAACGAATGTTTCGAACCGTATACATCTAATATTTACACGCGTCGTGTATTGTCTGGTGAGTTCATCGTGGTAAACAAACACTTATTAAAAGATTTAGTGAGAGAAGGAATGTGGAACAAGGATATTCGTCAGAAAATCATGACGGCGAATGGTTCTATTCAAAACATCAATGAAATCCCTCAACGATTAAAAGACCTTTACAAAACTGCTTGGGAGATTTCGCAAAAAGCGATTATTGAATTAGCAGCTGATCGTGGAGCATATATCTGTCAATCTCAATCGTTGAACATCTTCATGGAAAATGCAAACTTTGGTAAATTGACCTCAATGCATTTCTACGGATGGGAAAAAGGATTGAAAACAGGAATGTATTACTTAAGAACAAAAGCTGCAACAGACGCAATTAAATTTACAGTTGACAAAACTGTTGAAGAGTTACCATTGTTAGCGGATGTTGAAGATCAGCAGGCTGCAATAGCATGTTCTTTGGAAAATCCTGAGGATTGTGAGATGTGTGGTAGCTAAAAACAGCAAATAATAATAAGTAGTATTTTATTGTGCCGATAGAATACGCATACTACAAATCCCAATGAGTTTTCATTGGGATTTTTTAGTTTGAGAATCATTTTTTCAATTAAGGAATTTCCCTTTCTATTAAATCTATCCGAGTATTCAATTGTTGATTTTGTGGAATAAGCATAAAATATCACCGAAAATCATTCCTCTAAAGGCAAAATAAAATCAAGGTAGTTTTCACGATTAACTGTTTGAAAAGACGCCTCTGGATATGCTTTTCCCCATAAAGCTGGTTTTTTGGATGTTTTATTTGACCCCCATTTAAATTCATACCCATATAATAATCCACCTCTGTCTTCAACCCAATCAATTTCTTGTTGTGTATGTGTACGCCAGAAAAAATTCGCAGCATGTAATTTACTGTATTCTTGCAATTTCATTCGTTCTGAAGCAATATAATTTTCCCACAATTTTCCTTGATCGTCTCTAAGTTCCATGGGATTAAAATTATTGATTAACGCATTTCGTATACCATTATCATAGAAGTACCACTTACTTTTTTTAGTTATTTCATTGTCCAAGTTCCTGCTGAAACCAGAAATAGTATAAATGATAAAGACTTTTGATAATAAATCTAAATAGCGATCGACAGTACTTTTGTTTAAACCAAGATCCTTACCGATACTTTCTATAGAAATTTCATTGCCTACACGAAAAGCAATAAGACGTAACAAGGATACAATTTTACTCTGTTTTCTAATCCCCTCAAATGCAAGTATATCTTTTAATAAATAAGAATTTACTTGTTCTTTCAGGTGGCTTTCTTTTTCTTCATTACTTGTCAAGTGCTGTAATTCTGGATATCCCCCATAAATCAATCGGTCATCTAAATTACCCCGAGTTTCCATCAAATTTTCGTTATTGACAAATTCCATTTGTGCTAGTGGGTATAATTTGAATGTAAATGAACGACCAACAAGTGGTTCGCCAAGTTGATTGTTTAAATCAAAAACAGAAGAGCCAGTTACCATTATTTTAAGACCTTCTATGGAATCAACCATAAGTTTAAGTTTTAGTCCAATCTCAGGTATTGCTTGTGCCTCATCTATCACCAACAACTTGGTGTCAGCTAAAAATTGTGTATAATTTCTAACACTTCGGTCTTGCAA
Organism: Flavobacteriales bacterium; assembly: GCA_947470515.1. Classification (GTDB taxonomy): domain Bacteria; phylum Bacteroidota; class Bacteroidia; order Flavobacteriales_D; family Crocinitomicaceae; genus M0103. Next base: position 49,720 of record CANITF010000001.1, read on the forward strand.
AACCAATTGCGTGTCTAAATCTTCTCCGTTTAGAATAAGTGTTTTTTCTTCTATTTCGGCAAGAATGTGTTTTATAAGTTCTGTTTTTCCTACACGTCTGGCTCCTAAAATGATAAGAACTTTGTTAGGTTTTAAGTGCTTTATGATGAGTGTTTCTAATGATCTACCAATGTATTTCATGATGTAAAAATTTTCTGTACACCACAAATGTAATAAATTTAATAGATTTCCGCCGTTTTATCAGCGCAATTTAATAGATTTCCGTCGTTAGAGGTATAAAATTTATCAAAGAATTGTGCTTGAATAGTATAATAAAGAAGCTAATATAGCAACGAATATGCACGGTTATTTGCTTTTCAACCCCTTATCAACTTCCTCCAACGCTTCAAAAAAGTCTTCGCCATAAGCTCTAATTATCGACCCTTTTAAAAAACGGTAAACTGGAACGTCTAATTTATCTCCACAAGCACAAGCAGGTGCGCAAATTGGCCAAACATCGTATGTTAACGCACGAAAGTCATTGAATTGTTTTTCCCGAATTGGATACAAATGACAAGAAATCGGCTTGTTAAAATCTATTTTACCAGAATTGTACGCTTGCTCGATTCCACATTTTGTGATATTATTTTCATCAAAATACACAAATGAACACTCGCCCCCATTCACCAAGGTAGTAACGGCCTCGTTGTCTTCGTCCATATAAAAGACACCATTTTCTTCTACCTGTTCAATTCCTTCTGGGCGCATAAAAGGCATGATTTTCTCAATGTTTTCTTCTAATAAATCAATCTCATCCAATGTTAACGGTGCGCCAGAATTTCCCTCAATACAGCAAGCTCCTTTGCACGCATTCAAGTCACAAACGAACTTTTTATCAAAAAGTTGAGTGGAAACAATTTTATCTTTTACTTCAATTAACATTGCTTAATTTTTTCGTAAAGTTCAGAAAACACGGGCGTTAAAAAAACATAATTCTCATGAAATGTTGGAAATAAGAAAAAATATCCTATATTTGCATCGGATTTAGTGAAGATTAAGACATAATGAGGGGACGAAAGTCCCCTCTTTTTATAACATATGATTAGTAAAAAATTAGTAATGAAATTAATTGATGAGCGCATCGCAGAATTAGCGAATGGCTTGTTTGTGGTTGATTTATCAATTTCTAACACCAATGTTATTCATGTTGAAATTGATAAACATGTTGGTGGTGTAGCCATTACAGATTGTATGTCTGTTTCACGAAATGTTGAACACAATCTGGATCGTGAAGAAGAAGATTTCGAAATACATGTTTCATCAGCGGGTTTAGACAAACCGTTTCGCGTGATGGCACAGTATGATAAAAATATTGGGAAAGAAGTAAAAGTTTTGTTGAACGATAAAACAAAATTAGAAGGCATTTTAAAAGCCGCTTCTGAACAAGAGATAATTATTGAAACATCCCGAATGGAAAGGCCTGAAGGCGATGCGCTGAGCTTGTCGAAGCGGAAAAAAAAGAAAGAGCTAATTGTGGAACAACACGTGTTCCCAATGGTTCAAGTTAAAGAAACAAAAATTGTTATTTCATTTAAATAAGTAAATATGAATAGCCTTGAATTAGTTGACTCATTTTCGGAATTCAAAGAATTAAAAAGCATTGACAAACAAACAATGCAACATGTCTTGGAAGATGTGTTCCGTGCAATGTTAAAAAAGAAGTTTAACACCGATGAACACATCGATATCATTGTAAATATTGATAAAGGTGACGTGCAAATTTTCTTGAATAAAGAAATTGTTGATGATGGAGAAGTAGAAGATCCAAATACGGAAATAGCTTATTCTGATGCAATCAAAATTGAACCAGATTTCGAAATTGGTGAAGAAGTAACAGAAGAGTTTAAATTTGGAGACTTCGGACGACGCAATGTGTTGTCGCTTCGTCAAAATTTGATTTCTCGTATCATGGAATTAGAGAAAGATAATCTGTACAAAGTTTACAAAGAAAGAATTGGTGAAATTGTTACCGGTGAAGTTTACCAAGTTTGGAAGAAAGAAATCATGGTAATGGATGATGAAGGAAACGAATTAATTCTTCCTAAATCTGAACAAATTCCTTCTGATTATTTCAAAAAAGGAGAAACTGTTCGCGCTGTAGTTGCAAAAGTGGATATGCGAAATAGCAGCCCAGTAATTATTCTTTCTAGAACGGCACCTGAATTCTTAGAGCGTTTATTCGAATTAGAAGTTCCTGAAGTTTTTGATGGCCTAATTACTATCAAACGAATTGTACGTGAACCAGGTGAAAGAGCAAAAGTTGCTGTTGAATCATACGACGACCGAGTAGATCCAGTTGGAGCATGTGTTGGAATGAAAGGTTCTCGTATTCATGGAATCGTTCGTGAGTTGAGAAATGAAAACATTGACGTTATCAATTACACAAATAACCCACAGTTGTTAATCCAACGTTCTTTGTCTCCTGCAAAAATTTCTTCTATTGAAATTAATGAAGAAGATAAAAGAGCAAAGGTTTTCTTGAAACCAGACCAAGTTTCTTTAGCAATTGGAAAAGGCGGACACAATATCAAATTAGCTGGAAAGCTTTGTGGATATGAGTTAGACGTTTACCGTGAAGGAGAAGTGGATGTTGAAGACGTTGACTTAGAAGAATTCGCAGATGAAATCGATAGCTGGATTATTGATGAATTAAAAGCTGTCGGCTGTGATACCGCAAAATCTGTATTAGAAATGAGTCCTGAAGATTTAATTCAACGAACAGATTTAGAACAAGAAACAATTGAAGAAGTGTTTAAAATTCTTCGATCAGAATTTGAATAATGAAAAAATTCAAATTAATAATACTGAATACGTAAACAACGAAGGACACATTATTATATGGCCGGAAAACCAATAAGATTAGGAAGAGCAGCTGGAGAACTCAATGTTGGGGTCTCCACGCTTGTTGAATTCCTTGAATCAAAAGGAATCAAGATTGAAAACAATCCGAATTCAAAAGTAGAAGGGGAATATTACGATATTCTTCAAAAAGAATTTGCTGCTGATCAGGACATGAAAGAACTTTCAAAAACTTCTTCTATTAAAAGAGAGAAGCGTGAAACAATTTCTATTCGCGATTCAAAGCAAGAAGAAGCTCCAGAGCAGCAAGAAGATTTTGATGATTCAGACCCAATCAACGTTGAGGAAATTAAACGTTCTGTGTTTGAAGAACCGAAAAGAGAAGAGCCTGTAAAGGAAGAGCCGAAAAGAGAAGAACCGAAAGTTGAAACGCCAAAAGAGAATTCTGAAGCAAAAACAATAGGTGAAGGTGATGTGCAAGTGCAAGTTGTTGGAAGAATTGATTTAGATAAGTTAAATACTAAAACACGTCCGGACAAAAAGAAAACACCGTATGTTGCACCTGCAAAACCATCTGTTGCAGCGCAAGTTACTCCAGAAAAAAAGCCTGAAACACCAGTTGTTGAAGAGGCAAAAAAGGATGAGGAAGCACCAAAAGAAATTGAAACAATTCGTGTAGAACGTAAAGTTCTTTCTGGACCAACAGTCCTAGGACGAATTGAGTTGCCAGTTGAAAAACCTAAAACTCCAACGGTTAGACCAGGAAGTCCATTTAATGCCGATTCTCGTAAAAAGAGAAAAAGGATTAAAAAAGTTGAAGGAAATGCAACACCAGGAGAAGCAGCAGCATCCGGAACACCAAGGCCGCCTGCGACAAATGCGCCACGAACTGGTCAACCATTCAAGCCAGGATTTCAGAAACCCGGACAAAAGTTCGTTAAGCCCGAGATCAAAGAAAAAGACATTCAAAAAGAGATTAAAGATACACTTGCTCGACTTTCTAATCAAGGAGGAAAATCAAAGGCATCAAAAAATCGTCGTACAAAAAGAGATACTGTTGCACAACGTCGTCAAGACGAAATGGAAGCTGCAGAATTAGAAGAAAAAGTATTGAAATTAACGGAGTTCGTTACCGTTTCAGAACTTGCTTCTATGATGAGCGCCTCGCCAACTCAAGTTATTTCAGCTTGTATGTCATTAGGGATTTTTGCTTCTATCAACCAACGTTTGGATGCTGAGACAATTCAGATTGTTGCGGAAGAATTTGGTTACGAAGCAGAATTTGTAAGTGCAGAAATTCAAGAAGCAATTCCAGTTCAAGAAGATAGAGAAGAAGATTTGTTGGCGCGCCCACCAATTATTACCGTAATGGGTCACGTTGATCACGGTAAAACGTCGTTACTAGATAAAATACGAAATGCAAATGTTACTGAAGGTGAAGCTGGAGGAATTACGCAACATATTGGAGCATATTCAGTTACACTAAAAGATGGTCGAAAAATGACTTTCTTGGATACACCAGGTCACGAAGCCTTTACGGCGATGCGAGCTCGTGGTGCTCAAGTAACGGACGTTGCAATTATTATTGTAGCAGCAGATGATGACGTGATGCCTCAAACAAAAGAAGCAATTTCTCACGCTCAAGCAGCCGGTGTACCAATGGTATTTGCAATCAATAAAATTGATAAAGACGGCGCTAATCCAGATAAAATTAGAGAACAACTTTCTATAATGAATATCCTTGTGGAAGATTGGGGTGGTAAATATCAATGTCAAGAAATTTCGGCGCGTCAAAACTTAAACATTGATGAGTTACTTGAAAAAGTATTACTTGAAGCAGAAATGTTGACACTGAAAGCTAATCCAAATAAAAATGCGATTGGTACTGTTGTTGAATCTTCGCTTGATAAAGGAAAAGGATATGTTGCAAATATGCTTGTTGAAGCAGGAACATTGAAAATTGGAGATGTTGTTTTAGTTGGAAAAAATTATGGTCGTGTGCGCGCAATGCACGATGAACATGGTAAAGTAATCACTGTAGCTGGGCCATCACAACCAGTTTCTATTCTTGGAATCAATGGTGCGCCAAGCGCTGGAGATAAATTCCACGTAATGGACGACGAAAAAGAAGCGAAAACAATTGCTTCTAAACGTGAACAACTATACCGTGAGCAAGGATTGCGTACAACTAAACATATCACATTGGATGAGATTGGTCGTCGTTTGGCTATTGGTGACTTTAAAGAACTTAACATCATCGTTAAAGGTGACGTGGACGGTTCTATCGAAGCATTATCTGATTCATTGTTGAACTTATCGACGGAAGAAATTCAAATAAATATCGTTCACAAAGGTGTTGGAGCAATTTCTGAGGCTGACGTGAATCTTGCATCTGCTTCTGATGCAATCATCATTGGTTTCCAAGTTAGACCATCATTGGCGGCGCGCAAATTGGCAGAAAATGAGCAAATTGATATTCGTTTGTACTCTGTCATCTACAAGGCAATTGAGGAAATTAAATCAGCGATGGAAGGAATGCTTTCTCCTGATATTGAAGAGAAAGTCGTGGGTACAACTGAAGTTCGTGAAACATTCGAAATTACGAAAGTGGGTACAATTGCAGGATGTTATGTCATGGACGGGATCATCAAACGTTCTTCTAAAATACGTGTGATACGCGACGGAATCGTTATTCATACTGGTGTTCTTGGATCATTGAAACGATTCAAAGACGATGTAAAAGAAGTGAAAAACAATTATGAGTGTGGATTGAATGTAGATAAATTTGACGACATTAAAATCGGCGATTTAATTGAAGCGTTTGAAGAAGTTGAAGTTGCAAGAAAATTGTAATGAAATAGATTTATAAATTCAATGCCTTCCATTTTTGGGAGGCATTTTTTGTTTATTTAACACAATACCTCAAATAACAAGCGTGCTTTAGTAAGAAATCCTTAACTTTGTATGAATTAAAATTTAAAGTTATGATTTTACAAATTCTTAGTGCAGGACATATTATTCTAATTTTAGCTGTAGTTGTTTTGCTTTTTGGTGGTAAAAAAATACCAGAATTAATGAAAGGCCTTGGTAAAGGGATTAAAGAGTTTAAAGACGCTTCTAAAGGCGAAGACGACACGAAAGTCGAAGCTAAAGCAGAAGAAAAAAACTAATCAATTTTCATTAAATGCACACTACTTTTGCTGAAGTAAAGTCTACCCTTGCTTCGGGTAGTACAGTTTTGGATATTGTTGGAGACTATTTAAAAGTCATTCATCAAAATTCTGATTTGAATGCTTTTTTGGAAGTATTTGAAGATTCAGCAAAAGCTCAAGCAGTTATTGTAGATACAAAAATTGCGAACAAAACAGCCGGGAAACTTGCTGGAATGGTTATCGGGTTAAAAGATAACCTCTGCTATAAAGGGCACAAAGTTTCCGCAGCATCAAAAATTCTCGAAGGTTTCGAATCATTATATACGGCTACTGCAGTTCAACGCTTAATTGATGAAGATGCTGTTATTATTGGCCGTCTAAATTGTGATGAATTCGCAATGGGAAGTTCCAACGAAAATTCTGCTTTTGGACCTGTAAAAAATAATCTCAACAAGAAGCTTGTTCCTGGTGGATCCTCTGGTGGCTCAGCAGTTGCTGTTTCTGTGGGTATGTGCACTGCAGCGCTTGGAAGTGATACAGGTGGTTCGATTCGCCAACCAGCATCTTTTACAGGAACATATGGTATTAAACCAACTTATGGCAGAATTAGCCGTTTTGGATTAATTGCCTATGCTTCATCCTTTGACCAAATTGGAACATTTACCAATTCATTGGAAGATTCAGCACTGCTTTTAGAAGTAATGGCAGGTGAAGATGAATTTGATTCTACTGTTTCCAATAAGCCCGTTGAAAAGTTCAGTGATTTCGAAGCAATCGGAAAATTAAAAATTGCTGTCATCAAAGAAAGTTTTGAAACTGATGGAATCGATCCTGAAGTTGCCGCTAGAATGGATGAAATTATTCTGAAATTAGAAGAAAACGGCCACACGGTTGAAAAAGTGTCTTTCCCATATTTGGATTACATGGTACCAACCTATTATGTGCTTACAACAGCTGAAGCTTCCTCCAATTTATCGCGTTTTGACGGTGTTCATTTTGGATATAGAAGCAGTGTTGCTCAAGGAGTTCAAGATACGTATAAAAAATCCCGATCTGAAGGTTTTGGCCCAGAAGTTCAACGTAGAATTATGGCTGGAACTTTTGTTCTGTCAAATGAATTCTATGATGCATATTATACAAAAGGACAAAAAGTGCGTCGCGTACTTAAAAACAGAACAGATGAAATTCTAAATGCGTTTGATTTAATCTTGTTACCGACAACACCTTCTACAGCTTTCGAACTGAATGCCGTGAAAGATCCAATTGCAATGTATTTACAAGATATTTTTACTGTTCATGCTAATTTAACTGGTAATCCTGCAATTTCTCTTCCTTTAGGGAACCATTCCAACGGCATGCCTTTTGGTATTCAGGTGATGGGAAAAAATTTCGGGGAGAAACAAGTGTTTAATTTTTCTGCTCATCTTGAAAAAAGTTTAAAATAAGTATGAAGAATTTAATCGTAGTATTTTTTCTTGGATTAGTTGGAAACTTAGCGTTTACTCAAACTCCTGCACATCTTGTTAAACCAAGCGATACGTTAAGTAAAGATGCATTTATAAATACGGTAGAACAGAGTTTAAAACTATTCCTAGCGGATTATGTAAATCAAAATAATTACGATTCAATTATCAACGCATTGAACTACGAGCAAGGAGATAATCCACAGTTTTCCGATGAAGTGTATTGTGAACGATTAGAATCGATGAATGAAATTAGTCCTTTTCATTTGGACTGCAATGCAACTACACTTTCTACAATTAAGTTTTTTGCTCAAAACAGAAGAGGTTTTGCTCGAATTGTTTTAGGACGTTCAACGCTATTCTTCGATATGTTTGAAGAAAAATTAGCGGAATATGGTTTACCGATTGAATTGAAATATTTATCGGTTATTGAAAGTGGTTTACGTCCACAAGTTAAATCGCGCGCAGGTGCTTTAGGTTTATGGCAATTCATGTACAGAACAGGACTTTATTTTGGATTGAAAGAAAATTCATACATCGATGAACGAATGGACCCTGTGTTGGCTACTGACGCTGCATGCAGATATTTGAGACAATTATACGGAATTTACGGAGATTGGAATTTGGCTCTTGCAGCTTATAATGCTGGTCCGGGAAATGTAAACCATGCCATTCGCCGTTCAGGAAACAAAACAACTTATTGGGAGGTCCGGCCATTTTTACCAACTGAAACTCAAGGATATGTGCCAAACTTTATTGCTGCTGCTTACTTGTTGACCTACCACGCAGAACATAATATCGTTCCAATGGATGTGCAACTACATTACGCACAATTAGATACAATGTGTTTGTCGGGAGGTGTTCATATGGCAACAATTTCGACGTTATTAAATTGGCCGGTTGAAGATATTAAAACATTAAATCCTGTTTATAAAACAACCTATATTCCTTATACAAAGCCGAATCAATGTATTTCAGGGCCACTTGAAAAAATTGGTCTTTTGGTAAGTTTAGAAGATGATTTATATGAATTAGAGAAAAAAACATACGCAACGGCAACTGTTGTAAACCCAAAACCACTAATTCTCGAGGAAGTAATTGTTGAAACGCCAGACTCTCTTGGGGGAAAACCACCTGTTTTGCAATCGTATATATACCACAAGGTAAAGACGGGAGAAACACTTGGCACTGTTGCTACTAAATATGGCGTTTCTGTTGAGCAAATTATGGAATGGAATGCCCTTCGAACAACCAATATTTATGTTGGACAACGTTTGCAATTGAAAAGCGGTTCCGGAGGAACAACCCAAACCCAAACTCCAGTTACTCAAACAGCGCCGGTGAAGAAATATTATTCTGTTAAATCAGGTGATACATTTTCGAAAATCTCTCAACGACATGGTTTAACACAAACACAATTGTCAAAGTTAAATCCAGGGGTGAACATTAATAGATTAACAGTAGGTCAAAGATTAAGAGTGAAATAACGTAGGGTTTTGCAACTCAATAACTAGAAGAACATCTCCAATCATGGCAATTTCTATTTCAGCAGTCATTATTACCTTCAATGAAGAACGAAATATTGAAAGGTGTATTCGTTCACTTCAAACTGTAGCTGATGAAATTATTGTATTAGATTCTTTCTCAACCGATAAAACAGCTGAGATTTGTAAGAATCTTGGTGTTGAATTTATACAAAGAGAATGGGAAGGTTATGCAGCATCAAAGAATTATCTCAATCTACAAGCAAAATTTGAATATATTCTTTCCTTGGACGCCGATGAGGAAATTAGTGAAGCGTTAAGGTCGAGTATATTAAAAATTAAGGCTAATGATTTCAAGGGTTTGGGTAAAATCAACCGTTTAACAAATTACTGCGGAAAATGGATTCATCATTCTGGTTGGTATCCTGATTGGAAGATTAGACTATTCCCAAAAGATCGTTGCCAATGGGTCGGAGATATCGTTCACGAAGAATTAGAAGTTCCTAATGGAATTGAGGAGTTCGATTTAAAAGGAGATTTGTTTCATTATTCGTACGTGAATTATGATCAACACAGGAAAAGAGCAGATCATTATTCGAGTTTGACGGCCCAAAAATATGTGAATCAAGGAAAAAAAGTTGGTGTATTATCGCCATATTTGTCATGTTTAGCGCGGTTTTTTTCCATGTATGTTATTAAGAAAGGTTTTTTAGACGGTTACGCTGGATTCAAAATCGCTCAAATTAGTGGTTTATCCAATCAGTTCAAATACAAAGAAGTGAGGCGCTTAAACCAAGAAAAGATTAGAAAATGAGAATTATAATATCAAGAACGGATAGCATTGGCGATGTTATGTTGACTTTACCTATGTGCGTTTGGCTAAAGAACAACATTCCAAATGCCACGCTCATCTTCTTAGGAAGGGGATATACGCAAGCAATTGTAGCTTGTTTTTCTGTTGTTGATGAATTTATTGATTGGAAATCCATTGAAAATTTGCCGACATCTCAACGATCAGAAACCTTAAAGGAATTAAAAGCCGATGCAATTATTCATGTCTTTCCAAATAAAGATATTGCTGCTTTGGCCAAAAAGGCGAGAATTCCAATGAGAATCGGAACTTCTCATCGAAGTTTCCATTTATTATCGTGTTCACATCGCTTAAATTTTTCACGTAAGAATTCAGCACTGCATGAATCACAATTGAACTTTGAGTTGCTGAAACCATTGGGTTTGACGGCAATTCCCTCAATGGAAGAAGTGATGAGCATGACAAGCGCTTTTAAAGTGGAGCAGTGTGCTTTGCCTGATAATCTTGCTGGTTTATTGGAAAAGAACAACAAAACGGTTGTATTGCACCCTAAATCACAAGGAAGTGCTTTGGAATGGCCTTTGGAATCCTATTTGAAATTGGCAAATGAATTGGTGGCAAAAGGATATACGGTTTATTTTACTGGAACCGAACAAGAAGGTGATTTATTTCGTTCAAGTTTGCCTATCAACGACAATATTATTGATTTAACGGGTAAATTATCTCTCAAAGAATTGATCTACTTTATTTCTCAAGTGAAAAATTTGGTAGCGTGCTCTACGGGTCCTTTGCATATCGCAGGATTTTTAGGCGTACGAGCAATTGGGCTTTTTTCGCCAAGAAAACCAATTCATCCTGGAAGATGGCAACCAATAGGTACAAATGTACGCGTTTTGGTATTTGATCCAAATTGTCCTATTTGTAAACGTAAGAAAAGCTGTCAATGCATTCAAGAAATTTCTGTTGATCGTGTTCTCGCGGAAATTGAGTAATTGAGCTATTAAACCACTTTTTCAACATATCGTTTATTCAAATTATTTAGTTGGATTTTCTGCATTTTCTCTTTCGGCAGGAACTGCATTTAATTATGGAATAGAAAAATGGTGGTTATATGGGTTAACCTGTTTTTGTGCTATTCTTTCCGTATACAATTTTCAACGTTTATACAAAGCAAAAAAAAGTGACCATCTCACTCCTTGGTTAATTTGGGTAAAAGAACATTCGTTTTATTTGAAAAGCTTAGTTGGAATTTCTAGCGTTATTGGATTCAGCTCTTTTCTGCTCTTATTTGGGAAATTTGAAATCATTCCATTGATACTTTTAGCCGGTATTGTTAGCTTGATTTATGTTGTTCCTTTTCGAAAAAAAAGCCTACGAGAAATTGCCTATTTAAAATCTCCATTAATTGCTTTTGTTTGGACCACAATCATAATTGCTTTTCCGTGGGTGAATGAATATGGAATTAGTTCAACAATTTTTCCCGAACTACTAGCGTACTTTTATTATTTCGTAGCCTTGACAATTGCTTTCGATATCCGTGATTTGGAACATGATTTCTCAACCCAAAAAACAACTCCTCAAGTGGTTGGAATCACCCGTACAAAAGTATTTTCAGGTGTGTTAATTTTACTTTTTATCCTGATTATCGCAATAATTAATCAAAACATGCGCTATAACTTTCTTTTTTACGGAGGGAGTCTGTTGTCTCTACTTTTAATTCTTGGAATCAACAAGCAAAGAAAAGAAGGATATTATGCTTTAATCGATGCTTCGATGATGGTTATTGGACTCTCCTATTTTCTATATAGACAATAGACAAAGGACTTAATGACAATAGACTGATTCCCAAAAATCAAATAGCTTTTCGGTATTTCTGTCCTTTGTCTTTTGTCCTTTTGTCTTTCAGTCTTTTGTCCTTTCACCCAAAAAGCGCCCTCACCACTTCATCAATCTTCCCACATTTCACCAACTCAATTTTGAAATTCTTTTGTTCAATTCCCTTGTTGTATTTTGAAATAATGATTTTTTCGAAGCCCAATTTTTCTGCTTCCGAGATACGTTGATCAATTCTGTTTACTGGTCGCACTTCGCCAGACAATCCAACTTCTGCAGATAGTGCAATGTTCTTTGGAATCGGTAAATCAGCATTTGAAGATAAAACAGCCGCGACAACAGCTAAGTCAATTGCAGGATCATCGATTTTAATTCCTCCAGCTATATTTAAAAAGACGTCTTTTGCTCCTAATTTGAATCCACACCGCTTTTCCATTACGGCAAGCAACATGTTTAATCTTTTGCTGTCGAAACCCGTAGACGAGCGTTGAGGTGTTCCGTAGGCTGCCGAACTTACTAATGCTTGAACCTCCACCAAAATTGGGCGCATTCCTTCCAATGTTGCACCGATTGAAATACCACTCAGTGAATTATCTGTATTCGTAATCAATATTTCAGAAGGATTTTCAACTTGTCTTAATCCTGTTCCAAGCATCTCATAGATTCCCAATTCATTCGTGCTTCCAAAACGATTTTTTATGGAACGCAATAAACGATAAACGTGGTTGCGGTCTCCTTCAAACTGCAAAACAGCATCAACCATGTGTTCCAAAACTTTTGGTCCAGCCAATGATCCTTCTTTGGTGATGTGTCCAATTAAAAATACCGGAACACCCGTTTGTTTCGCATATCTCAATAATTGCGCAGTGCATTCCCGAACTTGCGAAATACTTCCAGGCGAACTTTCTATTTGGGTAGAATAAAGTGTTTGAATGGAATCAATAATCAAAAGCTGAGGGTGCGTTTCTTCAGCTTGCAAAAAGATATTTTGAATATTTGTTTCTGTAAGGATATAACATTGCTGATTGGTCAAGCCAATGCGTTCAGCACGCATTTTGATTTGTTGTTCACTTTCTTCTCCAGAAACATACAACACATTCAATTGATCTTCATCAACTGCCATTTGTAAGAGCAAGGTTGATTTCCCAATTCCGGGCTCGCCACCAAATAGAATCAAAGATCCTGGAACTAATCCCCCACCTAAAACACGGTTCAATTCAGCGTCTTTTAAAAATATACGAACATGTTCTTGGTTTTCAATCGTATGAATCGCTTGAGGTTTAGAATTTCTTGTTGAGGATGAAAAGGCAACAACAGAAGGAATATTTTTCTCAATAATTTCTTCTACAAATGTATTCCATTCCCCACATGATGGACATTTTCCCAACCATTTCGGGGTTTCATGCCCACAATTTTGACAGAAATATGCTGATTTTACTTTAGCCATTTTTAATCGATTAGGTATAAAGGTAAAAGGAAAAAGTGTGATTCTTAGAATCAAATTACTTTTTACTTCTTCCTTTTTCCATTATTTTTAAATTCAGTGCTTTTATCAAAACAACTTTAAAATGGCAACCTGAGATTTTAACTGCTGGCGGAACTGACACAGCAGGTATTCAACGAATGACCGAAGGGGAATCTATCGCGGGTGCTGTGAGTATTCCAACCGTCATTTGCACCAAGTTATTGAGATGGCACACAAAGATGATATTCAAGGAAGTATTGATTTATTAGTGGCTTGTGTGAGTGAATTGGATAAACATGATTGGCGTTTTTAAGTAAACAATCAAAAAGAAGCTCCAATACTTAAAAAAACAGTTCTTCCATTGCCAGGTAAAATGCCAGGTCCAGGATATCCCCCTGCCCTGCGAGTTGCATATTTTTCATCAGCAATATTATTTACTCCAGCTTTAACATTGTAACGCTCCATAAACTTATATGAAAGAGAAGCATCCATAACTTGGTATGCAGAAAGTTTACCTATAGTTCCTGTAGAATTAGGGGTTTCAGTATTTGCCGCATCTGTAAAGACATTCCCAACACAACTTAACTGAAATGTAGCTGAAAATCCTTTAATAGAATAAGTTGCACCAAAGCGGTGAATATACTGAGGTGCATTTTCAACACGTTTATTTTCAATTGATTTTGATGGGTCATTAACGATAGAGGGGTTATTCCATTTCACATAAGTTGCATTAATGAATGAATTGGAAGCAAAAAGATTGAGGTTGCCAATTTTTGAATAGTTTGTGAAAATTTTTATCGGATTTATTTCAATATAAGATTCAACACCTTTGCTTACGGAAGTGCCAATGTTTGTTTTGAATGGCACTCCATTTTGAGTGATTGTTCCAATTCTGTTTTCATAATTCAGATAAAATATACCTATGTCAAAGCTTAAATAACTTTTCACCGTACCTCTATAACCAAAGTCAGCATTAAAGCCACTAGCATCTTTTAAGGCTGGATCAATTATTTCTGTCGTTGCAGAAGGTGTAAGTTCCGAAAAAGTAACAGGTCGATAAGCCAAAGAATAGTTTGCATAAAGATTCGTCATTTCAGTTACTTTAAATTCACCACCTAATCCATAAAGTAAAATTTGACGTTCTTTTTTGTTTGCACCAATTGCACCAGTTGAAGAAGTATTGATGTATCCTTCACTTTGATTTTTAATATATTCAAAACGAATTCCTGGAACTACTTTTATTCTTTTGCCTATTTGGAAAATATTTTCGGCAAACACAGCATAATTTACTGTACTAAACTCTAAAGATCTTCCAAACTGGAGATTGGTCAATGTAAGATCAAAATCAGCCCCTGTTGTACCAACCCCTAGTTGATTTCTTTTTGTACTTCCTGAATATGCACGTAATCCTCCGGCAAAAACATTCTGTTGCCCAAGCAATTTATATTTCACTGAAACCCTTGCTTCAGCCCCATAATTTTGATACTTATCCATATCTACTTGTCTCGCATTATATTGCAGCGTCACAGGATTTATGCTGTCTTTAGTCGTAATAGACTTCGTGAAGCCGACGCTATTTCTTTCGGCAATAGTCACAAACGATTTTAATTGAAAATTCACAGTTTTCGAAATATTATATTTAACAATGAAAGAAGCCACATTAAAAGGAGCACTAAACCAATTTCTTTCTCTTGAAGATTGACGTGGATTTTCTTCAAACTGTGCATCGGTTAAGCCCCCAGCCTGTTGACTTTTGTAATTCATTTTACTATACTCCGCTGAGATAATTATTTTTTTTGTCAATTGATAATTTGCGGAGATAAATCCTGTATAAATCGTATAAAGGCTATTTTCTCTCCAACCATCTGCTGCGCGATGGTGTAAAAATCCATAATATGAGAATTTCTTAGATGTTCCTCCAAGTGCATTAAACGTGTTAAATAAACCATAAGACCCTATTGTTTGTGACGTTTCAAAGGCAATAGGCTTAGTTGGATTTCCTTTTTTGATTTGATAGTTTACTAATCCACCAAACTGTGGACCATATTGCAAAGATGCAGCACCTCGTATTACTTCAATTTTCTCTAAAGCTTCCATTGGTGGAGTATAATATGTCTCAGGATATCCAAAAACTTCAGAGTTTATTTCATAACCATTTTGACGGACATTAAATTCCCAAGAACGATTAGGACTTAAACCTCGAGCGCCTATTCCCGCTTGAATACCCGATGCATCATTTTCCCAAATACTCATTCCAGGAACCTTTGCAAAGACTTGACGCGTATTATTAGTGCTTAAATCAGCATTAATTCTGTCCAACTGTATAACTTCGTTTTTTTTCCCAGCATATATAATGTTATCCTTCATGTCTGGCATTCTTTCTATCCCGCCAACACTATGTTCTGTTTGGATTAAAATTGTTGGTAAATTAATAACCTTCGAAGTATCTTTTACTTGGGCGAATGTACTTGCATAGGTTGTTAAATGTAAAATTGCGGCAAGTAAAACTGATTTTTTCATTCTTAAAATTCTTGAATAATTAATCTTTATTTATTGACTACAAAAGAACAGTTAGATCAAGGAAAGTGCAATACCTTAAAAATGGTATATTAGAATGATTCTAAATAATCAAACACTTTAATTCATCAACTTCTCGCTAAAAATCGGTTTTTCTGCAATGGACATGGAAATTCGTTTACGCTGGCATGGTGAAAATCCTCCAGAACTGGAAATTTGAAGGAATATAAGTTATAAATTACTGCAGATACGGTGAGGGTAATGGTTTAGGCTTATTTACAAAAACACTTTTCTCTTCCATTTATTAACTCCAACGGAGTTAAATGTTGACAGCGACGGAATTTATCCGTCGTGGAAAAAGGATTGGAATTAATAAGTTTTGGCATGTGTTTTTGGTAAAAACCATGACAAAACTATTCTAGAAAAAGATATGATTAACGTTTCACAAATTATCAATATTCAATTTACGCAATTTTGGTGTCAACCTAGCTGTAACAATTACTACCAAAATAGTTAAAATTCCCCCCACAACAATTGACGGTTTTAAACCAAATGCTCTTGCTGTTGTTCCAGATTCAAAGGCTCCAATTTCATTTGAGGAACCAATAAAAATACCATTTACAGCTGATACACGTCCACGCATATTATCTGGTGTTGATAATTGAAGTATCGTGTGTCGAATAACAACGCTGACGTTGTCAAAAGCTCCTGTTAAGAACAAGAAAAATAACGCCCAATAGAAATTAGTTGACAAACCAAATAAGATAGTCGCTAATCCAAACGCTCCAACGGAAAGAAATAAATTTCGACCAGCATTTTTAGTAGGTGGTTTATAAGCAATGATCAGTGCCATTATTACAGCACCAATTGCAGGTGCAGCTCTTAGGAAACCTAATTCAATCGATCCAGCGTGTAAAACTTTATCTGCAAAAGCGGGTAATAATGCAACAGCTCCTCCAAATAAAACCGCGAAAAGATCTAAAGTCAATGCTCCTAAAATCAATTGATTTTTAAAAACAAATTTGATTCCAGCTGAAAGACTCTCAAACAACGATTCTGTTTTGTCCTTTGCAGGAATTGGTTTTGAAGCAATAAATAAAAACGCTAAGAATGCTAAAATGATAAAGGAAATATCAACGGTATATGCAACAGTGTAATTTACTGCAATTAAAATTCCTGCTAAAGATGGCCCTAGAACTGAAGCAATGTGCCAAAAGGTACTGTTCCATGTTGCTGCATTTGCATAAAAAGCCCTAGGCACAATTTGCGACATGAAAGAGGGATAGGCTGCAGATAAAAATCCACGAATTATTCCAACAAAAGCAATTGCTATGAAAATAGGAGTTGTCCCAAAGTTTTTAATTACATGAACCGTATCCAATGAAAAATACAAGAGTAAACTTGTAACTAGAATGAATAAAAAACTGAAGAAAAGAATAATATATTTTCTATTGAACGAATCAGCAATGTGACCAGAAAACAACGAAATTATAATAAAAGGAATCGCTTCAGTAAGGCCTATCATTCCTAAAGCCAAAACATCATGGGTAAGATCATAAACTTGCCAGCCGACAATCACACTTTGCATTTGAATACCTAAAGTCAAGAAAAAGCGATTCGCCAAAAAGAAATTGAATTCTTTAATTCTTAATACAGCAAACGGATCGTGCTTTTCTTTTTTTGATTCAGTCATGTTTTCAAAAAAGTTAAAGTCTTTATGGGTGCAGTAATATATGGTTAATTCCAGTTTAAATTGTCACATTTTTTTTGGAACAAATAGGTGTTGCCCTCTACTTATCCAATACCTTTGGAATTCTAAAATAGTCCGAATCCTTTTTAGGAGCATTTTTCAACCCTTCATCTTGTGTAATCGAATCAACAGCAACGTCTTCACGCAGGTTGTTATATCCTTCAGTCATGAAAATTAATGGTTCAACATTGTCTGTGTTCACTTCACTCAATTTATCCATGAATGAAATGATGTTTTCCATGTCTTGAATGATAGCTTGTTTTTTATCTCCTTCAAATTCAAGTCGCGCTAAATGTGCAATATGGTCAACAATTTCTTCTGTAATTTTCATGGTGTAAAAATAGTAAAATGATTTAATCCTATTTCGTTACTTTCCCCAAAAAAACTCCAGAGGAGTTAAATGTTTGCAACGACGGATGAAATCCGTCGTGGAGAAAAGTCGAAATTCAGTTTTGGCGTGTGTCCGACAGCTGGCGGACCATGACAAAACTAATCTAAAGAAATTAACGAAGATTTAATGATTCTAAAAGCTCTTTCCTTATTTGTTGTGAATCAACCCAGGATGTTCCTTAATCAACGATTCATTGATCTTATCAAAACAAACCCCCAATACTTCTAATTCCGTCATTTCAGCAATTGCTTCCGTTTTAATTGCTTCATGAACATAAACTTTTGAAATACCTGGTCTTGCAGGCCCTAACAAGTTTGTTGGATCTGAAAATAATTTATAATGATTGGTAAATGTTACAGGAATAATAGGAACATCTAATGCTTTTGCCAATTTGAAAGCACCTTTTTTAAAAGGAATCATGGCAGGACTCCCTTCATCTGGAATTCCACCTTCAGGAAAAATAACGAGCGACCAACCTTCCTTTACAGCTTTTTTGGCTAAGATGAACGATGTTGCAGCTTTACTTCTATCTTTTCTGTAGACAGGAATGTTCAACCCTTTGAAATACGTTCGAATAATTGGGTAACTCAAGATCTCTCCTTTTCCGAGAAACAAAAAAGGATGTTTCGGAAGAATTGAATACATGAAAAAGATGTCCAGATAGGAAGAATGGTTTGCAACAATAATATATGGCCCTTCAGGAATTGGAGAATCAATTACTTTTTTAACGCGGTAGAAACAAAAAACGCGCATCATCCAACTCCAAAACACAAACAAACGAAAACTGATTTTTTTCCATTTTTTGTTCGACAACAAGACCCAAAAAAAAGGGTAAAGTGCCACAGCGAAAATCACAAAGATTACCGCAACATAACATTTCCAAAGTAGGGAGAAAAGTCCTTTGATTGTGTTCATTTCCTCAAAAATACTCTTTTCAAAGACTTGAAACGCGCTACGTCTATGTTTTCAATGAAAATAACTAAATTCGCCTAAATAAAAAAAAGAGTATGGCTCGAATTCTTACCGGAGTGCAAAGCACAGGAACACCTCACTTAGGCAATTTGTTAGGCGCAATAATTCCTGCAATTGAAATGGCAAACAAACCTGAAAACGATTCGTTTTTATTCATTGCCGACATGCACTCGTTGACACAAATTAAAGATGGAAATGTTTTGCGTGAAAACACTTACAGCACTGCTGCAACATGGCTTTCTTTTGGATTGGATACCGAACGAGTTATTTTTTATCGTCAATCAGATGTTCCTCAAACGGCTGAATTATCATGGTATTTGAGCTGTTTTTTTCCATTTCAACGTTTGACTTTAGCCCATTCCTTCAAAGATAAAGCAGATCGTTTAGAAGATGTAAATGCTGGATTGTTTACCTATCCTATGTTAATGGCAGCAGATATTTTATTGTATGACGCTGAATTTGTTCCGGTAGGAAAAGATCAATTGCAACATATAGAAATTACGAGAGATGTTGCTTCACGTTTTAATTTTGAAATGGGAGAAACGTTTGTTTTACCCGAAGCAAAAATTGAAAAGGACAACATGTATGTTCTCGGAACGGATGGACACAAAATGAGTAAATCGCGCAATAATTTCATCAATATATTCTTGCCAGACAAAGAATTAAAAAAGCAGGTGATGTCAATTTTAAGTGATAGTAAAGGTTTGGAAGAGCCGAAAGACCCTGAAACGTGCCATATATTTGCGATGTATCAGTTATTGGCGAATGAAGAACAAGTCAGTGAGATGAGACAAAAATATACCGCAGGAGGTTATGGTTATGGGCATGCAAAAACGGCTTTATTTGAATTAATTTTGACCAAATATGCTGCTCAAAGAGAAAAATACAATTATTTAATGGCGAATAAAACGGAAATTGATGTGGCGCTTAAAATTGGTTCTGAAAAGGCTAGAAACGTTGCGCAGAATGTTATCAACCGCGTAAGAAGCAAAGTAGGCTATTAATTTGATAGAATGTGAATACATTTTTTTATATTTGTGCTATTACAAAACCTATAAAACCATGCGACATCTTTTTATCCCATTTATTTCAGCCTTAATAGTATTAATTTCTTCTTGTGGTTCTGGAGACGAACCTCAATTGAATGCTGCAGGGGGGAAATTATATGGTGGAGAATTTAAATTCATGTCCTCTGAGAAAGTAAACAACCTATATCCATTAGCAACTTCAGATATTTATACAGCACGTTTCAATTCTCAAATTTATGAGCCTCTTTTAAAATTGGATATAGAAACAATGAAAGTTGTGCCAGCTCTTGCTAAATCGTATACTATTTCTGCTGATGCAAAAACGTTTGTATTTAAAATTAGAAAAGGAGTAAAATTTCAGGATGATGAATGTTTTGGAGGTGAAGGAAGAGAATTAACTGCTGAAGACGTCAAGTATAGCTTAGACATGGCTTGCTCTGGTTTGAAAGGCAATAAAATGAGTTATCTTTTGGTAAACCGAATCAAAGGCGCGAAAGATTATTATAAAAACTCAAAACAATCTTTACCTAAAGCGGGAGTTTCTGGAATCCGTGTTCTTGATGCTGCCACGGTTGAAATAACGTTAACTCAAGCGTTTCCTGGATTTGATAAAATTTTAACACATACAAATCTTGGCATTTATCCTCGCGAAGCATACGAAATGTATGGTGCAGAAATGTCAAAACACCCAGTTGGTACAGGTCCATTTATGTTAGAATCAATGGACGATAAAGGTGTTACTTTAAAAAGAAATCCTAATTATTGGAGAAAAGATGAGTTTGGAAATCAATTGCCTTTCTTAAGTAAAGTCATTATGACGTATGTGAAGGACAAGAAAAGCGAATTATTAGCATTCAGAAACAAAGAAGTTGATATCGTTCTAGAAATTCCTGTTGATGATGTTGAGAATGTTCTTGGTTCTCTTCAAGATGCTCAAGCTGGAAAAAACGTTAAGCACAAAGTTGAATCAAAATCAAGTATGAGCATGAATTATATAGCTTTTGCTTGTGAAAGTGCCGAATTTAAAAATCCTGACGTAAGAAAAGCATTTAACCTTGCAATAAATAGAAGTGAAATTGTAGATAAATATCTTTTAGGTGAAGGTTGGCCTGCTGAAAACGGTTTTGTCCCATTGATGGATAATTTTCCGAATGACAAAGTGAAAGGCCACAAACAAAACGTTGCACAAGCGCAGGCTTTAATGGCAGCGGCTGGTTATGCTCAGGGAAAGGGATTTCCCGCAATTGATTTCTACGTAAATGCGATTGAGGGTTCTGCCCCGCATAAAATGTGCGTTGGAGTTGCTGCTCAAATAAAGCAAAACTTGAATGTTGATTTGAACATAATTCTTTGTTCAATTTCAGAACGTGAAAAAGCAATCGCTTCTGGAAAAGCTAAAATTTGGAGATCAGGATGGATTGCGGATTATCCTGATGCTGAAAATTTCCTAAGCTTATTCCATAGTGGTAACATCAAAGAAAACTCTTCTGAAGTGAATGCATTTAAATTCCGTAATGCAGCGTTTGATGCACTTTTCGAAAAAGCAATAATGGAAAAAGACGAAGTAAAAAGAAATAATCTTTTCGTTAAGTGCGATCAAATGATTATTGATGAAGCGGCCGTAATGCCTATCATGACAGATGACTTTATGATTATGGTGAATGCTAGAGTTAGAGATTTCAAAACGAATTCAATGGAAAACTTGGATTTTTCAACGATGTTTATCAAAGAACCTAGAAATTAAGAATATAAAATTTCCTTAATTACATCCAACGATTTTTGAATATTGAAGTTGGGAACGTGCAGTTTATAGTAATGAATCATTATATCAAACACTTCTGATTTTAATTCTTTCGAAGAACAAGAAAAGGGTTCTTTTCTTAAGATTGATTGAATCAGAATTACTGGTGGTCCATCAGCGACTAATTCTCCAGTTCTGTCATAATCAGAGAAATCACCGTCTTGCAAATGGAAGTAACGCTTATTTGTTTCTTGAATATGAGGATCAATTCCCATGTGCAGCGAAAAGTCGAGAAGAAATTGAGCGGCAAAAAGCGACAAATCTGTAGCGCTATTTAACGAGAGAATGGTTTTTTCTAGAAACTGAAAAAGAGAAACATCGCGCTGGTCTGTTTGTAAACATTGTTTCAACACATCCACCATAAAAAAAGCAATTGTTGCCTTTACAGGGTTCGTTGGGATGTCTTGGAGAGCAAGATGAGGTTTGGCTTCCGTCAATTTTCCTAATTCACTATCTGGACGTCGATAATAAATAATTTCACAAATTGATAATGCAAATAAGGCCGTTCCTTTTTTCTTTCCTCCTTGAAAAATGAATTTTTGAATCCCATTTTGTAGGGTATAAAAAGTGACGATTAAACTACTTTCAGAATAATTAATTCGATGAATAAAGATTGCTGTATCGGATTGTTTCACAAGATTAATTCTAATGAACTACCATAACCTTTCCAACCTTGCGTCCTTTTCCTTCATTGGCCGCAGTCCAAATAAGATAAACACCAGTTGTTACTTTTTCGCCAGTTATTGTTTTTCCATTCCATGTTGCAGTTCCGCCATTTGAAGTAGTCTGATACACCAAATTACCTGCAACATCGGTAATTTTTATATCTGAATTATAGCGTATTCCTTGTATCGTTATCGGTCCTTCAAAATCTGGTCGAGCAGGATTCGGAAAAACAGTTACATTATCATAGGTCGGATCTTCATACGTTGCATCCGTTCGATATGAAATCAGGCCTTTATCCGTTATTATAAAAAGTTCTCCCGTTGATTGGTTTAAGGTTAAATCAAGAATGTTATTCGAAATTAAAGGGGAATTCTCTGTTGTATGTTGTTCAATTACTTCTAAACCATCCGCAGACAATAAAATGATTCCTGAATTTGCTGTTGCAAACCATTTTCTGTTTGCTCCATCAACCACAATGTCTGTAATATTTGTATTTCCTAAAACATATTCTATATTCCCTTCATATTCAACCTTAATGCGTTGTGCGTTATAATCTCCTGCAACTGCATCAAATGAATTCGCCGAATTATATAAAACAGCAAAACCATTATCCGTACCAATCCAAATTTCATTGTCAAAATCAACAGCAATAGCATTCACCGTATTTGAAGGTAAAGCACCTGTAACTTCACCATTGTTTAAATTTATTTTTTTATCATCACTAATATCTGCAAATGTTTCATTTGGATTGTAACCGAATAAACCAGACCCATCGATACTGAACCAGGAATTTCCATTATAATCAACCGTTAATTTCTTGGAAAATTTATTTTCAGCAGCGTTTCCAGAATCATAAGCATACCAATCTCCTGCTTTGGTGTAAACGTTTAAGGGTGTATTTGTGTAGCCATTTAGAACCCATAAATTACCCGATTCATCATACGTTATGGATGTAATCATTGCATTTGTAGAGGTTAATTCAGTGAATTGTAACGTCGAATTTGCTGGGGTAAATGTTTTTGATACTTGACCAGAATTATCCATTATTGAAATTGGTACTTGTGAATAAGTTCCAATCGCAATGTTATCAGAAGTTGTAGGGTCAATTGAAACTGCCAGATAGTCCCAAATATTTGCAGTGGACCACATAGTCATATTGGTTTTATCACGCAAAGACCATTTTTCATCTTCAAACAAATAAAGACCAGCGCTTCCATATGTTGAAGCTGTTGAAGAAAGACCCCCACCAACAACTGCTAATTTGCCTTTCTGCCAATCCATTGAATAAAAATCTTTTTTTGGCGGCCCTTCAAAAGGGTAAGGTGTCAGAGAATATTGATTGTTAATTTCAAAAAGTCCTAAGGATTTATCAGCAACCCAAGTAACACCGGAAACAGTGCAACTATTTTCTGCCGAAACCCATGTATTAAAAGAATATGCCGAATAAACCTTATTATACGTATAGTCTAAATTTACGATATAGACTGCCCCGTCAGAATTGATGACTAGACGATTTTCATCAGTTGTTAAAGAATTTATTTCAATGCTAAAAGGTTCATTATAAACAGTTGTTTTACCTGTATTCGTAACATGGAAAACAGAATCTAATCCATATGCTTCGTTTTGTTGTAATACAAAAAGCTGATCTGATATTATTTCAATATCCTTGTAGGTATTTAAGGTAAGAACAGCTATTCTTGTATCAACAACCCATTGAGAAGGATCGCCCAATGCGATATTGTTAATGTTTGCACGCAACAGTTTTTCAGAAGTTAAAGCAAAAATAGAATCTCCCCTAAATGCTATATCCAAAATAGCTGAACCTTCAAGAGTGGGATAAAACGTTTCTTTTACTTCATTTTTTAGGGGATCAATTTTAACAATCGAAAAACTAGTTGCGAAATAGACAAATCCTTGGTTTAGGACTATTTTATTGATTCTTTTATTTCCTGGTACTTGAGCAAGTCTAATAGCTGGAATATTTGTGACTTTATTATCTACGATTTTATCAATATTTCCATTGTTATATCCAATGAATAGCGCCTTTTGAGAAGCATCATGTCCTAAACAAGTTAAGTTAATATCAGATAATCCATTTACATCAGTCCAGAGACTAGTTTCATTTGCTCCTGTATCATATTCCTGCAAGCCATTTTCAAAAGCAGCGAAAACAAGGTTGCCTTCAACAACAACATCTATTGCTTTTTTATTAGGAACATGCAATCTCCATTCACCTGTTCCTACTTGTGCGTAAAGGCCAAAATTTAATAATAAAAGGAAGTAAAATAATTTCATTGCCTAATTAACGACTGTTTTTGCCAATTATTTGATGAGGTACGTTATAGCGTAAAAATAGCAATATTAAAAGGGTTTAACAAAAGAAGAAAATCGAAAATTTCGATGAATGTTAAAATACAATTATATTTGACTAAAATCAGAGATAGAGACGAATGAATTTTACTGGCATTAAATTAAAGTTTAACTTATTTTTTTCAGATAAACGATCTAATCAAATCTTGTTTTTAGTGATTGTTGGGTTACATTTAATTGTAAAATTCGGCACTCTTAATCAACTTGAATTACAAGGAGATGAAGCTTTTAGTGTCTTTTATTCGCAACAATCAATCAATGAGTTGCTACAGACATTGAACAATGAGGCAAATCCGCCACTCTATTATTTGCTCTTACATTTTTGGATTCAACTTTTTGGAATTGGTCTCGTAGCCGTTAAGTCACTAAATATTATTATCAGTATTGGCACTGCAATACTGCTCTTTAAATTGACAAGAAAAATTGGAAATTTTTGGTTCGTTGTTTTCGTTTCAGTTTGTTTTTTATTCTCCAATTTGCATTTTGATTTTAGTCATGAAATACGTGCCTTTCAGCTCGTTTTGTTTCTTACAGTTGCTTCATGCTATTCGTTCATTCAATTCCTTGAAACAAAAAACAGGAAGTGGCTCTATTTATTAATCTTTATAAATGCAGCATTACCTTACACACATTACAATGCTGTTTTGGTGCCAATAGTGCAATTTATTGGCTGTTTATTTTATTGGAACAAAGAGCGGAAATTGGTTTTAATGCTTTGTTTAGGGTATGTATTGAGTGCAATTATATTTCTTCCACAATTGGTGATTTTTAAAAGTGTGGTTCCGGATGAGAATTTCTGGCTTGGCTTATCAACCTTTGAAGATTTTAACTATATTTTAGTCAAGGTTGTTGGGAACGACCAAGCCTATTATCCTTTAATAATTCCGTATTTTTTATCTCCTGTAATGCTGATTATAGGATTGCGTTATTCATGGTTTAAAAAAGATTTTTCCTGGAGAATATTTTTAGTGTTTTGGCTGTTATTTATTCTCCCACTTTTAATTAATTTTTATTTAGCCCAATATATTCCATCCTTTCAAGTCAGATACGTTTTGTTTGCGAGTTTCGGATTGTATCTCTCAATTGGATATTTATTTTTGCATTTGGAGAAGGGTAAGTGGCTTTTTAGATCCTATTCCCTGCTTTTAATACTTCATTTTTTCTATCAATTTGATCCAGGAAAAAGAGATGGTGAAGGGTGGAAAGAAACTGCTTTATTGATAAAAAGCTACCAAAACGAAAAGGTTGCAGTAGTCATTAATGCTGATTACAAGGCGAAAGATTTATTATATTACTATAATGAAGCGGCATTTTCCGCGTATAAAAATTATGAGAAATCCCTTAAAAAACTTAGATTTTTTCCAATTGCAACAGCTAATGAAATCTCAAAACTGGGAAGCCTAGCGCAATATGATAAAGTTTTATTTATTTCAAGTCACCAAGAGATTTCGGACCCAAAAGGACAAATACCTGCTGCCTTAGAAAGTAAGCTGAAATTTTGTTATGAAGTTGGAGATCCTATTAGCACAAAGGTTCTTGTATATTCCACTTCCCTAGAAAGACAGTGTGAAAAGTTTAATTTTCTGTCGACAGTAAAGAAGTGTTTTACTGATTATTATTACTGGAATGTAACACAGCAAAAAGATATTATATCCGGTAAAAATGTATTAAAGAATGAATTGAATTCTAAACTATTTGGTCATCTTTTTATAGGAGGAGAACATCCCTACACGCCAATTAGAAAAGAATTTGTAAGTAACGTAAGCCGAGTTGATTGTTCTCTTGAATTTGCATCCAAAGAGGTAACAAATTCGATTCTTGTAGTTTCAGTTGAACGAAATGGCCAGGCTTATAAACGAGCTGAATATCAACTTTCGGATGTATCAAAAAAAGGAGAAAATTCAATTTCTATTAAAAGCAGTGTTATGGGAAGTTATCCAGAAGGCGCTGTTGTTAAAGTGTACGTTTGGAATCCTGGAGGTCCATCACTCGAAATCAAGAGAATGGTCATCCAATTCTGGAAAAAGTGAACGAAAGCTTCTTTAGACAATAAAAACAACTATTTTTGTGAACACAAAAGTCTCCGTGGCGCAACCATCTATAAAAGAATTTCAGTTGCCCCACTAAAGCAAAAACAGGCTCCGTGGCGCAACTGAATAGCGCACTGGATTTCGGCTCCAGCGGTTACAGGTTTGAATCCTGTCGGGGTCACAAAACAAAACGAGAATGAGAGCGAGAGCGTCATTCTCGTTTTTGTTTTACATCATTTTCATTCTGATTCTCGCTCTTTATCAGTGGGTTTTTTGTTTTTAAAATAATAATAGTCTACATTTTTATTTCCATTCTCTCAATCTCCTCCCATTTTTAAAAAAGCTTCTGCAAGAATTTATAACAAAGTAAAAAAGCGTCTTTCTCTTAAAAATGCCAATTGTAAAAGAATAATTACATATAAACCAGATAAATACGCCTTAATTCAAAGAATTTAACTGCCTTTTTCATCCAAAAATGAAACATCAAATCTACAACTAAAGTTGTATTTACTTTCTGTTTGAAACCACCGAGATTTGTTTTTAAATTCTTACTAGGTACATATGAAAAAACAAATTTTTCTTTTCGCTACTTTCTTTACAGCTTTGGCGGCAACAGCTCAAGAAGTAGTTTCATCACAAGGTGAAACGTATTCCAACGCCAATGGAAGTATTGATTTCACGGTCGGTGAAGTGATTATCAACACAGGTTCGAATGGAACGAATGACCTTACCCAAGGTTTCCACCAAACGAACTGGAACTTTTTAGGAGTGGAAGATTTTGCTCCGGACTACCAAGCAACTATTTTTCCTAATCCAACAGAAGATGTATTGAACATTAGAACAAGCACGTTCGAGAATGTGACCTACACGCTGTATGATACGCAAGGGAAGCTTGTAATGCAGAACATTCTTTCTGCTGAGCAAACACCCATTCAAGTAAGTCAATTGGCTCCAGGAGCTTATTCGCTATGCATCAATGACCAAACTGGGCAATTGAAGAATTTCAAATTAATAAAATCACACTAATTGATATTTTATGAAAAAATTACTATTATCATTGGTTGCGGCAGCAACACTTTCATTAAGCTCTTTCGGGCAAGCACCAGAGGGCTTTAAATACCAGGCAGTAGTAAGAGATGCTGGAAACACCATATTAAACAACCAAGCAGTTGGTCTGCGCATGACGATCCAACAAGGTTCTATTGGGGGAACCACCGTTTATGCTGAAACATTTTCAACAACCACCAACGCTTACGGATTGGTAAACCTAGAAATTGGAAACGGAACTGTTGTAAGTGGAGATTTTACAACGATTGATTGGGCAAATGGTCCTTTCTTCATGGAAACAGCAGCAGATGTAACTGGAGGAACCAACTATACTGTTATGGGTACGAGCCAATTGATGAGCGTTCCTTATGCATTGTATGCAAAGACATCGGGAAGTTCAACTCCTGGTCCTCAAGGACCTCAAGGAATTCAAGGAACAGCAGGAAATGATGGAGCAACTGGACCACAAGGCCCCGCAGGTTCAAATGGAACAAATGGAATAAATGGACAAAGTGCTTATGAAATTGCTGTTACCAATGGATATATCGGAACAGAAGCACAATGGTTAACCTCATTGCAAGGTGCTACAGGAGCTCAAGGGCCAGCAGGTCCTACAGGTTTAACTGGTGTAACAGGAGCAACAGGAGCAACAGGAGCTCAAGGTCCAATAGGTTTAACTGGTGCAACAGGAGCAACAGGAGCTCAAGGTGCAACAGGTTTAACAGGAGCAACAGGTTTAACAGGAGCAACAGGTCCTCAAGGTCCAATAGGTTTAACTGGTGCAACAGGAGCTCAAGGGTCAGCAGGTCCTACAGGTTTAACTGGTGCAATGGGAGCAACAGGAACTCAAGGTATTCAAGGTTTAACTGGCGCTACAGGCCCACAAGGTCCAATAGGTTTAACTGGTGCAACAGGAGCAACTGGTTCAGTTGGAGCAACAGGAGCAACAGGCGCAACAGGTCCACAAGGTCCAATTGGTTTAACAGGAGCAACTGGTTCGGTTGGTGCTACAGGCGCAACTGGCCCACAAGGTCCAATAGGTTTAACTGGTGCAACAGGAGCTCAAGGGCCAGCAGGTCCTACAGGTTTAACTGGTGTAACAGGAGCAACAGGAGCAACAGGAGCTCAAGGTCCAATAGGTTTAACTGGTGCAACAGGAGCAACAGGTTTAACAGGAGCAACAGGTCCTCAAGGTCCAATAGGTTTAACTGGTGCAACGGGAGCTCAAGGGCCAACAGGTTTAACAGGTGCAACGGGAGCAACAGGCCCAACAGGTCCTCAAGGCCCGGCGGGTAACGATGGACAAGGTGGTGTCACAACAGCTGGTACGAATGTTACAATAACTGGTTCAGGAACAGTTAGCGATCCATATGTGGTAAATGCAAATGGAGGTACTCCTACCTACACAATCGGCCTGTGGCCAGAATTAGGCGGTTACGTATTCTGGGTTTCTGCAGATGGTAAACACGGCCTTGTGGCTGAAACGCAAAATCAAGGATATACATCATGGTATGAAGCTCAAAACTTGATTTCAAACCCATCTAATCATTCAGTTAATGGACAAAAATTCAGAGATTGGCGAATGCCAACAAGATTCGAATTAAATGAAATGTATGTTCAGCGAGTAGCAATTGGCGGTTTTGCTAATTTCGGCTATTGGAGTTCTACGGAGAACAATTATGGTAATGCGTGGGGGCAGTATTTCTCCGATGGTTTCCAGGGCTACGACGGTAAGGCCGGCTACCCCTTCTATGTTCGTTCGGTCCGGGCTTTTTAACTATTTAACTCCCGATAGCTATCGGGATTAACTATTTAAATATAACCGCGAAGCGGTCGATTTTATTTTCGCAACCCAATGGCACTTTATTATGATTTACCAGTTTACAGGGATACTTATAAATTGATTTTAAAAATATTTGAGTGTACCAAAGATTTTTCAAAGGAGTATAAATACACCTTGGGGCAAGATATGAAGCGTGATGCCTTACAACTGGTAAGAAGTATTTATAGAGCAAATAAAAATGTTCGTTTGCTGAGCAATATGCTAAATGGAAAGCGCTAGTTTTAATAGTGGTATTTGATTCTCTAGGCTAAGATAAAACACTACTTCAAATTTTGGAATTATTGGGAAGAGAAACTATATTTGAATTAAATAAACTACTAATTTATTGCTATTATGATGGATCAATTGAAAAAGTGTTTGTTAACCAAAAATGATAGAAGCACAAATTTAAATTACTTTTCAATTGTAACGAGAACATGTTAAAAAAGCTCTTTTTCTTCTTAATTTTATTATTGTGCAGTTCCTTTACCATCAATTCACAGAGTGCGCGTATATCAGCTCAAAAATCAGTAATATTAAATGACACACTTTCGCTAGATGAGACTATTAGTCTGCTTTATTCTTATAAAAACTGGGGTACTGAACCAATTTCAATAAAAGAATGGATCCAGATAAAAAAAATTATTTTGGAACGAAAGGGAAAAACACAATCCCTAAGAGATCAATATTTTATTTGTCTAGCAGATTGCAAAAGGTTTGTGCAGTCAAAACAAATAGGTAAAGCATTGTATTGCGCAAATTCCTTTTACAAAAAGGTGAAAGCCTTGAAAAATGATGAGCAATTGATTAATGTTTATCAGTTGTTCGCTACAATATATGAAGATGCAAATATGATTGATGACGCTTTGAAATATACTCGGTTGCTCTATGCCTTGAAATGTGAAAATAAGTCAGAAGCTGAGATTATAGAGTTCAGTCATATATTTATTTGGAAGTTTTTTGCCTTTGGTCGTTACAAGAATAGTGCTGCGATACTAAATGAAGCTCAGAAAATGGGCGAAGAGCGAATGAGCTATTTTCAAAGACATCCTCCTCCAAATTTTAATTATATTGGTGATGATTACAAGGTCAATATCATGGCACTCCTCCGGTTAAAGAAATGGTCAAAAGCTATCGTTGTTTCTCGAAAAGCTTATAACTACTTTGGCTTGGACGTTACCAAAACGGATGATGTATATTTTAATTATCCCCGAAAATTATTAACATATATAGCCGTTTCTCATGCCCATTTGAACAACAAAGACAGTGCGTTATTCTATATGAATAATCCCATTATGTTGCAAAGATTTTCAACGGATCGAAATGTGTACTTAACAGAAAAAAAGGCGTATTTGGATGCTGACGAACTCATGGAGTTAATCAATATTTTGACACTGTTAAAGGAAGATAAAAAAGCAGCAGACTTGGCTTATAAAGCAGTTTATTCCCAATATAAATTTAAAAATAAGGATTTCCGAGATTATGTGCTAAGTACTTATGCAAGGGTATTTCAGAAGGTAGGAATGTATAAAGAAGCAGCGGAAGGGTATAAGTTTTTAGCAAACATGACCGATTCAACCAATCAGGAAGAAATAAATACACTTATTGAAAAACAAACAGTTCATAATCGGATTGAAATTTCTAACGTCAATGAAATAAATGCCAAAAAAGATGAGATTGCCAAGAAGAAATTGGAGCAGCAAATTCTTGTTCGAAATGCATTCATCTTTGGGTTTTCATTGTTCTTAATTTTTTCAATTGCGATTTTCTTTCAACGTAATAAAATAAAAAAAGGGAAAAAGTTAAGTGATGAATTGCTTTTGAATATTTTGCCATATTCCATCGCAGAAGAATTAAAATTAAAAGGTAGTGCCGAATCAAAACTAATTAATGAAGTAACTGTTCTATTTACCGATTTTAAAGGTTTTACACAGTTGTCAGAGCAATTTACAGCGCAAGAACTTGTTGCTGAAATAAATGAGTGTTTTTCAGCATTTGATAGAATAATGGAAAAAAACCATGTTGAGAAAATAAAAACAATTGGTGATGCATACATGGCAGCTGGAGGGTTGCCTTCTTCTAATCAAACGCATGCTTCAGATGTTGTAAATGCAGCGCTTGAAATTCAGCAATACATGATAAATTATAAGGAAAACAGAGAAAAGGCTGGGAAACTCTTTTTTGAAATTCGTATCGGTGTGCATTCAGGACCTGTAGTTGCAGGAATTGTTGGAATTAGAAAGTTTGCTTACGATATTTGGGGAGACACAGTTAATACAGCCAGCAGAATGGAAAGTAGCGGTGAAGTCGGAAAAGTCAATGTTTCTGAATCTACTTACAAGTTAACTCAAGAAAATTTTATGTTTGAATATCGTGGTAAAATAACTGCAAAGGGAAAAGGGGAAATCAATATGTACTTTGTGGAGCGCAAAATTCCATCTTCCAAGGAAGAGCAAATTCAGTGTTAAATGTTTAATTTATCATAACAATCTAGATGGGCAAAATTTACCATATTATCGTATTTTATTTCTTTATCGTAATATTCCCTTGTACAGCGCAGTTTGAAAAAAATATTGAAACACCTACTTATACTGTAGAAAAACAATTTATATCTGTTAAAGATGGCCTTGCATCAAGAGAAATCTATTGTGTAGCTCAAGATCACTATGGATTTATTTGGTTTGGGACAAAATTTGGTTTGAATCGCTATGACGGAAAAAATGTCAAACTCTTCACCATCCGGGACGGACTTTCTTCAAATATCATTGTTAATTTGTTCGTCGATGCCAACAATCAGTTGATTATACAGCATGGCCTTCGATGGGCACCCCATGTCTCAAGTGGAAAAACAGATGTGTTCGATGTTAACACATTTAAAGTGCATCCATACAAAAATGAAATAAAATCCTCAAAAGCACCAAAAATTAATAATTGGATTTATAAATATATTGATGAAGACATTATTTATAGGATTGGAACAATTAGTGGAAATAAAATTACAAATGAAAAGCTGCATATTGGAATAAACTCCCGCATTTACATGATGCCAGGGAATAAGGCTCAATTGGTCTACTCTGAAAAACAAGGTCTTTACTATGTTGAGGGTGATCTAACGATAAAAGTGCTCAATAATTCAGACCTTTTTGCAGGCGACCAAGGCCGTATTAATTATTTTCTAAAGGATGAAATGGGAAATCTTTGGATCTGCATGCCCCAAGGTGTCTATAAGATAAAATACAATAGAAATCTTTTCTATTCCTATTTTACGAATACACAGCAAAGTTTATATACTTGGCCTCAAGCAAGAGGCATTTGTGTAGATATAGATAAGGCTGGTCAGAAGACAGTTTTTGCAAATGTAATGTCATCGCTAT
The DNA here is from genome assembly GCA_947470515.1 of Flavobacteriales bacterium. Classification (GTDB taxonomy): domain Bacteria; phylum Bacteroidota; class Bacteroidia; order Flavobacteriales_D; family Crocinitomicaceae; genus M0103. The sequence continues at coordinate 82,534 of CANITF010000001.1, forward strand.
TTTCATCAACACAGAGTTTAAAACAGCCCATTTTAGGAATAGGATGGGGGATTATAGCTATAAAAAATCGAATCTATTACTTTGGAAAAGATTTATTTGAGATTGATAAAAGCACACTAAAGCCTATACGAATTGTAAACTTGTTTGGTTCCTCTGACGAGTATTCAACATGTGTTTTTCAATATTCAGACTCACTATTATATGTAGGAACATCGGCCTCCATTTTTGCGTATAATCGCTTCACTCAAAATATATCTGTACTTCAAAAAAACTCAAAAACAATCCCAGACATAAAAGATGTTTACAGGATTGTAAATACATCAAAAGGTATAACGGCTGTGGCTGAAAATGGCATTTATATCATTAAAAAAGGGAAAATAACCGATTATTTTGGCCATCAATCCAAAGATAAAAACAAGTATCTTCCAATAGTGTCTACTCTGGATATTCATGAGGATAAAAATAAATGCTTGTGGATTGCTACAAATGGAGATGGTATGATTAAGTGGGAATGGAATAAAAAGTGTTCAAATCAAAAAACCATTTCTTACACCATACAAGATGGTTTACCCTCAATGATTCTTTACCGCATCGAAGAAGATAATTCCAATAATTTATGGGTCAGTACAGACGACGGGATCATGAAATTTAACAAAAAAACCGAATATATTTCCTTGTTTACAACTGAAGACGGGCTTCCTCATCATGAATTTAATCGAACATCCTCTTTCAAATCAGAAGATGGTTGGATTTATTTCGGAGGGATGAATGGCGTGGTTGGATTTAATCCTGATGATTTCACAAAGAAAACAGAAAATCAACATGTACCATTTTATATAATCTTAATAACAAAGTATTCAAAAGATGGAGAGCAAACGGCTCCCTGGTCTTTGAATAGAGCCAATCAAAAAATTACCTGTTTACCTTCTGATCGGTTAATTAAAATTGATTTTGCAGTGTTAGATTATGTTGAAGGTAAAAAAATGTACGCTTATCGCATAAATGGTGTTCAAAATGAGGAATGGATTTATACAAAAGAAAGTTGTATCAGTTTAGGAAGCCTACCATACGGAACTTATACCATCGAAATTAAAGCGCAATTAGCAGATGGAACATGGCTAAATAATACACTTAAAATTCCAGTTGATTTTGTTTCACCGTTCTATTTAAAAACCTGGTTCGTTGTTCTAGTCGGATTAATTTTTATCTGTTTGGTAATAAGTGTGATCCGATTTAGAAGTAACCGATTGAAAAAACAAAATGTCAAACTTGAAAACATTATTGCAGAAAGAACTGAGGATCTAAATATGGCACTAGAAGATAAAAATATCCTTTTGAAAGAATTGCATCACCGGGTAAAAAACAACTTACAGATTATAACAGGATTATTGGAGTTGCAAAAAGAACAATTAACGGATGAAAAAGCAATTCAAGCATTGAATGAAGGACAAATTCGATTAACAAGTATTGCCTTGATTCATCAAAACTTCTACGGAGGGACAAATTTAGAAAAGATCTCATTTTATGCTTTTTTAATGAATCTAACAACCCATTCAAAAGAACTTTTTGAAAATGAAAACAGAATAATCGAATACATTATACATCCGAATGAAATTAACATTGATATAGATAATGCTATACCATTGGGATTAATCGTGAATGAGCTTCTTACAAATTCTTATAAATACATACCATTGGCTCAAGCGAAAAAAAGTGTTGAAATAAACTTACAAAGTTTAAAAAATGGCACATATCAATTGACCTATAAGGACAATGGCCCAGGACTGCCCCAAAATATAAATTTTGACAATTCCCAAACACTGGGATTAAAATTAATTCGGGGCTTATCACAGCAAATTAGAGGTTCCGTTACTTACCACTACGACCAAGGAAGCGTGTTTACCATAAAATTTAAAGGAAAAACAAAAACAAAGTAAAAGTGTTTCATGAAAAAAATTAAAGTTGGTATTGTAGAGGATGAAATGATCATAGCAGAAACCATTTCTTTAGCGTTAAAAAAGTTGGGTTATTTACCAACACAACCAGCTTTTTCGTATGAAACAGCAATCAGTATGTTAGAATCAGAAAAGCTAGATATTGTTTTACTCGACATCAACTTAAATGACGAATTAGATGGTGTTGACTTAGCGCATTACATCAACTCTAATTATTCACTTCCAATCATTTTTTTAACGGCAAATAGTGATCGTAATACTATTGAACGCTCTAAACAAACTTGTCCAAATGCTTTTTTAGTTAAGCCATTCAGCAATGAAGACCTTTTTTCAGCTATTGAAATTGCCCTTTTCAACCATGAAATGCAAAGAGAGGAAACTAAAAAAAACAAAACTAATTTACTTCAAACGGCTATAGAAAGACACCAAATTACAAGCCGTGAAGAAGAAATTATCCTAATGGTTTCGCAGGGATTTCGTCACAAAGAAATTTCTCAGCGACTTTTTATCTCAGAAGCAACTGTAAAAAGGCATTTATCCAATATATATCAAAAAATAGGCGTTCAATCAAGTATTGATGCATTGAATAAGCTGCAAGAAAAGTAAAAATACTTCATCTAAAATTTAGATTCTCATTTCAAATGAGCGAGTTAAATAATACAGAATAAAAAAATCACCTCTTTTTGGGAGGTGATTTTTATCATTCTGAAATTCAGTTTTATTTTGTCAAGATCAAACGATCTCTAAACATAGTTTTAGATGTCATTATCTGAATTGAATATGTTCCTGAAGAATATGAAGTAAGATCAATCATTACCTTTTGATTACCTACCTGATTTTCGATACTTTTTACTAATCGTCCTGCTGCATCATGAATTAAGATAGTTGTTATTAATTCATTACCTGCTTCAACGATGAACTTGCCATCTGTTGGATTAGGGAAAATTGCAAAAGTATAAGGAGTTTCCTCTTCCGCTCCTGCGCAACCAACTGTAATAGGATTTTGGTTAGTTGCACTACAGCCATTTCCGGCAGTGTAAGTATACGTGATAATGAATGCGCCATAACCAGCAACTGAAGGATTAAAGACATTTGTTGAAACCCCCGTTCCCGAATAAGTACCACCTGTTGGAGTTCCGCCAGTTAAAACAAATGATGGTGCATTAATACAAACATCATTAAATGCTGAAAGAGAAACAGAAGGAACTGTTAACGGAGCCGCAACCACTGTTGATGGAGCACTTATGCAACCTCCAGCAGACTGAGTTACCGTAAATGTACCAGCTGAAGTAACAGTATTCGAAGATGACGTAGATCCATTTGACCAAAGTAAATTTGAACCGGTTGCCGTTAAAACAGAATTCCCACAATTATTTACAACACTTACCACTGGTGCCATCGGAGCATTAGCGTCAAGTAATAAAGTGCTGAGAACATTAGAGTTACATCCATTGTTAAAGGTGATAGAATATGTGCCTGCAGATAATCCAGATATTGTATAAGGCAACAGAACACTAGGAGCAGAGCTGGTAACTGGGCCAGACCAAGATACTGTTCCTGTTCCTGTTCCATTTACACCAAATGTTCCATCTAATGCACCACATGATGTTGGCAGAGAGATTGTTCCTTGTGTAATAATTGGTAATGGAAGAGGTGAAGCAGTAATAGATCCTGAAGCACTAATGCATCCACCTATCGTTTGTGTAACAGTATATGATCCAGCTGATGACACGGTTATAGATGGTGTAGAACCACCTGTAGACCATAGTAAATTTGAACCAGACGTTGTTAAAACTGAGTTACCGCAGTTGTTCACAACAGTTACAATTGGTGTAGTTGGGACCGTTAAAGGCGTTGCTGTTATTGAACCAGAAACACTATTACATCCACCAACCGTTTGTGTCACAGTATACGCCCCTGCTGATGTAACAGTTATTGATGGAGTTGAAGCACCTGTAGACCATAATAAATTCGTTCCTGTTGCACTAATTACAGAATTACCACAATTATTCACTACTGAAACAATTGGAGCTGAAGGAACTACCAAAGGAGCCGCGGTTCCTGTAGCGATTGCACTGACACATCCTGCAACAGTTTGAGTAACGGTATAAGAACCAGCCGCTGTAACTGTAATAGATGGAGTTGTTGCACCTGTAGACCACAATAAATTAGTTCCAGTAGTTGTTAATACTGAATTACCACAGTTATTCGTTACAGTTACAACAGGTGTAGCTGGTGGGGAGCAAGGAGGGTTAACACATATATTAAGTGACCAACTTGCTAAAGAGCCACCATCAACATCAAAACCATCGGCAATAGTTAATGTCCATACTCCAGTTGAATTTTGACCGTTGAAAAGTGAAAGGTTTCCAGATGGCTGGTATGTGCCTGCAGAAGTTGGAGGACAAGGAATTGAGGCATAAGTTGATGCAGAACCACCATCGAAATTAAGGTTGAAATTATCTAAAGTCGTACATATTCCTGCAAATAACACAACACTTGTCCCAAGTGGACTTGTTAATGTTACAGTTAAGTCACTCATATACGTATGCGTGCCAACTAGGTTTAGAACATTTACATCAGTAATAGTGCCACCTGTAGGAATCGTAATTGTTGAAGTCACTGTTGGCGTTCCTGATGCAGAAATTGCAACTGGTACAACAGTAGAGGCAGTTGTTGAACACGTGTTTGTTCCAAAACTAAAGGTCGAAGACCAAGGTGAATTTCCACAACCAGATACAACACGAACTCTCCAATAATAGGTAGTGCTTGTGCTGAGTATAGAAGATGTATAAGTTGCTGCACTAAGTCCTGTAGATTGATCAACAATAGCCGCAAATCCAGCATCAGTTGCTATTTGAATATCGTATGTTATTCCAGAGCCTGCTGAAGTTGACCAAGTAAATGCTGTTGGAACCGAAACACCAGTCGCAGTATTCAAAGGAGTTAATAATGTAATTGCTGATGGCGCACCGTTAGCAATTGTCAATTGAACTGTTGTAATTTGAGTTCCTGTTGCACTATTACCTGTTATTGTAAGAGTATATGTTCCCGGTGCAGCTAATGCTGTATTTGAAATCGTTAATGTACTTGTTCCAACAGGAGTAACAGGATTTGTTGAAAAAGCTGAAGTAGCCCCAGCAGGAACACCAGTTATTGAAAGTGTTACCGGAGTAGTATAACCTCCAATTGAACCAACATTCACTGTGAAAACGGCGTTACTTGGCTGACAAACACTTAACGTTGATGGTGTTGAACTTAGCGTGTAATTAGAAGTAGGTGCAGTAATTGTAAAATTATTATTAGAGATATCAAAGAAATAACCACCTGAACATCTAACCATGATTCTACACGTTGTAGAGGCTGTGTTTGGAACAGTAATTACTTGACTTCCATCATTAGGAACATTTGAAGCAAGCACCGTAGGATAGGTTAAGCCACCATCTGTAGATAAAAGAATATCAACATTTGCACAACTTATTGGAGCAGCTGTTGTGTTGACAACATTCCAAGTGACAGTTTGAGAGCTTGAACCTGCCCATGAAATTCCAGTAGCAGTTGGGTAAGTAACAGCAAAAGGGCCACTTGTAGCAATAACGGCTACTGTTGTTGCTGATTCGTCGTTACAACCTCCGCCTGCAGCATTGTCACGCACAGTTACTTGGAAATTCATAGTTCTTGCAACTGTTGGCAAAACTTCCCATGTATATGGACCATTAGCAGCTAAAGCAGCTAAACTAGGAAAATATCTAGTAGGGCTTGTTGTTGGATCAAAACTTCTAAAATTTGCTTTCGTCGTTTGGGTAGCTGTAGGCGCTGTTGTAGATGTTCCAGCATCCTTTTCTTCCCAACAATATGTTAAAACATTTGCTGGATTAACATCTGTTGCAGACGCGGTTAAGAAAAATGGTGTTCCTTGAGGAATCGATATTGCTGGAACTGGCGCTACAGAAGGCGCTGTATTCGACAATGGGCTTTCTACCGGACACGTATGACTTGCGCCAGTAACAAACGCACCTATTTCTTGTAAGCTGATAGTATGAAAATAATCATCACTGTTATTTTGAACGTTAACAGGAGCGCAAATTCCTGCATAGGCCATTATAGTTGTTCCACTACCAGGCTCGAAAGATGTTGCCGCATTTGCATTTCCAGCACATGATCCGCCATTACTGCTATTGAACGTGTGATTTGCACCAAATTGATGCCCCATTTCATGTGCTACATAATCAATATCAAAAGGATCTCCAATTGGAGCTGGACTTCCAGTGACACCTTTCGCTTTATTGCCTGAACTGCAAGGACTTTGAAGCTGGGCAATTCCACCACCACCAGTGCTAAATACGTGACCAATATCATAATTTGCTGAACCAATTACGTTAGTACAAGTTGTTTGGTTTTGTCCAAGCATTGTTGCACCATTATTATTGGTATAAGGATCAGTTGTAGCGTTTGTATAAATTATTAAATTATTGTTTGCTACCAAATTCATACGTATAGACATTTCTCTTTCATAAACACCATTGATTCTATTCATTGATGTGTTCTGAGCTGCTAATGCAAGAGCAACTGTCCCACCATGATAAGCAGTGTATTCACCCGTTGCAGCTAATGCCAATCTATATGTTCTCAGGGTACAATCTCCAAAACTTTTCACAAGTGAAGGTTTGCCTTCTTTATGTTTCATTAAATTATCAACAAGACATTCCATCGTTTTGTCTGTGATAAAATCTTTGCGACTATAAACAATATAATATTCCGTATTTCCCTTAATAATTGGATCAATAAAAACAGCACTCTTACCCGGAATCATTATCATAGCATGAAAACCATGCGGAGTAACATCCAATTTAACAGATGAACCATCTTCCTCACTGTATGCATCATAGGTTTTAATCTCAGGATATTGAACCCCTAAAATCGGATCCATTGTATAATTTTCCTTTACTAAATAAGTGTGTTTTGATCCATCCGGATGAGGTAGACTAATCTGACCAACAAATCCGTTGTTTTCATATTCAACATGACCAATTCCTTCCAATTGATACCTTAAAGATGCTATGTCAATGGTATAAAGTTTATAAGAACTTGCTTGAATTTGCGGCGTTCCCAGAGATGAAATAGTTTGAATTGACGTCTCAATCGGATTTAAGTTAATTTTTTTAACGATTTGTGCCTGTATTGTCGTGGAGAAAAAAGACAATACAATCGTTAAACGGAGTAACAACATTTTTTTATTCATAGTTTCATAATTTTAGCTCGCTAACTTAAGCAAAAACAACAGTAAAAAAAAATTAATTTTAGGGGAACTTCAAATATTCACAAGGCTATTCCTTCACAATATGTGATCGATTAACTTTACCATTTGCCATTGTTATTTCCAAAATGTATAAACCATCCGCGATATTTCCTAAGTCTATCACACTTCCATTCACCGCTTTTATGCTTTCAAGTGAAAGGACCTGACCATTCAAAGTATAAACTTTTATCGATTCAATGTTTTCTGAGTTTAAGAATACAAGACCGTTAGTAGGATTAGGATAAACGCTAATGTTTTCTTCAAGCTCGATAATATTAGCTGTTGGACTTCCCAAAAGAACACAATAAATTTGCATGCAACCGTTTTGATCTCGAATATAAATAATGTAAACACCATTTGGTAAGTTGTTGAACGTACTTCCTGCTTGCCAAGTAGTTTGATTGTTAATACTGTATTCGTAAGCTGGAGTTCCACCCGTTACATTCATTGTAATTGAACCATCTGAATTTCCTGCAGTAGGATTCACTTGAGAAGGGCTAATACTCATGTATGAAGGGGAATTAATAATCGCTGTGGATATTGAAGAACAGCCATTAGCACTTTGCACAGTTACTGTGTATGTACCCGCACAAACATTTGTAAAACTTCCATTACCCGATGCTGATGTTAATTGTTGTGTTTGTACAACACCATTTATGTTTCCTAAAGTAATTATATATGGCGCATTCATAGTTTGATCATTGTAAACATAAGAAATTGAGGCATTGCAAGATCCACTGCACATATTTGAATTTGTTTGGGAAATCGTGAAAATCAAATTACAACTTGTTTGAGTATTTACAAGGAAAGTATAGATAGATTGACACCCATTCGCATCTTGAACATAAGCAATGTGAACACCAGCGGCAAGACCAGTAAACACATTTGAACTTTGCATGTTTGAAGGATTCAATCCATAAGAATATTGACCAGTTCCACCTGTTGCGTTTATGACTACAACACCATTGTTATTTCCTGTTGTTGCATCGGTAACGTCAACTGAGATAATTATTTGTTGAGGTGCTGCTATTGTAACTGTTGAAACATTTGACGTACAACCATTTACATCTGTTACTGTGAAATTGTAATTCCCTGCACATAAATTGGTAAATGATCCTCCAGATGAAGATAAATTAGAAGTACTTGTATTTACAATAGCTCCGTTATTGGTTAATGCAATAGTATAAGGACCATTGTTCCCAAGCGAATTATAAGAATAATATAAAGACGCGTTACAATTTCCAAAGCAAGTCAATGGTTGAACTGAAGTCATTATTGTAGTAATCGTGCATCCTGGATCTTCATTTACAATAAAACAAACAACTGTTGAGCAACCATTTACGTCCTCAATTTGAGTAATATAAATTCCAGCAGCTAATCCTGTTAAGATATTACTCGTGCCCCATGTTAAGCCATTGTCTATGCTAAATTGGTATGGGGCAGTTCCGCCTGATAAAATTATTTCTGCAGATCCGTTCGACATTCCAGCTGCGGTATTGTCAACAATAATATTCGAAACTGTGATTGGATTTGGTGCATCAACATATACTTGTTGTGTGTAAACACACCCATTTGTTGCAGTTATTTGTAATGTATATATTCCTTCAGCAACGTTTGAGAAAATTCCGCTTCCAGAAATTATAGCTGATGTTGCAGATTGAATGGTAGTTCCATTCGATAATAGACTTATTGTAAATGGCAAACCAACTCCTGAACCTGTAAACGTATAATTTACCGAACCATCAGTGCTGTATGCACATGTGTTTGGATTTCCAGCTCCTGTAATTGCAAGTGCACATCCAGAAATTTGAGTTAATTGAATCGTATAAATATTTATACATCCGTTTGCATCTTGAGCATAGGCGATATAAACACCAGGAGCTAATCCTGCAAAGGTATTTGAGGTTTGCCATCCCGTCGGAGCATTTAGAGCATATTGATATGGAGCCGTTCCGCCAGTTGCAGTGATAGTAATTGAACCATTGTTATTTCCAAAAGTTGGAGAAGTTCCAGTAGCTGTAACCATTAATTGTGCTGGTTGACCAACTTGAACATTATTAACATAAGAACATCCGGCAGCATCGGTTATCGTTACAGAATAACTTCCCGCACAAAGGTTGGAAAAAGTTCCATTGCCATCAGAAAATTGATTTGTAGTACTTTGTATTGTGTTTCCATTACTTTCAACAACAATTGTAACTGGTGCAATAGCCATTGTATAGGTGTAAATAATACTTCCTGAACATGAGAAAGCACACAAAACATTGGAAGCTTGACTCGTCATCACAACACTGCACGCCGTTGTCACTTGGATTATAAAAGTGTATATTGAAACACAACCATTTTGATCCATCACGTATGCTATATGAACTCCTCCAGCTAAACCTGTAAATACGTTGCTACTTTGATACGTGTTACCGTTTAAGCTATAAGTGTATGGCGCTGTTCCGCCAGAAGCTGTAATTGTGACCGAACCATTACTATTCCCAGTCGTAGTGTTTGTTGTAATAATATTTGATATAAGCAATTGATTTGGTTGGTTAAGGGTATAATTATAACTTCCAGAGCAACCATTCGCATCAGTTACTTCGATTACATATACTCCCGAACAAAGATTTGAAAAGGAACCACTTCCTGCTGATGAAGCATTTGTAGCTGTTTGAAATACTTGTCCACTCGCGTTTTGCAATTCAATCACAAAAGGACCATTATTATTGCCATTTGAATATGCATATTGTATAACGGCATTACAAGCCCCATAACAAAGCGTACTTCCACCATTTGCTGTCACAACTATACTGCAACTTGCCGGATTAGTTAATGTAAATGTAATTTGTTCAATACATCCATATGCATCTTTTACATATGCAGTATAATTTCCCGCAGCCAATCCTGAAAAGACATTTGATGCTTGATATGTTGTTCCATTAAGACTATATGTTAATGCTCCAGTTCCACCTGTTGCAATAACTGTTGCGCTCCCATTATTCAACCCTGGTGACGGATCAACAGTATTCACGTATGCCGTTATTTGAGTTGGCTGAATAATAGATGCAGAAGTTGTAAACGAGCAACCTTGGCCTTGAATAGTAATTTGATAAGTTCCTGCGCACAAACCTGTGAAAGGAATAGTTTGATATTCTTGTATATACGTTGTAATGGAAAGAACTTGTCCTGTTGTTTGGTTGGATAATGTTACGACATAAGGAGCGCCAGGCGTCCCAGTGTTTTGATAAACATAGGTTATAGTCCCGTTGCAGTCACCATTGCAAAGCAACGTGCCACCCATAGCTGTTGCAACAACATTGCATTGTGCCCAAGTTGAAACAGTTAAAAGAAGTGATGTTAGAATAGTAAAAAGCGTTTTCATAGAAGTGGTTTTTATAATGTTAATAGTTAGATGAATTGACAGTTAGACGATTCTATTATCTATGGGTTGCTTTTGCCTTCTAAATTAAAATCGTATTTTTGATTTACATCACGTTTAAATTACCATGAAACGAAGAGTGAAAAACACATTTAGCCTGACTGCCTTACTGCTTATTCTTTGGGCTTGTAACAAACCAGTGTATAAATATAATCCTGATTTTGAGGGGAAATGGCGCACTCCAGTTGTTTACGATACTATTCTGAATAAAAATGTTTTGAGCGAAATTGTAATTGACGGAGCTGATGGCACACATTCAAATACGTGTGATCCTTGTGGTGCAGATTTATGTAATTGTATCAGTTCTCAAGTAGGAAAAGCAGTGATGAATACATCAAGAACACAAATGAAAATAGGATCTAATTCTTATGCACTAACCATTCAGCAAGAACCAACTGTAAATGCGCTAGGTCAAACAACTATTATTGTTCGTAACCAAACTTATTACAAACAATAAGAAAATCGTAAGCATTAAAAAAGGGGCTATGAACCCCTTTAATTCTATTTCAAATCAGTTATTCTTTCAAATCATCGCTGAGGACTAATTCACCGAATCGTTCGTAGTTGACGAGCCAAGCTGCGGCATTTTTCACATACCTTCCCGTTCCAGCTGTTTCCCAATTACAATAAAGTCGAGTAAATCCACCATCAAAAATCAATCGTTGACCTTGGTTTTCATAAATTGCTGTTACAACATTTCCATCTGTACTGTAAACTAGTGGAATAAGTTGTTTGTTTGGGTCTTCAATTTTGGATATCGTAATTCCTTCGTAAACATATTCCAAACCTGTTGTAATTAAATGGTTTTCTTTCATTCCAGTTGCCGTTGAATCAGTTTTAAAACCAACATTTTTTCCACCATAGAAAGCACCACTCATTGTTACACCAACTAATTTTTTCCCTAAAAAGTTTGCGTCAGCATTATATGGATCATTGTCTCCCCAGATATAAACTCCTTTTCCACTGTAGAAAAATTGTTTGATGATTTCTGCATGTTCGTCGTTTAATTGTTGCGTTGAAGAGGAAATCACCCATAATTGACAAGCTTTTGAAAGCGCAACTTCTAACTCTTTTGGACTTGGTGCAGCATTGCTATAGCGGTAAATTGAAAATCCTTTTTCCTTTAACGCAGCTTTTGGTTTTTCGAAATCGAAATTTTCGCCTGTATAAAATTGTAGGACTACGATTGTTTGACCTTCAAATGCTCCATCAATTGCTAAATCATATTGATTTCCTGAAGCATTCCCAAAATTGTCTTTCTGTTGAACTGCTCGTTCTTCATATTTAATTTCTGTTAATCCAGTTGCTTCGTTTCTTGATTCTACTGCAACTTTTTCTGTAACAGAACTTTTTGCTGCACATGCATTGTACTGCGCAGAAGTGATTTGTGCTAAACACAAAATACTAATAAAGGATAAAATTAAAGTTTTCATAAGTTGTTATTTTTAAGTTTCGAAGGGCAGTACATACTTCCTAAAATAAAGTTCATTCGTGAAAATTTAATACGCAGAACTGAACCAAGAACTTATCTTTGCAGTATGAAACCTGATTTACACCTTCTTGAAACAGAAATTTCTTTTAAAACTTCCCGCAGCGGAGGAGCCGGTGGACAGCATGTCAATAAAGTATCAACCAAAGTGGAATTGGATTTTAATATTTCAGAATCGAAAAGTTTAACGGATGAACAAAAGGAATTTTTACGTGAAAAATTAGCGTTAAAATTAACGAATGATGGAATTCTTCAAATTATTTCACAATCAGAAAGAAGCCAATTAGGGAACAAAAAAATTGTCATTGAAAAATTCCATGAACTTATAAATGCATGTTATGTCATTCGGAAGAAAAGGAAAGCAACAAAAGTTCCAAATGCTGTCAAGAAAAAGAGATTACTCAATAAAAAGTTTAAATCTGAACTTAAGAAATTAAGGAGAAAGGATTTTTAAAACTAGAGTCTTTGTTTAAGACCCTAGCTTTTCCAACTTTATAACTTCAAAGTCAACCTCACCAAGAAATTTCTTCCAGCTTGAGGATAATAGTAATTTTCAGTTATTCTTTTTCCACCAGCGGTATATCCAAAAGTATATCCATTGTTTTCATAAAGAGCATTGAACAGATTATTGCACAAAACGCCAATTTGAATTTCTTTGAATCCCCATGTTTTTATAGTGTAATTTAAAGTAAGATTAGAAGTGAAATAAGCATCTAATTTACGTGCTTCATTGGACGTGTTATCAAGATATTGCTTGCCCACATATTTTGAAAGTAAATTGATTTCTAAATTCTTGAATGGAGCATAATTAATTCCAAAACTTGATATGACTGAAGGAGAAAATGCAATATCTGTATTCGTATGCGCAATAATATCTTGAACCATGTTACCATTAGCATCGTAATTATCATAATTGTCAACGAATTCATTGAACTGCTTGATTTTGTTAGCACTTAATGTAAGATTTCCTGTAATACTTAAGTTTTTGAGTAACATATATCCCGCTTCAAATTCAATTCCCACTCTGTAACTTTCAGCAACATTTGTTCGGTTATATGCACCTACATCGTTGATTTCGCCTGTAAGAATCAATTGGTTTTTATAGTTCATCAGGTAATAATTGGCATTCACGAAGAATTTACGCGAATGAAAACGATATCCAACCTCTGTATTTTGTAATTGTTCCGATTTTGGGCGGCTCTCTTTACTACTTTGAATAAAATCACTTCTGACAGGCTCGCGATTTGCAATGCTGAAAGAAGCATAAACATTATTTTTGTCGTTGAAATCATACATCAAACCTGCTTTTGGATTGAAAAATGTAAATTGCAATGACTCTTGAATCGGTATCAAATTACTAAACGATTCTTCGACTCCCGTGTATGAATAATTCAGGTGACGCACTTGTAAATCAGCAAAAAGGTTCAGTTTTTTGAGTTGGTAATTCGCTTTGAAATAACCGCTTGCCTCAACTTTGACAGCGTTATTATCGTAATAACGTTGACCAATTTCACTTTGAGAAGCATTTCTAGCCCAAATAATTTCGCCGTAATGCCCACCGTCATACTGATTGACACCACCACCTACAATTAATTTAAAGTTTTTCAAATTGTTGTAATTCAACGAAAACACACTTCCATAAAAATTATTATCCAACCACCTGCGACGAATTAAGTCTGTTGTTGAGATGGTATCTCCTCCTGTGAAAAGTGTGTCCAAACCGTAGGTAGAAAAGTCCTGACCTCGTTTATATTGCTCATAATAACCTCTACCTCTGGTATAATGTCCCGCAACATTGATAGAGATTTTTGTAGAAAATGAGTGTGTAAAATGCAATTGATAATGATCTTGTTGGTAATTATCTACCTCATTGTCATAGGTGTAATAATTATACGTTCTTGGATTTGAAGCAAAAAGATTAACGGAGTCACCAGCGGTTTGGTAGGTTCCACCTGGATAATAATTGTTATAGAAATGGGATGTAAGGCTGTCTGAATTCCCATTCAATTTTGCTTCAGGAATTCCGTACCATGCTTGATAAGTGACTTCTTTTCCACTAAACACATTTGCTTTCAACAATGACTTTTTACCAATCCAAGCACCTGAAATATAAAATGATTTTAAATTAGATGACGCTCTATCAACATAGCCATCAGAGGAAATACGAGAAAGACGGGTATCAACAGTATACTTATTATTGATTAATCCAGTTCCTGCTTTTACGGTGGTGCGCAAAGTAGAAAACGAACCAAAAGAATTATCGGATTCTGCATAAGTTTCTTTTTCAATATTATCACTTTTAATGTTGATGCTCGCTCCAAATGCTGCCGCACCATTTGATGAGGTACCAACTCCTCGTTGCACTTGGATATTTCCTGTTGATGAAGCAAAATCAGGCATATTGACCCAATAAACGCCTTGTGATTCAGCGTCGTTCAAAGGAATTCCATTAACAGTAACATTTGTTCGGGTTGGATCAACACCTCGAATTCTAATTCCAGTATAACCAACACCGGCTCCTGCATCTGAAGTTACAACTGTGGAAGGAGTTGCCTGCAATAAATAGGTTAAATCTTGACCAAAATTTGTTTTCTTGATTTCTTCCACTCCTACGTTCGTATAGGTTGTAGGTGTTTTATCTCCTGCTCGAACGGCTGATATTTGAATCTCTTCAATCATGATAATTGATGGTGTTAAAACCACATCTAAAAGTAGATTTTTGTCGTCGATGATTGTTTCAATTAGCTCTGTTTCATAACCCTTTAATTGAAAATTTAACGAATAACTACCTCTCGAAAGCTGGGTTATTCTGAATTCCCCATTTTCGTTGGAAAAACTTCCTGAATAACTATTTTCAAGTTGAACTTTGACATCTGAAATTGGAATTCCTTTTGGATCTCGAATTGTTCCATGAATGGAGAGTTGAGCACTTACACTGAAAGTTGTTGCCAGTGAGAACAACATAAAGATTTTTGAAAGTCTTGTTTTCATTTTAAAATAAAATTTAACAAGAACAAGGGGCTAATTCTCTGAATATGAATAATTAGCAATTAATAAATAAGTTATCATCTTCCCTACGCAGGCATTATCCTGACAGGTTCAATGGGTATAATCTCAGCCTTCCTTGCGTCGGGCACCCCTTAGAGATGGCGTAAAGGTAATCCAATAATTCGCACTTCGACAAGCTCAGTGACCAAATTATTGGTTTATCTATTTAAATAAATTTGAAGCCCAAGTTGAATTCCATAATTTGAACCATAAGTCTTGCCTCCAGCAAAATTTTGGCTGTAATATAATGAAGGCTCTAATGCTACATTGTCATTCAAGAAAACTGCGTAACCAATCGATCCTTTAAGGACAGATGAGTTATCAGAAATATCTCCAATAGTTTCTCTTTTAAGACCGTAACTTAATTCGGTAAATAAATATTTAAGATAGTAGCGAACAAAAGGTGACACGGACCATGACTTGACACTTCCGAAATTATTAATACCGAAGACAGCGCCAACAGCAAAATTATCTGCGAAAAAAAATCCCAATCGAGGATTGATTTGCAAGAGTGAGCTATTAGTTCCAGAAGCCTTGTTATGATAATTGTTAAATCCGGCACTACCGCCAATCATCCAAGTGTTTTTTTCTACTTGACTAAAAGAATTAAAACTGAATGTTAAGATCATTACTAATAAAAAGATAGCGTTTTTCATAAAGTTTGATTTTTTAATTAATTACTAATATAAAATAAATTTGGTCACTGAGCTGGACTCTCCTGAGTCTATCGAAGGATCGAAGTGCCAAATCCCAAATAATTTTTGGTCACTGAGCCAGTCGAAGTGCCAAATAATTTTCTTTACACCTCTATGTGCCCTATGTTCCACTTCGATAAACTCAGTGCATCGCTATGTGGTTCAAAATCTCGAATCCCAAATTATAAATCCCAAATTTTATAGCGTAGGTCGTATATCCTTAATATTCAGCTGCAATGTTTCCTTGTTGTTCCATTTGTTAGATTCCATAGTAAACACAACATCAAATGGCATTCCTGAGGCAGTGTCATCCGCTTTATCCACAAGATTAAATCCAATTCCTTCAAGAACCAAATCGGAGGGAGGTTGAACCATAGATATTTTTAAATGCGCTTCTTTCAATACACGTTGATCGGAGGAAAAAACATTGGTTGCCATAAAAACAGGTTTCATATTACCTGGACCAAATGGCTCAAACTGATCAATAATTCGCTTCAAACGGGGCAGTTTCATTCGATTTTCACTTTCTAAAAACACATCTTGGAAATCAATCAAAATATCAACTTGTTGTTCAGGCGTTTCGTCCTCTAGCAAAATGCTTTCTTGCACAATTTCTTCAAATTTTGTCTGAAATGCTTCTACGTTTTCTAGTTTCATCGTCATTCCTGCAGCATGCGTATGTCCACCAAATTGCTCTAACAAATGTTCACATTTTATCAAAGCAGCATGAATGTCAAAATTATTAACTGATCGTGCTGAACCTGTTGCCATACCGTTGGATTCTGTTAACACAATTGTTGGGCGGTAATGTTTTTCAATTAAGCGCGATGCAACAATTCCTACAACTCCTTTGTGCCAATCATTTTTATACAGAACAGTTGTTTTTTTAGCTCCATACGAAGAATCTGCCTCAATAAGTTCCAATGCTTCTGTTGTTATCAATTGATCTATTTGTCGTCGTTCCAAATTATCCTGATTGATATCAATTGCAATGCTGCGAATTTCATCTATATCATTTGAAATCATTAATTGAACCGAAAATTTCCCTGAACGCAATCGTCCAGCAGCATTAATTCTCGGTGCAATTGTAAACACAACATCTGTCAATGTAATAGGAAAAGCTCGTTTTGCCAACGTTAAAAGTTCCATGAACGCTGGACGTGGTTTAGCATTCAATAGTAACATTCCATGGTAACAAAGAATTCTATTTTCGCCAGTTACAGGAACAATATCGGCACCAATACTCACAGCAAGTAAATCCAAGTGTTCAAACAAAGTTGAGAGTTTCCAATCATTTTGAAGACAAAGTCCATGTAACAATTTAAATCCAACGCCACATCCAGAAAGTTCTTTATAAGGATAAGCACAATCTTTGCGCTTTGGATCTAAAACAAAACATTCAGGAAGTATTTCTCCAGGATTATGGTGGTCGCAGATAATAAAATCAATTCCTTTTTCTTTGGCGTATTTCACATGTTCAACTGAACGAATTCCGCAGTCTAAAGAAATAATAAGTGTAAAACCATTCTCAGCGGCAAAATCAATTCCAAGAAAACTTACGCCATAACCTTCAATATACCGATCTGGAATATAGTAATCGAGATTAACATGTTTTGGCTTTAAAAAGGAATATAATAACGCTACAGCAGTTGTTCCATCGACATCATAATCTCCAAACAGCAATATTTTCTCGTCAGATTTTATTGCGTCATTCACTCGTTGCACTGCTGATTTCATGTCTTGCATTAAGAATGGATCATGCAATTCTGTTAATTGTGGTCGAAAAAATGTTTCAGCTTCTTCAAACGTGTTTATTCCCCTCTGCAACAATAATTCTGCGACAATGTGATCTACTTTTAATTTTGAACGCAATTCTTCTACTGTTGTACTTTCCACCGGCGCTTTGATAAGCCATCTTTTTTGCATATTTTTCCTTTTTCTTATTTAAGTTATGAAAATAATTGGTATTCTCTTCGCTTTGTTCTCAACTTTTTTTGCTAAAAGTCAAATTTCGTATGATTTTGCGAATACCCTTCCTCCGGAAGGAGAAAAAAACACAACGGTTTTAAAAACTTTTTTTGGAACGTATTCAAGTGACCAAACAGATATTGATTATCAATTCACTAAAGAAGGTGTTTTTGCCATTTCGTTTATTTACAATACTATTTCACGCGAAACGATACGTGAATCTTCCATATACAGTGTAAAAGACGGATATTTGTTTGGAGTAACTGGTACTGATTCCCTTCCGTGCGAATTACAAGGTGAGTTTTACCATTTTGCAATCATGTTCAAGGAGCAAATTGTTGGTGGAACGGCTACTAATGTTTTATCAAAACTGAATCAATCGACGTATATTTTGAATTTCGAAGATAATGGTCATTTTACTCCGAGTTATCTTACATTCAAAGGGAATGAGTTGATTATTCAACATTTCACGTATGATGCTGAAACTACAATTTTTGATGAGATTGCTGATAAAGCAGAAACCGCAATAGGAGAAATGAATTACATCACTTTAAATCCTAAGAAAGAAGAGTGGCTTGGAATGCAACTAAACGACTTTAAAGGAACTAAAATCCTTTTTGAGAAGAGGTAAATATGGTATAAGTAATTAATAATTGGACCTATTGTTAAGAGAATATTGCCTGAATTTAAAAGTAAATCGAAAACCAATCCATCCAAAAATAAAATTTTTAAATGAAAATTACCAGGATGTGAAAATAGAATTATCGGAATGATAAATCTTATTTGATTGGTATAAAAAAATCGTTCGAATTCCCTACTTTCAAAGGTCTATACTCATTTTAAACTTACGAATGTTCATAAGGTTTAGACAATTAAAATTGGCTTAAAATTAAAACAACGTTGGAAGCTCATATTTGTATAAATTAATTTATATGATTCTTGAGAAGAAAATAATAGAGTTAGTTGTGATTTCTGATGTCCATTTAGGAACTTATGGCTCACGAGCAGAAGAATTAAACAATTATTTAAATTCTATTAACCCGAAGACATTGGTTCTAAATGGGGACTTTATTGATATTTGGCAGTTTAACAAGAATTACTTTCCAACGTCAAACATGCAAGTGATAAAAACCATTACAAGTATGTTGACGAAAGGAACAACAATCTATTATATTACTGGAAATCATGACGAAATGTTGCGGAAATTCAATGGCTTTTCATTGGGAGAATTTCATATCGTTAACAAATTGGTCTTAGAATTAGATACTGGAAAAGCTTGGATTTTTCACGGTGATGTGTTCGATACAACAATGAAACATTCAAAATGGATTGCAAAACTAGGAGGGAAGGGATATGATCTTTTAATAATGATCAACACAATCGTCAATTGGTTTAGTGAAAAATTGGGAAAAGGTAGAGTGTCTTTATCCAAAAAAGTAAAAGATAGTGTGAAAGGAGTATTGAAATTTGTAAATAATTTTGAAGAAACTGCAGCAGAAATTGCTATTGAAAATGGATATCAATATGTGGTTTGTGGACATATTCACAAACCAGCAATCAAGGAAATTAAGTTAAAAGAAGGAAGTGTGATTTACTTAAATTCAGGTGATTGGATCGAAAATCTAACAGCATTAGAATACAATAATTCATCTTGGGAATTGATAAAATATGATGAAAAAAAGTATGCTAAAAATCAATCAGAACTAACGTTAAACAAAGAAAACTTCAAGAAAGCGTTGAACTATGAATCTCTTTTTGAAGAGGTTATAAATGGTGCTACAAATTTAAATTAGAAGAAATGAGAATATTATATGCAATTCAAGGAACAGGAAATGGGCACATCAGTCGAGCATTAGAGATTATTCCAATTTTGCAAAATTATGGAGAAGTTGATATATTAATTAGCGGAAATCAATCTCAAGTCGAACTCCCTTTTGATGTTAAATACCAATTTCATGGACTGAGTTTTGTTCCTTCAAAGAATGGTGGCATTAGTTTTTTTAGATCACTCTTCAATATAAAATTAGGGAAGTTAATTAATGAAATCAGAAAGCTAAAAGTTGAAAATTATAATTTAGTTATCAGCGACTATGAGCCTATTTCTGCGTGGGCATGCGTTCTTCGAAATGTTAAATGTGTGCAACTTAGCCACCAAGCTGCTGTAATGCATAAGAATAGCCCAAAACCAGATATAAAACATTATCTAGGTAATTATATCTTGAATCATTATTGCCCTTCTACTATAAATTATGGATTTCATTTTGAACGCTATTCAGAAGCAATTTTTTTACCTGTAATAAGGAAACAAGTTAGAGATTTAAAAATCAGCGACAAGGGGAATTACTTGGTCTATTTACCTGCTTATCATGATGAAGTATTGCACCAATTTTTATGGAATTTTTCAGCAAAATGGACCGTTTTTTCAAAATATTGTACAACTGAATACACAAAGGATAATGTAACTTTTTGCCCGATAGAAAACGATTCTTTTTTGAAAACTCTTTCCTCTTGCTCTGGTGTTTTGTGTGGAGCAGGTTTTGAACTTCCAGCGGAGGCCATGTTTCTGAATAAAAAATTGATGGTTATTCCAATGGAAAATCAATTTGAGCAACAATGTAACGCTGAAAGTCTAAAAAAATTAGGGGTAAAAGTATTGCCAAAACTTGATTTAATGAATTACAGAGATGTTTATGATTGGCTGAAATATGCACGTCCGATACAAATTGTGTATGCAGATGAAACGCAAGAACTTATTGAAAAAATTGTGAAAGACCATGCTACTAGTGAAAGGATAGAACTTGAAAATAACTTAACGCCTCAAGTAAATTGGCAATTTTATCGCTATTTTTTCTAAAAAGAAAAAAATGTTTTCTCAATATTGGAATGGAAGAAGCACTACTTATTTGTAAAGTAATTCATAATTTTAGTTTATCTCCCGTCGCCGTCCAAAAGATTCCCCAATCCTCCTAAAATGCTGCCTTCTTCTTTTCGAGGACCAGTTCCATAAGAAAGAATGCGTGAAGCTAAGCGTGAAATTGGTAATGTTTGTAACCAAACTTCTCCCGGTCCTTTTAATATTGCGAAAAACATTCCCTCACCGCCAAAAAGGGTGTTTTTGATTCCACCAATAAATTGAATATCGTAATCGATTGTGGGTGTATAAGCAACGATGCAACCTGTATCAACACGCAATACTTCATCTGGCTTTAAAACTCGTTTCATGATATGTCCTCCCGCATGGCAAAAAGCCATTCCGTCACCTTCTAATTTTTGCATGATGAATCCTTCACCACCAAATAATCCTGTGCCCAATTTTCGTTGAAATTCAATGCCGATTGCCACACCTTTTGCAGCGCATAAAAATGAATCCTTTTGACAAATAATCTTCCCTCCGTATTCGCTTAAATCAATTGGAATTATTTTTCCTGGATATGGTGATGCAAATGCTACACGTGCTTTCCCTGCTCCATGGTGCGTATAAGCTGTCATAAATAAACTTTCTCCCGTCAACAAACGTTTCCCAGCTCCCCATAATTTACTCATGAAACCACCCGTTTCGGATTGTTGACTGCCATCTCCAAAAATTGTTTCCATTTGAATTCCCTCGTCCATATACATGAAAGAACCAGCTTCAGCGATTGCAGTTTCTTGAGGATCTAATTCAATCTCTACTAATTGCATTTCTTCGCCGTGGATGAAATAATCTAAATCGTGGTTTGAGCTCATTTTAATAAGTAAATTATTGATATAAAAATAGAAAGTATTTCTGGAATTGCAGCAGTATTACTTTTCCTTTTTAAGAAAAATTGTAAATTATATTACGTCAATTTATCCGTTAGGATGCGCATCTCAATTGCCGGCGAAATTTGCTCATACAAAATGTTAAATACAGCTTCTACAATTGGCATTTCAACTTGAAATTTCTTGTTGATTTCCATGACACATTTTGCTGCATAATATCCTTCAGCTATCATGTCCATTTCCAATTGAGCAGTTTTGACAGAATATCCTTTTCCAATCATAAAACCAAATGAACGGTTGCGAGAAAATTGAGAATAAGCTGTAACTAATAAATCACCTAAATAAGCACTTGATTTTACATCACGGTGAATTGGACTCACTTCATCAATGAAATTTTCTATTTCTTGAATGGCATTTGAAATTAATACAGATTGAAAATTATCGCCATAACCCAACCCTGAACAAATTCCAGATGCTATGGCGTAAACATTTTTCAAAACAGCAGATAACTCTGTTCCAAATAAATCGTCTGAAACTGTTGTTTTTATGTAGCGACAAGCCAATAATTCCGCCATTTCTTCAGCAACATCATCGTCTTGACCAGCAATTGTAAGATAAGATAAGCGTTCTAATGCCACTTCTTCTGCATGACAAGGACCACAAATAATCCCAA
Source organism: Flavobacteriales bacterium (assembly GCA_947470515.1). Lineage (GTDB taxonomy): Bacteria > Bacteroidota > Bacteroidia > Flavobacteriales_D > Crocinitomicaceae > M0103. The sequence goes on from CANITF010000001.1 coordinate 104,829, forward strand.
TATTATCGTAAGGTGTTCCGAAAGTTTTGTGAATGAAACGTGCTGGAATTGCATTAAATTCAGGAATTATTCCTTTAACCGCAGAAAAGACAATCTTATCCTTCATCAAGCCTTCTGGGAAATTTTCAAATATTTTAGTCAAAAAAGCAGAAGGTGAAGCAATAATCACGATATCAGCTGGACGGATAATTTCAACTAAATTGGTGCTGACATTGATTTTGTTTAAATCAAACTCAACCGATTGTAAATAATTTGGATTATGGCGGTACTTCAAAATGTGCGCCACAGCTCCTTCGTTGCGCATCCACCAATTAACAGAAGATAAATTATTGCATAATATTTTGACCAAAGCGGTTGCCCAACTTCCTCCACCAATAACAGCTATTTTTTTTGAGTCTTCCATTCTCTTATAAAAGCAAAGGTAGGAATAATTTGAATTGGAAAGTTGGTTGGATGGACAATAGTTAGAACTGGGTTTTAGAGTTATTAATTTTTTCTCGTTTCTTCTTTCGTCATCTTTTTTCCTGACAAAAATCACCTTTTGAACTAATCACACTCATTTTTTAGGGACCAACGTTTTCCAATCTTTGCTTAAACAAAAATCAAAAACATGGAAACTATAAAAACGTCACAAACAAAGATGGATAAGTTTATTGCTGAGGCAGAATTTAACCGTTTTGGAGTAATTTCAATCGTATTAACAGTTGTAGGTATTTTAGGCGGTGTGACAACTGGTTTGGGCGCTGTTGAAAATACATTCTTATTATCTTTGGTTCTTATTCCAACTATGATTACACTAAGTTTTCTATTAGCAGTTGCGCCAATTCGTTGGATTTTAGCAGCAGGATCAGTAAGTGTGGCAATTGATTTAATTATAAGTGCTTATTTTATTTTTGTGAAATAAAGCGTTGCAATTAATTAATCAACACTCGGGAATTCAACCGCAAAGATGGTTCCTTTTTCTTCTTCTGTTGTGAAATATATAGTGCCGTTGTGGTTTTCAACGATTTGTTTTACCATTGCTAATCCAAGTCCTGTACCAGCTGATTTTGTTGTGAAATAAGGCACGAAAATGTTTGGTTTTTTATCCTGTGGAATTCCCGTTCCATTGTCTTCAATTTCTATTAAAAATAGCTTTTCTTCTTTTTTAATGCGTATTCGAATTTTACCTTCTTTATCCTCAGGAATTGCTTGAATTGCATTTTTGATGAGGTTGTTGAAAGTTCGAATCATTTGATCTTTGTCTGCTTTGACATTGACAGTTTTTAAGGTGGTCTCAATCGTTATTTCACAGTTTACTTCTTGCCTAAAAACTTCAGATACATTTTCTATTATTGGCAATAAATCCATGGTAACTTCTTCGGGACGTGGCATTTTTGCAAAATTGGAGAATTCATTAGCAATCTTCGTCAACGCATCGATTTGTTCAATAATAGAATCAGCAACTTTCTTCACCTTCTTTTCTGATTCTGGATCCTTCGCATTGTAAACTCTCAAGAGTTGTTGAAGACTTAGCTTCATTGGAGTCAACGGATTTTTTATTTCATGCGCTACTTGTTTTGCCATTTCCCTCCAAGCTGATTCACGTTCACTTTGAGCCAATTGCTGAGCAGTAAATTCTAATTCTTCTAATTTCTTATTGTAATCTTTTACCAAAGCACCAATTTCATCTTCCTTGTTATAGGAAATTTGTTGGTTGTGTTTCCCAAATCGAATTTTCGAAAAGTTATCTTGCAACAAACGCAAAGGGGCAGTGACCCAATTAGAAATGAAAATTGCAAGTACTATTGAAATAGCCAAAAGCAACATAAACACATTAATAATCGCTACTAAGAATTTCTGTATTTGATTCTCAAAATCTTTTTGTTGACCGAAATGCTGCAGATTAAGGAATCCAAGTAATTTCCCTTCGTGGTTGTAAAATGGTAGATAGGCCGACGTATAATTTAAATTCCCAATGTGTTCATCGTGGATTAATTCACTTTTATTGTTCACTAAGAAAGCTTTGATTGCCAAAGGGTTCATTTGTTCGCTGAGTAAACCCATATTAAATACTTTCGGTCGAGAACTGGCAATCATATAACCACCAGTGTCGTAGAAATTAATATCTGTGACAAATACTTTTGAAAAATTCTGTAGCAAATACGCTATATAATTACCATCATTCGCTATTGACAGATTTTTTTGAGATGCAAGTTTATTCCGCAGTTCCATTTCCACAGAAGTGAGCTTTTCTTTGATTACATCTTGCGTATATTGATTGTATTGATTGCTAACAAACAAGCCACTTCCATAACCGAACGCCAATAAAGACACAAAAACTAACCCAATTAAAACGAGTTGTATTTTTACCGCTAAGCTTAATGTTCGTTTAAAAATTGGTGTGTAATTGAATTGAAAAAGGATGGGTAAGAGTAAGATTCCGTAAAAACTGAAGAGGTAAGAAAAGGAGGTGATTAATTCAATAACTGTGATATTTTTAGAGGATAAAATAACAACATCATGATTCGATTTTTTAAGAATATAATGGTTGAATCCATCAGCAGTGTAATAATTTTTTGATTCTTTTTTCCAAGTATTAATAGGTTTTAACGTGGAAGGAAAATTGAATCCACCATAATTTGTAATCAATCTGTTTTTATGATATTTTGCAATAGCGTATTTTTCAAGTGATTCAAAAACTTGTGCTTTGGAAGAAATCAACAAACGTGGAAAACCAATTTCTTCTGGAATTTTTTTAGATTTTAAGGTGCAATACAAAACAGCAGATGAAGTATCTATTTTAATCGGTTGTTGAATGATGTAACTGTATTGGCCTGTATAATCGCTAACAAAAAACATGTTTGAGTCAATTTCAGATACAATTCCATGTTTAGAAATAATCTCATTTAAGTATTCATATGCGTTTTTCTTATTGTCACCACCCAAAAGAAGGGATTTCCCATTTAAGTCATATAAATTGAAGTTCATTTCATAGCGTTCCCAAAAGCCATTGAATATACGTCGCTCTAGTCCCTCTTCGAAATCAGAAAGGCCTATCGTTAAGGGGGAAGAGATAAATATTTTTAAGCCATTGTCCTCTTTGATTTTTTCTTTAATGTTGGAATACTCTATTTCTGTAACGATATCCTTTTCAGTTGCAAGTTGATTGGCATACAATTCTCGTTCACTCTTTTCTTTACGGTTATTGAAGTCCATTAAGTTGAGTGCCGAAACGAGTGAAAATAACCCTAAAAAGATGATTCCAAAACCGAGTTGATAGCTTTTTCCCTCACGATAAACTAAATATATAATAAGCGCATTCAAGAGTAAAGGAAATAATGAAGCAAAAACGAGCTCATAGCCAAAATTCATTTCATAGAAAAAGAAAACTAATCCTCCCATAAATAATACAATAGAGAGTATCAGAGGGTTGTTTTTTGACAGTTTATTGTAGTGTATTATTGTTTTTGTAAAGGTGAAATAACTATAAAACAAGAGTCCCATACTGGCTATGGCAAGAATAGAATAGCTATTCAATGAAAATAGATTTTCGATAATTAATGGAATGGAAGAATTCTCGATTAATCCCTTATTTAAATATAGAATCAAAGCCCAGAATGGGATCGTTGAAAGAAAGAAAATTAGACCAATTAATCGGTTACCTTTAATGAAAGTAGGAGATGAAAAGACATGTTTTAAAAAGGAAATAATAAAAATAAGAACAGCGCAGTTCACTAAATACTCAAAGAAATTGGGGAACCATGCATTCATCCCGTACAAAGTAGCTTGAAATCCATGTGTGTCATGTAAAAATCCAAACCAATTATAGTTTAAGGAGAGCATCCGAATAATTATAAGTGCGAATGGAATTAACCAATTATAAGGTTTCCTTATTTTGATAATAAGCTTAAGTAATGCAACTAACCAGAGTGAAATACTTGCTAATAAAAGCAGGAGAAGTGCAATTGATTCGGCTTCGGTTGCTGGTTGATATTCATTTGGAATTAATGAAAAAAGAAAGGACTTTTGCTTTGAGAATACAGAAAAAGAAGGGACTTGTTCGAGAGAAATTGAAGCGTCAAAAGGAAGTTCTAATCCAGACACGAATTTATTTGTAAGGTCTTTGTTTTCATAGGAGTAATCCTGTTTAATCAAAAAAGAAGCACAAATCGTATAGCTCCCATCTTTTATAACTTTTGCGTTGTACCAGCCATTTTGCAAGTGAATGATTCCTTCAGATGGAAAATGAATATCTGCAAAGCGTATTATAGGAACCTGATTCGTATTCCAAATCAGCAAAGAATCTTTGTGGTAAATATGAAGATTAAAGGTTGGATTTAAATCAAAATTATTCCAATTTAGATTCTTTTTGTGGACTTTTAATGCCTCTTTCTGTGTCAGCAGAAAAGCATCCATTCGCTGTTCTAACGTTTGAAATTTTTCTTGAAATGGAGATATTTCTGAAATGTAATTAGTCGAAAAAACACTGAAATAATAGCAAACAAAAGCAAGGGAAGCAAGAATGGAAAACAGGATATTACGATATTTCACAACCCATTTTTTCATTAAACTTTTTGTTTCGCGATTAACATATTGATCTCGTACATCAATCTTTCAAATTCATCATCCGCACGGGAATCATTGTGAAAACGAAAGTCAGCATCATTTTCGAAAGGCAAAAGAAATTGCTTGTAACATGGCAAAACATGGTTCTCCCACTGATAAATTATAGCTTCTCTTGAATAACCTCTAGTTTCTTGGTCGCGGTACAATCTTCTGTCCAATTGAGTTGTAGCGTCAACCTCCATGAACATGGAGAAATCAATCAATTTTTTTACTTCCTCGTAATAGAACAAAAACAACCCTTCTACAATAATTAAACTTGATGGATGTATGGTTATCAAAGAGATTTTATCAGGTGGAGAATTGAAATGATATTCTTTCACCTCAATTGATTGACCTATAGATAGCTTATATAAATCCGAGAACAATCTCTCTCGGTCTAATGCAGTTGGTAAATCAAAGTTGTATTGATTATTCTCGTCTTTTTGTTGTTTTTGAATCGGGAAATAATAGTTGTCCATCGAAAAAATAGAAGGATTCAAATGTTTTAATTCATTCGAAATACGTTTTAGTAACGTTGTTTTACCAGAACCACTTCCACCACAAATACCAATTATCATTTTTTAATAGATTCAAATTTTACATTCCCCGATTTGTTTAATTGGCTCAAATCGAAATATAAAGCGCCATCGACCAAAGATACTGTAAATAATTCTTTTTTATCTTCAACGATAAATCTACTTGGATTACTGTTGAAGCTTGCAGAAAAAACATTTTGAGATGGTTTCTTTGTAGCGTCATACGGTAAGAAAATCATTGTATTATTTATTTTACAACCAATTCCCTCATTTAAGGTGTAATTCCCAAACTGGAATTGAGTTTTCCCCTTATCAGGTGTGAATTTAAAAGAAGTTAAATCAGTCCATTTCCCTTCAATAAGTTGCTTTAATTTAACTGTTTTACTTGCACCTTCAGTCATTATTCCAGTCATGTAAAACTGATTTTTATGGTGAATCAATGTTGCAGTTTCACTATCAGCTGAATTATTTAAGATGGTTTTACCATTTGACCCAATACCCACATGTTCAACAAGATCAAAATTTTCTACTAGACCAATTATGAATCTGGAATCAGTTAAAACGCCTTTAGATGTTAAATTTTGTACTGTCCAACCCTTCTTCTTGTTTTGAAAATCTCTTGCAGCAAAATAAATTTGATCATCGGTAAAGCCAATGTATTTCCATTGACCAAAATTCCCTTCTTTGAGGTTTAAATCAGTTACTTCTCCCAAAATTACCGAATAGACAAGCATGTTGTGGTGGGTAATAAACGTTGCAAATTCTACATATTTCTTGGCTTTTGTATCGTGATAGCGGAAAATATGCACCAATGCTTTATCAGTTGTGACAATATCCATTAATTGCATTTCAGCTAAGTCAAAAGCACCCAATTTCTTGATTGCAGAACTTAAACTGACAGATGTTGATTTTATATTCCCAGCAGAATTTAGCTGGTGCAATGAGATTTTTCCTTCTTCTGGGGATAAATTGTCTAGAAAATAAACATAACGCGCGTTTTCACTTGAAATAAAATGGTAATCTTTTCCATTTGGATTGAAACTTTGTTGCCAAATATTGGTTGGTTTATTGCCTACTAAAGTCATGTTGACTTTTTTCATGTTCCCCGAAGGATCGCGGTTGAACAAAATCGCTCCCATACCTTTCCATTCTAGAATAGAATAAAAGGGATATTGTTCACCAGGCATTTCAATTTGTTGCGCAAAAGAGTTCATTCCAAGAATGATGCAAAAAATGAGGTTGAATCTTTTCATGATAAAGTGTATATTTGGTCAAAGCTTTTAGCAATTAACGTGCTAAAAATAAGTTTTTGAACGGTAATATTGAATGATTGTTACAGAAAGAAATCATCTAATTTCTATGCTGAACCAACGATTTGAATACAATTAACGTCTTTTTTAAAATATGCTTAATTAGAATAAACTAGAACTATGAAAAAACAACTACTTATTTTAACAATCTTTATTTCTGCCTACTCCGCCGATTGTTTCTCTCAGACAATCAATTCAGGCAGGCCACTTACAACAATGGGTAAAGTGGAACGCACAAAAACATTTTATGAAACAGCTCCAGTAGACCCTGCTGCAGAAATAGCAAATTATGCTGCAACAGGTGAAAAAATGTTCCGTTTTGGAAAGGAGTTCCAAGTGAATTTGAATATTATGACCGAAGCGTCAAAAACAATTTTACCTTCAGGTGACGCTTTATATCAATTCGGAATTTCTTGTCCAAATGCATTATCAGTAAATGCCGTTTTTGATAAATTTCATTTAGCGGCTGGAACTAGACTTTTTATTACGGATGCCTTAAGTGAAGAATTTATTGGTGCTTATACTAGTTTGAATAACAATGCAAACAGTATGTTAGGAACAGAATTAGTTCATACAAACAAGATTATCATTGAATTAATTGAGCCAAAAACAGTTGTTGGAACAAGTGTTTTGAATGTGAGTACAATCGTTTCTGGTTTTCAAGATTTGGACGCATTAGCTAAAGCATTAAATAGTTCAGGTAATTGCCATTATGATGTTAATTGTCCTCAAGGTTCTTTGTGGTTAGACCAATCACATTCAGTCGCTATGATGGTGAATGGAGGAGGATTTTGTACTGGATCACTTGTAAATAATACTACAGGAACAATTATTCCTTACTTTTTATCTGCAAATCATTGTGGAACAAATCCTGGTGGGTGGGTTTTCCGTTTCCGCTGGGAATCTCCAGTAGGAGGAACTGTTTGTGGTACTGGTGGTAATTCAACCAATGGTCCTGAAACAATGAATGTAAATGGTGGAATATTGCGCGCTACATGGGCAGGTTCAGATTTCTCATTGACAGAATTAAATACTGCTCCAGATCCAGCTTGGGGAATTTATTATAGTGGATGGGATCATACGGGAAATCCTGTATCATCAGCAGTTGGAGTTCATCATCCATCTGGGGATATTAAAAAAATCTCTTTTGAGAACAATAACGCTTTGACATCAAGTGCATGGGCTGGTACTGCTGCAAACAGCCACTGGCATGTTCCAGGATGGGATTTAGGGGTTACTGAAGGAGGTTCTTCAGGCTCACCTTTGTTTGATCAAAATCACAGAGTCATTGGTCAATTACATGGTGGTGCTTCTTCTTGCGGTGCCGGCGATTTATCAGACGAATATGGTAAGTTTTCAGTTTCTTGGACTGGTAACAATACAAGTTCTTCCCGTTTGAGCAACTGGTTAGATCCTTCTTCAACTGGTGCAACTGCAATTGATGGCATTGACCCTAACGGCCCAGGTTTAGCATTAGATGCAGCCTTGAATAATCCACAAGGTGTGTCAGGTACTTATTGCCAAGCAACAGTTACACCGCAAGTTACAATTACAAATTCTGGAACGGATGTGTTAACCTCAGCAACTGTTAATTATGGTTATGATGGGCTTTTAAATCAAACATATCCATGGACTGGTTCATTGAATCAATTTCAAACAATTACGATAACCTTACCAATTGCAACACTTCCTGGGGGTAATCATACTTTTGGTGCAGAAGTAGTTAATCCAAATGGATCTGCTGATTTAAATCTTGCAAATAATACAATTTCTTCTTCATTTACTACAGTTGTAAATGGACAAACAGTTACATTAAATCTGAATTTAGATTGCTATGCTTCTGAAACTTCTTGGGAATTGTACGATGCATCAAGTGCAATACTTTATTCAGGTTCAGGTTATACTGATGGTAATCCAGTTTTGGTTCAGCAAGATTTTTGTTTGAGTTATGGCTGTTATGATTTTAAAATCATTGATGCTTTTGGCGATGGAATGTCAGGATGTAATACAGCAAATGGTGGAAATGGCGATTATAACATCACTTATAATGGAATAATAGTTGCAGAATTGTTAAATGCAAATGCAAATTTCGGAACAGATAATACTACAAATTTCTGTATAACTTTAGGTTTGGATGAATTTAGTTTAGCAAATAGTGTAAGTGTTTATCCTAATCCAGCAAATGAATCAATTACTGTTTTAACAGATGGATTGAACATGACGAAAGTTGAATTAATGAACATTGCAGGACAAATTATCTCTTCTACTGAAGTGAATAGTACTCTTGTAAAAGTTGATGTTTCGACTGTTTCATCAGGTGTTTACTTTGTTAAAGTATTCTCTGCAGAAGGAACAGCTGTGAAGCAGTTAATTATTAAATAAGATACAATCTATATTTGAAAGGCGATTCAATTGAATCGCCTTTTTTTGTGCCATACATTTACAGTGAGTACAGCATCAATTTTTGGAAATTTGTGTAATTTTCTTTGGCAAAGTGCTGTCGTGTTAAAAAGGTATAATCCCTATGGGATAAAATATATGCGCAAATTAAAATTTGCTAGAGTTATATTGTCCCTATGGGACATTCATTTAACTTACCCTCCTAGTTTTTTGTACTTAAATCATAGACAAATTATACAAAGCTCCTACTGGAGATTCCTTTAATTTCCACACATAGCTTATATTTTGCGCTTAAAATTTGTGATAATTACCTTCGGTGCTACTTCGCGGACATGGACAGATTTTACTAAATGTATGTCGCTATATAATATATTTCCAAAAGATTACTACCCCAACAATACCTGCAAAAAAGGAAGCAATTAAAACAGCGCCTGCCGCAATATCTTTGATTATTTTGATTTTATCATTTTCTTCAGTCGAATAGAGATCACATAACTTTTCAATGGACGTGTTCAAGGCTTCTAAAGACAAAACGAGAGCAGAAACACCCATTATCATGAGCCATTCTGTCGAAGTGATTTTAAAATAAAAGCCAGCAAAGCAAACGAAGCAAAAAGCTATTAGTTGAATTTTAAAATTCAGTCCAGTTTTTAGTAAAACAGCTATTCCTGCGAAAGCGTATCCAAATCCACGAAAAAAAGCTTTCATTTTATACTTATTTTCCCAGTTCCGATCTTAATTCCAGCTTGTTTTAAACTATAAATGTAATTCCCTTCCGAAAGAAAAGATAAAGGAAGTGAATGAGCATGCTCTCCTTTTTGCTTGAAACCAAAATTATCAGTGTAAACCATTCTTCCAGTTAGATCAAACAGCTCAAAACCAACTTCTCCTTCATTGAACAGCGTAAAACCAATATATCCATCTTCACTCATTGGATTTGGCCAAACTTTGTGGTATTGCGGAACAAAAGCATTTTCTTTAATAGATAAATCACATATACCTGGAAGGTTGTTATCAATCCAAACAGAACGTTGCTCAATATATGTTTTTAAAAAATCTAAATCTTCTTGGTACGTCATTCCAACAAAGCCATTCCAGTTCACATAAACACCTATTATAGGCCATTTTTGGAAATTTCGAATGCGCGCATCTTGAAGGTAATTTGCCATTGAATCAATGAAATAATTGACACTATCAGTATGAAAAGCCCCTTGTCTTAACTCATCCCATCGGCATTTTAAGCCATTTCTGTAGGTGGAAGATTGTAATAATTTTTCCCACCAAAAAGGAATTGCAGTTGAGAAATCGCAGATATCATCAAAATTATATTGCCAACCCGTCGTTAAATTGGCCTCACAATAATCAGCGTTTCCATAGGAAAGGTTAAAATCCCACATAGGGCCAGCAACCAGTTTTCCATTCCAGGCTCCACTGGTTTTGTCTTTGTGCATGAATGAACTTGATCGATAGCCATCAACTGTTCTTCCTAATTCTTGTAAAATGAAAAAGTCATAAAACGAGGTCGTTTCAATATAATTTGGATATCCAACAAGGGGATCAGCAAATTGAGGCCCCCAAATAGCATCTTCAAATTCCCCCACAAATGTCTCCATATAACTGGATTGAATTGGGTTTAATTGATCGAACTCAGGGTCATGAAATTGAAAAAGAACTTCTGTGTTGTAATTGGAAGGCCACGAATAACCAACTTCACCTGTCATTTTATCTATTTTTACAATATAACCGCCCGTAAGTGAGTCCCCTGCTAAATCATCAAAATCGAGCTTTGCAACGTCAACGCGGTTGTTGTCTCTTTTAATTCGCTCAATTAAAATATAAACCCCAAGATATTCATTATCGATCATCAATTCACAATGCCTCCAGTTGGAAGCATAATGACCCATTTTTTGCGAAAGATCAAAGGTCAAAATATCGCGTATCAGTGTTTTATCAGGATAAGGGCCATATAAAATCCAGTCATTTTCAATTGGCAAACCCATTAACGGAACATTTAAATTGACTCCTAATAGATTTTGCGTTTCAAAACCATAACTCTTTTTAGGATATTGTTGGGATGTTGAGCCCCTAATTTCGATGGCAATTTTTCCGTTGTAATTGTTAAAAGGATCCGTTAATAAATTTTGATTTCCAAAACCATTATCAATAACCCCCATATCACAAACAACGCGTGCAACATCATTTATTGGCTGACCAACTTGAGTTGTGATAACAACTATGGGTAAATTAGAATCCGTAAAAGTTTGTGAAACGGCTATATTAAGCTGAGAAAATAGAATAAATATAAGTAGTATTTTTTTCATTTTAGAATGAATTTGAGGTTTGAAGATACAAAAAATATAAAGAGATTTACTAAAATCTTGGCTAAGAACTAATTTCGAAGTAATTTTGCACCTCGTTCATTCAAATAAACTTATGAAGAAAGGTGGAGGGATTAGGCCCTGTGAAACCTTGGCAACCTCCGTTCGCGGAATAGGTGCCAAATCCAATCTCAGCATATTGTTGGGTTAAGATAAGTCGATAGTGCAGTTGTGTACTTCCCTTTTTTCATAGTTTGAGTATTAAATAAATTATGAAAACAATTCAAGAATTATTAAAAACAAGAATCCTTATTCTCGACGGAGCAATGGGAACGATGATTCAGCGCCATAAATTGGAAGAAGAGGATTTCCGGAGAGGGTGGTTTGAAAACCATGATAAATCTTTGAAAGGGAACAATGATTTACTTTCATTGACACGTCCTGAAATTATTAAGGAAATTCACCGTAAATATTTTGAAGCAGGTGCTGATATTGCTGAAACAAATACTTTTTCTGGCACTTGGATAGCACAAGCAGACTATGGCCTAGAGAAATATGTGTATGATATTAATTTTCAATCTGCAAAGATAGCAAAGGAAGTAGCTGCTGAATTTACAGCTCTTAATCCAGATAAGCCAAGATTTGTTGCAGGTTCAATTGGTCCAACAAATAGAACAGCATCTATTTCGCCAGATGTGAATGACCCTGGTTTTCGAGGGATTTCTTTTGACGAGTTGGTGGATGCATATAAAAACCAAGTGAATGCATTAATGGATGGTGGCGTTGACATCTTATTGGTAGAAACAGTATTTGATACCTTGAATGCAAAAGCGGCACTTTTTGCTATTGATGTAGTTTATGAAGAAAGAAAAATTCAACTTCCAATCATGGTTTCAGGAACGATTACAGACCAAAGTGGAAGAACATTAACAGGACAAACAACAGAAGCCTTTTTGATTTCTATGTCACACATGCCATTGTTGACTATTGGTTTGAATTGTGCACTTGGAGCCTCAATGATGCGTCCTTATTTGCAAATTCTTAATCAAAAGGCAAGTTTTGGAGTGAGCGCTCACCCAAATGCGGGATTACCAAATGAGTTCGGAAAATATGATGAAACACCAGAAATTATGGCGGATCAAATTAAAGAATTTTTGGATGAAGGTCTTGTGAATATCATTGGTGGTTGCTGTGGTACAACACCAGAACATATTCGCGCGATTGCGGAATTAGCAGCAAACTATAAACCAAGAGAGATACTATAAAAAAGGGAATTTGAAGTTTGAGATAGTTCAAATTTTCAATTTTTTTTCAAATTATTGAATAAAAAATGTCAGAAAACACAAAATCAACATTAAAACTTTCAGGGTTAGAGCCTTTAATAGTAACGCCACAAAGTAATTTTGTAAATGTAGGTGAACGAACAAATGTTACAGGATCACGTGCATTTCTCAGAATGATCAAAGAAGGTGATTTTGAAGCAGCATTGGCTGTAGCCAGAGATCAAGTGGAAGGAGGAGCCCAAATCATCGATATAAATATGGATGAGGGAATGATTGACGGAAAAGAAGCAATGGTAAAATTCTTGAATTTAATTGCCTCTGAACCTGATATTTCTCGTGTTCCAATCATGATAGATAGCTCGAAATGGGAAATCATTGAAGCAGGATTGAAATGCATTCAAGGAAAAGGGATTGTAAATTCAATTTCGTTGAAAGAAGGAGAAGAAAACTTTATCTCTCAAGCAAAAAAAGTCAAAAGATATGGTGCGGCCGTTATTGTTATGGCATTTGATGAAAAAGGTCAAGCAGATAGCTATGAACGACGAATAGAAATTTGTAAAAGATCATATGACATTTTAGTTGACGTAGTTCATTTTGCGAAAGAGGATATCATTTTTGATCCAAATATTTTCCCTGTTGCAACAGGAATGGAAGAGCATAACAACAACGCTGTTGATTTTTTCCGCGCAACAAAATGGATTAGAGAAAATCTACCAGGTGCGCATGTTAGCGGAGGAGTTTCAAATGTTTCATTCTCGTTTAGAGGAAATGACAAAATGCGTGAGTCTATGCATTCAGCTTTTCTTTATCATGCTATTCAAAATGGTATGGATATGGGAATTGTGAATCCTGCAATGCTAGAAGTGTATTCTGATATTGATAAAGAGCTATTAATTTTTGTAGAGGACGTTTTATTAAATAGGAGACCCGATGCAACTGAAAGGTTACTTGAGTATGCTGAAACCGTAAAAGGAGATGGTAAAAAAAGAGAAATTGATCTTTCATGGAGAAATGTTCCTGTAAATGAACGATTAGCGCACGCTTTAGTAAAAGGAATCGTTGAGTTCATCGACGAAGATGTTGAAGAATGTCGCCATCAGTTTTCTCGCCCAATAGAAGTGATTGAAGGACCTTTAATGGATGGAATGAATATCGTTGGAGATCTATTTGGGAGCGGTAAAATGTTTTTGCCCCAAGTAGTGAAATCTGCTAGAGTCATGAAAAAAGCAGTTGCATATTTGCTACCATTCATTGAAGCAGAAAAAGATGGAGTTAGATCCTTTTCTGGTAAGGTATTGATGGCAACCGTTAAAGGCGATGTTCATGATATAGGTAAAAACATTGTTGGCGTTGTTTTAGGCTGTAACAACTATGAGGTTATTGATTTAGGAGTGATGGTCCCGTTTGATAAAATTATCCAAACCGCTATAGATGAAAAGGTTGATGTTATTGGTCTGAGTGGATTAATTACTCCTTCTTTGGATGAAATGGTGACAATGGCCAAAGAAATGGAACGCGCTAATTTGACTATTCCTCTAATGATTGGTGGTGCGACAACTTCAAAAGTTCATACTGCTGTGAAAATTGAGCAAAATTATACGAAAGGTCAAACTGTTCATGTCTTGGATGCATCACGAGCTGTTACGGTTGTAGAAAGTTTGTTAGGTCAAAAAAAGGATGCTTTCGTAGAAGAATTAAAGGTTGAATATACTCGAGTGCGAGAACATCATGAAAAACACCGAGGAGCAAAGCAATTATTATCACTTGCTGAAGCTAGAAAGAACAAATTCGCTATTAATTGGAAGCAAGAAGATTGTATCCAACCAGCAAAATTGGGATTAACAAAATTTGAGGATTATCCTTTGTCAGAATTGGTAGATTATATTGATTGGACACCCTTTTTTCAAACCTGGGAATTGCATGGACGATTTCCAAACATATTGAGCGATGAGGTTGTAGGAAATGAAGCAACGAAATTATATGCTGATGCGCAACAGATGCTAAAGCAAATAATTGATCAAAAATGGTTAAAAGCGAAAGCAGTTGTAGGTTTGTTTCCTGCAAATTCTGTTGGTGATGATATTGAAATTTATTCGAACGAATCACCAAAAACCATTTTGAATATTCAACATTCGTTGCGTCAACAAACAAAGAAAACAGCTGGTCAACCAAACATTGCTTTGTCCGATTTTATTGCGCCAAAAGACACTCTAGTTGAAGACTATATTGGAGGTTTTGTTGTTACAACAGGGCTAGGAATTGAAGAACATATTCAGCGTTTTGAAAAGGATCACGACGATTATAATTCGATTCTACTTAAAGCTTTGGCTGATCGCTTAGCTGAGGCATTTGCTGAGAAATTACATGAAATTGTGAGAACAGATTTATGGGGATACGATAAAAATGAAAAATTATCAAATTTAGAATTGATAAATGAATCTTATCTAGGGATAAGGCCAGCACCAGGATATCCAGCCTGCCCAGATCATACTGAAAAAACAGGTCTTTTTAAGTTATTGAATGCAACAGAACTTACTGGGGTTTCATTGACGGAGAGCTTAGCCATGATGCCCACTTCTTCTGTTTCTGGATGGTATTTTGCGCATAAGGAAGCAAAGTATTTTGGTTTGGGTAAGATTACTGAAGAACAAGTTGCTGATATAGCAGCAAGAAAAAATAGTTCATTTGAAAAAATGGAACGGTGGTTATCTAGTGTAATTCATTAAAAGTTATAGAAACAAAAAAGTGGTTCGAGAACCGAACCACTTTCTAACCTAACCTAACCACTATTCACTGAAAAAAGTTGAATATTATATATAAGTTTTAATATTTTCTTTACACAAACAACCCAAATTTAAGGGTGATGGTTAGAACTACAAAACGAATAATTAGCAACCCTTTAAATGATTAAGTATCTTCAGCTTGCATAATAAATAGAATTAATTTGATTGTTGGACATAAAAGTTCATTCATAGTAATTATTCATAGTTTCGTAGAAAGGAGGGGGCGTTTATTCTTGGAATCCTAAATGAAATAAAAAAATTAATTATTCGACAAATCTATGTATTGTACCGATGAATTATGGTTTTTTTGTTTAGTTGATTCTCTGAATTTGAAATGTTTACGTTTTTAATTTCTTGAACAAAATGAATTTGATTTATTCCCTTTTCGATAGACTAACGCATATTTTATACTTAAATTCGTAATGTGAAAATTAAAATTTATACAGACGGATCAGCAAAGGGCAATCCTGGTCCTGGAGGCTATGGCACCATTTTAAAATTTAATGGACAAGTAAAAGAAATTTCAGGGGGTTATAGAATGACAACCAACAACCGAATGGAATTAATGGCCTTAATTGTTGGTTTAGAAAACCTTAAAACAAACAAATATCCAGTTGAGGTTTATTCAGATTCTAAATACGTTATTGATTCAATTGTTAAAGGCTGGGTCTTTGGTTGGAAAACGAAAGGGTTTAAAGGAAAAAAAAATTCAGATTTATGGCTCAGATACCTTGATTTACATCCGAAATACAATTTAACTTTTCATTGGGTAAAAGGCCATGCTGGTCATCCTGAAAACGAACGATGTGATGTGTTAGCCGTTTCTGCTGCAGAAAATCCCCCTCATGAAATAGATCATGTTTTTGAAAAGAACAAAAAAGAAAACTTATTGCTTTAAACCGTTTTATTCTCAGTTTGCAACGTTGATGCCAATGCCGCTTTGATAAAGGTGTAAATCAGTGGATGAGGTAGTTCTCTTGTAGAAGAAATTTGAGGACAATTTGCACATGCAACGAAAAATGCATGGCTTTTTAAACTAATTATTTCTGGTTCTTCAAACTGATTATACGCCTCAATATCAATTATTTCCGATGTCAATGTATGTATTAATTGAGGATATAAACTATAACGGGAAGATGTTAGCTCAACTGTGCTGTGATTTGCGTATAGTTGAATAAATTCCTTAGAATGCGGAACAATTTGAATTCTTTCAAATGTATTTCCTTCAACCAAATTATCAGAAATCAATTTTTCACCATTTGAATTCAATTGATGCGAATTTATTAATACTTCAATAAAATTTTTGAGACTTTCACCTGTTATTAATACCGGCAAAGACAAAGTAGAAATGGCCCTAATAATTCCGTTTAGAAAAAATGCATTTGTAAAAGGACCAGGAGCAATCAGAATTCCATCAAATTGTTCAAAATTTTGAAGTTTATATTGAGCTGCTTCGTTGATTTTAATCCAATAATAGTTGATGTCAACTTCCAGAAAATTTCCGGAATGATCAAGCGCCATATTCGTAGCCAAATGTGAATTATAAGTGAAATTATAATCCCCAATGATTGCTATTTTTAGCGTTTCACTCATAAAGGTAGAGAGAAATAAGAAAGCCGTCTTTTTGAAAACGGCTTTAAAAATTTATCGTTTGAACCAAGCTTCATATTCAGCAGCTTGCACAAGAAGTGAGTCTAAAAGCAATGTAACAGCATCTGTATGATATACATAACACTCGAAATTACACGTGAATTTTGAATAATCACCAGATGTATCAGACTCTTGTAAAATATTAGAAAATGTCACGTCTTGAAAGTTAACGGAATTAGACTTTGATGTCCAAGTTACTCCAGTTCCATCTCGATATGAAAATTCAAATCCAGCAGTACCTGTAGCAGAAAAATTAGGGGTTAAATTACTTCCATGAAAAGCATTAAAAGCAGCAACATCTGGATCAATCGCAGTAGAAGCATCCCACACAACACTTCCTAACGCTATTTTAATTGAAACAGGTGTTGACGAGGACAACATTTCGGAGAAATAACTTGCACTTGATAAACTTGGACTCGGCAAAAGTATTTTCGCTTTTGACGTAGTACAATAATAACCTAAAACATTTTCTGTCAATTCAACATTTGTTCCATTGATTGAGCCAATAAAATGGCAGTTTAAATCAACCATTGGAACTGGAGCTGGAATCACTTCGTGTTTAATACATGAGCTCATTGCAAAGACTATTGCCAGTGTTGCTACGATCGCTATTTTAAGATTTTTCATATAGTTAAGCATAGTATGTGAGAAGCTAAAACAATCTTCTACACTATTAAGTTACAACGAATATACGATAAAAAAGAATTTAAGTTGCTTTTTATAGGCTTTTAACTAGAAATTTTAAGCTCTAATTTGTCTTAACACTTCATTTTGAGAAAAAGTATGAAATTCAATTTCTGAATTTGTTAAGGTTGCTCCATCAAAGTAAAATAACGCTTGGCCATTTTCAGTAGATCGGCTTTCAAACATTTCTGAAATTTCTAAAGATTCGTTTTTACTTTGTAACGTATTAATAATCCTATTTAACTGTGAAGAATTAATTGAAATTTGCGTATCATACGTTAATAAATCTCTTGAGGTTGTCCCAAAAAGTGTTATTTCATTATTCGCCGTTAGAAAAATTATTTCTTTAATTCTGATTGTTTGATTAAAAGTTCCCATATCATTTGTTTTATGATACAAAATTGGCACAGTAGAACGTAAACTACATACGATCTACAAATTATTTTTAATCTTCAAATAGTTCAAATCTTCAAATAGTGCAAATAGAAACTTTATTCAAAACACATTCACTATAATCTGTAAAATTTGTATTTTCAACCTCAAATACACAAGACATGAAATACGATAGAATTGATAAACAATTATATATAAAAAACAGAGCCAGTTTTAAACAATTGATGGAACCAAATTCCTTGGCAGTTTTTAATTCAAACGATATTTTTCCAATAAGTGCAGATAGTACAATGCCTTTTCAGCAACACAGAGATATTTTATTTCTTTCTGGCGTTGATCAAGAGGAAAGTATATTAGTGATTTTTCCAGACAGTAAGAATGAAGCACACAAAGAAGTTCTTTTCTTGAAAGAAACGAGTGATTTAATAGCTGTTTGGGAAGGTGAAAAACTCAACAAAGAACAAGCATTTGAAGTTTCAGGAATAAAAACTGTTTATTGGTTGAATCAATTCCCAGTAATGTTTAAGCAAATGATGGCGGACGCATCAAACGTTTATATCAATACAAACGAACATTTACGCGCAAATACGGAAGTTGAAACGCGAGAAGATCGTTTTATCAAACAATTGAAAAGCGATTATCCTGCACATCAAGTGAGAAAAAGTGCTCCAATTATGCACCGCATTCGTTCTATAAAAGATGCTATTGAAATCGAATTGTTGCAAAAAGCATGTAAAATAACTGAAGCCGGTGTTCGCCGTTTACTTTCCTACATTAAACCAGGTGTGTGGGAATATGAAATTGAAGCTGAATTGGCGCACGAATTTTTAAGAAATCGCTCTAAAGGGTTTGCATATACGCCGATTATTGCATCTGGAAAAAATGCGTGTGTTTTGCATTACATTGAAAACAATCAACAATGTAAGGATGGTGATGTTATTTTGTTGGATGTTGGTGCTGAATATGCAAATTATGCTTCCGATTTAACACGCTGCATTCCTGTAAATGGAAGGTTTACTGCGCGACAAAAAGAAGTTTACAATGCTGTATTGCACGTGAAGAAATCTGCTGAAAAATTATTGGTTCCAGGAACAATTATGGCAGATTACCAAAAAGAAGTAGGTAGAATCATGGAAGGTCAATTACTTAATTTAGGATTGATTAGCCAATTAGACATCACCAACCAAAACCCAGAATGGCCAGCATATAAGAAATATTTCATGCACGGAACTTCACATTTCATGGGGCTTGATACCCACGATGTTGGTTTGTGGAACGAACCAATTAAAGCTGGAATGGTCTTCACGTGCGAACCTGGAATTTATATTCCAGAAGAAGGTTTAGGAATTCGTTTAGAAGATGATTTAGTAGTGCAGGAATCTGGTGCGCCTTTCAATTTGATGAAAGATATTCCACTAGAGGCAGAGGAAATTGAGACATTGATGAATGAATAATGGATTGGATAAATAAATTAAATTACAGGGTATTTGGAAACGGATACCCTGTTGTTTTTCTACACGGTTTTTTAGAATCAACAACCATGTGGAATTACCTTGAGCTTGAAAAAGCACCTTTTCAATCCATTTTAATAGATCTTCCAGGTCATGGTAATTCTGGTTTAAACGATTCAACTGAATCGCCATCAATGAAATACATGGCCCAGGAGGTTGTAAAATTGTTGAAGGAATTAAATATTGACGAATACCATGTTGTTGGTCATTCTATGGGCGGTTATGTTGCGCTAGAAGTAAAAGAGTTGGATCCGAAATGTAAAAAGGTTGTGTTGCTTAACTCAAATTTTTGGGAAGATCCAGTTGAAAAGAAAAAAGACCGTGTTCGAATTGCAGACATCGTTTTAAAAGCGAAAGAGTTGTTTGTGAATGAAGCAATTCCTGGTCTTTTTTACCGCCACAATCGGAAAAACTCTGTCATAATTGAATTGATAAAAGAAGCTAAAAAAATGGAAGCTGCATCCATTGCCTATGCTTCACTAGCGATGAGAAATAGAGAAGATAAGTCAACATTGGTTAAGGGAAATCCTGCTGATTTTTTAATTCTTCATGGAAAACATGATCCAATCATTTCAACCGAAAAATGGCAAAGTGAATTAAAAGATATGCCAGTTTCGTTTGAAATCATTGAAGATGCCGGACACATGTCGCACATTGAAAATCCAACGAAAATCCTTAAAAGTATTATTGATTTTTTAGGCTTCATTAAATAGAAATAACTTTCTTTCCTTTGCATTGATTAAGAATTTAAAAATGTGAGCCTTATTGGTTCTTTGGATATGCTTAGTTCTTTTTTGTCCATGAATTTAAAAATTTCAATGGCTAATGTCCCATAGGGACTAAATAGCTCTAGCAAATTTTAATTTGCGCAATTATTTTATTCCTTAGGGGTTATGCATTTTTAATCCAAAGTAATCATATTAGTCAGAAAATAACAAAAAAAACGGACCCCTTAGTTTCAGTATTGCATGTCCCATAGGGACTAAATAGTTCAGGGAAATTTTAATTTGCGCAATAAAAGTATTGTTGATTTTTTAGGCTTCATTAAATAGAAATAGCTTCCCATCCTTTGCATTGATTAAGAATTTAAAAATGAGAGCCTTATTGGTTCTTTGGATATGCTTAGTTCTTTTTTGTCCATGAATTTAAAAATTTCAATGGCTAATGTCCCGTAGGGACTAAATAGCTCTAGCAAATTTTAATTTGCGCAATTTTTTTATCCCATAGGGATTATACCTTTTTAATTTCTATGAACCTAAATTGTAAGCGTATTAGTTGGAAAATAGCAACAAAAAAAAACGGAAACCTTAGTTCCCGTTATCATTAAATATCCAACAAGTTTGTTTGATGAAGTGTACATTTTTAAGCATAAGCAATTAGGTTAAATACGTTCAATATTCCGAAGATAATTGATCTTTCCTTTAGACTTAGAAAAAAAACTTGAAGTGTAATTGAGGTGTATTAATCGGGAGTAAATTTTATGTTAAAGGGGGCATATCCTGTTTTAAATACATATAAAATTGCGACTACTTTAGTATTAAATAGTATATTCGAATAGAGGAAATTTAATCCTTACTTTTAACACTAAAACTATGAAACTTAGAGCAATTATTGTCGACGATGAAGAATTCGCAAGAAAGAATCTTATTATGTTGCTTGAGGAATACTGTCCTGATATTGAGATTATTGGAGAGGCCTCTAGAAAAAGTCAAGCAAAAGCAATTATTGAATCTTCAAAACCAGATGTTGTGTTTTTAGATATTCGAATGCCCTCAGGTGCAGAAGGATTTGAATTGTTGGATGAATTAGAAGAAAAAGATTTTCAAGTTGTTTTTGTTACAGCATTCAAAGATTATGCAATCAAAGCGTTCAATGCAAGTGCTGTCTATTACTTGCTCAAACCAATCGATATAGAAGAATTACAAACTGCAGTAGAAAAGTTGCAAGAAACCAAGAAAATCTTCACGGACGAACCACAAAATTTCAACACGTACTTCAGTTCGCTAAAAAATCTGTCTGATACATTATTACGCAATAAGCCGAATAATCGAATTGCAATTAGTCATACAAAAGGGCTAAAAATCGTAGAAGACGATTCTATAACGCATTTAGAAGCAAATGGAAATTGTACCACTATTTATTTCAAAGAAGGACCTCGTTATTTAGATACGCGTACGTTAAAAACATATGAAAATATTCTTAACCCGAGCAAATTTTTTAGAATTCATAAGTCGCATATTATAAATTTAGATATGCTTTCAGATTATGTAAATGAAGACGGTCACTTTGCAATTTTGAAAAATGGGTTGCGTGTGCCAGTTGCAAGAAATAGAGTAACAGAATTTGTAAAAATGTTGAAATTGCCAAAATGATAAAAAGTTTAAGTTTATTTCTTATTATTTTCTTTTTTGTTATTAACGCAAGTGCACAGCGGTACTCATTCTTAACATATAATACTGCTCAAGGATTACCTCAATCTCAAGTAAATTCTATAACACAGGATAATGACGGTTATTTGTGGGTCGGAACTTTGGGCGGACTAGCAAAATTTAATGGAAAGGATTTTCAATCGTATTCCACTGAAAATGGAATCTTAAATAACCGAGTAAAACTTATAAAAAGTATTGGGGATGCAATTTGGGTTGGTCATGAAGGGGGCGTTTCCAAAATTCAAAACAACAAAATCAGTAAATGGGCATTTAGCCAAGATTTTAAAACGACGTCTGTTTCAGAAATAGTCGTTTTCAAAAATCGAATAATTGTTGCTTCCAATGGAGGTGGATTATTTGAACTAAGAAATAATCAATTAGTGCAACTCAAGATAAATGGAGGGTCAAAAGTTGTTTTCAATTTAGCAGAACAAGCTCAAATTCAATTGTATCAGGAAGATGATTTGAGTATCCGTGATTTGTTGATTTTTGAAAATCACCTTTATATTGGAACAAGAGCCGGAGTTATTAAAACTTCTGATTTAAAAACGTTTCGACACATTAAAGCTTTGGATGATTATAATGTTTCAGGAATCGAAAAGCAAGGGAATAAGTTATTTATAACAACCTTCAAAGATGGATTGCTGGAGTACGGATTATCAACTGAGAAAGTAAATATAATACAAGGGATTGATTCTTTATTGAGCTTACGAGGATGCCTGTTCGATTCCAAAGGAAACTTATGGATTAACACGAATGGTGGTGTATATCGAATTAAAGATGGGAGAATTAACCTACAACTCAATCAAGACAATGGAATGCCAATGGAAAGCATTCGTTGCATTTTTGAAGATAAAAAAGGGAATCTTTGGATGGGTAGTGATGGGAAAGGGCTTATGAGATTTCCTGGTGAAATGTTCGTTTATTTCGATGAAAACACGAATATGACATCTGGATTGGCATTAAACATGAATCAAGATCTCTATGGAAATTATTGGATTGGCACTTTTGATGGTGGGTTAATGCAAATGACTAAGAACAAAGAAATAATACCTATAATTCTCGAAAACAGCAGTACTATTTGGACTTCAATGTTGAATGTTGATGGATTAAATTGGTTCGGTACAGGTTCTGGATTAGTTGCTTTGAAAGGAACAAATGTTCAGAAAACACTTTATACGGAAGACGGTTTGCCTGGAGATAAGATTACAGCACTTTTAAAAATGTCTGCTAATTCCTTTTATATCGGCGGAAGTAACGGTGTCTCTTTTTATAACAAAGGAAAAATAAAGCCGGTGAACAATGAAGAAGTAACCAACGTTCGGGATTTTTGTCAGATTGGAGAAAACATCTATTGTGCAACAGATAAAGGTTTGTTTCTAATAAAATCGAACCGACTAGAGCTTCAAAATAGATTTAAAAAGACCATTTATTCGCTGGAAAAAGATAGTTTCAATTCTTTATGGATCGCAACTGAGGAAGGCTTGTATTGTCTTAAAAATGGGCAAATTAAACAAGTGCTTTTTTCTAAAGTGCCATCTTCAAATTACATTAATTTCTTAAATTATTCGAATCAGCAGCTGTATGTTGGAACCAACAACGGAATTTTTGTGCTTTCAGATTTGGAAAAGAAATTGATTTCAGTAGTGAATTATGGAATTGCGGAAGGTGTTGTTGATCTTGAGACAAATATTAATTCAAGTTTTATTGACAGAAATGGCCGACTTTGGTTTGGAACAGCATCAGGCTTAGTTAGCTTTTTACCTATAAAACATGACAAAGGGTTTTCTTCGCCGATATTAATTTTGAAACATATTTTAATTAATTATCAACGTATAGAATTCTCAAAATATGCAGATGGTATTGATAAAAATGGGTTGCCAATAAACTTAAAATTACCCTATTCTAAAAACAACCTGACTTTTGAAATGGATGGTATATCACTAGCTAATTATCCAGGAATGCAATTTCAGTTTTGGCTAGAAGGGCAAGACAATAATTGGTCCCCACTAAATAATAATACGACAATTACATTTAGCGGTTTAGCTGCTGGAAATTACATATTGCATGCGCGTTGTGTTGACTCAAAAGGAATTGCTTCCGAAGAAATAAAATTCGAATTCGTCGTAAAACAAGCATTTTATAAAACGTGGTGGTTCCTGTTAGTCGTCTTAGTTTTATTGGCATATTTCGTCTTCAGAATTTTCAGATTTAGATTAAAACGAGAAAGAGAGACCAACGAGAAAGAAAAAATGGGCTATAAATCAAGATTACTAGCATTAGAACAAAAATCGCTCAATGCAAGTATGAATCGTCATTTTATCTTTAATTCTCTCAATTCAATTCAATATTTCATCAATACACAAGACCGCTTATCTGCAAATCGTTTTCTGACGAACTTTGCTAAGTTGATTCGTAAAAATTTGGATTCATCAGACGATGGAAATCTTGTTTCACTAAGCCAGGAACTTGAGCGACTTGAATTATATATGTCTCTTGAAGCAATGCGCTTTAAAGATAGATTTGATTATCAGATAAATTGTGATGAAAATATTGATACTGAATCTATTATTATACCTGCGATGATGTTGCAACCTTTTATTGAAAACAGCATTATTCACGGTATTTTACCAGAAGAAACAAAAAAGGGATTAATTACTTTAGATATCACTTTAAGAGGAGAAATGTTGACTATTAAAATTGAAGATAATGGTGTTGGATTCGAAACAAGTATGAACAGTAAAACCAACTATGATGGTGATCATCGCTCGCAAGGAATGGAAATCACCAAAAAACGGATAGAACTTCTTAAGATCCTTTCAAACAAAATTTTTGAAATTAATGGCCCCGTTCAAACACGAAATAACAACAGTTCAATCAAAGGAACATGCGTTACACTAAAATTTCAGATAGAAAATTTGGATAATTAGAATTTAAGTAATATGTTTGTTTACATAAAGTTACAGAGATGAAGAAAGTTATTTTTATAGCGGTTGTTGCAGTTGGGTTTTTTGCTGTTTCTTGTACTAAAGAAAATATTCGTCCATGTATGCACAATTCGAATTCAGATATTCCAGTTTGGTCTTCAAAATCAAACGAAGGAATAGATGATGAATCTGGAGATGTGGGAGGTATAACGGACCCAAATACGGATCCTGATGAAACTAAAAGAAAAAAACATTTATAATAAATTAAAGCCTTGTTTATCAAGGCTTTTTTTATGTCGAAAGAGTACGGTTTAATAAATAAAATAGACACTTCAAAAACTGATTGATTTTATGTGAAATCCTTTTATTAAATTAGATTACAGGTAATTTATTAAAAGAATTTATACATGCCTACAAAAGTCAAAGAAGGATTATTTGAATTAATCAAATCTCTTTCAAAATCGGAAAAAAGATATTTTAAATTGATTTCATCACGGCATAAGATAGGTGATGAAAATAATTATGTCCGATTGTTCGATTATATTGCCAAACAAGCCGAATATGATGAAGAGGAACTTTTTAAAGAATTTAAAAACGAACCCTTTTTAAATAGATTTTCCATTACTAAAAAACGATTATATGACCATGTATTAAGCGCTTTAGATGCTTTTTATTCCTCCACATCAATTGATGCTCAAATTTATAAATTAATGCACAGTGCCGAAATTTTGTATACAAAATCGCTCTATAATCAATGTGGCAGAATCTTAAGAAGCGCTGAAAAATTTGCAGAAAAAAATGAGCGTCACACACTGCTTATGGAAATTAGGAGGAAAAAGAAAAAACTTCTTGAAAATAACGGATATAGTGATGTTAGTACTGATGATTTAAAGGAAATAGAACAAGAAGACACACTGATTATGAGGCAATTGGAGCTTTATAACCAATTGTGGAAAATTAAGAGTGATTTATTTTTTCAACTTTCACGAAAGGGAAAGGCACGCTCTGATGAGGAAAGAGAGCAATTTAAAAGTATTTTCAAACAATTACCTGAAAATTTAAAAACAACTGAATTACCCTTTGATTCCGCTTATTTGTATAATCATATTCGAAGCGCATATTGGTTTGCTAGTGGTGATTTTGAAAAAAGTTATAGCTACATTAAAGCAAATCTCAAGACATTTGAAGAGCGAGAAGGCGCTATCGAATCTAATTTGAATAGTTATTTTTCACTGCTCACAAATGCAATTTATGTTTCAGAAGAGTTGGGATATCAAGTCGACTCCACTGCATTTTTGAAGAGATTAAAGGAAATTCCACATAAATACACATTAGAACAAAATGAAGATTTACAAATTAAACTTTTTGCAAGTACAAGCAGTATCGAGTTGTCTGTTTTAACCCATAGAGGGGAATATCAAAAAGCAGAAAGCTCAATTGGTGCTATAGAAAAAGGGTTGCAATTATTTGGTGAAAAAATATCTCCTGTTAGAAAAGCATTTATTCAATTTAAAATCGCTACTATAAAACTTGGACAAAAAGATTTTTCTGGCGCTTTGAAATGGATTAATAAAATTTTGAATGATACTGAGTTGGATGACAGCGAAGACATACTTTCGTATACCCATATTTTGGATTTACTTGCTCATCTTGAACTAAAGCACACTGAATTTCTCCCTTATTCTTTGAAAAGTACCTTGAGATTTTTAAAATCAAGAAATAGACTTTACGCTTTTGAAAAAGTATTTCTTCAATTTGTTTCTAAACGGATAAAATGCACTAACAATATTGACGCAGAAGAACTTTGGGAGGAACTTTACAAGGAGCTTTCTGCTATCAAAGACGATTCTTTTGAAGGCTTAGCAATGGAATATTTTGACTTTATCTCCTGGGCAGAATCGAAAATTAGGAAAACTTCATTTATTGAAATAGTTTCAGGAAAATACCATATGAAATATAAGAAACCAGTATCTTAAGCCTGAATTATTCCTACTCATCTCAACTTATAAGGTTATGAAAGATATAGAAACGCGCTCAGATATTGAAAATATGGTTAATATGTTTTACGATAAAATTGTAAAGGACAACTTATTGTCACCCTTTTTTAAAAATTTGAATTTCGAAAAACATTTACCGAAAATGGTTGATTTTTTGGCGTTTGTGCTTT
Organism: Flavobacteriales bacterium; assembly: GCA_947470515.1. Lineage (GTDB taxonomy): Bacteria > Bacteroidota > Bacteroidia > Flavobacteriales_D > Crocinitomicaceae > M0103. The sequence continues at coordinate 131,807 of CANITF010000001.1, forward strand.
TGGATGAGGTTGGATATGCTACAAATGTTACCGAAAAGCACCTTCAAATGGCATTAAAAAAAGAACATTTTGCACAATGGTTGAAGCTGTTTAATGAAACAATTAATCAAAACTGGGTTGGTGAAAAAGCAAATTTGGCGAAAGAAAGGGCCTACTTAATCGGCTGGACTATTGAAAGTAAAATGGTGAAATAAGTGTAAATGGAAAATGCTATTTTTAAAATTTGATATGCTCTGAAACTACTGTCTTTCCAAAGAACATAGAGGCTTTTCTATCAAAACCAAGTGAGTTTTCAGTTGTTAAAAAGTGAATTTCTCCATTTTTTGAGCAAGCTTTCTCAAGCTCATCGTGCCTTTTTAAATAATCACTAAGTTTTTCTGCTACAATCTTTCCTTGCGAAAGAACTTGAATTGAAGAAGGAATAATTGTTTCGATGTATTGTTTTAGAATTGGGTAATGTGTACATGCTAAAACAATCACATCTATTTTCGGATCTTTATCTAATAACTGTTGAATGTCTTCTTGTATGAACAATTTTCCAGCTTCAGATTCGTGCCTGTTATTTTCAATCAGTGGAACCCACATTGGACAAGCATGCTGAATTACTTTAGTTGAAGGCGAAAATTTCTTTAATTCAATAACATACGATTCTGATTTAACCGTTCCTTCAGTTGCTAATATGCCGACATGTCCAGTTTTTGTTAAGTAGCCAATAACTTCAGCACTTGGACGTATAACACCAAGAACACGTTTATGTGAATCTATCTTGGGCAAATCGTTTTGTTGAATTGTTCTCAGTGCTTTTGCAGAGGATGTATTACACGCAATAACTACTAATTCACATCCTCTAGAGAAAAGCTCTTTAACAGCTTCTAAAGTGTATTCATAGACAACTTCGAATGATCTGGTTCCGTATGGTGCACGAGCATTGTCACCAAGATACAAATAATCGTATTCAGGCAATTGTTTTACTATTTCTGATAAAACAGTTAAGCCGCCATAGCCGGAATCAAAAACACCAATAGGACCTTTTTTACTCATCGAATTCAAATCTACAAAAAAAGGGTAATCAAATGAATGATTACCCTTTTAAAACGAGTGCGTTTTATTATTTTTTCATTGCTTCTGCATCCAAACGCAATAATTCAACGATTACTTCTGCAGTGATATCTGTTCCACCTTTGAAATATAAAGTAACTGATTCATCAATCACATAATTTAATTTCTTACGATCAGAAACGATTTCAACTGCTTTTTGAACGCGCTCTAAGATTGGTTTGTTTAACTCTTGACTATAGATTTGCATTTCTTGATTCAACGATGTTTCGCGGTCTTGAATCCCTTGTTGTTTTTTCATCAATTTCTCCTCTTCAAATTTGATTAAAGTAGGAGACATATTTGGACGATCTTTTTCATATTTAGCTAAAGCAGTATTAAAATCGGCTTCCATTTCTTGCAATTCTTTTACGCCATTTGCTTCAAATCCTTTCAATTGATTCATTGCATCTTTTCTAGACTGTAATGTGTCCAATAATTTTTGAGAATTAACATGTGCAACTTTAGACTGTGCCATCACAGTTCCCATACTAAACATTACCGCTAGGGCTAATAATAACTTTTTCATTCTTCTTTTTTTATTTGTTAATTATTTACCGTTGATACCCATTTCTTTCAAAACTTCATCGCTGATATCGTATTTGATGTCTGCATAAATCAAATTACTTTGATTGGCCTTATCAAAAACAAAACTGTAATTTCTTTTTGAAGCAACTTTTTGCATTGCATCGTAAACATTATCTTGTATAGGTTTAATTAATTCCTGTCTTTTTTGGAAGTAATCTCCACTAACTCCAAACCTCAATTTTTGCATTTCCATTGCTTCTGTTTCCAGTTTTGCAATTTCTTCTTTACGTTTCGTTTTTTCTTCATTCGGCAAAAGAACCTCTTCTCGCGCAAAATTGTCTTTCTTTAATTTTAAGACTTCATAGCGCTCCTCAATTTCCTTTGTCCAGCGATCAGCCAATTTATCTAATTTGTCCTTCGCTTCTTTATATTCAGGCACGCTTGCCAAAATAAAATCAGAATCGATATACGCATACTTCTGTCCGAAGACAAATGCTGTGCCAAAGATAAAAACGAATGCAAATAATAGCTTTTTCATAGTGTAAATTTGAAGCCGAACGCCAAAACTAGTAATTTTATTGTGTTTGACAATGATTAAAGTTCTCCAAGATTCATCCCTATTGTAAAACTCAACTTTGGATAAAAGCCTTTTTTGTCGATCGATTGATCTGATGCTCCACCATATTGGGACGACCAGTAATCCAATTTATCAAAGCCTAAACCATAGTCTAAGCCGAGCATACCAAACATTGGAAGAAATACTCTGATTCCAATTCCGGCCGATCTTTTCACATTAAATGGGTTGAATTTATCTATTGAAGGAAAAGTATTACCTGCTTCACCGAAAATTAATGCATAAAAAGTTGCTGATGGATTCAAAGAAATCGGATAGCGTAATTCAAGGGTATATTTAGCAATGATTGGATCTCCCGCTGAAGAAGAAACCGAGTTATCCTCGTATCCGCGAAGTGCAATAATTTCTCTACCACCAAGTTGATTTACTCCTGAAAGGCCACTTCCACCTAAAGCAAATCTATCAAAAGGCGTTATCCCTTTCGATTTTGTAAATGCTCCCATTATCGAGAATCCAAAACGAGATCTTAAGACTAATTTTTTATCTGTTGTCAATGGAAAGAACCATTCTCCTGTAAATTTGAATTTGTAATATTCCAAGTATTTATAACGTTCTTGCGCAGTTAATCCTGAATAATCTGTTTTACCTTCAAAATAAGAGTAGGGTAATGTAGATTTAACGGAGAACATTATATTAGATCCTCCTTGAGGATAAATTGGTGCACTAACAGAACTTCTTTGTAAGACATATTTCAGTGCGATATCATTTGCATATCCATTTTTGAAAATTGGGAAACGAGCATCGTCTCGCACATCGTAATACTGATAACTTAATTCATAATACGCTGTAAAATAATCATCAGGCCATTTTTTACGTCTACCTAATCCAACACCCATTCCTGTGATTGAAATACCTGTATATAATTCATTAGATGGCAAATACCCATTTCCTAAAGCTGTATGGTTGACCCAATAAGACAATGAGTTTGGTTTTTTTCCACCTAGCCATGGCTCTGTAAACGAAAAATTATATCCTTGATAGTAACGCCCATTCGTTTGAGCTCTAATTGATAATTTTTGACCATCGCCACCTGGTAGAGGAGACCAAGAACCTTTTTTAAAGATGTTTTTAGTGGAAAAGTTATTGAATGTTAATCCTAAAGTACCAATAATACGACCATTTCCTGTTGGTCCAGCTCCACCATAACCACCGGATAATTCAATTTGATCGGAAGATTTTTCTTCAACTACATACTCAATATCTACTGTCCCATCGGCTGGATTTGGCATTGGATTTACTTGAAAGCCTTGTTCATTGAAAAACCCAAGTTGAGCCAATTCACGTTGCGTACGAATAATGTCATTTCTATTAAATAGATCACCAGGTTTGGTGCGTATTTCACGTCTAATTACGTATTCGTTTGTTTTCGCATTACCGGTAATAATGATTCGTTTTACGCGCGCTTCTTTTCCTTCAACGATACGCATTTGATAATTGATATAATTACCATTAACATTCGTTTCAACAGGAATTATTTGAAAAAACAAATATCCTCTGTCCATATAAAGAGAAGAAATATCTCGACCATCTTGACTCATATTTAAACGTTCGTCAAGAAGTTTTTTGTTGTAAATATCCCCAAATTTTATTCCTAGAATTGTATCTAAATAGGAAGAACGAAACTTCGTGTTTCCAATCCATTCAATATCCCCGAAATAGTACTTACTTCCTTCGTCAATGGTGATATTTATTATTAGATTTTTCTCATTTACTTGATAAACCGTGTCATATTTTACAAATGCATCTCGTAATCCAATGGTATTGAATTTACCTAACATAGCCAATTTATCTTTTTCGTAAGAGCTTTCTGTAAATTTTGATCTTTTAAAGAATCGCCATAGCTTGTTCTCTTTTGTATCTTTCATTGCCATTGTCAGTTTCCACTTCGGGATACTTGTAACGCCTTCAATGTTTAATTCTTTAATCCCAATTTTTTTACCCTTTTTGATGTCAATCAAGAAAATTTCGGAGTTATTCATTAAGGTATCCGATATACGATTAATCTTTGCTGATACGGAATAATATCCCTTTTCTCTAAAGTATCCTTTTATCTGATTTTCTGTTTGATAGATTAAATTTTCTGTAATAGTTTTACCTGAAAACAAAGCGATTTCTTCTCTTACTTTATCCGCTTCTCTTTTATTGACTCCTTTAAATTTGAAACGGGATAGTTTTGGTCTTGGAACAACTCTTATTGTTAGATAAATTACACCAGCTACTTCTTTGTCTGCTAATATTTCTACATCAGAAAACAACCCTTCTGCCCATAAGTTTTTAATTGCTTTTGAGATTTTTTCACCTGGGAGGTAAATTGTTTGACCTTGTTTTAATCCAGCAATTAGTTTAATTGCTTGGTGATCAAAATTATCGGCACCTTCAATTTTTATTGGACCTACTTCATATTCTTTTGGCTTTTTAAAATCAATATCTAATCCTCCAATTGAAATTGGTCCAGATAGTGTGTCAATTTGCCCGAAAACAGCAGATACTGAGCACAAACAAAAAAGTAGGAATAGTATTTTCAATTTCATTTTATTTAGTTAGTTGTTCAGATACCATTCCAAAACGTCGTTCTCTTGATTGAAAATCTAAAACCGCTTTGTATAAATCATCTCTTTTGAAATCTGGCCATAACACCTCAGTGAAATGAAATTCAGTGTAAGCAATTTGCCACAAAAGAAAATTACTTATTCTATGTTCTCCACTAGTCCTTATTAATAATTCTGGATCCGGAATATCTTTAGTGCTTAAATAGCTGTCAAAAAGTTCTGTTGATATTTTATCTATGGATAAATCATTTGATTTAACGTTTGTTGCAATCTTTTTAACTGCATCAATGATTTCCCATCGTGCACTGTAGTTTAGCGCAAGAACCAAATTTATTTCAGTGTTGTTTTTGGTTAATTCTATGGATTCTTGCAATTCGTCTTGACATTCTTGGGGCAGGCCTTCAATATCTCCAATGGTTAATAAACGAACACCAGTATCTGAAAGTTCTTTAATTTCATTCGCCAACGATTTGACTAATAAATCCATTAAACCAGCAACTTCTTCTTTCGGGCGATTCCAGTTTTCAGTAGAAAAGGCGTAAAGTGTGAGGTATTGAATTTTTAATTCCTTGGCAGCTTTTAATGTTTCTCGAATTGATTCTACTCCAAAATTGTGACCATACAAACGTAAATGCCCTTGTTTTTGAGCCCAACGACCATTGCCATCCATAATGATTGCAACATGTTTCGGTGTTTTAGTAAGATCTATTTTAGATAAATAATCCATTTACAAATTTAGAATTAAGAACGAAAATAAACAATCAATCGTATATTTCAGTGTTCTCTAATAATGCTTAACATACCTTAACAAAAAAAAGAGGGAAATGGTAAACCAAATCCCTCTGTATAATAAGGTTAAATTTTCTTATTCGGCAAGAACAATAATTTTATTATTCAAGAGTTCAACAACTCCACCTTTAATAGCAACTCGAATCACTTTTGAATTTGAAGTATCATCAAGAATTAATTTACTTGTTCCTTCAGTTCTTTCAAATGACGAAACTAAATCTATTTTCACTTCTCCTTCTGCCAGTCCTGAGATAATTGGCGCGTGTCCATTTAACACCTGAAAAAGTCCATTTAATCCAGGAAGAAGAACTGCATCTACCTCACCAGTAAATATTTTTGATTCAGGAGTTATTATTTCCAACTGCATATTTTTCGTTTTTGAATTGAAGAATACTTTTTACTTAAGCGTTTGCTTCCGATAACATTTTTTCTCCAGCAGCAACAACATCTTCGATTCCACCTTTCAAGTTAAAGGCTGCCTCTGGATATTTATCATATTCACCATCAAGAATTGCATTAAATGCCTTAATTGTATCCAAGATGTCAACCAATACTCCAGGGATTCCTGTAAACTGTTCAGCAACATGAAATGGTTGAGATAAGAAACGTTGAACTCTACGAGCTCTATGTACAATCAATTTATCTTCTTCAGATAATTCGTCCATACCAAGAATCGCAATAATATCTTGTAATTCTTTGTATCGTTGTAAGGTAATCTTAACACGAGAAGCACAGTCATAATGTTCTTCACCAACTATTTCTCTTGTTAAAATACGAGAAGTTGAATCTAATGGGTCAACTGCAGGATAAATTCCTAATTCCGCAATTTTACGTGACAATACTGTTGTAGCATCTAAGTGAGCAAATGTATTTGCCGGCGCCGGGTCAGTAAGGTCATCTGCAGGCACATAAACCGCTTGTACAGATGTAATAGATCCATTTTTTGTAGAAGTAATACGCTCTTGCATTGCACCCATTTCAGATGCTAATGTTGGTTGATATCCTACTGCAGATGGCATACGACCAAGGAGTGCTGATACTTCAGAACCTGCTTGTGTAAAACGGAAGATGTTATCAACGAAGAAAAGAATATCTTTTCCTTCTCCATCACCTTCTCCATCACGGTAATATTCAGCCATTGTCAATCCAGAAAGAGCAACACGAGCACGAGCACCAGGAGGCTCATTCATTTGTCCGAAAACGAAAGTAGCTTTCGATTCTTTCATTTCTTCCAAATCAATCTTGTCAAGATCCCATCCACCTTCTTCCATAGAATGCATAAATGCATCTCCATATTTGATAATGCCAGATTCTAGCATTTCACGAAGTAAATCATTTCCTTCACGCGTACGCTCACCAACTCCTGCAAAAACAGAAAGTCCGCCGTGACCTTTGGCGATATTATTAATTAATTCTTGAATCAATACTGTTTTTCCAACTCCAGCTCCACCGAACAAACCAATTTTTCCACCTTTTGAATAAGGTTCAATAAGGTCAATTACTTTAATTCCTGTGAAAAGAACTTCTGTTGAAGTTGATAATTGGTCAAATTTTGGCGCCTCACGGTGAATTGGTAATCCATTTGAGTTATCAATTACATTGATACCATCAATAGCTTCACCAACTACATTGAATAAACGACCTTTGATTTGATCACCAATAGGCATTTTGATTGCACTTCCAGTTGAAGTAACTTCCATTCCTCTTCGAAAACCATCCGTTGAGTCCATTGAAATTGTTCGAACCGAATTATCACCAACGTGAGATTGTACTTCCAATACAACACGTGTACCATCTGGCTTTATTACTTCCAAAGCATCATATATATTTGGAAGAGCTACTCCTTTTTCGAAGTTTACATCAACAACAGGACCAATTACCTGTGAAACATTTCCTTTAATTCCCGACATTTAAGCGTCTTTTTATGTTGAATACTAAATAGTGGTAGACCCACTAATTTGAATTTGGGCGCAAAGTTACACCAATTATTTTAAGTTACAATATAGAATTGACACTTTTTTTTAGGATTTTAAAGAAAAAAATGATTAGAATTTTAGATGGCTCAGATTCTTTTTAACAAGAAAACGTACGGGCAAATAAGAAAACAGCAAACTCAATAGAGATACTAGAAAAAGGATCAATATTCCGTCAGAAATTGTAATATTTATTGGAAAAGCTTCACCACCAGAATTGGGCATAGTAAGCAATGCGCTTTTGAGTTGTAGTAAACAAACACCATAACCCAAGAAAAGGCCGATAAGTATTCCTTTTCCTGAAATTAGTAGTCCTTCAAAAAAGAAAATATTGAAGATTGTCTTTTTGTTTGCACCATAACTTATCATCGTTTGGATGTTTTCCTTTTTCTCAACAAATAACATTGTTAGAGACGCAATAAGATTAAAAGCCGCTAAAATAAAGATGAACAGTAATATAATTAGTACAATTATTTTTTCTGATTTACTGGTTTTATAAATTAACTCGTTTTTTTCATAATTTGTTTTAACACTGAAATTTGAACCAAGTATTTCGATAAGATTGGCCTTAACATCTTCATTTTTAAATGAAGGGTCAACGTCAACATAGACGGCCGTAATGTCTTTTTGATAATTGAGAATATCTTTAGCTAGTTTTATAGGTATTACCAGTTTGTCTGCGTTTACTTCGCGATTGAAATTCATTCTTCCAGAAATGTCAATGAGTTTCGTGTTGAACGGATTAGATCCAATTCGAACTTTAGAATCACGTTTTGGAACATAGAGTATAACTTGCTCATACCCTATATTTTCTGGAATATATCCGCCCAGGTTATCTAAAAGTGTCGCTCCAATTAACCCAAAAGATTTGTTGTTTTGTTCGATAAAAGGATTCCCATCAACCATGTGATTTTTCATTCTTGCAATTTTCAAGAAAGAACTATCGACTCCTACCAATGAGGCATTTATAAATTTTTTCTCATGCTTAATTACAACAATCTCCTCAATTGCCTTTGAATAATTTACAACGCCACTCGTTTTTTGAATTGAAGCATAATCAATTAAATCTTCTGGGAAAGTTTTACCAATATTGGATCTTATGGTTATATCTGTGTCAAAATCTGAATATAATTTTTCAATCATTGACTCGATTCCATTAAAAGCCGAAAGTAGAATAATTAAAGATGCTGTAATTACAGAAATGCCGACAACAGAAATCCGTGTGATTAGATTAATCACATTTTTCTTTCTTTTTGCTGAAAGATACCGTCTCGCTATATAATATGAAAGATTGATTATTTCTTTTTTAACAATTCGTCAATTGTCATGGCGTAATCTAAGGAGTCATCAATAAAGAATAATAATTCAGGGATTTTACGCATGTTTTTCAATCGTTTTCCAACATCGCCTCTGATTTTTCCCGTGTTAATTTTGATGTTTTCTAAAACTTCCTTTTTGTCTGGACCAGCAAAAATACTGATATAACATCGCGCTAATGATAAATCAGAGGTTACACGAACTATGGTCACAGTCACCATCGCACCTAAACATATTTCGCGTGCATTGCGTTGAAAAAACATGGATAATTCCTCTTGAATTACTCCCTCAATTTTATTTTGTCTGATACTACTCATGGTGCAAAAGTAACAATTGTTACTGCCTGAATGAAAAGATAGGGAAACAAAAACTTATCTTTGCCTTTCATGAAAGGAATTATTGAAATTTATCGTTACACGTTTTCTTATAAAGGACGCTCTATCCTAGTGATTTTATGTAACTTTTTGTTTGTAATTTTTAATTTATTATCTCTCGTTCTTTTTATTCCTTTCCTTCAATTAATTTTTGAACCTGCAGTTAAAGTTTTAAATCTTAAAGAACCATCTTGGAGTGGTGGATTATTAGATTTAGGTGGTTATGTGAAGGAATATTACTCTTATTTCATGCAAAAGATGGTCAATGAAGACCCAAAACAGGCATTGTTGTTTGTTTGTTTTTCAGTCTTTGCAGCGTTTTTACTTAAAAATCTCTTTCGTTATGGTGCAATTTGGCACCAATCCGAATTAAGGATGGCTGTAGTGCGAGATGTAAGAAACAAACTTTTTAAAAAAGCATTAATCTTGCCTCTATCTTTTTATAACAATGAACGAAAAGGAGATTTAATGGCCCGCATGAACAGTGATGTTGGAGAAATTGAAGTTGCAGTAATTAGCATGCTTGAATTGTTTTTTAGAGAACCGATCGCGATTGTAATAAATGTTTCTGCACTTATCTATTTAAGCCCACAATTGACTCTAATTTCATTTATTTTATTGCCTGTAACTGCTTTTGTTATATCAAGAATTGGGAAAAGCTTAAAACGAACAGCAAAAAAGGGACAAGAACAAATGGGCCTATTGTTTTCGGCGATGGAAGAAGGTTTAGGTGGAATCAGGATAATTAAAGCTTTTAATGCTGTTCCCCAAGTGTTTAATTCTTTTCGTCAAGTAAATTTGAACCATCAACAATTAATTACGAAAGCATTTAGAAAAAGGGATCTTTCTCCATTATTGAATGAAACATTAGGCGCCGCTGTAATGCTTGGACTAGTTTGGATTGGAGGTTCTATGATTTTAGATGTCAATAACTCCCAGCACCTAACCGGTAAGGTTTTCATTACATTCATAATTGTATTTTCGCAGTTATTGCGTCCAATTCAAGGAATTTCATCCTCATTAGCCAATTTAAATAAATCAAAAGCGTCACAAGATCGCATCAACGAAATATTGAATGCAGATGAAAAAATCTATGAAACAGCTAATCCTATTGCATTGCCTGAGTTAAATGATGGAATTCGCTACGAAAATGTTTCTTTTAAATACAAAGACGAATTTGTATTAAAAAACATTAACCTCACAATTTCAAAGGGAAAATCGATTGCTTTAGTTGGAGAATCAGGAAGTGGAAAATCTACTCTTGGTGATTTGTTGCCAAGGTTTTATGATGTGACAGAAGGAACAATTTTTTTCGATACTATTCCAATTAGAGATTGTTCAATAAAAGACCTTAGAAATCATATTGGAATTGTTTCTCAAGAATCCATATTATTCAATACATCGGTTAGAGAAAATATTGCATTTGGCATGCTTGATTCAACAATTGAGGAGATTCAAGATGCCGCTAAAATTGCGAATGCGCATGAATTTATTATGAATTTGGAGAATGGGTATGAAACGAATATTGGCGAGCGTGGAAATAAACTTTCAGGAGGCCAAAAACAACGCATCAGTATCGCAAGAGCAATATTAAAAAATCCAAGTATTTTAATTTTAGACGAGGCAACATCGGCATTAGATACCGAGTCAGAAAAATTAGTTCAAGATGCGTTGGATCATTTAATGAAAGAGCGCACGTCAATTATAATTGCACACAGATTAAGCACAATACGGAATGTTGATGAAATTATCGTTTTATCCAAAGGGGAAATAAAGGAACGAGGAACACATTCAGAATTAATGGCCATAAAAGGAATGTATTACAATCTTTGCTCGTTGCAAGGAATGTCTGAATAAATCAACTCATTTAAAATTCATATAATCTTTTGGATTGACAGCACTTTGATTATACCATAGTTCAAAATGCAAATGTGGCCCAGAAGTGTTCTCTCCAGTGTTCCCTACAATGGCTATTGGATCACTCATTTGAACTTTTGAACCTAATTTTTTTAAGATGGTTTTGGTATGCTTATACACCGAGAGATACCCATTAGCATGATCCAAAATCAGGACATAACCATCTTTTTGAGTATATCCTGAATAAATAACAGTCCCAGATAAACACGCTAAAATTGTTTTGTCTTTTGCCGTTACGATATCAATCCCAGGGTGATCATCAACATTAAAATCCTGACTTATAAATCCGTTTACTGGTTCAACAAAATAGTGAATAGTAGATTCTTTCTTTCTTTTAGGATTCGTGCGCAAATCATCCTTAACTTTTGCAGATAATTTTGCTTCATTTTCGGAACGTTCAGTTTTAATTTTCGATGTATTTTGAGTTTGTCCCTCTGGAATATCCTGATCCAAAGAATCTGCAATTATGTCACCAGAAATGACTCTTTTTATTGATGCAATATAGGCATCTTGCTCATCAATACGTTTATTTAAAGAAACAATTTTTATGTGTTGATTCTCGAGATTATTTCGGTCTAATGTTATATCATTCTTTGTGAAATAGCTTGAAAATGGACCCTTTAAAACAAATAGTGTAAATAATATCCCGATAAGCAGACAGCCAATCGAAATCAATGATATTAACTGAATTCCAGTAGCATTAAAACTCCATTTCTCCTCGAAATTAATCGGATTCGAAATAGCATATTTATTTGATTGACGAAGATTGTTTAAAATGGTTTTAATCCTGTTCATATGAAACAAAACTGTCAATTTTTATCATCTTGTGCAACAATATGTTCCGTTTATTCGTTTAATTTTTATAAATTAGAGATATTTGGTGCGAAAATTGGAACTTCTGACAACGCATCTAGATTTTATGCGTCTTCTTAATAGTGAAAAGTAAATTTTACATATCGACCATTTTCAGTTTTGTTTGCCTTTTTTCTAATGGGCAATTGATTACAATACCTGGGCCTCCTCCAGGCTCTTTGGTGCAAAATGTATTACTTGGGTCAGGAGTAACCGTTTCAAACATAATGTATAATGGAAGTCCCGGCGCTATAAGTGAATTTACTGCTACAGGAACGAACCTAGGCATTGCCAATGGAATAGTTATAACCACCGGAACGGTTAGTAATACTGGCTCTGGTCCTCAAGGGCCTAATAATCAAACTAATTCAGGGATTGACAATAGTTTTGGTGGATCAGGATTATTATCAAACATAATTGGAGGAACACAAACCTTTAATGCCGCAGTGTTAGAATTTGATTTTGTGCCTTATTCAGATACAGTGCGGTTTAAATATGTTTTTGGTTCTGAAGAATATCCAGAATTTGCGCCTCCAAATAATGTAAGTTATAATGATGTTTTTGGATTTTTTATTTCTGGACCAGGAATTTTGGGAAATCCTAATATTGCTAAGCTTCCTAATGGTGCAATTGTTTCAATAAATAATGTAAATCCAATCACAAATCCTTCTTTTTATAATGCTAATGGAGATGGAAATTCTTCCCCTCAAAATGGCTCTCCTTATTACATTCAATATGATGGATTTACAGACGTGCTCGAAGCGGTTTCTCGCGTTCAATGTGGACAAACATACCATTTAATAATTGCTGTTGCAGACGTTGGTGATGGCATATTCGATTCAGGAATTTTTTTAGAAGCAAATAGTTTATCATCAAAAACGCCTGTAGATATTACCTATACTTTATCCCAACAAGTTTTTGCGGATCCAAATTTAATGGCGGAAGGGTGCGTTTCTGCAACGGTTACACTAACACGTGGAGTCAACGATTTAGCTTCACCAATGACTATTCCAATTAACGTTGGAGGGACAGCAACAGAAGGAGTGGATTACACAAACATTCCAAATTCAATTACTTTTCCTGCAGGTCAAACTACCGTATCATTTACGCTTAATGCCTTTGCTGATCTTTTAACTGAAGGCCAAGAAACAGTCATATTAAATTTCCCAATTACAGATCCTTGCGGAAATGTCACCCCAATTGTAATAAATTTAGGCATTTCCGATGTGCAACCAGTTACAGTTACCGTTGCGGATGTTAGTGTTTTGTGTCCTGGAAATAATGTCACTTTAACAGCTGTACCAAGCGGTGGAGTTCCTCCCTATACGTATAGTTGGGATACAGGTGCAACAACGCCTAGCATTTCGGTTGCGCCTCTGACAAATCAAACATATACCGTTTCTGTAACGGATAATTGCTTAAATGAAACTGCAACTGACTCCGGAATTGTTACAGTTGCAGTTTATGACCCAATTGTTATTACTGTAACACCAGATATTACTGAAATTTGTCCATATATTCCTGCACTATTAGATGTTGTTGTGACTGGTGGCGCAGGAGGTAATACGTATAGTTGGAACTCAAGTCAAGGACAACAATTGGGTAATTTAACAACACAATCGGTTACACCTTCTACAACTACCACTTATTCAGTATTGGTTACAGATCAATGTGGAAATCAGCAAACGGCTGATATACTTTATACCATTACAAGTCCTCCTTTATTAATAACAATGAGTCCAAATGTGGAAATTTGTCCTGGCGACAGTGTTCAAATAGGTGTTTCTGCTACTGGAGGCTATGGTCAGTATTATTATTTATGGCCTCAAACTGGCGCGAGTACGCCTACAATTTGGGTACATCCGACAGAATCAACATCCTATCAAGTAAGTGTATCTGATGAATGTCAAACCTTTACGGTTACCGGTAACACGAATGTTTATGTTGTTCATCCGATTGCTAATTTTGAAATTTCAAGTAATACCTTATTTGATGATTTGCCAATTACATTTCAAAATACGACAGTGAATGGAGATACCTATCAATGGTTCTTTGGTGATGGAAATACGTCAACTGTAGTTCATCCTAACAATACCTATGATGATCCTGGAACTTATTTAATAACACTTATTGCCACGGATGAAAAAGGGTGTACAGATACTATTTCAAAACCAATTTCAATTGAAGAAGCATTTTACGTGTACGTTCCAAATACGTTTACACCTGACGGATTGAGATTTAATAACGTTTTCAAAGCTAGCACGGTTGGTGTAAAATCGCTTCAAGTGAGGATTTATAATCGTTGGGGTGAGCTTATATTTACTTCAGACGAAATGGATTTCGAATGGGACGGCACTTATAAGGGAGTCTTAATGCAAGATGGCACATACTCTTGGAAAATTTCTTATGTCACGCGTTCTGGCAGAGAAGAAAAACTGGTTGGACATGTAAATATAATCCGCTGACTTCGACAAGCTCAGTCACCGGCAAGCTCAGTCACCGTTATAATTACATTCTATAATCTCTATTCTAACTAATTTCTTTATAAAAATCAAAAGTATTCTAGGTGCGGAAAAGAATTCGAACGGTGACCGAGCTTTTCAATGGTAATGCTAGGTGCGGAAAAGAATTCGAACGGTGACCGAGCTTTTCAATGGTAATGCTAGGTGCGGAAAAGAATTCGAACGGTGACCGAGCTTTTCAATGATAATGCTAGGTGCGGAAAAGAATTCGAACGGTGACCGAGCTTGTCAATGGTAATGCTTGGTGCGGAAAAGAATTCGAACGGTGACCGAGCTTGTCGAGGTCAGAGTGATTTTGTCCGTCCACCATCAACCGGAACATTAATCCCATTGATGTAAGCAGCTGCTGGAGAAGCTAAAAATGCAATTGCTGCAGCAATTTCCTCGGGTTGTGCAATTCTTTTCAAAGGTGTTTCAGATGCCATTTCAATAAAGACATCTTCGACAGTTTCGTTAAATTGTTCAGCTTTAATTTGTGCAATACTTTGAAGTCGTGCTGTATTTGTTGCGCCAGGAAGAACATTGTTCACCGTAATTCCAAAGCCACCTAATTCATTTGCCAAAGTCTTACTCCAATTTGCAACAGCACCTCTAATTGTATTTGAAACCCCAAGATTAGGTAACGGTTGTTTCACAGAGGTAGAAATCACATTGATGATTCTGCCGTAACCTTCTTCTTTCATCACGGGGTAAATTGCTTGAACGAGTATATGGTTACAAATCAAATGTTGGTTAAAAGCCAATAAAAATTCTTCTGGAGCAGCGTCTTTTATTGCCCCACCTTTTGGCCCACCAGAGTTGTTGATAAGGATATGAATTTTATTTCCAGCTTGAATGAATTTTTGGATTGTTGATTTCAAGTCAGCTGGATTTGAAAAATCGGCTACTAGATATGAATGTATTTGTCCTTGAGTTGAATCGAGATCAGCTAAAGTTGCATTTAGTTTTTCTTCATTTCGTGCTAAAAGAACAATATTGGCTCCTAAATTAGCCAATTCAATAGCTGTTGCTTTTCCTATTCCTTGTGTACTACCGCAAACAAGCGCTGTTTTATTTGATAAACTCAAATTCATATTTAAAAAATTTATAAGTTCAAATTTAAAAATATTCGACAGAACCAATTAAATATACGGGTAATACTTATTAAATTTTCATTCTACCCTATATGTTAATGATTATTTAGAATAAAGTTGTTTTAATGTTAACGATATTACTACCTTTGCTACTTATTAACTAAAAAAGAATTAAGTATGAAATTTAAATTACTTTTAATTGTTTTGTGTGGATTTTTAGGTTTTGGGTCCTTTTCCCAAACTACCGTATCAACCAATCACATAAACAATAATGGAAATGGGTCAGTTATTTTTAATGTACAAAACACGAATGCGTTTGACATTATTATTACTGATGTGAACTGTCATTTGGGGACAAGTGCAGCCAATAACATTCAATTGTTATACAACACAACTCCTTATACGGATTTGGCTGCTCCATGGAGTTTCGGGTTGGTTGGAGCTGGTCAAAATGGATGGATTGCAGCTGGAACTGCGGTTGTAAATTCAAATACTGCAAATGGTATTGTCAATGCCTTAACTGGATTAAGTTTGACCATTCCTGCTGGTGCTACCTATCAATTAGGTCTTTCTGCATCAACAATGCAATACATGACTTTAACTAATGGTGGTGGTGTAAATGTCAATACTTTCACAGGTGGTGGTGTTAACCTAATTACTGGAGACGGTGTTTCTTGGGGAGGTGTTGCTTATCCTGCAACTCCTGCAAATTACCCAAGAGGATTTATAGGTGGAATTACTTTTATAGCAGCTGTACCTTGCACTGCTCCACCAGCTGCTGGTGCTGCAATTGCTGTTAATCCAACTATTTGTCCATCTACAAATAATACAATATCTCTTTCAGGTGGCACAGGCGGTACAGGTCAAACTTACCAATGGCAATCTTCTACTGATGGTGTTACTTATGCTAACATTGCTGGAGCTACTAATAGTACTTATACATCAAATCAAACAGTTGCAACTTATTATAAGTGTATTGTTACTTGTTCAGGATTGTCAAGTACTTCTGTTCCAGTAATGGTTGGGATGAATCCATTTACAAATTGTTATTGTAATTCTGCAGCAACATCTACGTTTGATGAAGAAATTTATGACGTTACAATTAATGGTGGTTCAACAGATCCTTTGTATTCAAATGCAAATGGATGTACTACAGCTGCTCCAGGGCCTGGTTCTCTTTTAAGCCGGTATTCAAATTTCAAAACGTTAGCACCTATTACAACAGTTGCTCCAGGTCAAACAGTTACTTTCTCAATTGTTCAGGATGAATGTGATGGCGCTACTTATTTTTCAAATGGTGTTGCAATGTGGGTTGATTTCAATCAAAATGGATTGTTCTCTGATCCAGGAGAGCAAGTTTATGTTGATGCTGCAACAGCAGTGGGACCAAGAACAATTACAGGGTCATTTACAGTTCCTGGAGCTGCATTGCCAGGTAATACAGCGGTTAGAATTGTTTGTGCAGAAGGTTATTCAGGAGGAACTTTAACTCCTTGTTTATCTTATGGATATGGTGAAACAGAAGACCATTTAATAACCGTTGCTTGTCCTGTATTAGCGGGTGTTACAAGTGTTGATGCTGGTGTTTGTGCTGGTAACACAGTTACTTTAACTGGTTCTATCACGAATCCACTTTCTACAATTTCTTGGTGGGATGCTGCTTCAGGTGGTACGCAAGTAGGTACAGGAACTTCATTTACAACTGGAACTTTATTTGCAAATGTATCTTATTGGGCACAAGAAGACTTCTCAGGTTGTCCTTCAAGTGCACGAATTCAAGATGATATTACAGTTACTGCAGTGGATGTAGTTTTAACTCCAATTCCTGCTACATGTAATGGTTTAAACAATGGTTCATTTACACAAACTTCAGTAGCTTGTGGTATGGCACCATTTACTTATTCACTTGACAACGGTGTAACATATGGTGCTATCCCAACTAATTTAGTTGCGGGAACTTATTTTGTGATTGTTCAAGATATGATGGCTGGATTAAGTATTCCTTATCAAATTATTGTTGCTGAGCCAACTGCTCCAACTGCTCTAAATGTATCAGCAAATTATTTTTCTGCTACTTTAGGTTGGACAGCTCAAGGTAACGAAACTTCATGGGTTGTTGAATATGGTCCTGCTGGATTCACTCCTGGAACTGGAACTACTGTTAACCCTGCTACAAATCCTTTAAATATATCTGGATTAACAGCTGATACAGGTTATGAATTCTATGTTTCTGCTGGTTGTGTTGTAGGTTCAGATGTTGCTGGTCCTTTTGCTTTCTCAACAGGAGCTGGATTCTTTACTTTTGATAGTGCCTGTGGCCCTGGGTTCATGGATATTTCTGGTACAGGAACAGATTGTAATTTGACAGATGATTCAAGTACTGGTGTAACTTTACCTTGGCCTTGGTTAGTTAATGGAACAACTGTGAACACTATTACTATTGGAAACAATGGTGGTGTTGCTTTTAATACATTGACAGCAGGAATTTTCTATAATGCTTTAGCAAACGGTTTCTCAATTTTCAGTCAAGATTTAAACACACCAATTGGTGGTGTTTATTACCAAGATATGGGAACGGCTCCAAATAGACAATTTGTTATTATGTGGGATGCTTTACCTCATTGGCCATCAACGACTGGTGATGCTTCTTTTGAAATTATCGTTGATGAAGCTTCAGGAGAGATTTATTATGTTTATGATGATGTTATCATGGGTAACGTTTCTTATGACTACGGAGCAGACGCGGAAATTGCGTGTAACGTAATTGCAGGTAATACGCTAGTTAGTATGAATAATGCAACGTATTTAACAAACAATTCATGTGTTCACTTTTACAATGCATTGTGTCCAAATCCTGTAAATATAGTTTCTCAAGTATTTCCTGACGAAGTTATTTTAACTTGGTCAGCAGGTTTGTATGGAGAAACTGCTTGGACTGTCATTTATGGCCCTACAGGATTTGATCCATTAACAAGTGGTACAACAATTACTACAAGTTTACCGTTTGCAGATATCTTAGGTTTGTCTCAATTAACGACTTATGATTTCTACATTTATTCTGAATGTGCTTTGGACAACCTAACATCTGGAGGTTTATTGATTACGTTAGAAACATTACCTTTCTGTTCTAATCCTACAGGAATCAATACTGCAACTGCAGTTGATTCGTTGTTTACATCTTGGAGTTGGTTAGCTTCTGCACCAGCTTATGTATCAACAAGTTTCAACTTGCAATATGGCGCTTTTGGTTTCAATTTATATAGTGGAACAGTTGTAAATGCTGATAATAACTTTACTGATACAACAGCGAATACTGCATTTTTAGCAGGTGGAGTGTATGAGGTTTATGTTCAAGCAGTTTGTGGAACAGATACTTCAAGCTACATGGGGCCATTTACTTTCGTAATGCCTTTATCTAATGATTCAGTTTGTGGAGCAGAAATGTTACAAGTAGATGGAACTGTTTATACCTTTAACAATACGGGTGCTACAGCTCAACCAGGTGAAAGTGCATTAATTACAGGTTCTAATCCTGCTGGTTATAACCCTACTGAATTACCTATGATGACATGGGGAGTTCCTGTTATTGAAGGTTCTAACTGGTATTCTTTCATGGCTCCTCCTTCAGGAAGTTTGAGATTTAGTGGATTGGATGAAGGCTTTTTTGCAAGTCAAATTGCAATCTATGAGTTAACAAACTGTGCCGATTTCAATACGTTTAGTTTAGTTGCTGCTTCGGATCAAACTGATGCTGCTATTACAACTAAGGTCGCTCCAAATTTCACAGTTTGTGGATTAACGCCAGGTAATACATATTATGTATTGCATGATGCTTGGAGTAATGGTTTTGGTGGATTCCCAATCTTTGGTCAGTATTCTATCAAAATGACGCCAATTGTTTTACAAGCAGGTTCTGTTGCTTCAATGGCAAATGTTTGTACTGGAGACACTACTAACTTGTTTACTACAATAACTGGAAATGATGCAAATGGTGTTTGGACAGCAGTTTTAGCTTCTGCTAATACGCAAGTAACTGACAGTTTATTTGTTTCTTCTGGATTGGCATACCAAATATTCGATTTCGAATACCGTATGACTGATGGTTGTGCTTATGATACTATTATTTCACAAGTTGAGATTTATAATTTCTCTCACGCTGGAAATGATGGTTCATTCACAGTTTGTAAAAACGAACCAGTTGATTTGTTATCTGGACTTTCAGGAAACGTTGATTTAGGAGGTTCTTGGTATGACCCAAGTAACAACTTAATGCCAAGTTCTTCAATTACAGCAAGTAGCATCCCTGGTATGTTTAATTATGACTATATCACTGGAAACGGTGTTTGTCCTGATGACACTGCAAATGTGCTTGTAACAGTTAATCCAGCTTGTGATTTCTTGGATATTCAAGAAATGTTCTTTGGTGATATGTCTTTATCTCCTAACCCAACAAATGGTTTGGTTTATATTTCGAATTCAGGTTCTTCTGAAGTATTTAATTATGAAGTAACAGATGTTGATGGACGTGTTATAACAACAAAACTTGCTGCGATTAACGGAACAACAACAACTGAAGTTAATTTGACAGGAAAAGTTACAGGAATGTACATGATTCGCGTTTACAATGACAACGCAATGAAAGTGTTCCGTGTGATTCTTCAATAAGATTTAACACTACATTTGAAAGGGAAGTCGAAAGACTTCCCTTTTTTATTTTCAATAAAGTGAATTTTCTAACACATTTAAGAAGATAAAATCTCAAAGACTTTTTATCTTTATAAAAAAAACAGAGACCATGTTAGCTCCTTTCAATTTACAACAGTGGATAAATGATAACCGCGATTTATTAAAACCGCCTATCGGAAATAAAAATCTTTATATTCAGGCAGGAGATTTTATTGTAATGGTAGTTGGTGGGCCAAATGCTCGCAAGGATTATCATTTTAACGAGAGTGAGGAGCTTTTCTATCAAATCGAGGGTGATATTACAGTTCGTGTGCAATTAGATGGTGAAGCGAAGGATATTACAATAAAAGAGGGTGATATTTTCTTGCTACCTGGAAATGTGCCTCATTCGCCTATTCGTGGAGCAAATACAGTAGGTCTTGTTATAGAAAAAGTGCGCAAAGGAACTGACCTAGTTGATGGCTTAATGTGGTTTTGTGAAGAATGTAATACTAAATTACACGAATTCCGCTTTCCTTTAGTCAATATTGAACATGATTTTCTTTCTCGATTCAAAGAATTCTATTCTTCAAAAGATTTAAGAACTTGTAGCAAATGTGGACATGAAATGGAAATTGATGAACGATTCGTTTAACGAATTATGAATTATGCGTTGCCCTGAGCTTGTCGAAGGGAATTCCGAATTCCTTTTCACCTCAGTAAGTTGACGTGTCCTGTTAAATTGTATTCCTTATTTAAGAAATCATAATAGACCAATTTCCAAACGTAAGTTCCGTCTTGGCAATTGTTCCCTTTATAAGAACCATCCCAATAATCAGTTAGATCGGACATCGTAAAAATCAATTCACCCCAACGATCGAAAATCAATAATTCGAAGGATTGAATATTGTGTGCAACAATGTGAAATCCTTGGTTGCTCTCATCACCATTTGGGGTGAATGTATTTGGAACATACACAATAGGATCGTAGTAAATATGTACATTATCCGATGCTGAACAGCCATTTTCATCAGTATACGATACAATATAGGTTGTATTTTGATTTGGATTTGCTACAGGACTAGAACAAGAAACACAACTTAAAAATTCAGCTGGAGACCAAATATAAGGCCCATTCGTAGTGCTTGTAGCAGAAAGTTGTATAACATCTCCATAAAATGCATAAACGTCAGGTGATGTTTGGATAAATGGTTGAGGATATAAATCAACTTGAACATATGCTGTGTCTATGCAACCTGTTGAATCAATGCCAATAACAGTATATAAAGTTGATGATGTTGGTGTTGCAATTACTTGAGAAAGAGTTGAATTGTTTAAAGTGGCCATTGGTGACCATGAATAACTAATTCCGCCACTTGCCCATAAAATTGCAGATTCTCCAGGACAAATAATTGTATCGCTTCCAGCCAGGATGGTCGCTTCGACTACCTTTACCAGAACACTGTCTAAAACAAATCCACAAGCATTAATAAAGGTGCAATAGTATATGAAATCATCTGCTGGAGAAACAATAACTGTTGGACCCGTTAATTGATTTATTTGGTAATTCGGTGACCAAACATATGAGTCACCTCCAGAAACTGTTATTGCAATAGAACTGCCTACACACATCTGAACTGAATCAGGAATAACTGGGATAGGTGGAGTATAAAAAACACTAACTAACACGGATTCATTATTGATGCAGCCATCGGGAGAAGTGATATCAACAGAATATGTTGTATTAATCTGCGGTGTCGCGATAGGATTTGCGCTTGTTGGATCATCTAAAGTTGTTGCTGGAGACCAAAGGTAAGTTCCTCCTCCGCCTGCTGTTATTTGAGCGCTATTTCCAATGCAGATTGATGTATCGTTAGAGATTGAGGGGTTAGTTGGAAAAACTGGCAACGTTAGTTGAAGCGTGTCAGCCCCACAACTATCCGAAACAATTACGGTAAAAACCGTTGTCACATTGACTGTTGCTATAGGGGTAGCGCTTGTTGGATCATCCAAAACATTGGCAGGAGACCATTCATATATTGCACCACCATATGCTTCTAATTGAAAAGGAATTCCAGGGCAAACTGCTCCTGACGGAACAATAATTCCACCCTGAAAATCTCCAATATTTATCAAAAATTGAATCGAATCAGGAGAAAAACACCCATTTGTATCTGTTACAACTAATGTAACTGTATAATTACCAGCTCCAGGATACAAATGCGAAGGGTTTATTGCAGTAGATGTTGTTCCATCCCCAAAATCCCAATAAAAGGCATTCCCATTTGCACTGTTATTGTTAAAAATGACAGGATCGGGTAAACAAATAAGAGGGTCAGGGGCTGCAACAACGGCATCTATTGTACTTAACTCAAATTTGAATGCTGCTAAATTACAATTTGAACTTTGGTTAGTTGGCGACCAAACTCCAGGAGTGCTTGTAAACCCATAATCTTGTCCTCCGCAGGCACCGCAAACTGCATGATAAATTCTCCCTGTTTTATCAAAGCGAGAGGTTCCCCCATCAACATGATTATAAGAACTACTTGTGCCTCCCATATATGTTGCGTATTTCAAAAATGCAGCATCCTGATCTAAAACGGCAATGTAGAAATTTGAACCCGTTGTAACATTTTGATAAGCATCTGCAGTTAGAGGAAATCCATTAGAAGTGCTGAATGTTGCTTGAGTACTATAGGAATAGTTTATAAATCCTCCCCAACCAGAAATATAAATATCAAAACAATCTGAAACCAAAAATGCTGTAGGAGAAATTTCCGCATGGCCTGTTCCAGCTCCAATCATTGTTGTCCAAATAATTGTATTTAAATTGTTGGAATATTTACGGATAAATTGTCCGGAGTTAGGATTGCCGTATACACCGGCGCTTATGGGCCAAGCACTTTCAGATTGACCATAAACATAAACTTCATTTAAATTGTCTAATTGAACGAAATAAGCTTGATCATATTCACTTAGCCCCATGAAGGTTCCTGCCATAATCACAGAAGTTCCGCCTTGTAGTTTTACAATATATCCATCCGCAACACCACCGTTAAAGGTTAAATCATTACCAGAAATGAATGGCAAACTGTTTGAGTTGGTTCCACCAGCAACATAAACATTTCCATTGGATGCTAACTGAATGGAATTCCCAGATTCAAGACCCGAACCACCAAAATATGTTGACCACGACATTGTTGTTAGAGCACTGTTGATCTTGAAAATTACGGCATCTTGAGCGCCATTCAATGAGCCTTGAGAAGCTCCAAATGTTGGAAAATCAGAAGATTGGGTTGAGCTAGAGACATAAACAAAACCATTTTTAACTATTATTTCACCTCTAAAAGGGTCGCCGTAATTGTAATTTAAAGCTCCAGTATTGATGCCATCAGTTCCTGATCCACCAACAAAAGTAGAACCAACAAGTGAAGATCCTGCTGCATTAAAATGAGCAACATATATGTCAGCACCATTGTAGCCTAATTCATTTACTTCTACAGTTGGACCTCCATTATGGCTAACATCAAAACACCCAGCAATTACAGGAAAATTAGGGGAACTTGTAACACCTAAAACATATAAATTATCATTTTCATCTGTTACCAAACTATGAGGGGCTTCATTTTGGGAACCGCCAAAATAGGTTGAGAAAATAAGTGAAGTTCCGGTTGGATTAAATTTCGAAAGTGCACTATCAAAACCACCAACTTGAAGACCAACAAATCCGCCATTAAAAGTTAGGTCAAAAGCTCCTGGAGTAGTTGGATAATTGCCACTAGCTTGTATAACGATCCCTCCGGCATATAAATTTCCCTGAGTATCAGGTGTTGCTGTCATGCCCCAATTATCAGCTGTTGAACCAGAAAAAGTTGAAAAAACAAGATATGGATCAATTACCAATGTTTGAGTTTTGTCATATCCTTTTGGGAAATGAAATTTTACATGATCATTTACTACTATGAATTCGACCTCAACACGCGTTTTTTTACCTTCTTTTTCGGTCCAAGCTATTGGTCTTTCTTCTATTATTTCCCCAAAACGAGTTTGTATGTGAAGCGCGCCGTCTATAAGTGAAATTTTATCACTCCCTTTTATTGAGTAATCAATGATTGAAATATCAATGCCTGGTTTTACAATAAACGAATATTTTAATTTTTCTGTTGCACCATTCAATACCAAGTCAATTCCGTCATAAAAATCAATCATAGTGGCTTGTTCGACACTAAAAACCTTTGATTTCCAACGAGATTTATCATTCCCTATGAAATAATTTCTATAAAAAGAACTCAGATTTTCTTCCTTTTTAACTCCTTTCCACGTAGAATTTTCAAAATGAGCTTTGATTACTTGACATTCAATTTTATCCGTTTCTAAGGCATGATTTTCTTCCAATTCATGATGATGTGCCATTGCATTGATCAAATCATACGTAAAGCCTTTTTGGTCCACATATAAATGTCCATTTGAAAGATCAACAGAATATTCAATTTCTTTATCCCACTGACCGTTATTTGGGTTCAACCATACATTCTGGGAATAAATCACCGATGTAAAAGTTAAAAGGGATACTATGGTTAAAAAGAATTTCACGTTGAGTCTTCGAATGTACAATAAATCTAATTCTTTTGAAAACGGTAAAAGCGACAAATCAGTCATTTTAATCGATCATTACCTATAAAACTCAAAATTTGAATATAAGTTGCTTTTTTTGGTGAATAAGAATAAATTTTTTCGATAAATCGGTTAATTAAAAACCGTAAATTTGCACTTCAATTCAGTAAATAGTTAAATGAGCGATCCAATACAACATGAGTGCGGTATTGCACTTCTAAGATTAAAGAAGCCACTGCAGTATTATTTAGACAAATATGGCACTTCTTTTTATGGGTTAAATAAGCTTCATTTACTGATGGAAAAGCAGCATAACAGAGGCCAAGATGGTGCTGGGGTTGCAAACATTAAATTAGATATGGATCCAGGAGATAGATATATTTCAAGATACCGATCCATAGATGATAAACCTCTTCAAGATATTTTTGATCATATCAATTCAAGATTTCGAGAAATTGAAAAAGAAGACCCTGCCCTTTTAAAGAATGTTGAATACCTGAAAAAAAATGCTGGTTTTACAGGTGAATTATTCTTGGGACATTTGAGATATGGAACTTTTGGAAGAAATTCAATCGAAAGTTGTCATCCGTTTTTAAGACAAAATAACTGGATTACAAGAAATTTGGTTGTTGCTGGAAATTTCAATTTAACGAATGTTGATGAGCTTTTTGATGTTTTAGTTGGTTTAGGTCAACATCCAAAAGAAAAGTCTGATACAGTAACAGTTCTTGAGAAAATTGGACATTTTTTAGATGTAGAAAACGAAGAATTGTATGCTCAACTAAAGCCACAAGGTTATTCAAAACCTGAAATATACGCTAAGATTGCGGAAAAAATTGACATTGAAAAAATATTAAAAAAAGCTTCTGGCGATTGGGATGGTGGCTATGCAATGGCTGGACTTTTTGGTCACGGAGATGCATTTGTTTTAAGAGATCCCTCAGGAATTCGTCCGGCTTTTTGGTATGAAGACGATGAAGTGTGTGTTGTTGCTTCAGAACGACCAGTTATACAAACTGCCTTCAACCTTAAAAGTGAACAAATTAGAGAGTTAACTCCAGGGCACGCGTTAATAGTTCGAAAAAACGGGGACGTAAAAGAAACATTAATTAATGAGCCGAAAGAAGCTTTAAAGTGTTCATTTGAAAGAATCTACTTTTCTAGAGGTAATGATATTGATATTTACAACGAAAGAAAATTATTAGGGAATTATGTCGTTCCTCAAATCTTAGATGCAATAGATCATGATTTAGATAATTCAGTTTTCTCTTTTATCCCAAATACAGCCGAAGTATCTTTCTATGGAATGATAAAAGGATTGGAAGATTATTTGAATGATAGAAAATTTAAAGCAATTAAAGATTTAGGGAAAGAGATCACGGACGAACAGTTACAAGAGATTATTTATCAAAGAGCACGGATAGAAAAAATTGCAATCAAGGATGCAAAACTGAGAACTTTCATCACGCAAGATGATTCAAGAAACGATCTCGTTGCGCATGTGTATGACATTACCTATGGAAGTGTTAAACGAAACAAAGATAACCTCGTAATTATTGACGATTCAATTGTTCGAGGAACAACCTTGAAACAAAGTATTCTTAAAATTCTAGATCGATTAGATCCAAAAAAGATAGTTGTTGTTTCATCAGCTCCTCAAATCCGATTTCCTGATTGTTATGGAATTGACATGGCGAAAATGGGAGATTTCATAGCATTCGAAGCTGCAATAAGTTTACTTGAAGAACGAGGAATGGGCGATGTTATCAAAAACGTTTACACTAAATGTAAAGAACAAGTTGACCTTCCAAAAGAGCAAATTAAAAATTATGTGAAGGAGATTTACACTTCATTTTCAAACGAAGAAGTCTCAGCTAAAATTGCAGAATTATTAACCCCTGCGGATTTAAATGCAAAAGTTGAAATCATTTATCAAACAGTAGAAAATTTGCATAAATCGTGTCCAAATAATCTTGGAGATTGGTATTTTACAGGAAATTATCCAACCCCTGGGGGCAACAAAGTTGTAAATAAAGCTTTTATCAATTGGATGGAAGGTAAAAACGAAAGAGCATATTAATAGTTCATTAAAACGTTAAATCATTGAATGAAAAGACAAACTGCCATATTTTTCTACTTACTTGGAATTTATGTTGTTTTACAATTTGCATGGTGGGGATTTCATTTAATTGAGTTAACTGAAAGTTTAAAGTCAGAACCGACTGAAATTTCTAAAAGGGTGGTTATGGTCATTGGAGAAGGTCTTGTGTTTTTTAGCATCCTGTTATTTGGACTTTGGAAAATTCGCTCTTCAATTAAAAAGGAATTACAACTATCACAACGTTTGACAAATTTCTTACTGTCTGTTACGCACGAATTAAAAACTCCTTTAGCGGCGAATAAATTGTATTTGCAAACTATTCAAAAAAGAAAATTGGATGAGGAGAAACGAAATGATCTCATGGAAAAAGCTATTCAAGAAAATATTCGTCTTGAATTAATGATTGACAACATATTGAATGCTACAAGACTTGAGAATAATGCGTTAAAACCACATAAAGAGAAGGTTGAATTATCAGATTTTTTAAATCAAATAGTTGAAAGATTTCATAAAAGACATCAAATTGATCTCATTCAAAGAGAAATTCAACAAGAAATCCATGTTGAAATTGACATCTTTTTCTTTGAAACAATTATTAATAATTTGATTGAAAATGCAGTTAAATATGCCGGCTCAAATCCTAAAATTGTAGTTTATCTAAGAAATGAAAATTCAAACGTTGTTTTTGGAGTAAAAGACGAAGGCGCAGGGATTCCAAAAAATGAGCGTGTTGATATGTTTAAAAAATTCTATCGTATAGGAAATGAAGAAACGCGCATGCAAAAAGGTTCTGGATTAGGGTTGTTTATTGTTGCTGAATTGGTGAGAATACACAAAGGAAAAATTCTTTATAAAGAAAATTCACCAGTAGGTGCAAATTTTGAAATAACTTTATAAAATGACAAAACACTTCGGGCTCATTATTCTTGATGGTTGGGGAATTGGTGACCATTCTAAATCGGATGCAGTTTTCAATGCAAATACACCTTTTATGGATGAATTATTAGCGAATCGTCCAAATGCCAAATTGAAAACATGCGGTGAAGATGTTGGTTTACCTGATGGACAAATGGGTAATTCTGAAGTTGGGCATTTGAACATCGGCGCTGGTAGAATTGTATATCAGGAATTAACGCGTATCAACAAATCGATTAGAGAAGGAGATTTTTATACCAATCCTGTATTACTAGCAGCCATGCTAAAAGCTAAGGAAAAGAATGTCAAAATCCATTTGATAGGGTTAGTTTCTAAAGGCGGAGTTCACAGTTCTCAAGAGCATATTTATGCATTGTGTAAAATGGCTAAAGACAATGGATTAGAAAATGTTTTTATTCATGCTTTTACGGATGGAAGAGACTGTGATCCAAAAAGTGGGTTAGAATTTATTCAAGAATTAGAAGTTGAACTAAAGAAAACAACTGGGAAAATAGCGAGTGTAATAGGTCGTTATTTTGCCATGGATCGCGATAATCGTTGGGAACGCGTGAAGCATGCTTACGATTTAATGCTCAATGGAATTGGAACTTCTTTTGATTCTGCAACGAAAGGAATTGAAAACTCGTATGCAAAGGGAAAAACAGATGAGTTTATCGAACCAATTGTAATAACTGAAAATGGATTGCCAATTACAAAAATAGAAGATGGAGATGTTGTAATCAGTTTTAATTTCAGAACAGACAGACCAAGAGAAATTTCAACAGTATTAACGCAAAAAGATTTTCCTGAATTTAATATGCATCGTTTAGATTTGCATTATGTTACCATGACAAACTATGATTCAACTTTTGAAAATGTAAACATAGTTTTCGAAAAAGATAATTTGTTTAATACACTTGGCGAGGTGCTTTCTAAAGTTGATAAAACACAAGTTAGAATAGCTGAAACAGAGAAATATCCACACGTGACTTTCTTTTTTAGTGGAGGAAGGGAAGAAACATTCCCATTAGAATCTCGCTTAATGGTCAACTCACCTAAAGTTGCAACCTACGACCTGCAGCCTGAAATGAGTGCATTCGAAGTGCGCAATACAATTGTGAATTGCATGAAAACAGATCATCCAAATTTCTTTTGTCTCAATTTTGCAAACCCAGATATGGTTGGTCATACTGGCGTTTATGATGCAATAATCAAAGCCGTTGAAACGGTTGATAATTGTCTTAAAGATGTCGTTACAGCAGGTTTAGAGTTGAATTACGAGTTTTTAGTTATTGCAGATCATGGCAATGCAGATTTTGTAATCAATGCCGATGGAACTCCTAATACTGCCCATTCGTTAAATCCTGTTCCAGTTGTTCTTGTTAGCAATGAAAAGAATTTATCCATTAAAGATGGAATCTTAGCTGATGTTGCCCCAACCATTTTAAATAGACTTGGCATCGCTTCCCCAATGGAAATGACAGGTATTTCGCTTGTTTAATTTATAAGAAACTCTAATAATTATTTGATTTTGAGGGGCTGCCCCCTCAAAAAATGATTATATTGTTCCATAACTTTGCGCAATAATTTGTACTTTCAAATTAACTTATTGCTATTTGTTTTATTCACTGTCATTTTGAGCGTGAGAATAAAGTGTTCAATATTTATATTCTATTAACATGAAACTATTACAACTATCATTTTTACTTCTTTTAGGGTGTGGAAACCTATTTTCTCAAAAAACACAAACACCTTCCTGGTCTGCTGAGAATTCAAAAAGTAAATCTTTCATTGAAAATTTAGGTCAGTTTGATCAATCTGAAACAGCTGCAACTGGCAAAATTCATTACGTAATCGATCTTGGTACAACAAAAATATTTTTTGGCGAAAAGGGAGTATGTTATAATTTTCATGAGGTAACAAAAAAATCCAAAGAAGAGCGTGCTCAAATTATGAATCAACCGGCAAAGTCTTTTGAAGATCATAAACAAAAGGAACGTTTAGCTGGAAAATTCTTGATTAAAAAAGATCAAGTAAATATGACTTGGGGGAACCCAAACAATTCTCTTGAAATAAATGCTTTTGAAGTAGCGCCTGATTATCATAGTTACACATTCCAAAATGAAAAAAATGAAACTGAAAACATCAATTATGTAAAAGGATATAAATATATCATCTATAAAAATATCTATCCAAATATTGATTTGAAATATGAAATTCATCCAATTATAGGTGTGAAATATGCTTTTACTGTTCATCCAGGAGCTGATCCAAAGCAAATTAAAATGATATATGATAGGGATGTGACGTTAAGAAATGGAGAAATTGCAATCCCAACGCTTTTCGGAGATATTATAGATCATGCACCTTTGAGTTTTTATGAAGGGAACGATGCTTTATCCATTGAATCTAACTATGAATTAGTAAATAATCACGTCTCATTTGAAGTAAAGAATTATGATCCTACAAAAACTGTTGTTATTGATCCATGGGTTCAAACACCAGTTTTTCCATTAGATTGGGATTGCGTATGGGAATTAGATACTGATGCTGCAGGAAATGTATATATTATTGGTGGAGTTGATCCATTGCAATTAAAAAAATACAACAGTACTGGAGTTCTTCAATGGTCATATGATACTCCATACGATACAACAGAATGGCTTGGTACAATGGCGACAGATGATGCAGGTAATTCATATGTGACGGAAGGAACAGATTACCGTATTCTTAAGGTGAACACTGCTGGTGGATTAGTTTGGAACAACTTGAACCCTTCAGGTGGACAGCTCAGTACAGAGTTTTGGAACATAGCATTTAACTGCGACCAAACAAAATTGATTGTTGGTGGAACAGGTGGTAATCTAGATATCCATGGAAAAATCTATGAAATAGACATGAATTCTGGAAATATCACATCATCTGTTCAAGTTACTGCTGCAGGGGCATTGTTTGGTATACCTCCTCAAATTCAAGAAGTTCGCGCAATGTGTGCTGCACCAAATGGTAAATATTATTTTGTAACACTAGATACAATTGGTTATTTAAATGATAATCTTGCCCTCTGCCCTGGTGGATCAACCTCTCTTTTTAGAAAAAATCATGGCGTAAATTGGGGATATAAAAGTGAAAATTGGAGATTAAATAATACTGGGATTAAAGTAATTAGAGCTGATGCTAATTTTGTTTATACCCACAAAGGGAATGCTTTACAAAAAAGATCATTAGTAGATTTTTCTATAATTGGAAGTGTAACTATTCCTGGTGGAGTACTTTCGACTCCTTTTTTAAGTGATAATGTAACTGAAAATGCGGGTATCGATATTGATAATTGTGGTAACATTTATGTTGGATCTAAAACGGGAGTATATAAATTTAATTCTAGTTTAGTACAACAAGCGTTTTATCCAACAACCTTTGTAGTTTACGATGTTAGAGTTAGCACAGCAGGTGATGTTGTAGCTTGCGGTGGTACAGGAAATAGCAGCAGTGCCGGAGCACGTTCTGGAGGTGTGCAATCTTTTGCAGCTTCTGCATGTGTCCCATTAGCAATAACGTGCTGTGATGCAACAGTTTGTGTCCCAAGTGCAATGTGTGCAACGGCCCCTTCTGTTACGTTAACTGCTGCAACTGCCGGAGGAACTTGGAGTGGGACTGGTGTGAATGCATCAGGAGTTTTCAATCCTGCTGTTTCGGGACCAGGCATTTTCGTAATTACATATACATTGGCATGTGGCTCAAGTTCAATTTCTATAACTGTAAATACATGTGCTCCCTTAGCAGTTTGTGTTGAAACAAATGGGACGTTAACTGCTTCCAATGGAATACCAACATATTCTTGGCAGAATTCTGTCCTTACCACACCATGTATTGCTGGTTTTGGCTCTTATTGTGGAATTTTTACTGTTGCTGGAACTCCAGTGTCTTCATGGACAACATTTGCCACTGGCTCAAATATACCTGCACCAGCTACATATCCTATTCAGGTTGTTGATAATTTAGGAACACTAGTTACCTATGCAAATTTAGCTGCCATTCCTGCTTGTACGATTGTTATTTGTCCAACAATTACATTAACAACAACAGCTCAAACGAACGTTTTATGTAATGGAAACTCAACGGGTTCTGCAACAGTATCAGCTAGTGGTGGAATTGCTCCTTACACTTATACATGGGTTTCTGGGAGTTTGAATGGGCCAACACAAACGAATTTGGCTGCAGGCGCTTATACTATTAATGTTGTAGATGCAAATCTTTGTCCTGGCACAACTACTGTTACGATCACGCAACCTGCTGCACTGACTGCACCAACAGCAACAGTTACGATTCAACCAACTTGTATTCTTGCTGCAGGAACAATTACTGTTACAGCTCCAACTCCAGCTGCCGGACTTACTTATACGGTAACTGGAACTGCGCCAGTTGTTGCAGCTCAAACAAATACGACAGGAATTTTTAGTGGATTAGCTCCAGGAACATATTCCGTTATGGCAACAGTTAGTGGTTGTAATACGCCATTTACTTCTTTAACTGTTAATGCTGTACCAACCAATCCTACAGCACCAACTGCAAGTGTAACTTCTCAGCCTACTTGTCCCATACCAACAGGAATATTAACTGTTACGGCTCCAGCTCCAGCAGCCGGAACAACGTATACAGTAACAGGCACCGCTCCAGTGGTTGCAGCTCAAACAAATGCTACAGGAATATTTGCAGGTTTAGCACCAGGAACCTATTCAATAATTACTGCGGTGAATGGCTGTATTTCAACGGGGACTTCTCTAACTGTTAATGCCGTTCCTGCGAATCCTGCTGCACCAACAGCAAGTGTAACTGCTCAACCTACGTGTGTAATTTCAACGGGTACAATTACTGTTTCAGCGCCAGCGCCAGCAGCCGGAACAACTTACACAGTAACAGGCACGGCTCCAGTGGTTGCTGCTCAAACAAATGCTACAGGAATATTTAGTGCTCTTGCAACTGGTAATTACACGGTCATAACTACTTTTAATGGTTGTGTTTCAACAACTACTGCGTTAACTGTTAATGCAGCAATAGGAGCACCAACAGCACCAACAGCAACTATAACTCAGCCAACTTGTGTTTCTGCCGCAGGAATAGTATCTGTTACAGCACCTGTGCCAGCCGTAGGAACAGTCTTTACCTTAACTGGAATTGCTCCTGTTGTTGCTGCACAAACAAATACAACTGGTATTTTTAACCCTTTAACTTCTGGTGATTATACACTTATTGTTACAATTGCAGGATGTAACTCCTCTCCAACACCGTTAACTGTAAATGCCCAACCTTTAATTCCAAGTGCGCCGACGGCAAGTCTTATACAACCAACGTGTATTGTTGCAACTGGAACAGTCACAGTTTCAGTGCCAATTCCAGCTGCAGGCACTACTTATACGCTTACAGGAACAGCACCAGTTGTTGCTGCACAAACAAATACGACAGGTTTGTTTACAGGTCTTGCATCTGGTGATTATTCTGTAATTACAACAGTTGGAGGATGTACCTCAACAGCAACTTTAATTACTATTAATGGTCAACCTGCAAATCCGACGGCGCCAACATCAAGTGTAACAACTTTACCTACTTGTGCAGTTCCAACAGGAACAATAACTGTTACAGTTCCTGCTCCAGCCCTAGGGACAACTTACACCATAACTGGTACATCTCCGGTGGTTGCAGCTCAAACAAATACAAGTGGGGCATTTAACGGTTTAACTGTTGGAACATATGATGTTATAACTACTGTTGGTGGTTGTACTTCTGCCGCAACAGTTACCGTAATTTCAGCTCCAATTGGTGCGCCTACAATTTCATTAACAGCATCAACAAATGTTACTTGTTTTAATGATAATGATGGAGCTGCTGTTGTTTTAGGATCGGGCGGGACAGGCTTATTGACGTATGCTTGGACACCAACAGGAGGGACTTCGGCTTCAGCATCAGGTTTGACTGCTGGTAATTATACTGCTACTGTTACTGACGGAGCTGGTTGCTCTAGTTCATTGTCGGTACTAATTGGAGGACCAACTCAAATAGTAATAACTGAAACTGTTACAGATATTATATGTGGTTCAACAGATGGTCAAATAACAACTTCTGTTAGTGGCGGTTCAGGAACCTATACGTATGCTTGGACCCCAAATGGCGAAACAAGTTCATCTATAACGAACCTATCTGCTGGGACATACGGTCTAACGGTAACAGATTCAGATGGTTGTTCAATGACCGAATCATATATTGTAGCCATTACAGGCTCATTAACAATTGTAGCGACTCCAGTTTCAACTACAATTCAACAAGGTCAATCTGTCCAATTAAGCGCTGCAGGTGGCACAACCTATAGCTGGACTCCTTCAAATGGATTGAGTTGCACAGATTGTCCTAATCCAATTGCAACTCCAAACACAACTACAATCTATACGGTTACTGGAACAGATGCTTCGGGTTGCACTGGAACAGATAATGTAACTGTAATTATACAAGTTATATGTGGAGAAGTCTACGTTCCAACTGTATTCTCGCCAAATGGTTCAGGACCTGATGTGAACAATACACAATGTGTCTACGGAACTTGTATTGCAGAATTGAGTTATGCTATCTATAACAGATGGGGAGAAAAAGTATTTGAAACTACAGATCCCTTAGTTTGTTGGGATGGTACCTACAAAGGTAAGCCAATGAATTCTGGAGTTTTTGCTTACAAATTAGTTGCTACTTTATTTGATGGAACAACAGTTGAAGAATCAGGGAATTTAACATTGATAAGATAATTTTTAATAGAATTTATGAAAAAGTATATTAAAGTACTAGCTGTTTTTATTGGTTTGAATTCAACCATTGTTGCTCAGGACATTCACTTTTCGCACATGGAGTATTCTCCATTAACATTAAATCCAGCATTAGCCGGAGCAAATTCACCTATGCAAGCTACTTTAAATTATCGTAGTCAGTGGAACAGCGTGGCCATTCCGTATCAAACAATGGCTGCATCATTTGATGCGCGGTTCAATGAAAAGAAGAGGAATAAAACGGGTATTATGGCTGGCGGAATTAATTTTTTCAATGACAAGGCTGGGGAAATGAAAGTCACAACGAATAATGTGAATGTAAATTTAGCTTATCATTTGATACTTGACAGAACAAGTACGCTGGGTTTAGGGATTTATACTGGTTTTGGACAAAGATCAATTGATCCAAATGGTGGTCGTTGGGCAAGTCAATACGATGGGATGGCTTATAACAATTCAGCATCAAGCAATGAAACATTTAATTCAGCAAGTTTTAATTATTTAGATGCAGGAGCTGGAATGGTATACACTTACAAGAAAAACAATGGGTACATGACTCAAAATAACCAACGTGCTTTTAATGGTGGCGTTGCATTTTACCATGTGAATAATCCAGGTTTTTCATATGTAGATCAAGCGAATGAAAAATTATATATGCGTTGGTCATTATTTGTAAATGGTACAATAGGAATAGACAATACGAGAGGTTCTTTCTTGCCAGGGATCTATTTCCAACGACAAAAGTCCTCAATGGAAATTCTATATGGTACGTATTACCAATATAAAATTTCAGAAGGATCAATGGCAACAGGTTTTACACGACCTATGTCCTTTTCCATTGGATTGTTTAATCGTTTCAAAGATGCTTTTATAGGAAAAGTAATGTTTGAATGGGATCAGTATTCTGCTGGTTTTGCATATGATATAAACATCTCTAGTTTAACTGCAGTTTCAAGAGCAAAAGGTGGATTTGAATTTTTCCTTCGCTTCAATATGGGTGATGGAGGAGGATTTAGATCTCGGATTTAATTATCGATAAGCATTAAAACTAGTAATGGAAAGGAGTTCAGAAATGGTTTCCTTTTTTTAAGCAACTCTAAAACTGAATTTACTTTGTAAAATATAACTGTACGTTACTGAGAGTATAATGGCGATAAATCGAGATGGGGTTGGATAAAAGTGAAAATGGTCAACTAAAATTTTGAGTGTAAAATAACTTATTATTATGGCCCCAAGACCAACAACGAAATACCTGAATAGTTGAATCTTCCCGGGTAAAGTCGAATCTTGAAAAGTAATAAATTTGTTTAATAAAAATCCAATCACAAAGGTTATAGGAAAAACGACAAACAATGATGCGATGTGGGGACTTAATACCACGAATCGTAAATCAACGTTGTGCTTAAGGAAAACAAAATTGTAAAAAACAAAATACAGAACTGTATCAAGAACTAAATTACCTCCCCCACAAACAGCATAGCGATATGTTTTCAGAGGAAGAAACCTCTTAAACAAGAAATAGAAAGAATCAATAAGTTTGATTAATAAATTTTTCATATCAATTTGACTCAAAGTTAAGAATAAGATCAAATTGTTCTTTTTTTTTTCGTGCCTAATTAAAAAATAGGTTAAATTTACTTTTAACTAGTCACACTAATTATTTACTCCCTCTTTAATTAATTTTGAAGGCAAATTTTTTGAACATGAAAAAAATAATCTACACTACTATTGCGATTTTATTCTCGCATGCACTACAGGCACAAATTTTTTGGACTGAAGCTTTTGAAAATAGTTGTTCTTCAGACTGTTTTGCGGCTGGTGTAAATACCGGAAATGGTGCATGGTCGGTTACTAATACCGGAGCAAATGGAGATTTACCGAATACATGGTATATCAGTTGTGCAGAAAATGGTCAAGCTGCAGGACAATGTGGGGTTGGTTGCGGAAGTGATGAGTCTTTACATGTTGGTTCACAGACTATTGGTGATGCAGGTGCTTCATATGATGCCGGAGGATTATGCGGGATTTTTTATTGTACCAATACAGATCAGCGAGCTGAATCACCAAGTATCAGCTGCACTGGCTACTCTGCAATTACATTATCTTTCAACTATATCGAAAATGGTCAGAATATACTAGATAATGCAACTTTATGGTGGTTCAATGGAACTATTTGGGCACAGCTATTTGATTTGGCTAAAACGCCACTTTGCGCAGGTCAGGGATTGTGGACAGCATATTCGGTTGTTTTACCAGCTGGGGCGAATAATAACCCAAATGTAAAAATTGGTTTTCAATGGGTCAATAACGACGATGGTGCTGGAACAGATCCGTCATTTGCAGTAGATGATATTACATTGTCAGCTGTTACTGCACCAAATACGCTTACAACAGGCAGCGTAACTGGAAGTCCATTTTGTGCTTGTGCAGCGGTAAACGTGCCTTTTACGAGTACAGGAACTTTAACAGCAGGAAATATATATACTGCCCAACTTTCAAATTCAGCAGGAAGTTTTGCTGCACCAGTAACGATAGGAACATTGGCAAGTACAGCAAATAGTGGAACAATTTCTTGTGCAATTCCATGTAATACGGCTTCTGGCTCAATGTATCGGGTGCGAGTAATCAGTTCAGCGCCTTCCATTACAGGATCAAATAATCCTTTAAATATTGTCATTAATGTGCTTCCAACTGTGAATGCTGGATCTGACCAAACTGTATGTGCGGGAACATCTGTAACTCTTTCTGGAACTGGTGCAGCTACTTATTCTTGGGATAATGCTGTAATTAATGGGGTTTCATTTGTTCCAACTGCAACGGAAACTTATCATTTACAAGGAATCGATGTTAATGGCTGTCAAGGCGCAGACAGTGTTCAAGTAATCGTGAATACTCCTTCAGTTTCCACTCTTACTCAAACTGCGTTAGATTCATATACACTAAATGGCCAAACGTATACTCAAAGTGGAACGTACTCTCAAATAATTCCAAATGCGGCTGGTTGTGATAGTACAATTACATTGAATTTAACGGTGAATTATACAGGAATTAATGAAATTAAGAATTTTGAAATTTCAATTTATCCAAATCCAAGTCGTGATATAATCTTTATTAATTCTGAAATCGAATTATTTTCGTCTTACGAATTAATTGATAACCAAGGAAGAATCGTTTTGAGTAATGCGTTGAAAGGATATCAAACAAGTGTAAACATGGAAGCTATTGCTCCTGGGAATTATTATTTAAAAATCGAAGAAAAAAAGATCCTTGTTACGGTTGTAAAACAGTAAGTAGCTATGAATTAAAAATAGAATAACTTGGGAAACTAGGTTATTCTATTTTTTTTAAAAACTAGAACTATATTAAGCAGTAGTTGAAGTAAATTCTAACTGACAATTCAAGATTTTAACGTACTCATCACAAACGAACTTTGAACATTCGCAATATTCGGGATTGAGGCCAATTTCTGTTTTAAAAATTCTTGGTATTCGTCCATGTCTTTTACTTCTATCGAAAGTAAATAATCATAATTTCCAGCGATATGATAGCAGGAACTTACTTCATGAAGATGTACAATTTCATCTTCAAAGCCTAGCAATAAATCCAAATTATGCGCTTTTAATGAAACTTGACATAAGACATGTAATCCTTTGTCGATTTTCTTTTTATCTAAAATGGCTACATAATTCTTAATAACGCCATGACGTTCGAGTCGCTTTATCCGCTCAAATGTTGGTGTAATAGAAAGACCAATTTCTGCGGCTATTTCTTTGTTCCCCAATTTTGAATTACTGCTCAAAATCGAAAGTATTTTTTTGTCTATTTTATCTAATTGAATTTCCATAGAATTTTTTTCTAAATTATAGTGCTAAAATGAAATATTTTAGAATTAAATAGTTTTAAAAGTAATAATTATAGATTAATAAACTGCCATTTAATCTAATGAAAGATTTATTTATATGTTTACATCATCTCAAAAACCAAAATAATGGATTATTCTAAAATGCAACCAGAAAGTTTAATGATGAGTTACGGATATAAACCTTCTTTGTCTGAAGGCGCGATTAAATGTCCAATTTTTCAAACTTCAACCTTTGTGTTTAATACAGCAATGGAGGGGAAACGGTTTTTTGAATTAGCGTATGGATTGCGTGAAAAAGAACAAGGCGAAGAGTTAGGTTTAATTTACAGCCGTTTGAATAATCCAGATTTAGAAATTCTTGAAAACAGGTTGTGTTTGTGGGATGGAGCTGAAGATTGCGCTGTTTTTGAAAGTGGAATGTCGGCAATATCAACGGCAATGATGGAATTTATGGAGCCAGGAGATTTGTTATTATATAGCAGACCAGTTTATGGTGGAACAGATCATTTTATCAACCATTTCTTAAAGAAAATGAAAATTGAATCAATTGGTTTTCATGCAATAGATACAAAAGAAGAAATTATTGCTCGAATTGATGCAACTGGAAAAGGTGATCGTTTAACCATGATTCACATTGAAACACCTGCAAACCCAACAAATGCATTGATTGATATTGAAATGTGTGCTGAAATTAAAACACATTTTACAACTGCTGAAAAACCTGTTATCTTATCTGTTGACAATACATACATGGGTCCAATTTGGCAACATCCTTTAAAACATGGAGCTGATTTAGTATTGTATTCAGCTACAAAATATATTGGTGGTCATTCTGATGTTATTGCCGGAGCTTGTTTGGGGTCAAAAGCATTGATGGGCCGTGTAAAAGGTTTAAGAACGTTCTTAGGAAACATGGCAGGACCATGGACAGGTTGGTTGTTGATGAGAAGCTTGGAAACGCTTAAGGTTAGAATGGATCAACAAGCTACAACAGCGAAATATGTAGCAGAATACCTGAGAAATCATCCGAAAGTGGAAAAAGTATATTATTTGGGATTCATCAATGAAGTAGGTAATGAACGAGAAAAAGAAATCTTTAACCGTCAATACACAAGTGCTGGTGCAATGATAGCATTTGACATAAAAGGAGGAGAAAAAGAAGCTTTTCAATTCTTGGATTCATTGAAATTAATCAAATTGGCAGTTTCTCTTGGTGGGACAGAAAGTTTAGCTGAACACCCACAAACAATGACGCATGCTGATGTGCCTGCAGAAGATAAACGTGTCATGTTTATTTCTGAGAAATTAGTGCGCGTCTCAGTTGGGGTGGAGCATTATTCTGATTTAATCGCTGATATTGAACAAGCATTAAATAGGATATAATTATTTGTCAGAAATAACACGTTGGCAAACCCGAATTCGATTCTCCAAATCACCTTCAACAAGTGTAAACGGAAGTTTACGTTCAATTAATTCGTTTAAATAAAGCTCAAATAATTCGTCTCGTTTTTCAGGATGCTCGCGCAAAGGATCTTCTTCCCATACAATATCTGGACGACACAAAAAATAATGATCGAAAGACTGGTTTTCTAATGCTTTAAGAATAAATGGAGAACACGATTTGTATTTGAATTCAGACCAAATTTTCATGACGAGCATTTCCGTATCAAAAAACGTTAGAATTTTGTCATTTGATTTTTCCCATAATGTAAGCTGACCTAGCGCAATTTTGTCTAAATCTTCTAATTGATAATCATAGGGCAAATTCTCTAAATATTCCCTTGCAAATTCAGGAATCCAAACACCATCGTTTCTTAATGCCAACTCTTTTGCCAACGTCGTTTTCCCGGAAGATTCTGGTCCTGTTATAGCAAATCTCATTTTTCG
Source organism: Flavobacteriales bacterium (assembly GCA_947470515.1). Taxonomy (GTDB): domain Bacteria; phylum Bacteroidota; class Bacteroidia; order Flavobacteriales_D; family Crocinitomicaceae; genus M0103. The sequence continues at coordinate 172,283 of CANITF010000001.1, forward strand.
AAATGTTGGTTAAACTGTTTTTTCCATTTGAAATAACCGAAAATTGCAATTCCGGTATAGAGTAGGAATAAAATGGATGTCATGTAAAGTTCCCTTGATGCAAATAAATAAACTGAAACAGCGTCTATAATGATCCAATAAATCCAATTTTCTAGAACTTTTTTTGTAACCATGAATGTTGCAACTAAACTAAAAATGGACGTAAATGAATCGGTATACGGATTGGCTTGATCTGTATAAGTATCAAAAATAAACCCAATCAAAATCACAAAAAGTAAACTCAAACCGATATTCAGAAAATGTGCTTTTTTACGCCATTTGATTATTTTATCCGATTCTCCGGTTTTTTTGCTCGCCCATAAAAACCAACCGTAAATTCCCATAAGCAGAAAGAACCCATTTAATATAGATTCTAAATATAATTGTCCTTGAAAACAAATATAAATGTAAAGGGCAGAACTAATAATCGCAAAAATCCATGCTGAAATATGTTTGTAAGAAATTAAAATTACATAGAGTAAACTTGAAAGAACAGCAAGCCATTCCCATAGTGAGGTTTTTAATATTGCCAATAAAATTTGTTTAAGAATCTCCATTGCTTGTGCGAAGGTCTGAAATTAATCATTTGAATTAGTAAGTGATGCTGTTATTTATTTAACTGTTTAAAACAATAATTTTTTGGTAAATCGTTATATAAACAATAAATTCGCAGTGTAAACATCTAATTTAAACAACGAATGAAATTCCTAATAGCCCTTATTGTTGTGTTCTCATCCCTTACGCTAAATGCCAAGAGTCTCGATACTTGTAAAAAAGAAGCAGTTACTTTTGAAACAACCGCAGTATCTTCTCATATAGACGGGAAAAAAGCAAGACGCCATAAAAGAATGAACAAGCGACGTAAAAAAGCGTGTGCTAATTGGAGCAAAAGAAGTTACGCAGGATAGTCTGCAACGTCTTTTAGTTTCAAAGAGATTTGGCGGGTTCATGCATGAACTCGCCTTTTTTTTGTAATTTTAGCGTCAATATGAAATTCACAGAATTACACTTAAACGAACAATTGTTAGAAGCTATTTCTCACATGGGCTTCGTAAATGCAACTCCAATTCAACAATTAGCAATTCCTCAAGTTTTAAATAACAGAGATTTAATTGCTTGTGCTCAAACGGGTACTGGAAAAACAGCAGCATTCATTCTTCCTATTCTCAATAAACTGACAGGAAAGGAAGACACATCCATCGATACGTTAATTATAGTTCCAACAAGAGAATTAGCGGTTCAAATTGAACAAGAAATCCAAGGACTTTCCTACTTTGTGTCAGTCGGATCGAAAGCAATTTATGGCGGTGGAAGTGGAAAAGATTGGGATATCCAAAAAGATGCTTTGAAAGATGGAACAGACATCATTGTTGCAACTCCAGGGAAATTGTTATCGCATATTCAACAAGGCTATGTGGACTTTTCAAAAGTGAAACATTTGGTATTGGATGAAGCAGATAAAATGCTCGATATGGGTTTTGCAGATGATCTTTTAACCATCATTTCTAAATTACCTGAAAAGCGTCAAACATTGATGTTTAGTGCTACAATGCCGAATAAAATTAGAGAATTAGCAAAAAAAATACTAGTGAATCCAGAGGAAATTACACTTTCAATTTCCAAACCTGCTGAAGGCGTAAAACAATCTGTTTATTTGACCTTTGACAATCAAAAAGCTCCTTTAATTAAACAAATCCTTACCGAACGACCTGATTATACGAGTATCATTATCTTCACTTCGTCTAAAAGTAAAGTGAATGAAATAGTTACTTCTTTGCGAAAAAACGGATTCAAAGCACAAGGTGTTTCTTCCAACTTAGATCAAGAACAGAGAGAAGAAGTATTACGTGGTTTCCGTTCCAAACGCATTCGAATTGTTGTTGCAACAGATGTTATGAGTCGTGGAATTGATATAAAAGAAATCAACCTCGTAATCAATTACGATACTCCATTTGATGCAGAAGATTATGTGCACCGAGTAGGTAGAACAGCAAGAGCGAATACAAAAGGCGAGGCAATTACACTTGTGAATGAAAAGGACATGCGTAAATTAGCTCAAATTCAGCGTTTGATTGAAGCAGAAATTACACAGATTCCTATGCCAGAAGAATTAGGCGCTGGACCAGAATTTCAAATGTCTTCTCCTCAAAAAAGAAAACCATTTAACAAGCGACCAAAGTTTAAAGGTCCACGTAAAGAAAATCCAACAAATTCTTAGATTTCATAAAAAGTAGATATGAAACGCACACTTTTTTTAATTCTGTTTTTCATTACTGGAGTAACACTCTTTTATTTTAATAATACGTCGGTTAAAGAAAAACCACTTCCTATTATCAATCCTATTGATTTAAATGAAGAAATGGTTGATCCCGAACTGCTCAGAATTGGCAACGGTCATACCATAGGCAAATTTTCCTTTAAAGACCAAAACAATAAAACAATCACCCAAGATGAGGTCAAAGGAAAAGTGTTTGTCGCAGAATATTTTTTCACCACCTGTGGAACTATTTGTCCGAAGATGAACCAACAAATGCAACGCGTTCAAACGGCTTTTAAAGGGAATGGAAATGTGAAAATTTTAAGTTTTACTGTAAATGCGAAAGTGGATACGGTTGAACAAATGAAAAGATACGCTGACGAGCATCAAGCCGATGGAAACCAATGGCATTTTTTGACAGGGAAACAAGAAGATTTATATGCGTTGGCGCGAAAATCATTTTTTGTACTGAAACCATCTGAAGCAGAAAATCAAGGCGATGTTGGGAGCGATTTTATCCACACCAACAATTTTGTTTTAGTAGATAAAAAAATGCGCATCCGCGGCTATTATGATGGGACTTCAAGCAAAGAGGTTGATCGTTTAATCACACACGTTGATTTATTATTAAATGAGTGATTTTGTGACTATTATTCACATTGACAATAAGATTTTATATATTTGAGCATACTTAATCAGATTAAAATGAAAAAATTTCTTGCTGTAAGTTTATGCTTACTTTCCTTTCAACTATTTTCTCAAAGCAATATCACGGTTGGTTCGACAACTGTAGAGGTTGATACAATTTATACGGGATTAGATATTCCTTGGGAAATCATTTATGGACCAGATGGTTTTATTTGGACAACTGAACGAAAAGGAATCATTAGTCGAATTGATCCAGTGGCACACACAAAAACGGTGATTCTAAACATTGTTTCTTCCGTTTACCAAAACTCTGAATCAGGGTTACTTGGAATGGCGCTTCACCCCGATTTTGCTACAACACCAGAAGTATTTCTAGCGTATACTTACGGTTCATTTTCAAACATTAAAGAGAAAGTTGTAAAATATACCTACAACGGAACAAGTTTAGTAAATGAAGTTATTTTGATTGATAATATTATTGGAAATACTACGCATAATGGTTCAAGAATAGCAATTCTTCCGGATAACACCTTGCTTTTTTCAACTGGTGATGCTCAAAATCAATCATTACCTCAGGATGTGAATGAATTGAATGGTAAAGTTTTGCGTATAAATTTGGATGGCACAATTCCAGCAGATAATGCATTTGCTGGTAATCCTGTTTATACATACGGACATAGAAATGTACAAGGTATTTTGCAACATCCAAATGGAAAAATTTATGTTTCTGAACATGGAGCTTCAACCGATGATGAGTTTCAAATTCTAGAAAGTGGAAGAAATTACGGTTGGCCAAATGTTGAAGGATTTTGCGATCCAGGTGGTGAAGAATCATTCTGTAATGCAAATAACGTGATGGAACCTTTGGTTGCTTGGACACCAACTAATGCACCTTCTGATATGGTGTACTATGAAAACCCCTTGTTCCCTGAATTTGATGGGCGTGTTTTAATGACAGTATTAAAAGATAAACGAATTATCGCAATGGATTTAAGTGCTGATGGATTATCTGTGGCAGATGAAGATCATTATTTAATTAATCAATTTGGAAGATTAAGAGATATTTGTGTTGGACCGCAAAAAGAAATTTATCTCGCAACAAATGGTGCTTCTTGGTCAAATACCAATCCAAACACACACAGCATCATTGTTTTAAGAGCATTGGACGAAACTGGTCTTACTCAATTGAGTCAAGAATCTTTCCAAGTTTTCCCGAACCCAGCAAAGGATCAGTTGAATGTTCTTTCTCCATCA
>CANITF010000002.1 GCA_947470515.1 Flavobacteriales bacterium
CCATCACCAGGAATATTGGAGTTTAATGGATTTGAAGGCGAGGTATCTGGAGCAATGAATCCAGGATTATTAACTGAATTATCTGTCCAGTTTCCATTAATGTCCGCATAGAAAGTATCAGTTGGCCAAGCTCCTGTATGATTGGTGTGCCCGTCTGGGTTATTTAATCCAGAATACGGTACAGGAACATTCCCTAATAAAACAAGCAGTTTTGTAGCGTTTGGGTTTTCATTATAGGTAGAAACAATTGCGCTCTTTACTGTTGTTACTAAATCTGTTTTACTGACATAAAGTGTTTTTGGAAACCAACCATCTGCCTCGAGATCAATCAAAAATAAATCGAGACTTGCTTGAAAAACAGGATTCGCAATAAATGAATTTTCAATAACGACAATGGCAATTCCTCTATCACTATTAGCACTAATATTTATCCCAGATGAAAGGTATCCAAATTTAACTAGGGTTGAAGGGGAATTCATTTGGATCTTATAATCATAAAGAACTCCTGTACTCACTGTAGCATCAATATATTGGCTTGCGCTTGATGGTAAAGTTGCTAATATGCTTCCCCAAGTTGTAGCTGTTTTTAATTTGCGGTATACTATAAAATTTGTAGCATCAGTATCAGGCAGCCAGGAAATAGTAATTGAAGCTGGACTGTTTACTATTGTAGCTTCAGCTTGTATGGAAAGTGAGTCCCCAAAGGTGGTTTGTGCATAAGAAATTGTAGCATCCAATAAGAATATTAGAGGCAATAGGAATAGGCTTAAAGTAACTATTTTCATATTTTATTATTTCTATTTCAAAGTTATATTAAAAGTAGTATTCTCAATTTTAAAAATTTTTATGAAATTACATTTTATAAAACAAATTAATACACATAAGTTATTAATATACTGATATTTATATATTAATAACATTACACTTCACATATGATAAAAGATCAATTTTGGGAACTTATTCATCACCTTAGTCCTTCTGAAAAAGAAAACTATTTCAAAGTAGATATTCAGAGCAAATAAATGTTTTGAATAACTTAATTGAGCTTTCAATTGAATTAAACAAATAGGGTTACCCTTTTAAAAAAATATGTTTTGAATAAGAAAGATTTAATATAATCTTTAAATCCGAGCTCTATATCCTTTTGCAAATGGATTCGGTGTAACAAAGCGCAGTGCAATTTCAAAACCACCTCTAGAATTACTTGAAGTCATCAACGAAGACATGTTAAAATCATAACTAAAACCTACAGAATAATTTGCATACTCCAACATGACACTTGTAATTAATGCATCTTTAACTCTGTAGTTAATCCCTAAATAAATTGCTGAGGATTGAGAAAAACCAGTAAAATGAGAACCTTCATTAATCAAGTATCTAAAAACATTTCCTACTAAAATTTCTCTTTGAGAACCCTGTTGAACAAAATAAAATTCAGGAATAAAGGTTAGATTGGTATTCTCTTTGCCTAACTCAAGTGATCCGTGAGCAATGAATTTTGTGTTCATTTTCTCGGTTGAACTGCCAAAGTATGAGGTCGACGGTAAACCAAAGTGATAAACCGATGCACCAAAATTTACTTTAACACCATTGTTTTGAGTAATATATCCAGGATCTTTTCCATACTGCCAGACAAATCCGGCTCCAGCATCCATATAAGTTGTACTGTTTGAACCCAAATTTTCGCCTGTTGTATTATTTGCATCAAAAGCCCCATTTTGGTACTGATTTTCCCATCTAAGGGCAGCATAATTAATTGTTCGTTGACCAAATCCACCCATTAATCCGACACTTAACTTACTTTTTTCATCTAATTGCAAGATGCCTGAAACGTTTATGTTCCCCTGAGTCATTCCCATTTTTGCGTCACCTGCCTTATCATTTAAGAATTGTAAACCAACACCAATTGAACCTCTATTGTTTTTCTTTTTTGAAGTATTCATATCAAATGAAAAAGCTGAAGTACTAAACGGTGTTGCTACACTTTTCCATTGCTGTCTATAGTTTGCAGTGGCTCTCAAATTATAATTGAATCCGGCGTTACCTGGATTAACCATTAACGGCGTCATTCTGTATTGAGAGAAATGTGGGTCTTGCGCTTTTGAATGCAACGAAACCAAACCAAAAGCAACTATTATTATGAATTTTATATTTTTCATCCTTCTAAATATTATTTAATTAACGTAAGGTTGCCTTTGAATTTTTGAGTTTCTACATCTGTATCAAGCATGATTTCAAGGACATATACAAAAACGCCACTATCCAATTCTTTCCCTTTGAATTTCCCATCCCATGAGCCATCAGGTGATGTCGTTTCAAATACAACCTCTCCCCAGCGATCAAATACCTTTAAATTCAATTCTTTTACACAATCCGGCTTTATTTTTATCCTAAACGAACTATTAACAGCATCTCCATTCGGTGAAAATGCAGTTGGAATAAACAATTCCCCACAGTCAATCTCAATTGTAACGATTGCATCATCAGTGTCAATACAGCCATTTACATCTGTCATTGTTGCTGTATAGGTGGTGGTTGTAACTGGGCTAACATTAGTTGAAACTGCATCTCCAGTATTCCATACGATTGTTCCATTTCCTGACGCCGTTAACGTGACAGTTTCTCCAGCCTGAATTAAATAATCTGGTCCTGCATTTACAATTTCAGCTGTTGGAATAGCATTTAGATTCACATCAAATGGAGCTGAACCACATCCTGTTGTTAAATCAACTACCGTAACACTATATGTTTGTGAGGGTGTTAAACTTGAGAAAACATATGTGCCAACTGTCATTGGTACGCCATCAATATAAATTTGAAAATTAGATCCAATTGGAGAAACGATTTCAATGGTCCCACTTTGAACCAAACATGTGGGTTGAGCATTAATGTTCACAACAGGCGCTGCTGTACCTGGAGGCAGAGGATTGACAAATAGCGAAGTACTTAATGAAACGCAACCAGTCGATAAATCTTGTACATAAACATCATACGATGAATTTGGGGATAATCCTGCAAAATTAGTTCCTGATTGGAAAATAACACCATCAATGCTGTAAGTGTAATTCGTTCCACTTGGCGCTGTAATATCAATCGTAGCTGTTCCAATAATGCAAGAAGGCTGAACAGTTACTGATGCGGTAGGAGCAGTTGGTGCTACTGGAAGTGCCGCAATATTCACACTTGTTGACATGGAAGATGCACATCCATTGGCGTCTGTTACTGTGAAAGTATAACTCGTATTTGCTGCAAGTTCTCCAAAAACAACTGAAGATCCATTTCCACTGACTGTTGCAGATAATGGAGTAGATGTGATTGTCCAATTCCCTGCAGGAAGGCCACTTAAAGAAACAGAACCATCAGCTAATATACAAGTAGGATCAACAACTAAACCTAAAACCGGTGCAGTTGGATTCGTCGGTATCGCTGAGATTGATACAGATGCTGAAACTACCGAAGTACAACCTTGGTCATTTGTAACAGTATAAGTATAACTGGTTGAAGGAATCAATCCACTAATTAATGTAGTTATTCCAGTTCCAGTTGTTAACGATCCTGGAGTTGAATTTAATATCCATGTTCCAGAAGTTGGCAAACCATTTATAACAACTGAACCAGTATTAATCAAGCAATTTGGTTGTGTGATAGTTCCAATAATTGGAGTTGAAGGTGTTATTGGCTGAGCAGCGATTATTGCCGAAGTTGAAGAAGATGACAAACAACCACTTCCATCGGTTACAATAAATGTGTATGTTGAACCAGCCGTTAAACCCGAAAATGTTGTATTCAAACCTGAACTAATTAAAGGTGTTCCACTAGGAGAAGGAGTTATTGTCCACGAACCTGATGGCAATCCACTCAAAGCTACAGAACCAGTGCTAATTGTACAAGTTGGTTGAGTAATAACTCCAACTATTGGAGGGGTTGGTGTATACAAACTTATTATTGCATTTGAAGATACAACTGAAGCACAAAGTGTCGCTGTATTCGTTACCATGAACGTATATGTTGCATTCGACGGTAAACCTGTGAAGGTGGCAGTTGTGCCAGACCCTGATTGCGTTAATCCACCAGGTGACGCTGTGATTGTCCATGCCGTTGCAGGTAAACCACTTAACGCTACACTTCCTGTAGGCGTTAAACAAGACGGTTGCGCAACTAAGCCAACAATTGGGGCTGATGGTTCAGTTGGAATTGCATTTATTACAGCAGAAGTAGAACTTATCGAAGTACAACCAGAAGAATTTGTAATTGTAAAGGTATAACTCGCAGCGGCAGGTAATGAGCTGATTGTTGTAGTTGTGCCAGTTCCAGTAATAGTACCACCTGGAATTGTAGTTAAAGTCCATGTTCCGGCGGATGGTAATCCTGATAATGCAACACTACCAAAAGTAACCGCGCATGTCGGTTGAGTAATTAATCCAATGATAGGTGCACTAGGCGTTAACGGTTGTGCATTTATTATTGCAGCAGTCGATGTTCCAGACAAACATCCACTTGAATTTGTCACAACAAACGTGTAACTTGAGCCAGCAGCTAATGTAGAGAATGAACCTGTAGTTCCAGTTCCAGTTATAGTGCTTCCGCCCGGACTAGCAGTAACAGTCCAAGTTCCAGTAGCCGGCAAACCACTGAGAGAAATATTACCAGTAGAGACTAGGCAAGTTGGTTGCGTAATTACACCAATAATAGGTGTGGTTGGTGTATATAAACTAACAACGGCGTTTAAAGATACTGCAGATATACATCCAACAGAATTTGTAACTGTAAAAGTATAAGTAGTGTTTGATGTCAATCCCGTAAATGAGACAGAAGTTCCAGTGCCAGTTTGAGTAAGTCCACCAGGTGAAGCAGTAATTGTCCAAGTTCCACTGTTTGGCAATCCACTTAATGTAACAGTGCCATTTGGAGATAAGCAAGAAGGCTGTGTAATTGCTCCAATTATTGGGGCAGTTGGCGGTGCAGGAATTGCATTAACCACTGCATTTGCAGAAGCCAGTGACATGCATCCAGCAGCATTGGTTACGATAAAAGCATAACTAGTATTAGCTAATAATCCTGTAAAACTACATGTTGACCCAGTTCCAGATAGAGTCGCTCCGCCCGGATTAGCTGTAATAGTCCAAGTACCTGTTGTTGGAAGACCGCTTAATGCAACAGTTGCGGTTGGTGTTGCACAAGTTGGTTGGGTTATTGTTCCAATTGTTGGAGCCGTTGGATCAATACATGACAAGGTTGTAAAACTACCTGCTTCTATGTACACAACTGCATCGTAGGCAGCGTCACCAACATCCGTTATTAATAATTTTATGTGATACGTTTGCCCTGGAGTTAATCCTGTTTGTTGAGCTGTAAGAATTACAGTGTTACCGTTAAGTTCAGTTCCATCTATTGTTCCTAAATATTCTGGAGTTGATACATTTTGAGTCCAGGCTGGGTTTGCTGATTGACAATTTGAAGCTGAAGGAGCCCCACCACTTGACCCAACTGTTCCGCCGTTTACGGAATTAATTGAAACTTGAGAACCATTTGCCAAACGCGCAATATTTCTTGCATTATTAGTAAATCCTTGACCTCCAGCTATTCCTGGTCCACTTATAAGAAAGCCAAATTTATCATTATAAGATGAACATTGGTAATTTATAAAACCACTATTGTCAGTATATTCTTCTGAACCGAAAAGATAACGAAATTGAACGTTATCCGAAACTGGCACAAAATCAAATTCCAAGATTGCCCCATTGAAATAATTTGTTGTTCCAGCCAATACATTTAAATCATTTATTATTGTAGGACACGTTCCCGTTTCCCTTAATTCACCCGCTGTACAAGATGTAAATCCTGTGGTCATTTGCGCTGCAGCTTGAGGGTTGGCGCCCAATGTTAAAGGAATATCAGAAGTATTTCCAGTAGACAAAACGATTCCAGAAGTAAATCCCATCTGCGCTAAAGTTGTTGTTGCGGTAGTGAAATATCCTACTTGGTATCTATTTGAACTATTATATACACCTGAGAAATTGATATTTGACACAGTTGTTCCACTGCCTGAAGGAACCAAAACTCCATTGACTAATTGGTTCGTTGTATAGAGCGTATTATTTATTGTTATTTGAGAAAATGTAGTTCCCGCAATAACAAGCAGCAATGCGACTAAAAGATTTTTTTTCATAGTTTAAGCAATTCATTGTAACAAGACTATTTAAAAACCTTAACATGTCAAAACATGAAAAAGTTCTTCAACGAATTTAATGAATGCTTAATCCGATATTAATACAATGATTTGAAATGCTAAAAAAGGAGGTGAAAGGATACTTTATGAAGTAAATGGTTAGAATTAATTAGGCGAACAGTTTCACTTAATTCCCATACATCATCAGAAATGCTTTTAAGAAACCATTTATATCACCATCCATTACAGCGTCTACATTTCCAGTTTCATATCCTGTTCGAACATCTTTTACTAATTTGTATGGTTGCATGACATAGTTACGAATTTGAGAACCCCATTCTATTTTTTTCTTCCCAGCTTCAATTTCGTTTCGTTTTTCAAGACGTTCGCGAAGAACCAACTCATATAATTGAGAACGGAGTAATTGCATTGCTTTTTCTTTGTTCCCTAATTGAGATCTAGATTCAGAATTTTCAATAATAATTCCAGAAGGAGCGTGACGTAAACGAACCGCAGTTTCTACCTTATTTACGTTTTGCCCACCAGCACCACCCGATCTAAAAGTATCCCAAGTAATATCGGCTGGATTGATATTTATTTCAATATTGTCGTCTACTAAGGGATAAACGTAAACTGAAACGAAAGAAGTATGTCTTTTTGCATTTGAATCGAATGGTGAAATACGCACTAAACGATGCACCCCATTTTCTCCTTTTAAATAACCGAAAGCAAATTCACCATCAAATTCTAATGTTACTGTTTTAATTCCAGCAACATCTCCTTCTTGGTAATTGAGTTCTTTTATTTTGAAGCCATTTTTTTGACCCCACATCATGTACATACGCATCAACATAGAAGCCCAGTCGCAGCTTTCCGTTCCACCGGCGCCAGATGTAATTTGTAAAACAGCACTTAAAGAATCTTCTTCGCCTGAAAGCATGTTTTTCAATTCAATTTCTTCTACTTTATCCGCAAGAATAGTAAATTGTTCATCCGCTTCTTTCGGCTCGGCCATTCCTTCTTTGACAAATTCAATCAAAACCTCTAAGTCATCAAATGAGGATTTCAATTGGTCAAAAGCGTCTATCCAAAATTTCAATAATCGAATTGCTTTCATTTGAATTTCTGCAGCTTTTGGATCATCCCAAAAAGTAGGATCTTGAGATTTCAATTCCTCTTCTTGCAGTTGCAAGCGCTTTTCATCTATTTTTAGATAAGCTCCAATAGCAACAATTCTTGCTAAAACTTCTTTAATTTGATCTGAATTTACCATGACAGTGCGAAAGTAATCAAAAATATGTTGAACAAATTCGATATTTCGCTTTGTAGACGCAAGAAAAATTATACTTTTGCCTCAAAACTTTTATAAAATGAGCGTTCCACAAAATTTGAAATACACAAAAGACCACGAATGGGTGAGTGTTGAAGGCGATATCGCAACAATTGGTATTACTGCATTTGCCCAAAGCGAATTGGGTGATATCGTTTATGTTGAAATTGAAACTGAAGGAGAGAGTTTAGATCAAGAAGAAGTGTTTGGTTCTGTTGAGGCAGTTAAAACTGTTTCTGACCTTTTTATGCCAGTTAGTGGAGAAGTGCTTGAATTCAACTCAAACTTAGAAGCAAATCCAGAATTAGTAAACTCTGATCCTTACGGTGAAGGTTGGATGGTTAAAGTAAAACTTAGCAATCCTTCTGAAGTTGATGGTCTATTAGATGCTGCAGGATATTCTGCTTTGATCGGATAATTAACACCTAACATATTTTAAATCCCTTGATCATTTGATTGAGGGATTTTTTTATGCTCAAAAAATTCGTGATTCGTGATTCGTGATTCGTGATTCGTGGTTAACAACATTAAATTTTTACCACATAGCGGTGCGCTGAGTTTATCGAAGTGACACATAGATCACATAGGTCACATAGATTTGATAATCGTAAATTCCTCCTCATCCTGTTGTTTAATTCAACAACCAGCAATTTGTAATTTGTAATTTGTAATTTGTAATTTGCAACTATTAACTTTTAATAACTAGAAGAAGATCCTCCGATATTCTCAATCGGATGCCACGTCGTTTTAATTTCTTGTGTATCAGAAATCATATATAAATCTTGAGAATCAGCCTTGTTCCAATCTTTAGAATAAGAAAAAACACGTTTTACATTTAAGACTGAATTTTCCTGAATTTGTTTGAGCGCTTCCAAATCATCTCCACCATAAACAATAGCATTCACATCCATGTGAGTTGATAACGTTTCATTCAGTTCTTTGTTTGTACCTGTAAGGATATTCACAACACCACCTGGAACATCAGAAGAATTCAAAACCTCTGCGAATGTCACTGCACACAATGGTAAATTTTCAGAGGCGATTACAACGCATGTATTTCCACCACAAATAACTGGGAGCATTATTGACACCAAACCTATTAAAGACGTATTTTGCGGTGCTAAAATTCCTACAACACCTGTTGGTTCTAATACTGAAAAATTGAAGTGCGATGAAGCAACAGGATTGACAGAACTCAATACTTGTTGATATTTATCGCACCAACCAGCGTAATATACTGTGCGCTCAATCGATAGATTCACTTCCTCTTCAGCGTTCTTTTTAGTTGAACCTTGTTGAATTAGTTCTGCAATGAATTGCTCTTTTCTTCCTTCCAGCATTTCTGCAATTCGATACAGGATTTGACCTCTGTTGAAAGCTGCACGTTCGGACCATGATCCAAACGCTTTTCGAGCTGCAACGATGGCATTTCGAACATCTTTTCTTGATGACAAACAAATATTACCCAACGGTTTCCCTTTTTTGTCTAACGGTGAATAAAACCGCCCAGATTCAGTTCGAGGAAATTGTCCTCCGATATAAATCTTATATGTTTTTAGTATTTCCAATCTGCTCATCTTATAGCATTTTATCTTTGATAATTTACTTGTTCTTTTTTGGCTATAATGCCGAATTAGCTTTTGTTATTCTGGATTTTCCAGTGTTAAAAAAGCTTAATCGGTATTAACTTAATTTTACGTAAGAATTCAATCCATGTAAACCGCCTTCTCTTCCAAAACCACTTTCCTTGTACCCACCAAAAGGTGAAGTTGGATCAAATTTATTATAGGTGTTCGCCCAAATAACTCCGGCTCTCAATTTTGAGGAGAGGTTAAATATACGTGATCCTTTATCGGTCCAAACACCTGCAGCTAAACCAAAAGGGGAATTATTTGCTTTTTGAATTACCTCATCGACCGTTCTAAAGGTTTGGATTGTCAAAACAGGTCCGAAAATTTCTTCTTGAGCAATTACACTCGATTGTGCTACGTTGATGAACAACGTTGGTGCACAATAGAATCCTTTTGTAGGAATCGAACACTTAGGTTGATACATTTCTGCACCTTCCTGTTTTCCAATTTTGATGTATTTATGAATCGTTTCTAATTGTTCTTTCGAATTTATAGCTCCAATATCTGTGTTTTTATCCAGTGGATTGCCAAGATATAGCGAATCCATTCGACTCTTCAATTTTTGAATCACCAAATCCGCAACTGATTCTTGCACATATAAACGTGACCCTGCGCAACAAACGTGACCTTGGTTAAAAAAGATTCCATTGACAATTCCTTCAACGGCTTGATCAATTGGCGCATCATCAAAAATAATATTAGCTGATTTGCCACCCAATTCTAGTGTCAATTTTTTAGAAGTTCCAGCAAGTGCTTTTTGAATAATCTTTCCAACATTTGTTGAACCTGTAAACGCAATTTTATCAATATCAGGATGATTCACAATTGCCGCCCCTGTGTCTCCATGACCGGTTACAATATTTACAACTCCAGCCGGTAATCCAGATTCTTCAATAATCTCTGCTAAGATTAATGCTGTTAAAGGGGTTGTTTCCGCAGGTTTTAAAACCACGGTATTTCCAGTAGCTAATGCAGGTGCAATTTTCCAAGCGGCCATTAATAATGGGAAATTCCAAGGAATAATTTGTCCGGCGACACCTAACGATTCAACTTTCCTATTTGGAAAAGCATATTCTAATTTGTCGGCCCAACCAGCATAATAAAAGAAGTAATTACATGCTAAAGGAACATCAATATCTCTTGATTCACGAATTGTTTTTCCTGCATCTAATGTCTCAGCAACAGCCAATTCTCTTGCGCGTTCTTGCATCAATCGTGCTATTCGAAAAATATATTTTGCTCTTTCTGCTGGCGGCATAATTGACCAAACATCGGTATATGCTTTGCGAGCAGCTTTAACAGCTTTATCAACATCATCTTGATTTCCATGAGCAACTTCAGCAAGTATCTCTTCATTTGCCGGATTAATCGTTTTGAAATATACCCCAGAGGAAGGCTTCACCCATTTCCCATCGATGAACAAGTCATATCTCTTTTTAAGATTGAGATGAGACGTACTTTCAAGTGATGGAGAATAATTCCAGTCACTTACATGTTCAGTATTTTTTTTCTTTGTCGCCATTTTAATCAATTGAAAAATAATCGGAAGATTGGTAGACACCAGTTTCCATCTTCATGATTTGCATTAATATATCATTTGCTAAACTGCTTGCACCGAATCGAAACCATTCATTCGTTAACCAAGCATTACCTAGAATTTCTTTAACCATAACGAGATTATGCAGGGCTAATTTTGATGTTGATATTCCACCCGCAGGTTTCATACCTATCATTATTCCGGTTTTATCATAATAGTCTTTTACTGCCATCAACATGGTATACGTCACTTGCATTGTTGCAGCAGGTTGAATTTTCCCAGTAGATGTTTTAATAAAATCTGCACCTGCATAAATAGCAATATCACTCGCTTTCCGAACATTATCTAAAGTTGCTAATTCACCTGTTTCCAGAATGACTTTCAATCTGGCTTTGCCGCACGTTTCTTTTATTTTTGCAATTTCATCAAACACAAAATTATATTCACCTGACAGAAATTTCCCTCTAGAAATAACCATATCGATTTCATCAGCACCTTCATCCAAAGCAAATTGCGTATCGCGAATTTTAACATCTAATGGTGCTTGTCCACTTGGGAAAGCCGTTGAAACAGATGCTACTTTCACTCCAGTTCCTTTAACTTCATTTTTTGCTATGCGAACCATGCTCGGATAAACACATACAGCCGCGACGGAAGGTAAATTTGGGTGAACATCATGCAAATGAAGCGCTTTATAACACATTTGTTTTACTTTTCCAGGAGTATCTTTCCCTTCTAAGGTTGTTAAATCAATCATATTCAAGGCTATTTTCAAACCTTGTAATTTTGATTCATTTTTAATACTTCTAGATTGAAATCTTGCAACACGTTCTTCCACTCCCACTTTATCAATACTAGGAGAATAAATATTATCTGGATGAATGATTTCCTTTTTTACTAGTTTGTTTTTCATTAAGGTTTTATTTACTAGAAATTCAAAGATACAGTTTCAGAATGGAAGTGAATAAAAAAGCCCCGATTAAAAATTAATCAGGGCTCTAATATCAATAAAAGTTCATTTTACAATTGACCATCAGAGTGGTAAACACCATTCTTAAATACTTTTACTTTAAGAAGAATACCATCATGATCATATTCATAAACCTTACCATCAGATAATTGTCCATTTTTAAAGGTTCCATCTTGCCAAATTTCGTCGTTAGCATTGTAAACTTTATTATATCCATTTGCTAAAAATTTCACACCTTTAGTTCTAGGTGTAGCAATCTTAGGAGCAGGTTCTTTAGAAGCACTAGGATTTGCTACTTTGACAACTGCATTAACCATTTCTTTTTGCTCGCTCTTTTCAACTGATCCATCAACTCCATATACCAATGTTTCTTTCACATCACCGTTTTCATAATAACGAGTAGCTTTTCCCGTAGCTTTTCCATCCTGTGCTGAATATTCAAATTCTAATTGACCATTTGGATAAAAGTACTTCACTGTTCCTTGCTCATTGCCAGCACCGTTATATTTTGCTTCGTATTTCAACTTCCCATTTTCATGGTATCTCTTTAACGAATCTTGGTATAAATTTCGTTCAAAAGTTCCTACTTCCATCACTTTCCCATTAGGATATAACTTAGTGTAGAATCCTTGTGGACGATTATTCACGTATGATCCTTTTAATTTTGGTGTAGCACCATCATTGTGATATTTTATCCAAACACCTTCTTTACGATCATCCTTGTAAGCACCCTCTTCAATTTTTCCTTCGGTAGGAAACCCTTCAGCAGGTCTATCTTTTCCAAAATAAATCCATTTACCTTGTTTCTTTCCTTGTGCATCTTTCTGATTGAGCTTTTCATCCTGATTGTATTCAGCATGAACAATAGGACTTATTAAAAATCCTATGAAAATTAAGCTAAGAAATAATTTTCCGACCATAATCTTGGTTTTTAGAAATAGCAAGTATATTCTCTCGCAATATAGTAATTAAGTTTAACAAAAATATGTTTATCTGTTTTTTTCGTCAGAACAAAAATTTTTAACGACTAAATAAACAAAATATCATATTAATTACTAAGTAATTTTACATCAACATGTTCAATCATTGTTGCAACTACTTTTTCTTTATTATATTTCTCTTTCCAATCCCAATCTTTACGGGCATTTGAATCATCAATTGACATAGGCCAACTATCAGCAATTGCTTGTCTAAAATCTGGGTTATAAACAATTTCAAATGTTGGAATATGGCGCTTAATTTCTTCAGAAAGTTCTTTTGGTGTAAAACTACAGCCAGATAAATTATAGGCAGAACGAATTTTTATGTTTTCTTTTGGAGCCTCCATTAATTCTATTGTTCCCCGAATTGCATCTTCCATAAACATCATTGGTAAGGCCGTATTTTCTTTCAAAAAGCAAGAAAATGGCTTGTGTAATTTAGCTTGATAAAAAATATCTACAGCATAATCTGTAGTTCCTCCTCCAGGTAGGCTTGTATAAGAAATCAAACCAGGGTATCTAATACTTCTCACATCAACATCAAATTTATTGAAATAATATTCACACCACCTTTCGCCTGCTTGTTTAGATATTCCATAAACAGTTGAAGGTTCCATAACAGTATACTGAGGAGTATTTTCTCTTGGGGTTGTTGGTCCGAAAACAGCAATTGAACTTGGCCAAAATATTTTATCAATATGTTTTTCTTTCGCTAAATCAAGGATTGTAAAAAG
Organism: Flavobacteriales bacterium; assembly: GCA_947470515.1. Lineage (GTDB taxonomy): Bacteria > Bacteroidota > Bacteroidia > Flavobacteriales_D > Crocinitomicaceae > M0103. The sequence continues at coordinate 13,352 of CANITF010000002.1, forward strand.
CCCTTCCATGTTCAATTTCCATGCGAAATCAGGATTTTTTTCTGCTGTTGCTGATAATAAAGCAGCCAAAAGATAAACTACCTTAATTTCATTCTTGATAATAAAGTCTCTAACAAATTCTCTGTCTAAAATATCCATTTTTTGATATGGCCCATTTTCTAGAACTTTTGGACATTCATCTTTTAAATCCGCAGCAATAACATTTTCAATTCCAAACTTTTTTCTTAATTCAAGAACAAGCTCAGTTCCAATTTGTCCGCAAGCTCCAATAATGATTGTTTTTGCCATAATTATTTTGTTTTCTATAAACAAAGTTAAAAATAGCTTTAGTTGAACAACCTAATTTTTTGAAAAATAAAATAGCATTTATTAAATTATGATAATTGTCATATTTTTGTTGTTACAACAAACTTATTTTTGCTTTCTCATTAAAATAATATGTGGATTGAATTAACCATTTTTCTTAAATTTATGATCAAACGAAATCCCGAGTGATTTAAATTTTGTCAAGATTAAATTTATCAAATTTTAAAAATAAAATAGTATGCCATTTTATCATAAATTAGGGTCAATCCCACATAAACGCCATACAGTTTTCAGACAGCCAAATGGGAAATTATACCATGAGCAATTGTTTGGGACAGCAGGATTCGAAGGAATGTCTGCATTGATGTATCATTTGAATCCTCCTACAATAGTTAAGGATTTCAAAGGTCAAAAGAATATAGCTCCAGAAATTGCATCTGACACTAATCTGACGATGCGCAGTTTGATGGGCTTCAAGGTTGAACCAAAAGATGACTATTTAGAAAGTCGTGTTCCAATGCTTGTTAATTCAGATTGTTATATAGAATTAGCAGCACCTAAGAAATCAATGACTGAATATTTCTACAAAAATGCAGATGCAGATGAAATAATTTTCATTCATAAAGGAGAAGGAAAACTAAGGACACAATTGGGTAATATAGATTTCAGTTATGGAGATTACCTCGTTATCCCAAGAGGAATGATTTATCAATTTCAATTCAATAGTGAAGATAACCGACTATTTATTGTTCAAGCTTTTAGCCCTGTTTTCACTCCAAAACGTTATAGAAATTGGTTTGGACAACTTTTAGAACATTCTCCATATTGTGAAAGAGATATCCGTCCACCACATGAATTAGAAACACATACTGAATTGGGTGATTTTTTAGTTCGTATTAAAAAACAAGATGTTTTATATGACTACGTATACGCAACTCATCCTTTTGACATAGCAGGATGGGATGGTTATAATTATCCGTATGCGTTTTCGATTCACAATTTCGAGCCGATAACTGGACGTGTGCATTTACCACCTCCAATTCACCAAACTTTTGAAACAGCTGGTTTTGTTGTTTGTTCTTTTGTTCCGCGGATGTACGACTATCATCCAGATGCAATTCCTTCACCTTACAATCACAGTAATATTGATTCTGATGAAGTTTTGTATTATGTAGATGGTGATTTTATGAGTAGAAATAACATCGAACATGGCCAAATCACTTTGCACCCAGCTGGATTAGTTCATGGTCCTCACCCTGGAGCTTATGAAAGAAGTATTGGAAAGAAAGAAACACAGGAGCTAGCCGTTATGGTTGATACGTTTAAGCCACTAAAAATGACAAAAGCTGCATTAGGAATTGAATTTCAAGACTATTACAAAAGTTGGTTAGAAAGCGAGCATTAATTTCGTTTAAAGGAAAAAATAATTAAATTTAAAGACGTTCGACGTGCTTGTCGATACAAAAAATAAAAATATGAGTAAAGAAATAAAAAACGTAGAATACGGTTTAGAAAAAATATTTGAAGGAGCTCAAGATTTTTTGCCATTATTAGGGACAGATTATGTAGAGTTTTATGTTGGTAACGCGAAACAAGCAGCACACTTTTACAAAACAGCATTTGGTTTCCAATCGCATGCGTATGCCGGATTAGAAACAGGAATGAAAGATCGCGTTTCGTATGTTCTAAAACAAGATAAAATTCGATTGGTTTTAACAACTGCATTGAACAGCTCATCTCCAATTGGAGAGCATGTGAAAAAGCATGGTGATGGTGTGAAAGTTATTGCATTATGGGTTGAAGACGCAAAGAAATCTTGGGAAGAAACAACACAAAGAGGAGCAAAATCATACCAAGAACCAACTACGACAAGCGATGAAAATGGTGAAGTTGTAACTGCTGGAATCTATACATATGGAGAAACAGTTCATATGTTTGTTGAGCGAAAAAATTACAAAGGTGAATTCCTTCCAGGATTTGTGAAGTGGGAATCTGATTACAATCCAACATCAATAGGACTTAAATTTATTGATCACATGGTTGGAAATGTTGGTTGGGGAGAGATGAATACATGGGTAAAATGGTATGAAGATGTGATGGGATTTGTAAATTTCTTATCATTTGATGACAAACAAATTCATACTGAATATTCTGCTTTGATGTCGAAAGTTATGTCAAATGGAAATGGTCGTATCAAATTCCCTATCAACGAGCCAGCTAAAGGAAAAAAACGCTCTCAGATAGAAGAATATTTAGATTTTTATGAAGGTCCTGGTGCTCAACACATCGCTATTGCCACAGATGATATTATTGAAACTGTTAAACAATTAAGAGCACGAGGAATCGAATTCTTATCAGCTCCACCACAAGCATATTATGATGAAATTCCTGCTCGTTTAGGAGTTCATATGGATATGATGAAGGAAGATTTGAAAGTTTTGCAAAGTCTTGCGATTATGATTGACGCTGATGAGGAAGGATATTTATTACAAATATTCACAAAGCCCGTTGAAGACCGCCCTACCCTGTTTTTCGAAGTTATTCAACGCATGGGAGCAAGAGGATTTGGCGCTGGAAACTTTAAAGCACTTTTTGAATCTATTGAAAGAGAGCAAGAGAAAAGAGGGACTCTTTAATTAACGCATAAAATAGCTATAATATATCCTATCGAACTCAGGTTTGTTAGGATATATTTGTTTCTGTATCTTTGACAAAAAATAAACGACCATGGCAGAAGTAGGAATCATTATGGGGAGCATTTCGGATCTTCCGATTATGCAAGATGCAGCAGACATTTTAAAAGAATTTGGAATTTCCTATGAAATGAATATCGTTTCAGCTCATAGAACACCTGAGTTAATGTTTGATTATGCTAAAAATGCTCATACAAGAGGATTAAAAGTGATTATTGCTGGAGCTGGTGGCGCTGCTCATCTACCAGGAATGACGGCTTCTTTAACACCTTTGCCTGTAATTGGGGTTCCTGTTAAATCTTCCAATTCAATTGATGGTTGGGACAGTATTTTATCCATTCTTCAAATGCCAAATGGAATTCCCGTTGCTACAGTCGCGCTCAATGCAGCAAAAAATGCTGGAATTCTTGCTGCAAAAATTATTGGTTCATCCAATCCAGAAGTGTTAATCAAGTTAATGGATTACATGGAAGAAATGAAATCTAAAGTTTTAGAAAGCGCCGAGAAATTGAAATAATCATTCGTATAACAAATACTTTTGTCGAATTTTCCTGAATTCTTGTAAACCAGGTTGCCAAGTTGCTCTTATTTCTTTGGCTGTCCAACCTGCATAAATTTGCTCCCGTAATTTTGACGTACCAGCTAAGCGATTAAAAAATCCCATTTGATCTACAAACATTACCGAATCGCCTAATAATTCCTTTGCTTGAATCAAATAATTTAAATTTATCTCATACTTGCGTTTAGAAATACTTGAATGCAAATCAATTCCATTGCAATTTTTATTTTCATATAAAGGACTTTTTGCTCCAATCGTTGATACGGGAGTAAATTGAAATTCATCTTTAGGAAATTTTGGATGTCCAAACATTTCAAATGGACGATCTGTTCCTCTTCCAACACTGACAGTTGTTGCTTCAAACAAACACAAACTCGGATAAAGAGCAATTGCAGCTTCGGATTTTAAATTAGGTGATGGAGCTACTGGAATTACATATTTGGTTTTATGTGTATAATTTCGGCAAGGAATCACCCATAATTTACATTCCAAACTATCTCTTAACCAACGTTGACCGTTGATCATCATAGCATATTCTCCGATTGTCATTCCATATACAATTGGAACGGGATGCATTCCAACAAACGAACGTTGAGCCGGCTCTCTTACTGGTCCATCGATATAATGTCCATTTGGATTTGGTCTATCTAAAACCACCAATTGCTTTCCATTTTCAGCGCAAGCCTCCATCACATAATGCAATGTTGAAATGTACGTGTAAAAGCGAACTCCGACGTCTTGAATATCATAAATAACAATATCAATATCAGATAATTGAGCTGAAGTTGGTTTCTTATTCTGTCCATACAACGAAATTAAAGGCAATCCTGTTTTTTCGTCTAACGAACTATACACCTTTTCACCTGCATCTGCTTGACCTCTAAATCCATGTTCGGGAGCAAAAACTTTAATTACTTTTAGATTTAGCGCAAGTAATGTATCCACTAAATGAACGTTTCCGACCATCGAAGTTTGATTACTTACAACAGCAATGTTCTTGTTTTGCAATGAATCCATGAACAAATGGAGTCTGTCAATTCCTAATATTGGGTGATGTATTGAATTTGTTATAATACTTTCTTCCTTGATACAATCTACATCATCAATAAGGCATTCCTCAATAATTTGAGTTTGATTTGTTCCAATATCTCTTTTGTTCTGAATACCACACGATGCAATCAAAACCAATAAAATACTTTTCAGGCCCAAAAGCTTTATGTACTTTAGTGCTCCAAAAGAGAGATTATTGTCATTCGAGTATTTCATATCAAAAAAGGTACTAAAAAGCGAGGTACAAGGTAAGAAAGTTTCTAGACCAATTGTACGTATATCTATTATAAGTATTGCACTAGCAGTTGTTGTTAACTTAATTACCATTGCCGTAGTTACTGGTTTTCAACATGAAGTTCGAGAAAAAGTCTCAGGATTTGGTTCTCATATTTTTATTATGAGCTCCGGTGAAAATAGTATCTACGAGAGTGAACCCATTCTCAAAAATCAAGCCTTTTTCTCAATTTTGAAAAAAGATAATGAAATAAAAACCATTCATTACATCGCCTACAAACCCGTACTTTTTCAATCCAATAATAAAGACCGGCAGTTTAAATTAAAATCTGGAAAAGACACATCTTATGTGCAACAAGAGATTCAAGGTGCTATTTTAAAAGGTATTGACTACAACTATGATCTTTCCTTTTTTAAGCAACATTTAAAATCAGGCCGATTACCTAAATTTTCAAAAGATTCGATCAGTTCTGAAATAATTATATCAAAACGAATTGCTCGAGATTTAAATCTTGAAATTGGAGAAGAGGTTAAGGCTTTTTTTGTCAAGAATCAGCCAGTAAAGCGAATATTTAAATTAGTCGGTATCTACGAAACAGGTTTAGAAGAATTCGATAAGAAAATGGCAATTGGGGACATACGGATTGTTCAAGAATTAAACGATTGGGGAATAAAAACCTCAATTATTATTGCTGATACACTTTCAAATGGTCAATTAATAGTTAAAGCTGATGTAATTGGCGGTAATGGGAATTATCGATACGATTGGGGGAAAGGGTATGAAAATTACTCTGGTTTTACTATTTGTCCAGTTAAAGACACCCTAATAAAATTAATTGTCTCAGATTATTGGATGAAAATAAATGGAGAAAATGAAAAAACGAGTATTCCTGACACTGCCTATTTAGACATTAAAATTAAAGGAAATGATTACAGTGCTTGTGACTTTAAAACAAACAGTGATGAAGAACTAATTAGAACATATTTGAATGAGGATGGAAGTAATTATTCTTTAAGTGCATCAAATAAAATTTTGGTTTTTAAACAAATTAATGGAAAAGGAAGTAGTTCAAATTATGTTGGTGGATTTGAAGTTTCGGTAAAGGATTGGAATAAACTGCCAGAAATAGTTAATCGTTTAAAAAAGCAATTAGAGCTTATCCCTACAAAAAACAATGAATCATTGAGTGTTAAAAGTATCATTGATACGCAAAGTGATATTTTTGTTTGGTTAGGATTTTTAGATTTAAATGTGGTTATTATTTTAACTCTTATGATTCTTATTGGCATCATCAATATGGGGTCTGCCCTTTTGGTTTTAATATTAGTAAGAACAAATTTCATAGGTATAATGAAATCTATGGGCGCATCGAATTGGAGTATTCGGAAAATATTCTTAATTCAAGCAGCTTTCTTAATCTTGAGAGGAATGCTTTGGGGAAATATTATTGGCTTGTCATTATGTGCTTTGCAATATTTCTTTGGGATTATAACACTCAATCCTGAAGTTTATTATTTGAGTCAAGTACCTGTAGAAATTTCTTTTTCTTCTTTGGCAGCGCTGAATATCGGAACAATATTAGTCTGTTTAAGCGCATTGATTATTCCAAGTGTTGTCATTACGCGAATTAACCCTGCCAAGGCGATTAGGTTTAATTAACTGACGGTTCATAAACTTTTTGCAATACTCATTCAACGAAAAAGCCTCAAATAAATTGAGGCTTTTTGGTGTAACTGTTTTTTGTTTATCTAATAATATTCACATGACCAACTCTCATTACACGCTCGTCATTTCTTGTGGTTTTAAATTCAATTTTCCAGGTATAAGTTCCATCTTGTACTAAATCAATTTCATCGTTACTGCCATACGTTCCGTCCCATCCGATTTCAGTATTGTGAGATTCAAATACAATTTCTCCCCAACGATTGAATATCAATAAAGTATAATCATACGGATCATAGCCGGCAGTAAAGATTGGTTGAAACGTTGGATTATAATCATCATTATCTGGTGTAAATGTATTTGGAATATAGAATATCAAATCTTCATAAATCTGAATTGTTGAATATGCTGTATCAACACACCCAGCTGGTGAATATGCTATAAGCGTTACAATATAGTTGCCAATTGCATCACCTGTATAATCATGTGTTGGATTTACAAGTGTTGATGTAGGTGTATTGTCGCCAAAGTTCCAAAGATAATTTATAGCTCCTGTTGTTGTGTTAATGAAATTTACAATTGGATTCATTTCTGAAATAATTGAAGCAGAAGGTATGAATGAAGCAATCGGTGCAGCCTCAGCACAAACTAAATCTATTGCAGTGAAAGTTCCAACGCATCCATTTGTGGAAGTTGTGGTAAGTGTTATGTCATAACATCCAGCTTGTGTAAATGTATTTGTCACTGTTGTGCATCCGGTTAAAACCGTTCCGTCACTCATTGTCCAAACACAATCCACAGAATTGGGAGTTGTATTTGTGAAATTCACTATTAGAGGCACACATCCAAATGTAACATCCGGAGTAAAAGTCACAACTGGTATTGCATCCAATGTGACATTTACTTGATCTGTATTAATACAACCCGCAGCTGAAGTTCCTGTTACAGTGTAGGTTGTCGTTCCCGCAGGTGGATTGAACGCTAGTCCATTTGTTATTCCATTGTTCCATGAATATGTTGCAGCTCCTGTCCCTGTAAGGGTAACTGTTTGATTAGCACATACTCCCACGTCATTTCCTGCAAAAACAACTGGAATTGGATTAACTGTTACAATTACTTGGTCAGTCGAAGTGCAACCAGCAGCAGATGTTCCTGTCACTGTGTACGTTGTTGTTGAAACAGGTGTAAATACTTGTCCATCTGTAACACCATTATTCCACGTATAGACAGAAGCTCCTGAACCAGATAACGTTACCGGTGTTCCAGCGCAAATTGATTGGTCCGGGCCCGCACCAACTATTGGCAAAGGATTAATTGTGATATTTACCTGATCTGTTGAACTACAGCCTGCAGCTGATGTTCCTGTTACAGTATACGTCAATGTTCCAACTGCTTGTGAAAATGATACGCCATTTGTTACGCCATTATTCCATGTATATGTTGCAGCACCTGACCCATTTAAAGTAGTATTTGTTGCACCACAGTAAACTTGATCTAATCCTGCATTCACTATTGGCAATGGGTTAACGACCAACGTTACATTAGAAATACTATCACAGCCAGCAACCAGCAATGTTGTTTGAGAATAAACTCCTGCTACTGTCTCGTTTATTCCATGAATTAGTGATGATTGTCCCTGACATATTGTTACAGTTGAATTAACAGTAACACTATTATTTTCTGAAACAAGAAAAACAGGTGTTGTTGTTTGACAGCCAAAAGCGTTGGTAACAGTTACAGTTACTGGACTATCTACTTGCGTGGCATTGATTGTAGGAGTTACAGCACCAGTAGACCACGCATAGGTTGTGAAAGGTGTTGTTGTTGCTAACAAAGAAAAACTACCTGGGCAATAAGTTGATGCACCAGTTATAACTGGTGCCGGATTTGGATTTACTATCACTGTTATTGCATCTGTCCCAACACATCCAGCTGCATTTGTTCCAACAACGTTATAAGTTGTAGTTAAAGCTGGAGAAACAACAAAATTATTTCCTAATAACAGTCCATTATCCCAAGTATAACTTACACCACCTGTTGCAGTTAAAGTAGTTGAGGCACCTAAACATATTGGAACATCTAAACCTGCGTTAATAGACGCGTTTGGCAATATTGTAACAGTCACAGCATCTGAAGCTGAACAACCTAGTGAGGTTCCAGTTACTGTGTAGGTTGCCGTTGCAACCGGTGAAACTGTAATTGAGGCGGTTATTTGTCCACCTGGCGCCCAAGAATAAGACGTGGCTCCGTTAGCAGTCAATGTTGTTGAACCACCCGTACAAATAGATGCATCAGGACCAGCACTTAGAACAGGTAAGGGATTAACTGTTACAGTTACTTGATCTGTATTAATGCATCCTAAAGCTGAAGTTCCAGTCACAGTATAAGTTGTTGAAGCAGTAGGTGTGAATGCTAAACCATTCGTTACCCCATTGTTCCAAGTATAGGTCGAAGCACCAGAACCAGATAAGGTTACTGCTACACCAGCACAAACCGTTTGGTCAGCACCAGCACCAACAATTGGAAGTGGGTTGACGGTAACAATCATAATATCCGTAACGGCAGGACATGGTCCAGCTGGATCGTTCGAAGTTAATGTTAGCGTTACAGTTCCAGTAGCTATTGAAGGTGTATAAGTCGAACTTAAATTTGTTGCAAGAGAAAATGTTCCAGATGGAGCAGACCATGTACCTGTAGCAGCTCCACCACTAATAACACCGGCAAGTGTAACAAATCCTCCGACACAAACTACCTGATCAATATTTGCATTAGCAATTGCAACTGGATTAATAACAACAGTTGTAGTCGCAATGTTCGTGCAAGTTCCAACAGTTATTGTAAGTGTATAAACACCCGCTGCAGCTGCTGTTGCCGCAACAGTCGGGTTTTGAAGAGTTGAAGTAAAACCATTTGGTCCAGACCAACTATATGTTCCGCCACCTGTTCCATTTAATTGAACAGTTCCACCAACACAATAAGGTCCAGTATTCGTTGCAGTTACAGGACAAGAAACAAGGCATAATGGGTTATTAGCCGCTAATACAGTTACGGTTGAAATAGCTGTTCCTGTTCCACAAGGACCAACACCCGTTACAGTGTAATTGGTCGTTACAGCAGGAGAAACAGTAATTGAAGCACCGGTCATTCCACCAGGACTCCAGGTATAAGTTGTTGCTCCAGAAGCCGTTATTGTAGCAGGAAAACCAGGGCATATAGTTGCAGAAGTAACTGTAACTGGGGTAAATGTTGAACAGCTTATTGAAGCAGTACCTGAAAAATTTAAAGGTAATGGTGTACTTGCCGAGCTATAATTTGATAAACATATTAGAAATCTTTGCCCACATGTTACATTTAATTCTGGTTCAAAATTACCCGCTTCTCCTCCAACTGGCAAAGGTGTTCCTATTCCAGTAAAACTTTCACAAGGGAAATTCCAATTACACCTAACAGGAGCAAGCGTATTGTTAATAATATTATTACACGCAATTGGACCTGCATAAGGCCACATAATCCAATCCAAACAATTAATTCCGCCATTAGCTCCAAATGAAAATTCAAGGGTGCCAGACGAGGCTATATTAACAATCATCCAAGTGCTGTTAAGTTCACCTGATAACATACAACCATCATTGGCAGAGCCGGGATTTATTTGGGGATTAGAAATTGATGACCCGGCACCAGTTGTAAATTCTACGACAGCTCCTGATCCACTAGGGTCAATTTGAAAAGATGCATTCGTACAAATATTCACTGCTCCAGAGCAATCACTCGCTACAATTGGCCCTGGAGGTGGCGGTGGTGGTGAACCACATGGTGCACAAATAACATTCGCATTCCAACCTGTTGACGTAACACTTCCATCTGAAGTAAATGCTAATGTTAAACAACCAGAAGTAGATGTAACATTACCTGTAAATGTTGTTCCAGTAATTGTAGCTAATAAAGTCCCACCGACAGTTAATCCATCATAAATTCTTAAGTAATCAAAAGAATTTTCTAAATTCACAGAAGTAAATTGCAATGTAACACATTGTCCTGGAGTATTTGAACAGATAGTCTCCGTGCAAATTGAATTATCTAAATAATTCCCAGCTCCACCTGGGTCAACAAAAGTTCCACCACATTGCGTCAAGGTAGTGGCAACACCATTACAACCAACCATTGCAGTTTGTGAATGAATAAAATTCGAGAAAAAGATTGTAAAAATAACTGTACAACAGAGTATAATTCGTAGCATAAGTGGATAGTTTTGTTTCTTTTTGTAGTAACTTGACGAAAATTCTTCTAAATGGTTGCCCTTCAAATATTAATTACTAAAGTACAAGATAAAAAGAAAACTTGTATCCTTTTGAAAAAACATTCTCTAAAAAAAATAAAACTGCATTCGAAAATTGTGTTATAAATTAAAAAGATGAATTCCTTTCTAAAGTGTATCTTTTGATACAAGTATTTTTAATCACCACTTGATTCCATGCAATTACAAGGTGGGTCAAATTTGATTACAACCCAAGAAAGAGATTGTTGAAATTCTTTTTGAAAAGTAGGACCATATTTAATACCTTGCAAATCGAGATTTTGCAATTTCTTAAGATTTAAAAAAGATTTTGGAAATGACCCTACTGGTGTATCCCAAAGGTCAATAAATTCCAAATTAGTGCAGTATCCGATGCATTCCGGGATTTTATCAAAGAAATTACGATTGGCAATTAATACTTTTAAATTAGATAGTTTACATATTTCAATTGGAAAAATTTGTAATTCATTTTTTGAAATATCCAATTTTTCCAGTAAAGTGAAATCACTAATAAAATCTGGCAAATTCGAAAGTTTGTTTTTTCCTAAATTCAAGTATTTCAAATTATGAAAATCAGCCAATTCGATAGGAAGTTCTGTTAATTTCATTTTTTCAAATGAAATAGAATAAATAGTATCCGGATTAACAGAAATTAATTCATTCCATTTATATTCTATTATTGAATCTGTTTGAGACAAACAATTGAATTCAGACGAAATCAGCAACAATATGACGAATAATTTCCTCATCCTTTTTCAATTGGTTTTTTAATTCTTCAACACCATTAAATTTCATTTCATCGCGCCATTTTGACAAAAACTGTACAGTTATATTTTCACCATATATGTTATCAGCAAAATCAAATATATGTACTTCGATTGTTTGGTTACTTTCTTCACTAATTGTTGGTCTAAAACCAATATTCAGCATTCCAACATACCATCTTCCTTTAACAAAAACTTTAATCGCATAAACACCTTTAGCTGGTATCAATTTTAAATCACTATTCATTTCAATGTTTGCCGTAGGAAAACCTATTGTTCTTCCTAATGCTTTTCCTTCTACTACTTTTCCATTTAATTGAAAAGGCGCACCTAAAAACTCATTTGCCAATTCGATTTCTCCTTTTAAAATTGCATCTCTAATTTTAGTTGAGCTTACATTTACCTCATCAATTTCTTGGGCTGGAATTTCAATTACATCAAAATTAAATTCTTTCGAAACAGTCTTCAAATAAGAAATCGACCCTTCTCTATTTTTACCAAATTGATGATCATAGCCAATAACAAGTTTTTTCACCTTTAATTGTTTTACCAAGAAATCTCTAACAAATTCTAAAGCTGTCAATTGAGAAAATTCTTCTGTAAAAGGATAAACAATACAATTTTGCAAGCCAATATGTTCCAATTTTTCTAATTTTTCTTCTTGAGATTGTATCAATTTTAAACCATGATTTTCTGGAGACAAAACCATTCGTGGATGGGGAAAGAAGGTAAATAAAACTGATTCTCCTCCAATTTTATTGGCTTCTTCGTTGAGTTGTTTAATGATCTTCTGATGACCGATATGCACACCATCAAAAGTTCCAATTGTCAATACAGGATTCGGAATATTCGCAATTAATCTAAAATCATTAAAAATTTTCACAGTTCATCAATTATCGAACAAAAGTAAGCATTCTTTAAGGGATGTTTACAAAAGAAAAGCGAGGAAAAAAAATTCCCTCGCTTTCAATCTTTTAAATTAGATTTTATTATCGGATCAATGTTATATTTCCATGACCTGTTAATACATCACCATTTATACCTACTACTTCATACTTGTAGAAATAAACACCTTCTGATGCTTCTTTACCATTGATTTCACCATTCCATTTTGATGTTAAGTCTGTGATTTCATGAACTACATTACCCCATCGATTTAAGATAATTAATTTCAGTGATGCTGCCAAGTATGTATCAATAAAGAATTCATCATTTGCATTATCATGATTTGGAGTAAATACATTTGGAACATGAACAATTGGAGGTGGGAAAGGCATTACAACAATTTGTATAGTAGCGACATCGTCACAAATTCCATTTGAAGCAGTCAACAAAACAGTATATGTTCCGGGATCAGAATAAGTAATTGTCTGCGTTGTTAAAGTAGTAAGATTCATATTTCCTCCATTTCCAAACACCCAGTTGTAAGAAGTTCCATTCATAGAATTGTTACCAAAATTGACAACTAAACCCGGGTAACCATTAGTTACGTCAGGAAGAATAGATGCAACTGGAACTAAAATCACATTCGTTGAAACATTATCTGTATTAACACAACCGTTTGCATCAGTTCCTGTAACAGTATATACAGTATTCCCGATTAAAGATGGGAATGATTGACCATTTGTTACACCATTATCCCATGTATATGTTGCACCTCCGGAACCAGATAAAATAATACTTGTACCTAAGCAAACTGATTGATCAGCTCCGGCAGAAATAGTTGGCAATGGATTAACTGTAATGGTAAATGTCTGATTTGAACCAACACAAGTTCCTAAGCTCGGTGTTACTGTAATTGTTGCTACTATAGGAGTATTTCCATTATTTATTGCTGAAAACATTCCAATATTTCCTGAGCCATTTGCAACAAGGCCAATATTTGTAGATGTATTAACCCAATTATAAACTGTTGAACCACTGCCTCCGACAAAATTAATGGCTGTTGTAGATGCATTAGCACATAAAACTTGGTTAGCTGGATCTGCAATTGTTGGAACTGGATTTACTGTTATTGTAAATGATTGCGGAGTCCCAATGCACGCTCCTACTGATGGAGTAACAGTTATAGTTGAAACGCTTGCTACTGTTCCTCCATTCACGGCATTAAAAGCTGCAATATTTCCAGAACCTGTCGCTAATAAACCAATTGAAGGATTATTGTTTGTCCAATTATAAACATTCGACGGACTTGCTCCACTATAGTTAACAGCATTTATCAATGTGTTTCCGCACAATACTTGATCTAATGGATCATTCATAGTTGGCAATGGTGTTATACTAACAACCACCAATTCAATATCAGTGCAACCAGCATTAGTTGCCTGAATATAATATGTTCCACTTGAAGTTATTGCTGAAGGTGTAGCCAAAGGAATCGTTGTTGCTAAATCAGTCCAATAGGTTAAGACTCCTGTATTTGTGCTTCCAACAGTTACTGCGGGTGCAATAATATTAACAGTGGATGGTGCACAAACAGGAAGAGGATTTGTTATAACTAAGTTTGGTGATAAAGGATCTACTAAAGTAATTGTCGAAGCAAGAGTATAAGAACAAGAACCATTGAAAATAGTAAAATTGCTGTAATTTCCTGCGTTTAATCCAAATAGAGCATAAGTTCCTCCAGCATTTGAAGTAATGGATAAAGGACCAATTGGTATTCCGTCATCGGTATATGCAAAAGTATATGAGCTTGATGGATTTAATCCTGAAATGAGACCAATTGATCCATCTGACAATAGGCAAGCAGATGGATTTGATGATAATGCAGCTGTAAAAATAGGAATCTCATTTACAGTTATTGTGAAAGTTTGAGGAGATCCAACGCAAGATCCTAGAGTAGGTGTGACAGTTATTGTTGAAATAACTGGAGTTGAACCACTATTTGTAGCAGTGAATGGTGCAATATTTCCTGTACCGGATGCAACTAGACCTATTGAAGGTGAAGAGTTTGTCCAATTATAAACTGTGGAAACACTATTTCCAGAGAAATTAACCGCAGATATACTTGTATTTGAACAAAGAGTTTGATCTAGAGGATCAACAACAGTTGGAATAGGGTTAACTGTAATCGTAAAAGATTGAGCTATTCCAGTACAACTATTCAATGTGGGTGTGACTGTGATAGTAGCAATAACTGGAGATGATCCTGCATTTAATGCTGTAAAGGAAGCAATATTACTTGTGCCAGAACCAACTAATCCAATGGATGGTGTCGAATTTGTCCAATTGTAAATTGTTGACAAATTGTTGCCAGAAAAATTAATTGCAGTTACTGAAGTATTAGCGCACAATGATTGATCAGTTGGATCTATAACGGTTGGGTTTGGGTTTACTGTTACATCAACTGCATCATTAGCGGTGCAACCACCTGCGGTATTTGTTGCTGTTAATGTATAAGTTGAAATAGCTGCTGCTGTTCCTCCATTTGTTAAAGTAACAATCGGTTGTGCAATAGTAGGATCGCTTAGCCCAGTTGCTGGACTCCATAAATAAGTCATTCCAGCTACTGCAGGTGTTCCAATTTGACTATTTGCTCCCGGACAGAAATTAACATCTGGTCCAGCATCAGCAATTGCAGTGCAACATGTATTGATAAAAGGAACAATGTCTGAATTTGTACAATTAGCAGTGCCGTATGCAATAGTTGCTGTCAACGTAAAGGTTGTTGTTCCCATTGGAATGGAAGAAACGGAAGGAGATAAACTAGAGGATGCATTAGGAATAGTAACAACCGGTAATGCAGTCCATAAATAGGACACTGCAGCATTAACAGTAATAGGAGAAGTTAAATTGGTACTAACTGGTACTTGAAAGATCGAAGCCGATGCAGCTGTGCATGAATTATCATTGATAGCAGAATTGATTGATCCCGAATTATAGGTAATTGATGCTGGTGACCCACATATAGAGGTTAAATTCGAAAAAGTTATAACTGCGTTCGTTAAAGCACCAACATCCAGACCAATGCAATCATAAATCTGAACTCTCCAACCTCCTTCTGCTGCATTACAGCCATAAATTGAACTCCAATTAATAGGAGTATTAAATGGGCCATAACTGCTATACGTTCCAGAAAGAGTGGCTGGAGCAGGTGAACAAATATTTAAATTTCCGGCAGGTGAAGATGTAAAACAAAGATTATTAACATTATCTCCCGAATTGCATACTGATCCTTGCCCAATAGCGCCTGGATTAGGTGACAGCAAAATTGTCGGACTGCCGCATGCAGCTGGCCCTACTAAATAAAAAGCTAAATCGGAAACCCACGTATGATTAGCAGTAAAACAAACATTAATTTGAGTTGCTGAAGTAATTAAAGATTCAGCAGGTGGCGGATTATAATAGGTGAAACTGCTATTTGCACTAACTGTTCCCGCTAAATTTGAAGCATTACAAGCAGTTGGACTTTGTGAGGCAGTTACATCACTATTCATATTCCAAACCCAGGCGATTGAACAACCAACTAAAGTTGAAGATGCATCATAAATTTCAACACGGTATCCATCACTTAATAAATTATTAATAGTTGATGTAGCACCTGTTTGAGAAATATAAGGAGACCATGAAAAATTAGTTTGATCATGATAGTACCAGTTAAAAGTAAAAGGTCCTGAACCTGAAGAAGGTGTAGCAGTTAATGAGGCGGTATTGTTTAACAATCCATCTGCACACCATATATAAATTGGATCATTCGTTGCACCGTTTGTATATGTAGTGGTTGAAGAACCTGAATTACCGTTTGGAGTAATTTGTGCATAACAATTCAACAACAAAGTTGATACAAAAAGTAGTATTAAGTATTTCATAGCCTATTATTTTGACATTAAAAATTGCTTGCGCTCGTTAATTAGATTTTTTTGTTGCTCGTAAAAAGCCATTTGATCCAAATCCACTCCACTCTCCTTTAATAGTTGAATTTTTAAATCAATATAATATAATGCATCTTGGCATTCAACTAGATTCCAATCGTTAATTGTTTTTGAAACAACTGCTAATGGTTCATTAGTTATGATAGGATTTTCATTACCAATAGCTTCAAAAACCTGTACTCCATTCGATTCGATTCTAACTGGTTGGTTTTGAGACGCAGTCTGTGATGAAACCGCAAAACATCCTGAGGTAAATAGTAATAGTAGTAATTGTTTCATAAAAAATAAAAAAAAATTATTAACACTAACTTAGACGATTAGTTTAAAAGAAAGTTGCACTAATATAAAAAATTATCTAAAATACTGTGAGAATAGAGAATGTTTTGATGAAAATCAGCTGTTTTTATGCTCAAAAAAGGACTTTTAACTCGTTTTTGCATCGTCATATATTTGGATTATATTTGCTAATAAATACACGATAGATGAAATCACTTGCCATAGCTATACTCTTTTCTTTTCTTCAGCTTTATACATTTGCCCAATGCCCAGGCGGACAAGTCACTGTAAATGTAGCTGTAGCGACCGATTCTTGGGGATATGAAAGTTTTTGGGATTTAACACCGGCAGGTGCAGGTTGCGGAAATGGAACTCTTTTTTCTTTTGGGAATATTTCACAAATAGGATGTTCTGGAGCTGGAAATCAAACAGCAAATGCGGGCGGTTATGGAAATAATATGACGACTTATGAAACATTAGGATGTTTAACAATCGACAATTGCTACGATATAAATTTCGTTGATGACTGGGGAGATGGAGGATCAACTTTTACAGTGACAATAATGGGAATCGATCAGGGACCTTTTGTTGGAACTGGAACTGGAAATGTTTTTAATTTCTGTGTAACAGTTCCTTTTATTAACAATGTTGATATGGCAACTGCTGATTATGAATACACAAAAATTCCATTATCCCAAGTAGGTAACATAGTGCAGGATGGAGTTATTTCATCAAATGGCGCAGGGAATGTCACTGGAGCAACAATGAACATTGAAGTTTTAAAAGGTTTAACCTCCGTTTACAACATTACTTCATCTCCACAAAATATTAATGCTGGAGCATCAGCCAATTATTCTCTCACCAGTTACACCCCTGCTGCAACAGGAATTTATACGATCATTTATACTTCTGATATCATTGAGTCAGATGAAGATTTGGCGGACAATTCAATATCATATATTTTGGAAGTAACAGATTCTGTTTATGCAAGAGATAATGGAATTAATGATTTTGGTGGAGTTGGCATTGGTGGAGGACTTGAAGGCCATATGGGAAATCTATTTGAAATTACAAATAGCCAATTTTTGACATCTATTTCCGCGTTAATAGATAATTCCATCACTAATATTTCAGGAAAAAACTTCGAAGTTGAAGTATATTCTACTGATGTATCAGGAATGCCAATAATGTTATTGGCTACTTCAGAATCGAAAATAATAAATGGGATGAATCAATGGTATGATTTAAAACTAATTCCTTCTCTTAATTTACCCTCAGGCACTTATTTATTGGCAATAAAACAAGACACAAACTACCAGCAACAGATAGGAGCATCAAGTTCCATTTCAACTTCAGGAACATGCTGGGTAAGTTGGACAAATCAGCCATGGACATTAGCTGAAACTTTTGGATTTGATATCGCTTTGATGATAAGAGCAAATTTAAATTCTATTGCAGAAATTGATGCTATTTTGAATAAATCATTAAAAATTTACCCAAATCCAGCACAAAACATATTAAACATTTCAGATTTAAAAATTGGTTCCCAAATTGAAATAATAAATAATTTAGGTCAAATTGTATTGAAAAAAGACATTTTTAGTAGTGAACAATCTATCGATATAACATCATTGAAATGTGGTTTTTACACATTGAAAAGCAATTCAGATTTACGAATTCAAACTACAAAGTTTGTAAAGAATTAATTATTTTTTCAACTTTTTAAAAAGCTACTTTGTTGAGTAGCTTTTTTTTGTGCCCAATTTAAAGAATAAATAATTGAAAGATGTTGTTTCAATAACACAAAAGTGGTATTTTTGCATATAATTTGGCTTTTATTTATAATTAGTCTAAATAAACAAGAAAATGGTTACAGTTACAGATGCCGCAAAAAAGCAAGCACTTCGTTTAATGGAGGACGAAGGTAAAGACGGTTATTTTATTAGAGTTGGGGTTGAAGGTGGAGGTTGTTCTGGATTAATGTATCAATTGACATTTGACAATGCTGAGAGCGAGGGTGATAAGGAATTCATGGATAATGGAATCAAAGTCGTAGTAGACAAAAAAAGTTTTTTATATCTCATAGGAACAATCTTAGATTTTTCCGGGGGATTAAATGGCAAAGGTTTTGTCTTCAACAACCCAAATGCAGGAAGAACATGCGGATGTGGTGAATCATTCTCTTTATAAACAAACCAACTTTCTCGCTTCTTTAAAATGGCATATACAGAAAACGAATTAGCAAAAGATTTAGAAAATCAAGAATATAAATTTGGTTTCGTAACGGATATTGAGTCAGATAAAGCACCAAATGGATTAAGTGAAGACATTATTCGTTTCATTTCTGCAAAGAAAAAAGAACCAGAATGGCTATTAGACCATCGATTACAAGCTTTTGCAACATGGAAAACAATGACAGAACCTTCATGGGCTCATGTGCATTACACAAAACCAAACATGCAAGAAATCTGTTTTTATTCTGCACCGAAACAAACTAAAAAATACGAATCTTGGGACGATGTTGATCCAGAAATGAAAGAAACCATGAAAAAATTGGGTATTTCAATGGAAGAACAAAAAAGATTAACTGGCGTAGCTGTCGATTTCGTAATGGATTCCGTTTCTGTTGCTACTTCATTTAAGTCCAAACTGAACGAATTAGGAATAATTTTTTGTTCTTTTTCTGAAGCTGTTCAAGAACATCCAGAACTCGTTAGAAAACACATGGGTACTGTTGTTCCAACAAGTGATAATTTTTATGCAGCTTTAAATTCTGCAGTTTTTACTGATGGTTCTTTTTGCTACATTCCTAAAGGGGTGAGATGTCCAATGGAATTATCAACTTATTTCAGAATTAACGAAGGTGGAACTGGTCAATTCGAACGCACATTAGTTGTTGCTGACGAAGGTTCTTTTGTTTCCTATTTGGAAGGTTGTACTGCTCCTCAAAGAGATGAAAACCAATTGCACGCGGCAGTTGTTGAGTTGATTGCACTAGAAAATGCAGAAATTAAATATTCGACAGTACAAAATTGGTATCCAGGAAATAAAGAAGGAATTGGTGGTATATTTAATTTTGTAACAAAACGAGGTATTTGTGAACGAAATGCAAAAATATCTTGGACTCAAGTAGAAACTGGATCAGCAGTAACATGGAAATATCCATCTTGTATTTTAAAAGGTGATAATTCTGTAGGTGAATTCTATTCTGTTGCTGTAACGAATAATTATCAGCAAGCAGATACTGGAACCAAGATGATTCATTTAGGGAAAAACACAAAGAGCACTATTATTTCTAAAGGTATCTCTGCTGGAAAATCGCAAAACTCGTATCGTGGTTTAGTTCAAATTCATAAGAATGCCACGAATGCTCGAAATTTTTCACAATGTGATTCACTTTTGATGTCTGATGAATGTGGTGCTCATACATTCCCTTATATCGAATGTAAAAACAGTTCTGCAAAAATAGAACACGAAGCAACAACCTCCAAAATTGGTGAAGATCAAATTTTTTATTGCCAACAAAGAGGAATCAATATTGAAAAAGCCATTTCATTAATCGTTAATGGTTATTGTAAAGAAGTTTTAAATCAATTGCCAATGGAATTTGCAGTTGAAGCACAAAAACTCTTAGAGATAAGTTTAGAAGGATCA
The DNA here is from genome assembly GCA_947470515.1 of Flavobacteriales bacterium. GTDB lineage: Bacteria > Bacteroidota > Bacteroidia > Flavobacteriales_D > Crocinitomicaceae > M0103. The sequence goes on from CANITF010000002.1 coordinate 33,716, forward strand.
GTAGGATAACAAATAATTCGAAATTCGGCACTTAGATGGACTCAGTGAACAAATTTATTAGGAATTCGGCACTTCGATAGACTCAGTGACCAAATTTATTGGGAATTCGGAAAAAAAAATAATAGTATGATTAAGATTTCAAATTTACACGCCTCAATTGATGGCAAAGAAATACTAAAAGGATTAAACCTTGAAGTTAAAGCAGGAGAAATCCATGCAATAATGGGACCTAATGGTGCAGGAAAAAGCACTTTAGCTTCAGTTTTAGCTGGACGCGAAGAGTATGAGATAACGGAAGGAACTGTTGATTTTGATGGTCAAGATTTGTTAGAATTATCTACAGAAGATCGAGCGAGAGAAGGATTATTCTTAGCTTTTCAATATCCAATAGAGATTCCAGGTGTTTCAAACATAAATTTTCTAAGAACTTCATTGAATGAGATTCGCGACTATAAGGGTGAAGAACAAATTTCAGCGAAAGATTTCTTAGCGAGAGTAAAAGAAAAATCAGCTTTAGTTGAGTTGGATTCAAAACTTGCTTCCCGTTCGGTTAATGAAGGTTTTTCTGGAGGAGAAAAAAAACGCAACGAGATTTTTCAAATGGCCATGCTCGAGCCGAAGTTGGCAATTTTAGATGAAACAGACTCAGGTTTAGATATTGATGCTTTGAGAATTGTTGCCAATGGTGTCAATAAATTAAAATCTGACAAAAATGCCACTATTGTAATCACACATTATCAAAGACTTTTAGATCACATTATTCCTGATTTCGTGCATGTACTTTATGATGGTAGAATTGTAAAATCTGGGACAAAAGAATTGGCTTTAGAATTAGAAGAAAAAGGCTATGATTGGATCAAAGCTGAAGTTGAAACTCATTAAAAAACTAAGTATGAACGATATATTACAAGATTCAAAACTTAGTGCTTTTGTAGATAAATTATCAAAAACATTATTACCACTTGATCAAAAAATCACACATAAGGCTCAAGAGGTAATTGAATCAATGGATTTTCCGACGACAAGAAACGAAGCCTGGAAATACACTCGTCTAGGAAAAATTACAGGAATCAAATTAGAAAATAAAATAGACAGAGTTGGAAATCTTTCTAGAGAAAAAATAAATAGTCTATTTCAAGTTTCGAAAAATGGGCTGACTTTTGTCTATGAAAATGGGCTTTTTAGAAGTGACTTATCTTCTGGCGAATTTCCAAAAGGAGCTACAATTAAACCTTTAACCGGATGTTCTAAGGAAGAATTGAAGAATTTAGGTGCCAATATAAAACTCGAAAATGAAGTTTTCAATGCAATAAATACTCTTTTTGCTGTCGATGGGATGTTTATTTCAATTGATAAAAATGTTGTAATTAACGAACCTATTCAATTTATACATTTGTTAAGTGGTTCAAATACCATCGCTAATACAAGAAATTATATTCAATTAGCACCTTTTTCAAAAGCAGAAATTATTCAAAGTTATTACTCTTTAGAAGCTGAAAAGGCTTTTACAAACGTAATAAACGAAATTAATATTGCTGAAAATGCAATGCTCACGATTAATAAATTACAATGTGAAACAGAAAATAGTTTTCACATCTCCACTGATCAAGTTGCGCAAGAAAAAAATTCTAATTTTTCAATAAATACGATTACTTTGAATGGTACTTTGGTTAGAAATAACCTAAACATAGAAGTAAATGGCACAAATTGCGAAACACATTTGAATGGTATATACCTATTAAAAGAAAATCAACATGTCGATAACCATACTGTGGTTGATCATAAAGCAGCACATTGCGAATCCCACGAATTGTATAAAGGTGTTATTGATGATAAAGCAACTGCGGTTTTTAACGGGAAAGTATTTGTAAGAAAAGATTCACAAAAAATCAATGCGTTTCAGTCAAATGCAAATGTATTATTGAGTGATGACGCTACTGTCAACTCGAAGCCAGAATTAGAAATTTATGCAGATGATGTAAAATGTTCTCATGGTTCCACAACAGGTCAATTGAATGAGGAAGCTGTATTTTATCTGAGAGCTCGTGGTATTTCAGAAAAATCAGCGCGACACTTAATGATCTCAGCCTTTATTGAAGATGTGATTTCTAAGATTGAAAATGAGGACGTAAAAAACTTTACGCATTCGATTATAAAAGAACGATTTGGTTGGGAATTCTAGCTTTAAAAAAAGTGGGGATTTAGGAAAAAGGACCTTCGACTCTAGCTCAGGTACCTTTTTACTTGTTACTTTTTACTTTTTCACCACATAGGCACATAGGACACATAGGAAATCAACTTTAAATCTTCCGGTAATTGCTCCTCACAATTCGACAAGCTCATTGCATCGCTACTCACTCCAAACTTTTTACTTTTTACTTTTTTCACCACATAGGCACATAGGCACATAGGAAATCAACTTTAAATCTTCCGGTAATTGCTCCTCACAATTCGACAAGCTCATTGCATCGCCCAACACTCCCCACTTTTTACTTTTTACTTTTTACTTTTTTAGAATCAATCATTGTAAAAATCAATATCGTCGGCATCCATGTTGTCAAAATCTTTGATTAATAGAGCAATTTCACTCATTATTTGAGCCTTTTGTGGGTCTTTTGGATCTGTATCTTTCACATAATCACTCAAATGCAATTGACTTTCCAAAATGTGTCTTTCTTCGAATGTTCCTTCTAGATTTTCAATAATCGTCAAGCATTCTAATGCTTCCATGAAGTTTCCATCAACTGCGATTTCAACAAATTCAGGCAAGAAATAGCTGTAATCCAATTTACTATTCCAAAGCGTAGATAAGAGAACTTGACGTAAACTCAAATAGTTTGTATCGGCAATTATTCGCATCATTTCGTCAACCGCTCTGCTATCTTTCAAACTACAAAGGAATTCAACAATTTCCGTACGATTTTTTGAAGATAGTTCAGTTAGTAAAAGCCTCACTAAAGGCTCAAGAATTGATGGGTCACCATTTGTTTGAAGCGTGCTAATTGCACTACTTATTTTTAATTCATTTCCAGAATTTAGTGTCTCAATAATTTGCTTGACTTTTATTGTCATTTTTTTTCCAGAATCCATTGCTATCTCCACGTTTTTTTCTTGCAAAGATAATTATTTCAAACCATTGAAACTATGAACTGAGAATGTTGAATATCTTTGTACCATGATTAAATTAGCGCATTTTCTATTAAGTACCTTGATGCTTGCATGTTTGATAGCCTGCAACCTTGAAAAAGCACATCCAAATAAAAATCAATATTTAATTATTGCTTCTGATTGTCTTAAATCAAAAGACGCGAAACTTTTTAAAAATTTCAAAAAATCAGCTGGAATAAAAGTTCGAATTATCCATTTATCGGCTGATAGTATCAAACATAAATTACGAACTGAAGGTCTAAACAGTGATATTGATGCAGTTATTCTTGCCTCTATTTATGATATGAATAATCTTGATAAAGCTCAATTATTACAAACTTTACCATTAGAAAGTTTCCCTGAGCAACTTCCAACTAAGCACATTTCAAAATCCAAAAGTTGGGCGGGAATTGGCATTGACCCTTATGTTTTCTATTCTATTGATGATACACTTCAGAAAATTAAAACCTATAGAAATTTATTGAAAGAAAATCGTTGGTCTTCAGATTTGACTAACGAAACAAATTGGTTTCCTTTTTATTCATTTATTGCGAGAAAAATTGATCCGAAATCAACCTTCAATGCCCAATCCTGGATCACGCAATTTGAAAGCAATAAGCAAAATCGGCAATCATTTTCAGATAGTTTAGGTCCTTGCAAAATTCATCTAACTACCTATTCAAATTATAGAGAAAGCCAAGCTGATAAAAAGTCAATCTACAAAAAAGGAAGGCTTATTTTTCCAAATCAACATATTGGTGGAAGTTATTATAACATGGTTTGTTTTGGTATAGTTAAACAAGCGCCAAACTTCACAAACAGCCTTAAGTTTTTTCAATTAATTCTAACAAAAGCTGTCAACGATCGTTTAAACAATGTATTTTATAAATTTCCGATTAATGCAGATGAGGCGAGTATTTATAGTTATCAGCAGAATTTAAGGTTCAAGAAGTATCCTGTTTCTCCTCTGCAACTTGTTAGTAATTACGATAGATTAAAAACCATTCTATCAACTTTAAATTGAATCGAGAATAAAAAATAAAAGGCAAATCTATAAGCCGGGTTCTGTTTTCTGACACGAGGTCAAAAAGTCTATCATTTCTCTACCCTTGCCATCACTGACAAGATCTATCGATCTACCCTCTGGGATTAGGCGAGCAACCCTCAAGCCCCAGTATACATGATCTTTCAGTCCGTAAGGTTTACCTTGCTTCCGACATCACTGCCTGAACGGTGAGCTCTTACCCCACCTTTTCACCTTTTCCCCAATGAGATACATCCCATCGAGGTAGTTTTCCTTTCTGTGGCACTTTCTGTCCCCAACATAGTTGAAGCCTTCCCGTTAAGAAGTACGGCGCTCTGTACTGCCCGGACTTTCCTCTCTCCCGATGAATCGGAACAGCGATAGACCGATTTGCCTTTGAGCAAAGATACGAATAGAAAATGGGTTATCGTTTAACGAAAGTTTTTACTGTACTATTCGTTCCAGAAATAAGTTGAATTTGATATACTCCAACTGCATAATTAGCAACATCAATTTGAGTTTCCATTTGCATATCAAGAACTTTCGATTCAATAAGAATTCCTTTAGAATCAAACACTTTAAATCCTGAAAATCCTTGCTTAGCTGAAATATTAACTTCAGTTGTTGCTGGATTTGGGTAAACTTTGAATTCACTTGTTAAATCAGAGATTCCAGCATCTAAATACCGATCTATATCACGATATTCGATAGCTGTGACAGCTTCATTTCCTAGAATTTCATTACTAGTAATTCTCAAAATAGGTTCTTTTTCGCCATTTGTCCACCATTCATATTCATGAGTCGTTGGAATTGGAAGTGGAATCCAAAGAGCTCCAACAAACGGGAAGGTATAATAAATAGAATCTACTTCTACAATATCATGCTTCACTCTTAAAACATCAAAGGTTCCATAAGGCGTAATTATTGTGCCGAAACCGTCAACAGTTGTTGTGCGTTCCCTGTGTTGATTCCATTTAGCATCTAAAACAGGATTGAAATCTATCAAAGTATATCCTCGAGAATAATGAGAATTTCCGAAATCAAGCGGTAAATCATAATGAGTTTCAATTGTATCTGATTGAAAAGGAATTTCAGTTCCGCTAATATTCATTGAAAGCCCAACGGTTGTTAAAGAATCAGCTGTACTTCTTGTAAATTGGTATATATTTTCAATAGTTACTGGTAAAAAAGAGGTGATTTGAGCAACAGGAATCGCAGTAGATTCGAGATAATAAGTTGAATTATAACTAGTAGGAGCAAATGATCCCAAAAGGAATTGAACAAAAAATGGTGCAGAAGATGTAGCTTTGAAATCTTTTATAATTTGTGAATTGGGCGTCAATGCTGAAAAATCCCACACGGAAGCAGGTCCAGTTGATATGTAATCATACCCATTATCTGAAGCCTGACTCATTCTTACTGTGTCTGCTGCTGTTGCAAAATCAGCTTGTGTAAGTTGAATTTGAGCATTTATTGATAAACTAATTGTTGCGGTAATAATGAGTAGAACTATTTTCATTCAAGTGATTTTTTTACAAAAGTAGAATAAAGTTTGAGATTTTCTATTAATCAATTTCAATTCCGAAAACCGTAGAACATTGAAATGGGAAAACAACATTGCTACCTGCTTCTCTCAAGTTACAGGTGACATCGGCAGAAATTTTGAATACTGCTTTACCAGCGCCATTTATTCCATAATAATTTATCTCATTAATTTCAACTATTGAAAGTTGATTTGGTGCGTTTTTAGAATCGTATTGTTTTCCATTTATCTTCAGTGAAATTGCAGTTTTAAAATCCCAATAAAAACTACTTAAATAGCTTTCAAAAAAAGAAAAATCATCAATAAAAAATCCGTTATTAGTGCCGTCAATCAACACAGATTTCTTCCTTTTAACACCATTTGTGAAAATTATTTCGGCCGTTATTAAATGATTCTCTTCGCTGATATATTGATCCAATTTGACAGCGTTTGTTGCATAAACTCCATCAATAAACCATTTTACAGATTGCACAGGCACAAGATCCTCTTCTATCCAAGTTTGAAGTTCTCCATTTGAGGTTAATAAATGTCTTATTTGTCCAGTAGCATGTTTTGCAAATCCAACAATCATCTCATTACAAAGAGAACTAACAGAACCATCATTGAACGTAACAACAGCGCATACATTAAACTTGCCTGGTTCATTCAATGTAATTGAATTTACACCAACAAACGCATCATCGACAAACCATTTTACTTCTTGAATTAACATATTATTCGGAAAACAATCCTTTGTTAAATATGCTAAAGGCTGCATAGGATTCATCGCTACTGAGGTGAAGTTCGGTAAGCTTTGAGAAAAAACATTTGCAGGAATATCATTGTTTCCTTGATAAATACCCATTTCTAATTCAGAAACACCATCGCTTAATCGTCCCGAGTAAAAATCTATACCATTAAACGTTTCACTCATCGTATTCATAAAGAAATTATCTTTTCCTGCAACAAATGAAAAATCATCATCTCCAATTGTTCCATCTGCACGAAAAACGGGTTCAGTTTCAGATAATGGTTTTTCAACAACTTCTTTTTTGCAAGAAGAAACTAGCGTTATAAACGTGAGAAGTAATAGTGTTAAAAATCTTTTTTTCATTTTAAAAATCTAAAGTTCGCTTTAAATAAATTTGTCCGTCAATTGGAAAATTCAAAGGTGCGCCAATAAAACGTTTTGATTGAATTTGTTGCAATAATTGAATATTCATTCGAATACCGATTTGGGTTTTTTCATTGATGTGGAAGGAATATCCTAATGATGGGAGCAATCCAAATCGATTGAAGAAACTCACATCTGAAAAACCTACATTATACGATTTGAAATCACCATCCAATGTTTGACGGTGCTTCAATTGCGTCATTAAATTGATATTACTTGTAATACCTAAATTCATTGAATGGCGTCCAATAGTATATGTTGCTGAAAGAGGAATTGTCAATGAGTAAATAGAACTAAATTCATATGAATTCTCTAATATTTCTGACCCTAAACCATAAATTTTAGTTCTTTCTAAAATATTTAATTGATCAAATTTAGTCCCTTGTAAGCCAAGACCAGCAGAAATATTGAATCGTTTTACAGGAAAAGAAAGTCCTACAACACCACCAATTGTAGCATTAACCACATTCTGATTCGTTTCATTCTTAATATAAGACTGCCCTACTCCACCAAATACTTCAACATACATTTTTCTCAACTTGTCTTTCTTATAAGGAAACAATACTGGTTCCAAATTCGAAACATTTTCTGAAATAAACACTGCTTTTGTATTCAATTCCAGCTTATCATTTTCAATCAATTCATCTTGTAACTCAGCTTTCAATTCAATAATCTCACTTGAATTATTACTATTTACTTGTCCTATCAAAATTGAAGCTTCCGATTCTAAATCAACAATCTGATTTTCAGGAATAGTCTCAATTTCAACTTTTCTATTTTGATTTAAATCAACTTTATCTAATTCACTTTTTACTGGTGTAATAGGAGCGAAATTTTCATGATTAATCAAAGTAGTATTGCTACTACTCTTTAAATTCGCCGTTTTTTCAATAACCTGATTTTCTTCTATTTCTAATTTTGTTTTTTGAATTGTATTAGTTTTATTCGTTAATAATGTGTTTTCTGTTCCTGATGCTCTTGAAATAGGATTCGTCTTTGATATAGTATTATTTTGAATAGCAACATCCGTTTCTTTACTTGCGTCAAATGCTAGAAATCCTAGAAATCCTAAGAAAAATATATTTACGGTCCACCACCAATATGCTCGTTTACTTTGCTTTTGAATAGGCAATTGTTTTTCAATATCATTCCAATATTCAGAGCGATATTCAAAAACCTGCTTATCAGCAGCCTCCCCAAATATTTTATCTATTTCCTCGTCCGTCCAACTCATATTACCATCCTTTGGTTATGATTTTCAATTTTATCTAATTTCTCTCTCAATATTTTTCTAGCAGTTGACAAATGCCATTTAGATGTCCCTTCTGAAATACCCAATAAATTACCTATTTCCTTGTGGTTAAAGCCATCAATGATGTATAAATTGAAAACTTTTCCACTAATTTCTGGAAGTTGTTTTATTAGTTTTAGTAGTGTTTCATATCCCAAATCACTTTCAGCCTCATTCGCTGTCGATTCTGCGTGAAAATCCAATTCTCGCTCAGTTTCTTTGGCCGAAATATGACTTAAATAATTTTTTTTCTTTCGGTATTCATCAATTAACGTATTCACCATTATTCGTTTAGACCAAGCTGGAAAATTCACATTTTCCCCAACTGTTTCTATCCCTTTTAATATTTTCATAAAGCCAATGTTGAGTGAAGCATGCGCATCCTCTTCATTTTTATGATAACGAAAACATATAGGCATAAGTTTTTTAAAGCAGCACTCATACAAGAACTGTATAGCTCTTCGGTCATCACGTTTACATGCATTTAATATATCAGGCGTGACATCCATAATTTGTACTAAGCGCTTTATTTTGAAGTTACTATGCAATATACCTCTTATTTTTCAAAATCAAACACAACTTATCCCCTATTTAAAACTCAATCACTAAATGATTCGTTTTCATTACTTTTGAACGAACATCCTATTCAATTGGTTGGGTAAAAAAAATGAAAAAATGAAAATTCACCTTATTCGACATGCGAAAACGAGTCCTTCAACACTTTATGTCAACGATTTCGATCGAAAATTACTTCCAAAAGGAGTTGTTCAAGCTAATGTTTTGGGCTCTTATTTAAATACAAAAGAAATAAAACCTTTACTAACTTGGTGTTCAACTGCAATTAGAACAAAAGAAACATTATCAATACTTCAACATTTAAATTCCATGGGAGAAATTTCTCTTTTAAACGATTTATATTTGTGTGATCGAGAGGTTTATTTAAAGAAAATATGGGAACTCAACCACGGAAAAGAATTAATGATTATTGGGCACAATGATGGGATTTCTGAGTTTGCTTCTTATATAGCGGATGATTCAATAGCAATGAGAACCAGTGATTATTATTGCATTGAATTTGAATCAAAAGCTTGGAATGAAGTTTCAATCGGCACTGGCAGAATTATAGATCATTTTCACCCTTCGGTTTATCTTCTGGATTAGTTGGGACATAATGGTAAACAATATTATGATTATGATCTTGTTCATGTCTTAATCTTTCCTCTTTTTCTGCTAATTCAGCTAAGCGAACTTTTTCAACCCAAATAGCTTCAAAATCGATTGGTTCTATTCCCATTTCCTTTTCAATTTCATATTGAAATTTTGGTCGTTGAGGGCCATTTTCCCTGAATAAAAATGCTAGTACAACACCTACACTTAAACCCATCAAATGACCTTCCCAAGAAACACGTTCTTTCATAGGAAATACTCCCCAAATCATGCTGCCATAAAGAAAAACAATGAAAAGTGAAATCGCTTGTAATGGTAGGAATTTTCTCAAAACACCAGAAACAAATAAAAACCCTACAAGCATATAAATCAATCCGCTCATTCCAATGTGATACGAACCTTTATTTTGAGCGTAAATCCATAGTAATAAACCAGTAAATAACCAACCATAAAAAAACACTTTCAACGCGATTTCTCTGTAGAAATAGATCAATGCAGCTAAAAGGAAAAAGGTTGGAATTGAATTGTTTACAATATGCTGAATTTCTTCCTTTGAATGAATTAAGGGCATAAATAAAATCCCTTTTAAACCTTCAATGGATCTTGGCAACACCCCCAACTTATGAAATTCAAATCTAAATAAGTGTTCCGCCCAATATATCAACCACATGGCAATAAGTACCAAAGTTGGATAAAGGAAAGCTTCAAAAGAAGAACCAAAAGGATGATTTCGTTGTTTCACGACGCCAAATTGTCAAAAGCCATGCCTATTGCTTTTCGCTGACAAGTTGTCTTGTTTGGTGTTTGGAATAGAGGTTAGAGATGTTCTATAAATCGATTTTGGAGAAACTTAGAATTCTTTTTGGTGATTCGTCGGTAGACAAAACTAATTTGTTCACTGTCAATGTCTTTATTTTATAATGCTCTTCGCCATCTAAATCAAAAATAACTGAATCTTTGGCATTATTAAAGTTCCATTTCCCATGAAAAGGGACAATTATATTTTCAAAATTAGGGGATTCCAAACGCATTGAATTATCTTTCTTAAATTCAAAAAAAGTTTTTCCCATCATTCTTTTTGTTTGAGCTTCCATTTTTTCTTGAAACATCGTTTTAACTTCTTCTGATACTTCAGCGAAATATGGGGAATAGTCAATGGATTCTAATTTCCATTTACCAATAAGGTTATTAGTTGGACTTGAACATGCTACGAAAAGAAAAAACAACGAAATAAAGGTGAAAATTTTCATGTTACTATATTTTCATCAAAGATAATGCTTGAAGTGTTAGTATCAATGTAAAATGATTTGAGGATTTGAGGATTTGAAGATTTGAAGATTGGCAGGATTTGAGGATTTGAGGATTTGATTTGAAGATTGGAAGGATTTGAAGATTTTATTTGAGGATTTGATTTGATTGATTTGAATATAGAATGTTTAAATTTACGGTATGGAAGAAATTGTAAATCGTGTTCAGGATAGTGGCTTAATTCCAATGGATTTAGCCGATTTCAAACCAAAAAATGAATTAATAGGAATTGACATTGCTGATCAATTGTGGCAAGGCTTAATATTAAAAGAAAAAGATTTCAGACTTTGGATAAAGGAAAATGATTGGACTGTTTATCAAAATAAAGCTGTATTTATTCATTGTTCGGCAGATGCAATTGTTCCAACATGGGCTTTTATGCTAGTTGCTTCGCACATAAATGAATTTGCTTCAGAATATTTAGTAGGATCAAAACTCGATCTCGAAAAACAGTTAATAAAGACAGCAATTCATGATTTAAATTCAGAAGAATTTAAGGATGGAAAAATCATAATAAAAGGTTGTTCGGATGTCTCTTGTCCAGATTTTGCCATGGTTGAATTAATTCATTTCCTTCAGCCAGTTGCCAAAAGTATTATGTACGGTGAACCATGCTCAACCGTTCCAATTTACAAACGTAAAAAGTAACGAATTTGGGTTAAATCTATCTTACTTTCAAGATTTCTGCATTCTTTTTATGCCTTCCAATATATGTTATTTTATATGCATAGTCAGGATTAGCATCATTTAAATTCGGAACATGTGGTTTTAAATCACCATCAAGTTCAGTGTGAATTATTTGTGTAAACTCGTTAACCACATTCAGATTTGAGCCATGCGTATAGAAAAATTCTATTTTGTACCAATTCTTCTTTGAACCGGAACTTTTCTTAAGGGACCTAACTGTAAATGTCGGGTTATTTAAAAATCCACCTTGCTCCTCAATTGGCCTTGTTCCTCCCTTATCTGTATAACTATCTTTATAGCGGCTATTTTTAAAATCGGAATGGTTCTCCTTGCTGATATCATGGTATTCAGATATAGGGGCGCCATTTATTTCATTCTTATTTTTAGGATTATAATAGTTGTTTTTAGCAACAATACAGGGCTCACTTAATTTGTTTGAATTAATCAACTCTTGTAAACACGGTAAATCGTTGGCCATATTTCTCCAATAATAACTTGCATTGTGAACCCATCCTAAAACACGTTCATCATTATCGCTTTTCAGTGCAAAATTTTCTATCAATCTATTTCTAACGGCAATATCTTGGATAACGAATGAAGAAATATCATCCCATTTTTGTGGCTCGAAATTTCCTTTTTTCAAATCTTCTACGCTGAAAAAATTTTGGATATTCAAAAGATCTACTTGGTAATCAAAATCGTGAATCCCTCTGTCCCACCACCATTCCATGCCAGTTCCAAAATCCCCCATAAATGCTGTAGACCAAATACTATTGTGATACTCAATTCCTGTACAACACAAAACTGGGATCTTATTCATTCCCATTTCTTCCAAAATAACTGGTTTATGATATACTTTCCACCAATGATCTAGTTCATCATATCTCCTTTTGAAATTCACATTTTTAACTTCCTCATAGTCATGTACACCAATAACATCGCTTAGAGCATAAAGGCCTTTAAATTTAATTGAATTCTCTTTTTTAGAAGTCCTTGCGTATGAGTGACAAAATAGAATCGAATTATTTAAATTTTCAGTAATATAAATCTGTTGGTTTTCTATCCAATTGCTTAACATTCCAATCGCTTCAGTTTCACTTAATGTTCCGCCACCTTCAATATTATGTCCAAGAACTTTAGCTTGTTTATTATCTTCAAAAATCTTCGAATACCAGCGATCTACTTCTGAATAGCTGTAAAAAGCCATATTTGGGCTATAACCCCATCTTGAAAAAACATATCTTAATGAGTGGTTTTGCCAATTTATTATTCCTTCTTTCGAAAAATAATCTTCCATTTTATCTATATTGAATGCTTGGCGATAAGGGTTTTCATACCAACTTACCCCATCCCAGTTTGGTTGACCTGGGTGACCGCCATCTAAGACTTCAACATGGTGTCGAAACAGCGTAAAATATACATCATTGTCTTCACAAACATTTACCAATTGGTCGAAGGCATACATCTCATCAAACTTATTTTGGTAATTATTGTAAATTGGCCAATCTGGCAATGGTCCTTGTGCACTTAATTCAAAGCGTGTGAAATTTCCTTTGGCATCTATTAACTCTTTTACACCATTTATTTGACGGCGATTTTGAGATGGTAAATACCCATAAAATCCACCACTTGAAATATTATTTGTAACAGCGAAAAAGGGATCATTTGTCTCACTGAATTTCAACCAACGATCTGAGTTTTCACCCGTATTGGTAACTTGCAATGTCCCTTTTTGACTTGAATCCTCTGTTTCAAAAGTAAGACCTTCTTGATTAGTTTTAGAACCAGCTAGAATTAACTCCACATCCAATTTCCATTGACCCACGGTTGGGGGTGCAAACCTAAATCGCCAATTAAAATCAGTTGTATCTTCAATGAACACATCTTTCTCAATGTCTTCAATAAAAGGAACATAATAAAAAGCAAAACGCGTTATTTTTTTACCATAAGGGTCCGTCAAAATTATTCTAAAATCGATTTGATTAGGATCAAATGGATTGATTCCTGTTCCATTTTTTAGGAAACTTTTTATTTCTACATTTATGCTTTCAGGGAGTTTAAATCCGACTTCCATCCTATTATATTTTCCAACTGTATTTTTAATATTTGGAATATTTTTAGATTGATATATCGGTTCAAACCAAGCAATACTAATTTGATTTTCATCTTCGGTCATTATTAATGATTCATTCCCTTGCGAAAACAAGTGAAGGTTTGAACAAAAAAGAGTAATAATCAGAAACAAGAATTGCTTTTTCATGAGGTTTATTTTAAGACAATTTTAATCAATTAATTTATTTTAGACAGTGATTTTCTTAAACTCCATTCCTTTTACCGTTAAGCTATTAATAAGCTGGGGTAATAAGATTTTTAGTCGATCAAACGTCTTCGGATTATCATGTAGAACAAGAATGTCACCATTTTTGATTTGCTTTTTTGCTTTTTTCAAAATAGTTTCGATTGTTACCCTTTTATCAAAATCATACGAAAGCCATGACCACATAATAATTTCATATTTTTTTCGAAGTGCTTTAGTTTGATAAAAAGTCATTCTGCCATATGGCGGTCGGAATAAGTTAGAATCAATAAACCGAGCTGCCTCTTCCACGGATTGCAAATAAAGTGGTGTTTCTGTTTTAGTTCCGCGCTCATGTTTCATGGCATGATTCCCCACAGAATGGCCTTCTCGCACTATTCTTTCAAAGATTTCTGGGTGCTTTTGCACATTTGTTCCAACACAAAAGAAGGTTGCTGAAATACCGTTTTCTTTTAATATATCCAATACCCATGGCGTAACTTCTTCATCGGGACCATCATCAAAAGTGAGGTAAACGAAATTTTCATGACGTGAAAAACCCCACGTTTTATTCGGAAATAACAATCTGAAAAAACGTGGGGTTTTGAAAAGTCTCATTTTTAATGTTTATTCATTCACAGAATCTGCAATTGGCATTTGTTCCATCATTTGCTCCAGACTCATTTCACCATTTCCAGTTGGCGCTGGTGGAGCTTGTTGTCCTTCTAGATATCCATAATGTACTCCAATTGCCTCTAAATAATCTTGCAAATTAAATAACATGTTTGCATATCTACCAGCTTTAGATCCACGTCGAATACTTTCTCCGTTATCATTTGCTTTTTCAGATAAACCGCTGTAAATATCTGGGAACACTTTTTTGTAGAGGTTATCAATTTTAGCTTGCGTACGCGCTGCAAAAGCACCTTTTGGATTCCCATAAGCAGGATCAATTGCGGCCAAATGCAATTTAAAGTAAGCATCTAAAGCAGCGAATAAATCACTTGAATTCTCCGGATTTCCCGCGAAGTAGGCATCACTTTTTTCGAAATAGGTGAAAATAGATTCCAATTGCTTTGCTACAATTTCTCCCAATTCTTCAGCCGCTTTTTTATCGCCTGCCTTGTATAACATGCGCACATAATCATGTAATACTCCATCAGAATGAGAATTCAAAGAAACTCCACCATTGGTATATTTTTCACGACCATTTGCTGTAGGTTCGCCATAATCAATAACGATACTTGCCGGCATAACTTCCAAAGAACGGTTCAATAAATTAGCAGCTTTCTTCTTGTATCCAGCAATTTTTGCATCAACACCTTTTAAACTCGCTTCTAAGCCATCCGCTTTAGCATTTTCTCCATTTTGACGAAGCATTTTAATGTTCATCTTTTTGTTTTCGCGTATTTGATTTTCTTGGTCTGCTCTCATTAAATAATCATCGGCTAAAGAAGCGAAATGCAAACGGTATTGAGATGTGTGACGACGTGTATAATAATCAGTCAACACATCTGCATTATTCATTGCGCCGAATGTATACAGACTCATCATATTGTCATACATTTTGTCAGAATAACGCATGTTTACATCTTTTAATGGACTCAATTCAAAGCACATTCCATTTTGTTTCACATATCTACCTTCATAAAGAGCAATAGAAACATCTGATCCACCAGGGCTTGAGAAATAAATGCCTCGTTTCCAGTCATTATTTGCGAGAATGTCCATCATCATCACTTGCTCACGTGTTAAACCACGCGCTTGAAATTTGAAACGCAATTCTTTGAAACACTCATCTTTTTGATCTGCACGAATAACGCCAGATTTCACAGCATTAGCTGTATTTACTGGAAGTATAAATCCTGAACTTGGGAAAACACGAACCATTCTTTGTTCACTATATGCAACCAAATTTTTGTCATCTCTTACAAATTCCATTGCATCTTTCAAGTTAGTTGAATCCCAAGGTTTTTCAAACTCCATCATCATGTTTTGGAATGCTTGAGCCTGGCCTTCTGGCAACGTAATTAATCCACTTTGCATTCCAGAAAGAATCTCAAATGCTGCACGGTATTTCGCGTAAATACCCTCCGAAATTGATTTTCCTGAATTCGTTGATAAGTCTAATTTCAAAACTTCAATTCTAGCAGAAACAGATGGGTCTGTCGCTGTAACGCCTCCTAAAAATGCACCAATTTGGGTATGGAACATATCTATTGCTTGAACCACTTGCTGCGCATTATCTTTAATTCGCATGTCAATTACTTTTCTCAAGACATCTTCGCTTGCATTCAAGTAGAACATTTCAAATAAATTTGAGAAAATTACTTGATCCGTATTACCAGCGTACATCAAAATTTGATCTTCTCTAAATTTAATTGGAAGAGGGTCAGACTTATATGCTCTCATTTTCATTTGATCTGTATACCAGTCAGTTTGCATCAAAGAAAGGTTACAAACACGAACATCAGTGCGTTTTCCTTCAACTTCTTGCATATACCAAAGTGGGAACGTATCATTATCGCCATTTGTGAATAAGATTCCGTTTTGCTCACAAGAATTCAAGTAGTTCAGAGCTAAGTCATCAGCTGAAGTTTTTAAACTTCTATCATGATCATCAAACCCTTGCATTCCCATAATTATTGGGACAAACAACCCTAATAAACTAACAACTATGGCTCCTTGAGAATCCTTTTTTAGTACTTTTCTAAGTCCCATCATCACGGCTAATAAGCCTATTCCTACTCCAGCAATAAACAACCATGAAAGTGTATTCGGCATGGAAACCTCACTTCCGCCATCGATAATAGCAAAAAGTACTAAACCACCGCCACCAATGGCCAATGCTTTAATTAAATCTTTTTGCTTGAAGCGAATAAATGCATCATACATGGCGTAAATACCTATACCAATCCAGAGTGCGAAGAAGTAGAATGAACCTGCATATGCATAATCTCGTTCTCTCGGTTCCATTGGTTTTTGATTCAAATAAACTACAATTGCTAAACCAGTAAATAAAAAGGCTAAGAAAACTACAAATGCATCTTTTGGTGCTCTGTAAAAATGGAAGAAGAATCCAACCAATCCTAGAATTAGGGGTAAGAAGAAGAATTTATTATTCGCAGGGTTTTCAGATGTGAAATAGGGTGCATTTTCATCTTGATTTCCTAAACGGGCATTATCAATTGCACCAAAACCTGAAATCCAGTTTCCACGCATGTTGTCGCCATCACCTTGGATGTCATTTTGACGACCAGCAAAATTCCACATAAAATAACGCCAGTACATCCAATTAACTTGGTAACGCATAAAATAGGTCATATTTTCTCCAAAAGTTGGAAGGCGTTTCCCATCTTTTCCTTTTTCAGTTACACTATCATCATTAGCGTCATATCCAGACCATTTCGCATACCCTTCAATTCTAGCAGCTTCTTGCGACCAGTACATTCTTGGGAAGAAGGTTGTTTGGGCATAAGTTGCAACACTGTTTAATCGTTCTGTTGCATTTGATTCAAAATATTTTTCTTCAACAGAACCACCATTATCTTTCGCATATTTATTTGCAGCCTTTTCATCTTTATACGCTTTAAGAACTACATCTCCTTTTGTTACAACAAATCGACGCAGATAAAATGGCGAACGGCTATCATAAAGCGATGGATCATTTTCGGTTGAATTCCACATAGGTCCAAACAAAATAGGAGCAGAACCATATTGTTCACGTTTCAAATACGAGTGAAGCGTTACCAAATTTTCTGGATCGTTTTCATCTAATGGTGTATTTGCGTTTGAACGAATAACGATTACCGCAAAAGATCCGTATCCAATTAACAATAGAATTAAACCCATTGTTGCGTTATAAATAATGGCATTCCCTTTCTTTCTCGCATAACGGATCAGCCATACACATCCGATAACTAGAAGTGCAAAGAAGAAAAGAGTTCCTGAAAAGAATGGTAAACCGAAAGAGTTCACAAAAGCTACTTCAAAAGCAGAAGCCATTGAAATTGAACCTGGAATAATTGCTTCTTGAATAAACCCAAGAATAAAAACGGAAAGAATTCCTGTGAGGAAAATCCCTTTGAAATCAGCCACTTTTTTGTGACGGAAATACATTACAAAACTAATTGCTGGAACAACAAGGATTCCTAATAAATGGACTCCAATTGCCAATCCAAGCAGGAACATAATTAACAAAATCCAACGATTTGGAGCATATTCATTTGATAAAGTACCGTTTTGTAATTCAGCCATTTCTTCATCCCACTTCAAGATTGCCCAGAAAATAGCTGCTGTAAACAAAGATGCCATTGCATATACTTCACCTTCTACAGCTGAGAACCAGAATGAATCTGAAAAAGTATATGCCAATGAACCAACCAACGCACTTCCGAAAATTGCAATTGTATCAGCACTTGAAAGTTCATTTTTATCCTTTAATGCGATTTTTTTTAACAGCATTGTAATGGACCAAAACATAAACAGAATCGTCAAAGAACTTGAAATTGCTGATAATCTATTGATCCAAACAGCTACGTTTTCTGTATCAGCAAAGAAAGTGAACAATCTACCAATCACCATAAACAATGGAGCACCTGGTGGGTGACCAACTTCCAATTTATATGCTGCAGTAATATATTCTCCGCAATCCCATAAACTAACAGTATCTTCAATCGTAATGAAGTAAACAACTGTTGCCATTAGAAAAACCAACCAACCCAGGTATGCATTTGCTTTTTTGTAACTCATTTGTTTTCTTTTAGTCTAAATATAGGCCATTAGTGGCAAAACAATCCATTTTATAGATTGAGCGTTGCGAATTTAAAAATATATACCTAGATTCTTACTGTTGAAAAGTGAAAAAATGCCAAAATCTTCATAAAAGAGGTGTTCAGAATAAAATTTTCTTGATTTTTTTTAATTTTTTTCGTTTGAAATTAAATTTTGTTACTAAATTTGCCCTCGCATTGCTAGCCAGTAGTAGTGTTTTAATTGGCCCATGGTGTAACTGGCAACACGTCGGTTTTTGGTACCGAAGAGTCCAGGTTCGAGCCCTGGTGGGCCAACAGAAAGGAATTACGAGAGTAATTCCTTTTTTTGTGGCTTCGACAAGCTCAGCCACCGAAAAAGATAAGCTCAGCCACCGAAAAAGACACCTCAGCCACCGAAAAAGACAAGCTCAGCCATTGAAAAAGACAAGTTCAGCCATTGAAAAAGACAAGCTCAGCCACCACACCCCATAAAATCAAGGAAATCTGTGCGGCTTTGCAATCTGTCTTTCACGTTCAAGTTGAAGATCCGCATAGAATTTTTATTGATCTGACTAATAGAAAAACGGCTCTAATGAAATTTATTTCAAAAATTGGAGGAAGGATTTTTAAGGAAAGTAGGCGAGTTAGATCAGTTGAGTTAAAATTCAATCGCACTGGTTTGTCAACTAGGGCGATTGATACTATTTCTTTTTAGTTCTTGTCTTTGGGTTGTATGCTGATTCATACTTATCAATCCAATCTTGAGCAGTCATCTTTTTCATCAATTCCCCAATAAGTTCATAGGGAATAGCATCCAATTTTTTAAAGCGGATACAACTTTTACCCATGTCCAGTTTTTGTTTGCTTTGCTTTGGGTATTCGGAAACAAACCAATCCAATAATTGAGGATCTGCGTAAATTCCCATGTGATAAAAGTTAATTGATCCTTTTTGTGATGCAATTCCAGCGAAAGGTAATGGCTCACTTGGTTTGCAATGATAACCATTTGGATAAAGCGAATGTGGAATTACATAACCTAAACCTCCATAGCTGATTCCTGGTTCAAATCCTGAAGGGAGATTTTTCACAATGATTTCATGTAGTTTATTGAATGGTTCAATCCTTTCTTCTGATAGATTTGCAAGAATTTCTTCAACAGTTGTTCCGTTTGCTTTCATGGTTGTTGATTTAGTCAAAGAATTATTTTTGCAATTTATCAAATCAATCGCACAAAATCGTTATTGATACTTTGAATAATATTTGTTGGGATTTCTAATTCACTTGCTTGGATATTCCAAAAGTCAATTGCATCCTGTAATTCTAAAATCACATTTTTAGCATTTTTAATCGTGAATTTTTCTGCAATGGTTAAAACATCTTTGAGTGAAAGGTCAACCCTTTTGCCGTTTACAGATAATGCTCTACTCGTTCTTGTATAGTTCATCAATGGATTCAGCGAATAGGTAAGGTCGTATGCTGGAGAGATATTCCATTTATCTTCCACTTCATTATAAATAAAGGAGTGATTTTTTAAATGATCATCCGTATTACTAAAGATAATATTGAATACCATACGTTTGAACAACTCTTCTATTTCGCGATGAGGGACTTTTAAGAATAAGGCCAATTCAAAGAGATTTTCATAACTAGAATCTTTCGGACTCTGAAAATCCCAACCTGTTAAACCACTTGCGGTGAGAATATGTTTTTTTATTCCATTAATTCGGTCGAATCGTTCAGTCGCAAAATGTTTTTGTTCAATGAGTTTAGACGACATCATCGTTATTTCCAGATACGTTGCAGTGAGATAATAACAATATTCGATTACTTCACGGTTATAACCCAATTCGTCGTCTAAATTCAGTTTGACTAAATAATGACGATAGTCCGAAGAATGATTCAAATCTCCAGGAATGATTTCACCCGTTTCTGTGTTTTCTGAAATCAAGATTTTTGGTCTTGCACCTCCTGCAGAAGATCCAATCTTAAAAATATTCAACAAGGCCTCATGATTTAAACGCGATTCATGCAGATCCTCTTTAGTGTGAAGTACTGCTTTTAAGACAGTGATAATTTCTGTGAGATCAATGCTTGATGTTTGCGGTAGTTCCTTACTCGGTCGATATTCCAATGCTCCCATTCCGCGATCTGCCACATACGCCAATTGTTCAATCACAGAAATTTGACTGAACTGTTGATCACTCGATTCTAACCATTTCTTGAAAATAATATTTCCGAATACATCGGGTAATGAATCGGCAATCATAGGCGGCAATCCACGAAACGTTTCAGAATTAAATTGGCTGAACAGCTGCACTTTTGGTGCTCTTTTTAGCACACCTGTTAGCGGGAACAAGCTCGAATACTGATTGCTTTGAAGGAATTCCGGATTGTATTGAAAAGACGATCTATGTTGGTCTTCATCCAAACCAATTCGTCCGATCTCCTGACCGAAACAAAAAACACTGATGATATCATTCTTTGCCATCTACTTAGTATAAAGATTCAACATCTTCGTTTTCGCTTCTTTTTCCTTTCACAAAGTCATTGAAAGCACTCAACTTATCAAAATATTGTAAGGCTTTCAGTAAGGTGTCAATCGTGAAATTCTTTCCCGATTCTAAATTCTGAATAGTGATGCGCGAAAGTTCCAGTTTATCGGCAAGTTCTTGCATTGAAAGCTTTTCACCTTTTCGATACGACTTCACCAGTAGACCAATTTCTGATTTAACGTCCTTTATTTTGATACTACTTGTAAACATATTTGTATAGTATATTATTCAAATGTAGTAAAAAAATATCAAAATGATAATTATAATATGTAAAAATTTAAATCAATTTAAAATATATCTTACATTCATTAATGGTCCAAAAAAAAATAATCATCAATATTGTTTTCAGTTAATTTATCCTTCTTACTTAGCTTGACATAAGTTTTCTTTAATAATTCGAATGCATCCAAATAAAAACCCGCTAGGTACTATTTCATTTTAGGAGTTAGTATGGCAAAGATAATTCAGGATTCGTAATTCGTAATTCAGGATTGGCAAATTAGATTGCTTACCTTTGTCAAAAAAATCAACATGAGCGACAAAACAACCAACATAAGCGAACTAGGAGAATTCGGGTTAATTGATCATTTAACAAAGAATTTTGAACTTAAAAATGCTACTTCATTGGTTGGTGTTGGCGATGATGCTGCAGTAATTTCGATTTCTGAAGAGGATGCTTTATTGATTTCAACAGACATGTTAATTGAGGGAATTCACTTCAATTTGATGTATATGCCTTTGAAACATTTGGGCTATAAAGCAGTTGCAACAAATGTTTCTGATATCTGCGCCATGAATGGTGTAGCGGAACAAATTACAGTTTCCCTTGCGGTATCGAGTCGTTTTCCGTTGGAAGCATTAGAAGAATTATATGAAGGAATTCACATTGCTTGTGAGAAATTCAATGTTGATTTAGTTGGTGGTGATACTACCTCATCAGTTTCTGGATTGACAATTAATATTTCTGTCGTTGGTCGTGCAAAAAAGAAAGATATTGCTTATAGAAATGGGGCGAAGGAATTTGATTTATTGGTTGTAACTGGCGATTTAGGAGCTGCCTACATCGGATTACAAGTTTTGGAGCGCGAAAAGAATGTTTTCAATGCGAATCCCAATATTCAACCTGATTTGGATGGACATGATTATATCATTGAACGTCAATTGAAGCCAGAAGCACGTGTTGATATCATCGGATATTTGAAAGAATTGGATGTTGTTCCAACTTCAATGATTGATATTTCGGATGGTTTGGCCTCAGAGATTTTACACTTGTGCAAAGCAAGTAAAGTTGGCTGTCATATTTACGATGAAAAGATTCCTATTGATTCAAAAACCTCTCTAACTGCAATAGAATTCAATTTGGATCCAAGCACGTGTGCATTAAATGGTGGAGAAGATTATGAATTATTGTTTACAATTGCTCAAGCTGATTTTGACAAAGTAAAAGGCAATCCACACATGACTTTCATCGGACATATGACAAATGAAAAAGATGGAACTTATTTTATCGATAAAAATGGTTCTGCTATAGGTTTAAAAGCGCAGGGTTGGAATCACTTTCAATGAAAATGAAATTCGGGATTCGGCCCTTCGATAAACTCAGGGGGTCCAGCTTACTGCGACAAGCTCAGTACAACGCAGTGACCAAACTAATTTGGGATTATTTGAACCAGCTTGCGTATTTGATATAATTATCCGCGATTCGTTGTACTTCTCCTTTGAATAATTCTGGTGAAAGTGTTTTTACTTTTTTAGCAGGAACTCCCGCATAAATACTCCACGATTCAACTCTCGTTCCTTCAAGTAATACTGCTCCGGCAGCGATGATACAATTCGATTCAATATAACAGTTGTCCATCACGATTGCCCCCATTCCAATCAAGACATTGTCTTCAACAGTGCAACCGTGCACTAAGGCATTGTGTCCAACAGAAACATTATTTCCTAGAACAACTTTGGTCTTTTCAAAGGTACAATGCAGTACTGCTCCATCTTGGATATTCACTTTATTCCCCATTCGAATGGAATTTACATCCCCACGAACAACGGCGCTGTACCAAACTGAACATTGATCGCCCATTATTACATCTCCAATAATCGTTGAATTTTCTGCAAACCAACAGTCCTCACCAAATTGCGGGTTAAATCCTCTACATTCTTTTATTAAAGCCATATTCTTTGAAATTATGAATTATGAATTATGAATTATGAATATTTACTTGCTTCTCGTTTTGCTAGTCCCTGAAGATTGATTTCAATAACAAATTCTCTTACCGCGTCAGGATTGAATTTAGAATATTGCCTAAGTGACCAACCAATTGCTTTTTGAATAAAGAATTCTTTTACTGGCTGATATTGCTTAATCAAGCTTTTTAAAAGTTCAAAATCCACATCATTTCCGTATTTTAATTGGAAGATTAGGCAAGATCTATTTAGCCACATATTGTCAGAATATCTCCAATCTTCAATTAATTCTTTTGCTGCCTTTGGGAATAATTTACAATACTTCCCCAAATAATTTGCCGCAATTGAATCGACGGTGTCCCACCAAGAATTATTCGAAATTAACCACTTCAATTTCTTATTATCGGTTTCTAACATGAATTTTTTATTCCAACAATTCAAATAATCGAAAGCGACATGGTGATACTCCCGTTCTTCCCTGCCCCAAAGTTCCTCAACAAATTTCCAACGCGATTCATTGTCTAAATCCTTTGGAAGCTCATTCATCCATTTTATTTGAATTTGTTTCCGGAGTGGTGCATTAATTCCATAAAAAGGAAAACGGCCTTTCATGTATTTCGACATAGAAAGACCGTTTTCATAATTGGCATGTTTAAGAAATTCAGATTCTAAATGCACTATTTTCTGAACGACATGTTCATTATTCATTTTTACAGATTTGTTCTCACAAATCTAATTGATAAACTTCAGATAATGAACTATTGTTTTTTAGTGTAATATTGAGATCCTCTATTATTCCGTCCTTAATATCATAAACCCAGCCATGTAAATGAATTTCTTGACCATTTGACCATGCATTTTGGATAATTGATGTTTTTGCTACATCCAACACCTGTTCTTTGACATTTACTTGTACAAAGCGATTAAATCTTTCATCTTCATTTGAAATTGAATTTAATTCATCTTGATGTAAACGATAAACATCCTTAATGTGACGAATCCAATTATCAATAAGTCCAATTTGTTTGTTGGACATTGCTGCTTTAACTCCACCACAACCGTAATGACCACAAACTATAACATGCTTAACTTTTAACACATTCACGGCAAAGTCTAATACACTCAACATACTCATATCAGAATGAATTACCATATTCGCAATATTCCGGTGTACAAATACTTCACCTGGAGGCGCACCTATAATTTCATTAGCTGGGACACGGCTATCTGAGCAACCGATCCATAAAATAGGCGGTTGTTGACCTTGTGAAAGTCGGTTAAAAAAATCAGGGTCCTTTTCCAAACTAGTTGATACCCATTCTTTGTTCTTGTCTAATAAAGACTTATAATACTTTTCCATTTTTTTTGTTTTTTAATGACCGCCCAAAGATTCAACCTCAGGGATATTGATTGTTATTAATTGTATATTTCTTTCTTTTGAACCAATTAATTTGAATTCTTGAATTAATTCCAAGACATCAAAATCTATTGATTCACAATTACTTCCATCAATGGTAACAAATGAATCGTTCGGTAAAGAATCAAGTGATTCTTTAATTCTACCTTTATTCAAAAAAGTCACTTCTTCTGAAAGAACTATTTTAATATGCTTGTTATTTTCTTTATCCTTTTCGGAAATTGAATAATTATTTCTGAAATTTTTTCGTAGAATATAAAAGATGGAGAAAGCCATTCCTATCCCAATTCCTCTCAACAAATCTGTAAAAAGTATTCCTACAATTGTTGCTAAAAAAGGGATAAATTGATCATATCCATTGTGATATAGTTGCTTATACAATTGAACTTTAGATAATTTATATCCAACTAAAATTAAGACAGCTGCTAAACATGATAATGGTATCAGGTTGATCACTTTTGGTAGAAATAAAACTGCTATCAACAACAGTAATCCATGTAAAATCGTTGAAGATTTCGTTTTTGCGCCAGCATTTATATTTGCGGAGCTTCTAACAATAACTTGCGTTACGGGCAATCCTCCTATCAATCCTGAAACAATGTTCCCGACACCCTGCGCTTTTAATTCTCTATTGGTTGGTGTATGGTGTTTTTCTGGGTCTAGCTTATCCGTTGCATCGACGCTTAACAATGTTTCCAAGCTACCTACAAATGCTAATGTTAATGCAACAATGTACACATTTGGATTTGTCAAGAAAGAAAAATCAGGGTAAGACAAAACGGAACTAATTTCGCTAAGTGATTTTAAGACTGGCAATTCAACTAAATGTTTTCCTCCAACGGCAAAAGATGGGAGAAATTGCTGAAAAACAGTATTCAAAACAATTGCTATAACAACTGCAAACAACGCACCTGGTAGAATTTTAAATAATGCTATTTTTTTGAAATAAGGCCGTTCAAATAGAAATAGAATTCCAATTGAAACGATGCTAATTACAATTGCCCCTGGTTGCAATGAATTCAGTGCATACATCATTTCTGAAAAAGTATTGTGCCCATCCAATTGAAAAAAGGCATCATCACCAATGAAATCCTTGTCATACCCCAATGCGTGAGGGATTTCCTTTAAAATCAGTGTCAAACCAATCGCCGCAAGCATTCCTTTGATTACTGATGAAGGAAAATAATTTGCTAAAACTCCCAATCCTGCAAAACCTGCAATTAGTTGAATTATTCCAGACAAAACTATTGCAACAAGCAATCCTTCGAAACTGCCGAGTGTTGTTAATGCAGCAATAAGTATTGTTATTAATCCTGCAGCTGGGCCAGAAACTCCAATTCTACTCCCGCTTAAGAATCCAACTACAACACCACCAATGATTCCAGCAATGATCCCAGAAAACACATTGGGTAATCCATTTATTGATTCAACATTTGTAGAGGCTAATCCCACTCCTAAACAAAGTGGTAATGCCACCAAAAATGTGACTAGACCCGACGGCGTATCTCGCCTCAAAGCCTTAAAAATTTCTTTCATTTTATACTCCTTTAAATACTTTTAATTAATTTTTTACTAAAAACTAAACAGTAAATTCAGGAGGGGAAAAAAGATTTTTTGAATAATTGTAGGTGTAAAATTCTTTTGAATAATTCAAAAGAGGTTTTTCAAGATCGAAATTAACTGGTGCAAAGATATTTGGGAAGATTTCATGAGAAAGTAAATCTTCTGAATCAACATTTTCTTCTTCTGTGTCATCTTCACTATCATCCACTGATATTTCAGTAAGATCATCTTTATCCAATGACAGATTCATTACACTTTTAACAAGTGTATTTGCGAAAAAGCAACAAACAAAGATGTATATAATGAATTTCATAAAAATGTCTTGCTCAAAAATAATAAAACAATTGGAACCAACTTTTGTTTTCAGATACAATTTTTCACAAAAAAGCCTATAAACGATCAATTTATAGGCTTAATTAAAAAACTTAAAAATCAATTTATTACGTTCAATTCCTTTCCAACTTTAATAAATGCTGCTATTGCCTTGTCCAAATCTGCAATTGAATGCGCAGCGGAAATCTGAGTTCTAATTCTCGCTGCGCCTTTAGCTACAACAGGGAAAAAGAAACCAATTGCGTATACACCTTCCTTCAATAAGGCATCAGCAAATTGTTGAGAAAGTGCAGCATCATATAACATAATTGGAACAATTGGAGAATCTCCCGGTTTAATATCAAAACCAGCTGCTACAATTCTTTCTTTAAAATATTTCGTGTTTGATTCTAACTTATCGCGCAATTCTGTTGTAGAACTAAGGATGTCAAAAACCTTATTAGAAGCACCAACTATGGCTGGAGCTAATGAATTTGAAAATAAATATGGTCGAGAACGTTGACGAAGTAATTCGATAATTTCTTTTTTACCTGTTGTATAACCACCCATCGCTCCACCAAGTGCTTTACCAAGAGTTCCTGTGATGATGTCTACTCGATCCATAACATTGCAATATTCAGGAACACCACGACCAGTTTTCCCAATAAATCCAGCTGAGTGACATTCATCTGTCATAACCAACGCATCATATTTATCTGCTAAATCACAAATTTTATCCATTAAAGCGATATCTCCATCCATGGAAAAAACACCATCAGTAACAATTACCCTAAAACGTTGAGCTTGTGCTTTTTTCAATTGTTCTTCCAAATCATTCATATCAGAATGTTTGTATCGGTATCTATTCGCTTTACACAAGCGCACTCCATCAATAATAGAAGCATGATTCAATTCATCTGAAATAATCGCATCTTCTTCGCCAAAAAGTGGTTCAAAAACACCACCGTTCGCATCAAATGCCGCAGCATATAAAATTGTATCTTCAGTACCGTAAAATTTCGCAATTTTCGCTTCTAATTCTTTGTGAATATCTTGAGTTCCACAAATGAACCGAACAGATGACATTCCAAAACCGTGGGTATCTAGTGTATCTTTTGCTGCTTGAATTACTTCTGGATGGGAAGAAAGACCGAGGTAATTATTAGCACACATGATGACAACTTCATCGCCATTATTAACCGTTACTTTTGCTCCTTGCGGACTTGTAATAATTCGTTCTCTTTTATATATTCCACCTTCTTGAATTGCTTTTATTTCAGCTTGAAGATGGTCTTTCATTTTTCCGTACATAACCAGCTTATTTTGCTCAAAGATAAGAAAAGAGACAATAAAATTATAGAAGTGGAATTAGAAATTCCATTTCATATTTCTATCATCTAAAATAGCAAATGAAATTTTGTAATTGGCCCTAGGTGCAATCTGATTACCATCAGACAAAACACCGTATAATCCTATTCTTAATCGCCTTTTAGAAAACTTGAAATTACGTTCTAGACCAGCAAATATTTCATAATGCTGCCAATTATATTCTTTAACATACAATGCTCCTATTCCCATCGCTAAACTTATACCTGTCTTTTTCATAAACGGTATTTTATTTATTATTGCACCATTATCGTGATGAACGAAGTGTGCTTCATAAAAAATATCTTCTGAAGGCAATGATGAATCTAATCCTTGAAATGAATATAAAGGATTTGAAAACCAAATTGGGTCGCTTCTTCTTTGGAATTTAAAATCTGCAGCATAAAGGTTTTTCGAGCTTAAAAATTTACCGGATAAAATATGATATGATGATGTTCCTATTGTACCAATTTTAAAAGTCTGCATTACTCCTACTCTTAAATATTCATGATCAACATCGCTGCCAAATAATTTGGGGATTCCTCTTTCGTATGTTGTATAAAACGTTGGAAAACTTGATCCTAAAAGAACTTTCCTATTTGGCTCGCGCATATACTTTTGTTTAGGTGTATATCTTAACGTCATTTCACCTATTAATGCTTGATATTTTTCAAATTCTGTTGGGTCAGAGTTAGGAATTGCATTGTCAAAAATATTTAAGAATTTATATCCTTCCAGACTTTTTCTTTGAGCATAAGATAGATCAACTTCACAATAAAAACCATTGAATAATTCATAATCATGATTGATTGAACCTTGTGTGGTTTCAATAAAGTTTTCTCTTTTATAAATCTGAGTTATTGCATCATAACTTCTAATTACATCAAAATCATGCGATAAATCGATACTTACTCTACCAAAATGAAAGGGATCATAGAGATATCTCCAATAAGTTTGACCTTTAATATCGCTGTTTAATAATCCAATCGACATTTCAGTGTAAGAATCGAGTGTCCGTTGGTCATCCCATTTTTTAAAATAATAAAAACTAGGTGCAATTCTAGGTCCTGCAATATATAGCGGTCTCGATGTTGCAGCGATAGAACTTATTGTCCATTGAGATTTTTTTGCCCTATTTCTATGATCAACTCCAAACCAAAGTACCTTCAATGCGGTTACTTTATTAAATATTAAATCAATTGAATCAGTATATTCTTTTCTGTTTTGGTAATCACGAATACTGTCTTTTGCTATAATAAAAGCTTTCTCTTTTTCCGTTAATTTAATTGTTCTTGTTTGACTCCAAAAAGTTGAATCTTTATCATATGCTTCTTTTTCGGTCACAGACAATTCATTTCCGAAAAATTTATTTGAAAATCCTGAATTAAATTTGTAGTTGGAAAAATCTGCGGTCGTTTTACAAGAGGATGTTTGGTCTTTGTATTTCACTCCATAATCTAATTCTTGTTTAACAAGAACACAAAGGCTGTCGCCGGGATGCTCAAAAGTTTGACGAATAGTAAAATAATCATACATCAACAAATTACCCTTGTTCATTGTCAACTCTAATTTTTGAATGAGCCAAAGAGAATCAACGACCCAGATATAGCCTTCTAAGGTTGAAGTTGAAGTGCTTCGAGGGATAATTTTTATTCGATTTATGATTTGTCCATTTTCTTCATATTGTTCTTCCAAACGATATTTATAAGATAATATTCCAGGTCCAGATATGGGTGAACTCACTGGTGATTGATGCAAATCATTTAGTTGCAATAAATTTTCAAAAAAATTAAAATTAGATTTTACTGTTGTTGTGTAATACAAATTTTGGTCATTACCTCTTTTTTCGTATGCATTACGCACTTCTTTTACATCATTTGGTGGGGAAAAATAACGTGTGAATTGCACCTCTACAAGATTCATACTTTCGGCAAATGCAGCTTGTTTTTTGCGCTCTTCGTCAAATGGATCTTCTATACTGTTTACATCTGTATTTTCTTTCTTATCATCTTTTTTCTTACCTTCTTTTTCTTTTTTATCAAGAGTTTCTGTTGCTTTTATGTATCCTTCAACACTATGAGGATAATTCCAAGGGTTAATTTGATCTCGTTTCTTAACAACTTTCAGCATTATTTCACGACCAGGATTTGATTTTTTAGCAGAAACTTCAATGTCTTCTAAATCTTTAACTGCGGCAGGAAACAATTGCACGTCTCGAATGATATCTTGGTCATTAATCATCACATATGTTTCTCTTTCAAGATAACCAGTAGAGTTAATTACTAAGAAATATTCCCCAACAAAAAGTCTAAGTTCATAATAGCCTTTTGCATCAGCAACCGTTCTTAATTCAGCATTATTTTTAGCATAGACCTTGGCGAAGGGTATTGGTATGTTACGTTCATCTAAAATTGTTCCGCTCAATAATTTTTGACCAAAACTTGCAGTGCAAATAATGGAAATAAAACAAATCATTAAAAACGAACTTAACCTCATATAATTATATTGGACAATTTGACCTCATTAAAAGTTACAACAATCTCTTAAAATGAGATTTTTATCTAAGATAGAATACCTTACAGTTAGAAAGTAACGAATTGTGTTCAATATTCCATTAGTTATATAAACATTCTTAATCGAGGATAAATGGAATTTTACTTTTTATTCTTTTTTTGTTCCTCTAAATAATTTAAATGTTTTGCCATCCTTTTCATCATCCATCGTTTAACTAAAAACATTAACAATGCTGATGCAACAAAAATGTAATAAAACCCCCATTTCTTAATTCCTTCAGAATAGCTCATGTATGAGGTAATTATAAATATAAGTATGGCTGCAGCCAACCAAAAATAGAGCATTACTTTATTATAAAAATTCATGATAGTATGTTTTTAAGTATGTAAAGTTACTATGTTAAAAATTTAAATTATTATCATTTGCCAAAATTGAATTTCCCATAAGGCTTTAAAAATTCGTATTCAGAAAAATCTTGTTTTGTTCGAATGCCATCACCATATAAAACACCTTCTGGAGAGCGAACAACTACATTCGATGTTGTATAAATTGAACTGTCTTTTTGATTCCAATATAAGGCTTCAGTTGACATGCGTTGATGTTTCTCATGGTTCACTAACTGCACTGAATCTCGAACTAAAAAGGTTCCATTCGCATAATTAACTTCTCCATACAATGCTGTAAGTGTTGATACAATTTTCCCTTCCGCACTAAAGAAATTAACTTTTATGCCATCTTTTAACTTAATGATAGCAATTGGTTTGGAATATGTTTCAGCTAAAGAAGCAAAGATTTCGACTCTTGCAAACCCTGAATCTGTATAAAAAACTCTGAGATTTTTTGTGACTTCATCTGGTGCTTTTGGATCGTATGTTACTTTTTGAATTGAATCCAAATCATTTACACATGAATTAAGAATACTTAACGTCACTAGAACAAGAAATAATGGAGTGATTATATTGATTTTTTTCATTATTGTGGTATTAAAACTTTAATTCCCCAACAATTTAAATTTACATTCTCCTTATTGATTGCTCTAACAAACAAATCGGCCGCTTTTTTATAATCAGGGTTTGTTGATTTTAAAATAAATGAAGCCCGCATAAAATCATTCGTTTGATCGTAAAAATCATTATTGGAAAATGCTTTGTCGCCTAACATTTTAAAATAAATACATTTATCAGAATCTGAAGAATGTTCTTGAGAATTACCAAATACAGAAACCGCTATAAAAAGAACAAGAAGGATTCTGATTTTCATGTTTTGACGCAATTAATCTAATTTACGTTTACGGAACCATCTTTCAAAATTGGCAGGTGCCAATACAATTCCTAGATTAATTCCAATATATTTTTCATTTAATGACCCAGTTGCACTTGTTTCTCTTTTCCCTGCTGAAAAACCAATGTTTATACTAGATAATGATTGCTGAGCTAAAATTGGTATCCCAAATCCAAGTGTTGCCCCCATATCAGAAAGCTGCTGACCTCCATAACTATATGGTAATTTATACTGATAAAACCCAGCTCTATATCTAACAGTGCTTAAAAATGAAGCATTTGCTGATTTCTCTAAAAAATTACGTTCCGGCGTATATTGAATTCCAACGGTAAATTTATTGGTTGCTAATAAATTATTAGAAGTGGCAAAACTATTGGTGAATTTTGTCCAATCAGTCGCAGAGTAATTCAGGTGCACTCCAATTTCAGAATTTCTAGTTGAATTCTTTCTAGTAATATCCTTAAACCAGAAATTATAATTCAATCCTAAAGTTACTGTTGTGGGTAAATATATCTCTCCGCTTTGATCTACAGAAGCATTTAACGTGTCATATTGTAACGGGTTTCCTACTGATCCAAAAAACAAATATTCATCTTTCGTAATTTTAATGTTTTGTCCAGGGTCAACTGTTGCGGCTATGGTTAGATGATGAACTTTGCGAATTGTCTGGCGAAAATACAATCCTAAATCATAATAAAATGCATTTACTCTTATTGCTTTCCAATCTACACCTCCCAAAAGTCCGTCACCTATTAATTGACTTCTTCTTTCATTTGTTGAAGCGCCAAATAGGTAACTTAAATTAGCACCAACTGAAAGTGTTGTAGTTCTTATCTTAATCAGATTAGAACTTAACCCAAGGAAAACCTGATTTGCCCCACCATTTCCTAAATAAGTATAGTGTATAGAATCTGTTCCTACCGCAATTGTTTCTGACATGTTATATCCTTTGCGTGCAAAAGGTTTTAATCCAAAAGCCAATCCAAAATGTTTCTTTATCGTAAATGCCATTGCAAAATGATCAACAATTGTATTTCCTTTAAACTCATTTACATTGTTTTGCTCAAGAAAAGATAACCGTGAATTAATACCAAACGAAAAAAGTGGCTGGCCATCTCCTAAAGTGTTATAGGTTGCTGGATTGAAATAATTAAGAACGGTTGAATCAAAATAAGTAATATTAGATAAGCCTAGACCGGTAAAAGTTGCGTTTTCAAAAGCTCCTCTTTCTCCTAAACCATAAGAACTATAGGGCGAATTAATTGTTGTTTGAGCATAAAGCTGAGTAACAAATACTATTGAAACAAAAATGATAATTTTAATGCGCATTGAATAAATATATTTGGTACAAGCCTTTTAAGGTCAAATTTTCGTCTACAAAGATGTTATTTTTATCAGGGAAATCAAAGTAATGAATGTCTCCACCTGTCATAAAAAACGTTAAGTCCATAAATTCCTCTGAATAACGTCTTATTAATTGATTTATTTCTGACTGAATTCCATTAATCACTCCAGAATGAATACTACTCAATGTTGTATTGCCAATTAATGGTGTAACACTTTTTTCATTTATCACCGGAAGGTTTGACGTATAATCGTTTAAAGATTTGTACCTCAATTGAATACCGGGAGATATAGATCCTCCGAGATATTCATTTTCAGAATTGACAAAATCAAATTTCAAGCATGTTCCAAGATCGATACTTACAACATTTTTGTTTGGCCGTAAAAATGCAATTGCTACCGCGTTGCAAATTCTGTCAATTCCAAGCGTTTTCGGAGTAGAATAATTTAATTTTATGGGAAGTGGAATTTCATTATTCACACTAATATACTGGGAAAACAACATTTCTAATCGTTTTGTAGCTTCGACTGAAAGGACAGAAGACAAAATGCATGGAATAGTTTGATAGTTTTTCAACCACAGTTCTATTCCGGATATATCATTCACTTCAAACCGTTGTATTTCAACAATTTCAACCTTAAAAAATACTGCAATTTTAACTGAAGTATTTCCTGCATCTACGACTAATACTTTGTCTTGATTCATCATCAGTACAAATATAATCCAAGAAATCGAAAAAAAATTCTCTTGCTTGCTTTGGGGTTAAAATTAAGTTGCTATCTTTGCCCCCACAATTACGGTTAGGTGATGTAGCTCAGTCGGTAGAGCAAAGGACTGAAAATCCTTGTGTCGGCGGTTCGATTCCGTCCATCACCACGAGTAAAAAAGCGAGCAGAAATGTTCGCTTTTTTTGGTTTTGTATAAATACTAATTTTGTTTTTTTTCTTGTTTGAATAAATGTAATTTAAAGAATTATTCCTCGTTTCTAAATAAGAAAACACCATTGATAATATCAATCAGGGCTTTCTTTTATATATTAAACAATTAATACTTCACAAACACATTCTTTGGTTCTGTAAAGAAACGCAATGCTTCTAACCCACCTTCTCGACCAACACCAGAAGATTTCACTCCGCCAAATGGAGTTCGTAAATCACGTACTAACCATGAGTTGATCCAAACAATGCCCGATTCGATTTTATCCGCCATGCGATGCGCTCGTTTCAAATCACTTGTCCATAATGTTGCAGCCAATCCATATTGGGTTGAATTTGCCATCATTAGCACTTCTTCCTCTGTGTCAAAAGGTGTAATTGTAACAACAGGACCAAAGATTTCTTCTTGATTTGTTCGACAATCGTATGCTAATCCTTCAATGACAGTTGGACGCAAATAATATCCATTTTCATAAGGAGCATCCAAAATAACGCGTTCGCCTCCAGTTAGAACAGTGCCACCTTCAGTTTTTGCCAATTCTACAAAGGATAAAACTTTTTCCATGTGAGACTGAGAAACAACTGCACCTAATTTTGCTTTTGGGTCTTCAGGATTGGAAACAATTGTTTTTGACACTTTATCGACAAATGCTGTTTTGAATTTATCATAGATTGTGCGTTCAATAAAAATTCGTGAACCACAGAGACATATTTGACCTTGATTCGCAAAAGAAGAACGCAAAGTAGTACTCAACATATCGTCAAAATCACAATCCGCAAAAATGATATTTGGATTCTTCCCTCCTAATTCTAAGGAAAGTTTTTTAAACATTGGAGCAGCTGTTTTGGCAATATATTCTCCAGTTTTTGTCCCACCCGTAAATGAAATAGCTTTAATTTTTGGATGTTTTACAATTGCATCGCCAACACTTCCTCCTAAACCATGCAAGATATTTAAAACCCCGTCAGGCATTCCAGCATCTTTTGCAACTTGACCAAGTAAATATGCTGTATAAGGAGTTATTTCTGAAGGCTTTGCAACTACACAATTTCCAGCTGCTAGAGCAGGAGCAATTTTCCAAGAAAAGAGATACAAGGGTAAATTCCAAGGTGAAATACAACCTACAATTCCAATAGGTTTGCGAATGGTATAATTTACACCAACACCTTCCATATAATGCGATTCAGATGCAAAATGAATGATCCCAGTAGCAAAAAAATGAAAGTTCGAAACTGCACGCGGAATATCAACATGAGCAGCTAAAGTAAGTGGCTTACCATTGTCCTTCGATTCAGCAGCCACAAATTCGTCCATCCTTTTTTCAATTCCTTCAGAAAGACGTACAAGAATTTCACTTCTTTCTTCAACACTCATTCCAGACCAAATGGGAAACGCTTTTTCTGCCGCTTGCACTGCCATTTCAACATCTCTTTCATCTGAATTTGGAATCAAACTATATACTTTGCCAGTTGCTGGTTCGTAATTGTCAATATAGTGGCCACCAATTGGTTCGCAATATTTTCCGTTGATGAAATTCTGAAGTTTTTCCATTTTTTACTTTTTGCTTCACGAATTTACATTGATTTTTATTCAAAACGAGTGTATTCCACGTTTAAAAACGTTAATTGAACTAAAATAAGTTGACAAATAGTAAAATATTATCCATGCATAGAGAATTTCTCTTTTTCCCATTTTTGGAATACAACCCCAAAAATGGGAAACAAACCAAACAACAGATAATTCAAAATATTGATTATCACACGTTTATATATATAGCACTGTTTTTGAGTAATAAAAATATGTTTTCTAACCATCAAGCTGAATCCGCCAATAATCTATCAGATGACATATTCTATTTGAATAAGGTTATTAGGCATCCTGATTCTGATGATTCATTTAAAAAACTCGACACGTATTTTGGAGATTTAAAAAGTGGAATTATTGTCGTTAATAGCGAACTTAAAATAATTTATTTTAATTCAACCACAAAATTACTTTTTACAGAGGGGAAAGAAATTAACGCTGAAAAAATGCCAATTTTAGAGGCGATAAAACATCTTTTAGAGGATAAATCAAAACTTCTTCTTTACGAAAGCTTACTAAATAAAAAGCAATTAAAATTAGACACTGGATTAAATTTAAAAAGCATTCAGCAACTGCACGTCAATCCAATTGGCGAAGATGGTTTCATTTTCAAATTTATTCTAGACGAACTTTTCACCGTTTCAGCATCTAATTTATTTAAATATTTTCCTGAATTACCTGTTTCTTATTTTGGGTTTGATTTATTAGCAGGAAAAAGAATTTCAATTCGATTTGTTTCTGATAATTTTGATAAAGTATTTCCTTTTTTAGACCAGAAAAATGTTCTCGAAAACGAAAATTATTTTCTTTCGCATATCGCTCATGAAGATTTGCCAAAATTCGTTTCCAAATTACAACACCTAAAGCGGGGTAAAAATTCATTCACGTTTGAATTTAGAATGAATATTAACGAAACAGAACATCGCTGGTTCAAATTAATTGCAGGACGTTTTCATGAGAAAACAGAAAAGAATTTTTGGCTTGCCTATTTAGAAGATATTCACGAAAAGAAAACAATCTTACTTGAACGAGAAAAGCTAGTATATGAAACGTTGGATGAAGAGCAATCGCGTTTCGCAATGGAACTGCACGACGGATTAGGTCAAAATCTAGTTGGTGTGAATCTTTACTTAAGTATGGTAAATGAAGATTCAGAAAGTGAAAATAACATTGCAGTTTGTAAACAACTGATTCAAGATAGTATTCTTCAAATGAAATCCATTTGTTATAATCTTACACCACCTGAATTAGACAAAGGTTTACTTTATGCGCTTGATGTTTATTTTGGTAAGCAAAATGAGCTCTCAAAATCGATTGAGTTCAATTTTATCGCTAAGCAAGTTCCAATGAATCATTTAGATTTAAAAAGTAAATATAATATCTTTAGAATTGTACAAGAATTTGTTACAAATTCAATTAAATATGCAAACTGTAGTCAAATTGATTGCAACATTTACAGCAAAGAAAATACAATCTATCTTGAAATTAAAGACAACGGAATTGGCTTTGATTTAGAAAGTGTAAAGAAAGGAATGGGTCTGAAAAATATGCACAAACGTGCTTTCTTATGTGGTGCAAAACTTGAGCTTGAAACTTCTATAGAGCAGGGGACTAAACTAGCAGTACTTTTTTAAAGTGGATTAAAAATCACCTTCCTTCAAAATTACTTTTTTATAACGTTAGTAACCCAATTCTTTTCCTTTTAAGGTAGCCGGAATTCCATCAGTTAACCATTTCGGTGCTGGCTTATCCAACAAATAATAATCAAAGAATTGACGCATTCGAATACTTAAATCAATTCGATTGGCATTTTCCATTAAATTATGATCGTCACCATTGTAATTTAACATCCAACACGGTTTCCCTAAACGTTTCATGCCTGTAAACATTTCAATTCCTTGGTACCACGGAACAGCGCCATCTTTGTCATTGCTCATAATTAAAAGAGGAGTTGTAATATTTGGAATGTGAAACAATGGTGAATTTTCCATATACAATTCCGGCGCTTCCCAAATCGTTTTTCCTATTCTACTTTGTGTACGTTCATATTGAAACTGCCGATTTACACCACTTCCCCATCTTATTCCTCCATAAGCGGAAAACATATTTGAAACAGGTGCGCCAGCCATAGCAGCAGCATATCGCTTTGTCATTGTGATCAATTGTGCTGTTTGATAACCACCCCAACTTTGTCCTTGCAAGCCCATTTTCGTTGAATCAACATTTGGTACAAGTTTTAAAACACGGTCTGTTCCACTCATGATGCAATCGTAAGCAGATTTTGCTGGATGACCAATTTTATAGCGTACATCTGGAATAAAAACAACATAACCAGCCGATGCATATTCTGTTGGATAAATAACCGATGCAGTTGGTTTTGGTATATAATGATTGTGTAAGTCATCCGAATACAATTCGTAATAATAAATCAACAAAGGGTATTTTTTACTTGGATCAAAATTTTCAGGTTTGTATAATAATCCTTCCAATGGAATTCCATCGTAGCTTGTCCAATTAATTAATTCCACACTTGCCCAATTGAATGCACTTTGCTGCGGATTGGTGGATGAAATTACTTTTTCTGATTCAAAAAACGACTTGGAAAAACGTACTTCTGGATACTCTTGAAGGGACATTTTTCTAAATAAAATCGTTTCTTTGTTTTCAGATCGTGTGATGAATGAAATCGTATGATCCGTATAATATTTCTCTACTAAATCCATGTGGTCTCCATGGTCTGAGAAGTTGAACAAATGGGTTCCTTTGGTTTTTTCATCAAACCCTTCGATATACAAATTTTCATAATCGACAAATAAACTGTCGGTTGACCATAATTTTGGTTGCATTCGAATTTTCTTTTGAGCCCCTTCCCCATTTGTAATGGATTCCAATCTATTCTCACCGATTGAATAATTCCAAACATCATATTGCGATTGAATAAAAATCGATTTTTCATCGGTTGAATAACCAAATACTCCGAATGGACTTGCTGTCATTGGCATTCCATTTACATCTGTTTGCCAATTCACCTTATCATTTGAACAAGTCATACAAACTTCCTTTTTGGTCTGCAAATCAATTAAATAATAATTTGCTTTTTTACCATCAAAATAAGAGTAATAAGATCCTCTAGGAGATAAAATACCATCGAAACCACATGCTGTTTTGATAATTTCAAGTGAGCCATCAATTAGGGATATGCGATAATGGTCTTCCAGATTGGGAACTTCCCATTGATTTTCTAATTGATAACGCTCATCAGAACTGGCAAAAAGATAATCACCAAGTTGTTTCTCCGTTGGACGAACGTTCAATGTATCTGTTGAAAGTTTCAAAATTTTTCCATCCAACAAATGATACACATACAAATCCGTTTTTTTCTGGTCCCGCTTCAATTCTATTAGCTGCTGTGATTGTAAACGGGTATCCCGATAATGCCAAATGTCTAAATCAACTTTTTCAGATTCTAATAAGGAATCTTTTATCTCTTTTTCTGGACGTTCTGCGACCCCAAAATAAAGAAATCTATTGTCTTCCGTAAAGAGTAATGTTCTGTTTTCAGAAACGGCCTCTTCTTTAGAAAAAGCTGTGGTAGTTGAATCCACGAGCACATTATTTATTTTCGAATCAAGTTGATACAAATTCAAATTATAGGATTTCAGCTTAGTTGTGTCGGTGCTTGTTAGGAATGCCAATTGCTTTCCTTCTTCATCAAAAGTTAAGGATTTTATTGCAGAAAATTTTGGTTCTATTTTGGCTATTGTTCCACTTTTTAAGTCCAATGTTACGAGTTGAAAAGAATCAACTTTATCCTTTTTATGTTCAATGAATGCCATGAACGTTCCTTTATCCGAAAGATTAAAATCAGTCACATCTTTGTATTGATATTTGATCTCTGAAATGGGATTGTAAACGGTTAAAACTTTACCATCCGATTTATATTCAACTTCAGACTTCTTCTTGGACCCTGAGCTTCTCGAATGGTTCTTTTTCTTTGAGATTATACAATGCTTCTTTTTATTTTTCGAAGCAGGACTTTTAATTTCATTTTCATCCACTAAATAAGTCATCCAATTATTATCTTCTTCTATCGAAAAAGACTTCAATGATGACGCTTTAATCAATGAGTCTTTTGCTATTAAATAAATCCCAAGCGAATCTTTTGGCCATTTCTTTTTGTCGACTTTATTCAACTCACAATTTCTCAATGTATCGAACACAGGCTGAATTTTAAAAACCAAATAATCGCTATCGAATGAAAATTTTGCTTCTTTTGAGCGTGGAAAAGAATCCAATTTCCCAGTTTCAGTGTTGTATAAATACATAAAACCGTCGCCACGATGCGGATTTATTTCATACGAGATGTATTTTCCATCGTTAGAAACTTGTTGGTTTTCATTCTTTTTCCAATCATTATACGCGGTATAATCGATGATTTTTTTCTGTCCGAAACCGAATGAAAATGTAAAAACAAGAAGTGATAATAAGAAAAATCTCATGATGCATTTTAAAATTTGAATTGTAAAACTAATAGCAAATATAATTTTGTCTAATGTGATTTTAAGTTTTATGCCGATGTAGTTTGAAAATAGTTCAATCTTTATTGAACTATATTGAAAACACAATCGGTGTAAATTTAATCAATAAATAATTCGGAAGCGATATGATCGGCTTTCAATCGACCTTCATCGCTTAAGAATAGTTTGTTAGAATCTGTCAAGACCCAACCATTCGCAGTAAAAAGATTAACTTTTTCATTAAACGATTTTGTAATTGGGGAAATTACTGCTAATTGCTCTAAGTCAACGCCGAATGATGTTCGTAAACCTGTCATGACAAGTTCATTCCATCGTTCTTTTGGTGTTAAAATTTCCATTTCAAACCATTCGTCATTTATTCCAAAACGCTTTATGTACGCCGAATTATTAGCAACACTCCATTGACGAGATATCCCATTGAACGAATGAGCGGAAGGTCCGATTCCCAAATAGGCTTTTCCTCTCCAGTAGTTTGAATTGTGCAAAGCTTCAAAACCTGAAAGACCAAAATTCGAGATTTCATAATGTAAAAAACCTACATCTTTCAACCGTTTTGATAAGTATAAAAAATGTTCACTTTGAGCGTCTTCTCCAACTGGGTTTATCTTTTTTGTTTCAACCAAATGGTGTAAAACCGTCTTCTCTTCCACCGTTAAACAATATGCCGAAACATGTTGAACCTTCATATTTAAAACACGTTCAATGTGGTTTTCCCATTCTTCTTGCGTTAAATCTGGTAAACCATAAATCAAATCAACGCTAATGTTGGTGAAACCATTTTTTTGGGCCAATTCAACACAATTTTGCGCTTCAGAAACAGTATGCGCACGATTCATCCATTTCAAATCCTCTTCTTTAAACGATTGTAAACCGATTGAGAGTCGATTGAACCCCATTTTCTTCCAAATAGCCAAATTTTCAATTGTTATATCATCTGGATTTGCTTCAATTGTAATTTCTGTATCTACGGAAAGTGTGAAATGAGTCTTTATGGAATCGAAGAGCAACTCAAATTCTTCTTCTTTTAACAAACTCGGTGTTCCTCCCCCGAAATAAACACTGTTTAACTGTTTGTCAGTAAGATAATCTTTTCTTAAAAGCAGTTCATCTTGCATTGTTTCAATCATTTTCTCCCGATAACCATGAAAGGAAGTACTGAAATGGAAATCACAATACGTGCATTTTTGCTTACAAAAAGGGATATGAAGATAGATTCCTGACATAGTAACAAATGTACATAACGGTTTATTGAATTACCAATTTGTTAATTTATTATATAAAAAATTGGACTTTCAAATTAATCTGTATATTGCGTTAACCGTTTATAAAATGAAAGATTTTAAACAAAGTAAAGAAGCCTTAAACAAGGAATTAGAGCAATTTATCTCCATCTTGGACGAATTGCTTCCTCGTTATTCTTTGTTGTTGCGAAAGAAAGAAATTTCAAAAGAAGAATTAACGGAACTAGGCGAGGTTGAACATTATTTAATTGAAGTCAACGCCAAAATCACCGCAATTAAAAATATGCTTGAACAAGATTTGTTTGGTCATTCATTGGACATTTATTACAAATTGAAAGAAAAAGCGAAAAACGGTGACGCCGTTGCAAAAGCCAAATTAGATCGCATGCGCGATTCATTTGAAGAATCAATCAAAGGTGGTATGCTCTATAATTGGAATTGAAATTCATTCACGACAAAAAAGGTATAGTCCCTAAGGGACAAAAAAAATGCCAAATTAAAATTTGCTAGAGATATATAGTCCCTACGGGACATTAAACGCACATGGAAAACATTTGCTAGCGATGTATAGTCCCTTCGGGACATTAAACTATAGACATCCCCATTTTCGAATGAACGAAATAAGTTAAAATCTTCGAATTTAATTCGTATAAATTTGTACAATTCGTTGACAAAACAAATATATCGCTCCTTTATGGTCGAACTTTCAGTTATAAACTTTAAACTATCAGTTCCATTTTAATAATTATTTTCACTTCTTCAAAAAAACGCTTGTTGAAATCAACTTTTTGCGTATCTTCAATACAATGATGACAAAAAACACCACCGAGATTAGTAATCCGGCAGAATTTACAGAACGATTTATCAACCAAACCAATCAGTCGATTTTTTTAACCGGAAAAGCGGGTACTGGAAAAACAACGTTACTTCGGAAAATTATATCTTCCACTCACAAAAATGCTGTTACAGTTGCACCTACTGGAATTGCGGCATTAAACGCTGGTGGTGTAACCATTCATTCCTTTTTTCAATTGCCTTTTGGTGGGTTTATTCCTGAATTTGGCAGAGCTCCACAATTTTC
This sequence comes from Flavobacteriales bacterium, assembly GCA_947470515.1. Taxonomy (GTDB): domain Bacteria; phylum Bacteroidota; class Bacteroidia; order Flavobacteriales_D; family Crocinitomicaceae; genus M0103. The sequence continues at coordinate 75,999 of CANITF010000002.1, forward strand.
TAGCTCTATTAAATTAGAAACGAAGGAAACATTATTGCATCATTTTAAAATGAACAAACAGCGCCAGAATTTGATGCGCAACTTAGAATTGCTCATTATCGATGAAGTAAGTATGTTGCGAGCTGACATGCTAGATGCAATTGATTGGACCTTAAGAAATGTTCGAAAAATCAATGAACCATTTGGAGGAGTTCAAGTGCTGTTTATTGGAGATTTATTGCAATTACCCCCAGTTGTAAAACAAGAAGAATGGGGCGTTTTAAGAAATTACTATCCTGGAATGTTCTTTTTTAATGCTCGTGTTTTACAAGAACAGAAACCATTGTACATTGAACTTTCAACGATTTATCGTCAACAAGACCAAAATTTTATTCAAGTACTGAATCACTTACGCGACAATAAAATTACTGAAAGTGATGTTACCATTTTGAATCATTTTGTAAAACCAGACTTCAATTCAATTGATGCTGAAGGATATATTACATTAACAACACACAATGCCAAAGCAGATGACATGAATGCCAAGGCATTGAAAACGTTAAGTGCTAAATCGTATAAATATCCGGCTGAAATAACGGGCGAATATCCACCTCATTTGTTTCCAATTGAACAAGAAATGGAATTGAAAGTTGGAGCGCAAGTGATGTTCATTAAAAACGACCTTTCCTTTGATAAAAGTTTTTATAATGGGAAAATGGGAAAGATTGCTTCTTTGAATGACGGAGAAATCATTGTTTCCTTTCCAGAAGAAAAAAGAAAAATCGTCGTTGAGAAATACGAATGGAACAATATTCGCTTTTCGTTGAATGAAAAAACAGGTGAAATCACAGAACAAATACTTGGCACTTTTGTCCATTATCCGCTGAAATTAGCTTGGGCGATCACCGTTCATAAAAGTCAAGGATTAACATTTGATAAAGCGGTTTTAGATGTATCTGACGTTTTTGCGCCTGGTCAAGCGTATGTTGCTTTATCTCGTTTACGTTCATTAGACGGATTGGTATTATTGAAACCTATGCGCATGAATGGTTTAACGAATGATCAAAATGTTGTTGCCTATTCGGAGAACAAAGCCAATGAAAATTCACTTTCAACGCATTTGGAATATGGTACCAAAAAATTCTTATTGGAGACATTATCAGCAGCATTTGATTGGCACGAACTCAACTCTCAATGGGCAATTCATGAGGCGAGTTATAAAAATGCAAGTTCTAAAAGTGAGAAAGGGAAAAACAAATCGTGGGTCACTTTACAAGCACAATCAATTCAATCAAGTATTGATCCAGCAAAAAAATTCCAGAATCAACTCGCTACGATTTTTAGGTCAGGGAAATTAGATCTTGAATTCGTGAATGAGCGTGTCCAAGCTGCTTACTCTTATTTTTTTAAAACATTGGATGGCGTTCTAACATCTAATATTAAAAAGATGGATGAATTATTCCGGGTTAAAAAAACAAAGCAGTACGCCGAAGAATTGGAAGAGTTGGATGAATTATTGACCGCAGCAATTCTCAAACTTAAAAAAGCGCGCATTTTAATTGAATCAATTGCCGGTGGAAGAGAAATTACGAAAGAAGTTGTTTGGAACACTGAATTGAAAAATTACAAAGTCGCCAAACTTGCCGCAATTCAGCAAGAACAAAGACAAAATCCTTCTTTGATGGATATGGCTTACGATGATGAAAACGAAACACGTGTTAAAATCAGTAAAAAGGCTCCTAAAGAAAAAACAGATAAACGATCAACACAAGATCAAACTTTGGCCTTGTTACATGATGGTCAAACTGTGGAAGAAATTGCACAAACCAGACAATTATCGAAAACAACAATTTACGGCCATTTTGCTTACCTCATCAAAGCTGAAAAAATTGAGTTGGAAGATGTAATGGAACAGAAACGCATAAGGGAATTGGCGGATTTGTTTGACAATTATCAAGGTGCTTCATTGACTCCATTAAAAGAAAAGTTAGGAGATAAAGTCACTTGGGATGAATTGAAATTGTATCAAGCTTCGACATTGAGATAGAGATAGAAGTTAGAGATGGAGAAAGAGACCCATTCGACAAGCTTAGGGTCCAAGAAGATAGATGGAGTTTATGAAAATGAATCCCCAAGATCTGCTGCAGTTGCACTGCTGCGGCAAAAAAAATATTATTAATTATAATCTATTATCCAAAAAACAAGAAATCCATGACCTTTACACAGCTGTAAAACTGCAGCATAACCAAACAAGTAGTAAAACTGAATCGAAATTTAGGTCGCAGCAGTGCAACTGCAGCGTAGCCGTGAGGATTTCTCAACTTTTACTAATGAATCTTCATAACGCATTCGTTTAATATTCCCTATATTTGCACAAAAAATTAGCACATGTCAGATCAATCTCGTATTTCGACCGATAAAGCACCAAAACCAGTTGGTTTATATCCGCACGCTCGTAAGGTTGGTAACTTATTGTTTTTATCCGGTGTTGGTCCGCGTCTTGCTGGATCCAATGCTTCAGATTCAGAAGTTCCAGGATTGAAATTGGACAAAAACGGAAATTTTATTGAGTTTGATTTCGAAGCGCAATGCAGAACGGTTTTTGACAATGTTCGTGTAATTTTAGAAGAATCAGGTTCTAGCTGGGATCAGTTAGTTGATGTCACTGTTTTTTTAGTGAATATGAAACGTGATTTTCATACATACAACCGTGTTTACGCTGAGTATTTTAAAGACAATTTACCCTGTCGTACAACAGTTGAAATCAACTCACTTCCTACTCCAATTGCTATTGAACTTAAATGTATCGCAACAATTTAAACTATGACTAGATTTATTATCCGTTGCATTATCGCAACAATCGCATTAGGCTTTAACGTCTTTTTATTTATCAATGGAAACTGGGGATGGGGAATTACCTTCCTTTTTGTTACTGCCATTGTAATCCTTTCTTTCTTTAGAAATGAAAGTATGATTTTAGCATTGAATCAAATGCGTTTGGGAAATACCGACAAAGCAAAAATGTATATCAACCGCATTACACATCCAAATTTGTTGCCGAGAAAACAACATGCATATGTTTTGTTTCTTCAAGCAGTAATGAACACACAAGAATTTGGTTTTTCTAAAAGTGAGCAATACTTGCGTAAAGCAATTGGTTTAGGTTTAAGAACAGGCCAAGATAACGCAGTTGCGAGAATGCACTTGGCTGGAATTTGTTTGCAAACAGGACGCAAAAGTGAAGCTGAAAAATTATTAGCTGAAGCGAAAAAATTGGATAACACTGGAATGATGAGAGAACAAATCAATTCCATGTTGAATCAAATGAAAATGGCGCCTTCAAAAAATCAAATGCGCATGGCACAAATGATGGGTGGACGTAAAAAAACACCTCGTGCTCGTTAATGGCTAGTTCATTAGAAGACCGTATTTATTCTTCCGCGTGGAATGAGTATGAACTCATAGATGCCGGTGGTGGAAAAAAATTAGAACGCTGGGGTAAAATCATTACGATTCGTCCGGAAGTTCAAGCCTATTTCAAAACAGAAAAAACATTCAAAGAATGGGAGTTAATGGCCCATTGGGAATTCGTTGTGAAAGGAAACAAACCTGGAAGCTGGAAAGCGTTGAAAAAGGATGTTCCAAAAGAATGGGTTATTCCATTTGGGAAACTCAAATTTCACATTGAATTAACCAAATTCAAACATGTAGGACTTTTTCCTGAACAACGCACGAATTGGGATTTCATTCGCAACCACGTTAAAAACAGAGATAAATTCTTGAATCTTTTTGCATACACTGGTGCAGCTTCATGTGTTGCCCGTTATACAGGAGCAGAAACCTACCATGTAGACTCTGTCAAACAATTGATTGCTTGGGCAAAAAATAACATGGAATTAAGCGAATTAGGTGATATCAAATGGGTACTAGATGATGCGTTGAAATTTGCTTCACGCGAGCAGAAAAGAGGAAACAAATACAAAGGTATTTTGATGGATCCGCCAGCTTGGGGCTTAGGTGCAAATGGGGAAAAGTGGAAATTGGAAGAAAAACTGGATGAATTGATGGAAACTGCTGTCGCTCTTTTAGAACCAAATGGTTTTCTTATCATGAATACGTATTCCCCAACAGTTGATTTAAAAATGATCAAAAAATTAGCTGAAAAACATTTCCCAAACCGTAAAACAGACATCAAGGAATTGTGGATGAGAACCAGTACAAAAAAGGATTTGTATTATGGGAATTTGTTGAGGGTTTTTTGAAGAATTGAGACCTCTCCGCTGTGAGAACTGAGAACTGAGAGCTGAGATAGTTTTTTATGAATGCTGATGAATTTTCGATACATTTGATTGTTCTTGAATCATTTTGATATATATAATTCATGAAGCAATCAAAAAGTACTTTTATCGATTTAAAACTTAGACTGGTTATTGCATTCCTTTTTTTATCTATAAATGCAGTATTTTCCCAATCATTCATATTAAAAGGAAACGCCATTCATAAGGATGACAAACCAATATCTGGTGCCATCGTCTATAAAAACAAATTAGACACTAAAGTATTAACCAATAATGAAGGCATTTTCTTTCTTAGTGTTACGAGTTTAGATACGATAAACATTATTTCTAAAGAGTCAAATGACTATTTCATAGTTCCAGACAGAAGTTCTGATACCCTAGAATATACTTTTGTTTTAACTACGAAATCCTATCTCATCGATGAAGTGGTTGTTTCATCCAAACGTGTAGAAAAAATATCTGGGGATTATAACGAATACATGCTCGACTATTACGTTTTTGAAAATGGTAGTATTGTCATGTTAAAGAATCTAAAGAACATTCACTATCTAACTTTTCAAAATGAATTAAAGGAAAAAGTTGATTACGAACTTCCATTTGTTCCAGTGGAATTCTATTTAGATTGTGTAGGAAACATGCACATTGTAGGTCGAGACTCCACCTATCAATTTTGGATTGACTCTAATTTTCATATTATAGAAACGCTCTCAAATAAATTTGTAGAGACAAAATTGAAATCTCTTATTTATTGCGGTGAAAAAGAAGTGTTTTCTGTAGAATATTCCGATTACAACCAAAAATATAGGTTGAATTACAACGATGAGGAAACGTCACGTACAATTTTGGAAGTATTTGATACGGTTGCCTATAATAATATTTGGGAGCAAGTGGCAAGAATGAATGTGTCAACTTGTCCTGAAGGACAATCTTGTTCTCTCCCTTCAACTAATAAGCTAATTATAAGAGGAGTTCCTTTAAAATATCAACATCTCAGTAATTCTCAAAACTCGGGTGGATTTGATGTTCAAGGTTCCTTAACACCAATAAGCTCAAAACGATTTAACGAAGTTTCATTCATTAATTTCCAAATTCATCGGCTAATAAATATTCAGTCTTTTAGTATTAATGAAAACGTCATAGCAATAGATATTTTAAACGATAAAATCAACGTATACAATAATCAGGGTAAGGAAATTCACAAAACAAAAATGACATTGACAGATGAATCTAAGACTTTAGCAATAAAAGATCCTTATTCCAAAAAATTCTATTTAAGTAATGATTTATATAGTCCAACACTTGAGATTTCTTCGTTAAACGTCCAAAATGGAGAACACACTGCAATTTTATCCCTTAAAGAGGTGCGTTTCCCTGAAAAAGTCAAAATTTTTAACGATCAACTCTATTTCATAGCAGCAAATGAAAATGGATTTCATAAACTCTATTCTTTGCATTTGAATTTGGACGATTAATATTGAAAATAGATTTTAATAACACACAAAAATGCCGAGCTTTCACTCGGCATTTTTTACTAAAAGTTATTTATTTCTTACAATTCAAACTTAATTCCTTGGGCCAATGTTAAGCTATCAGAATAATTGATTGTATTTGTTTGTCTTCTCATGTAAACTTTCCAAGCATCAGAACCTGATTCACGTCCACCACCTGTTTCTTTTTCACCACCAAATGCTCCACCGATTTCAGCACCTGAAGTTCCGATGTTTACGTTAGCGATTCCACAATCTGAACCTGCTTGAGATAAGAATGCTTCAGATTCTTTTAAACTACTTGTCATGATTGCAGACGATAAACCTTGAGGAACACCATTCTGTAATTTGATTGCATTTTCAACACCACCTGTATATTTCATGATGTAAAGAATCGGAGCGAATGTTTCGTGTTGTACAATTTTCATGTGGTTTTGTGCCTCAACAATTGCTGGTTTCACATAACAACCTGATTCATACCCAGCACCAGTTAAAACTCCACCTTCAACAAGAATGTTGCAACCTTCATCAACAGCTTTGTCCAACGCTTCTAAATATGTTTTCACCGCATCTTGATCGATCAATGGTCCAACATGGTTACTTTGATCTAATGGATTTCCAATTTTTAATTGACCATAAGCTTTCACCAATGATTCTTTTACTTTATCGTATAAATCTTCGTGAATAATCAAACGACGCGTTGAAGTACAGCGCTGTCCTGCCGTTCCAACAGCACCAAATACAGCACCAGGAACAACCATTTTCAATTCAGCAGAAGGAGTAATAATGATTGCATTGTTTCCTCCTAACTCCAATAACGAGCGACCTAAGCGAGCTCCAACTGTTGCTCCAACAGATTTACCCATTCGAGTAGACCCAGTTGCAGAAATCAAAGGAACACGTGTGTCTTCAGCCATTAATTTTCCAATTTCAGCACCTCCGATAACCAAACTTGAAACTCCTTCAGGAACTCCATTTGCATCGAAAACTTCTTTTGCTATTTGTTGACAAGCGATTGCTGTGATTGGTGTTTTTTCAGATGGTTTCCAAACGCAAACATCTCCACATACCCAAGCCAAAGCCGTGTTCCAGTTCCAAACTGCAACAGGAAAATTGAATGCAGAAATAATTCCAACAATTCCTAGTGGGTGATATTGCTCATACATTCTGTGTCCTGGACGCTCTGAATGCATTGTAAGTCCATATAATTGACGAGATAGACCAACAGCAAAATCACAGATATCGATCATTTCTTGCACTTCACCTAAACCTTCTTGTAATGATTTTCCCATTTCATAAGAAACCAATTTACCAAGTGGCTCTTTGTAAAAGCGGATTCGTTCAGCTAATTGACGTACAATTTCTCCTCTTTTTGGAGCAGGAATCATTCTCCATTCCTTAAACGCTTCTTGAGCTTTTAAAATTACTGCTTCATAATCTGCTTCAGTTGCAGAATTAACAGAGGCAATTAATCGTCCGTCTACTGGAGAAATTGAATCAATTCGTTCACCACGAGTTTTGAACCATTTTCCGCCTGTTGAGGCACCGTTATTTACTTCTTCAATACCTAATTGAGAAAGAATCTCTTGAATTCCTAGGTCTGTTATTACTTCAGCCATTGGTTGTTTTTTTTTAGATTAAATGTGGTGCAAAATTAAGGTAAAATTTCGGGTTAAGCGTAAATTAACTCACATAGAAAATTAAGTAATCTTAAAAATAAAAATCAGAATTTAACCTATTCTATTTCTTTTGCCACAGATGCACAGATTATTGTTTGAATTAATATTTAGTCAATTTAGAAGTAAGAACAACTAGTCAAACCACTTATTGAGTATAGAAATCAGTGAATCTGTGGCGAAAAACTAAAAACAAACTCGAATTTACTTCTTGTTTTCATATCTTTGTCACATAAAACATCCTTTATGATCCTGAGAAACATCTTTATAGCTCTACTTTTAATTACAACAAGTTGTGGCTTAGTAACTAAAAAAAATACTGATCCAAATCTTCGAACGGTAAGTTTTAATGGAACTGTGCACAAACCATATTGTGGTGGAGCAAAACCATCTCCAGATGTCGCTGCTGGATACTATGAATCCATGAAATTTGAAAAATTCAAGATCATAAAAGGCGCAGAATTCAATGAAGGCTTAACTGTTTATGAAGAGGTCACATTAGATGTTGAAGGAAATGCAACGTTTCATTTGGAGAAAGGACCTTATATGCTTGTACGAGCAGATAAATTTTTACCCTTGGATGAATTCATGAAAAAAAATGGATTGATTGAAGAGAAGAATTATGAATTAAAAGGAAATGAATGTTTTAAAACTTGGCAAAATACGGTTGATTTATATTTTAACATTGAAAACGATACAATTTTAGAGTTACGTCAAAATGCTAAATGTTGGGTTGGAACAAATCCATGTATGGAATATGTTGGTCCGCCGGTACCATAGTTAGTTGCGAGTTACAAATTGCTAGTTATTAGTTAATAGTTGCAAATTACTAATTGCGAGTTATAAACGACGAATCAACCTGGCTCAAAAACTTGTAATTAGCAACTTAATAACTTGTAATTACCCGACCCATTTCACACTCAGTTTCCCTGTTGTTTTTCCGCTTTCAAGTGCGGCATGAGCTTCGGCAATCTGATCAACAGTATAAACTCCTCCAACTTGTGGAATTAATTCTCCTTTTAGATAAAGTTGTACTACTTCATTTAGGCATTCAGAAAGCACCATTGGTCGGTTGTCTGCAATCTTAAGCATATTGACACCAAGAACATTTTTGGAACGCATCATTAAACCAATTGGTAAGATCAATCCCATTTTGCGCACGAAATTCAGTTGAGAAAAGAATCCCCATTTCCCACCTGATAATTCTGATCCACCAAATAATATTATGCGTCCCCCAGAACCAAGTAAAGCCATGTCTTTTTTGAAAGTAGACCCAGCAATTGGATTAAAACTAGCGTCCAATCGGTCTTCTTTTAAAATTTCGGAAATTTGTGCTGAATATTCTGATTGATTATAATTAATCACATGATCAGCACCCAATTTCAGGACTAAATCCCGTTTACTTTCATTTCCGATTTTAGCAAAAACAATTGCACCTTTTCGTTTTGCCAATTGGATTAGGATTGTCCCTACTCCTCCAGCGGCAGCATGAATCAATACTTTTTCACCTTTATGAATTGGTGTTAAATATTCCGCCATGTAATAGGCCGTTACAGCTTGTGTGCAGAGAACTAACGCTTCTTCAGCTGGCATTTCATTGATTTCAACAACAGCGTAATCTTGTGTCACAACGTGTTTTGCATAACCACCAAATCTGCAAAAGCCAAGAACACGTTTACCAATTACATCTGGCGAGACATCCTTTCCAATTTTAATGATTTTTCCAACAACTTCATAGCCAACAACACAAGGTAATGGTGGAGCTTCACGATACAACCCATTTCGCGCCATGACATCGGCATAATTCAAACCGAAAGCTTCACTTTCGATTACAACTTCATTGTCTTTTGGGCCTACAATTTTAATATTTCTGCGTTCAAAAGCTTTTTCGGCTGAACCATTTTTTATTAAAACAATTGCTTCTGTGTCTATTTCACTCATGGTTTTCCTTCAATCAAAATAACTATTTCACCTTTTGGTGGATGCGCTTCGTAATACGCTTTCACTTCATTAGCTGTTCCACGTTTGTATTCTTCGAACATTTTACTGATTTCACGCACAACACATACTTTTCGTTCGCCACCCATGAATTCTTCAATTTGTCCCAAACATTTCACTAACCGATGCGGCGACTCATACAAAACAATCGTTCGTTCTTCTTCAGTTAGAATTTTTAAGCGAGTTTGTCTGCCTTTTTTGTGTGGAAGAAATCCTTCAAACACAAATTTATCACAAGGGAATCCACTTGCAACGAGCGCTGGTACAAAAGCTGTTGGACCGGGCAAACATTCAATGACAATTCCAGCGCTTACACATTCACGCGCCAATAAGAATCCCGGATCAGAAATACCAGGAGTTCCAGCATCAGAAACCAAAACAGTTAACGTATTTGATTTTATTCTATCAATTGCAGCTTGTAATGATTTGTGTTCATTGTGCGCATGAAAAGGAATTACTTGTTTTGTAATTTCAAATTTGTTCAATAACTTTTTAGTGACACGCGTGTCTTCAGCAAAAATCACATCACATTCTTTCAACATTCGAATTGAACGTAATGTAATATCTTCTAAATTTCCAATCGGAGTTGGAACAATACATAATTTTGACATAAATAATTTTTAGCGTGTCAGCACGACATAATCCTGTAACAAAGTTTGTAAAAATTCCATTCGTTTTGCGGGTGTTTCAGATAATCCTAATAAAACAGCTGTTTCATCTGCCAATTCAACTGCGAATTTTTTCGTTTCAGGATTCGGATATTTTTGAACGCGTTGAATGGTATTTTTAATTAGTAACATATCTTCGTCTGTAAATCGTGTAACATTCGGATAGGTCGGCTGGTGATTATCTTGGTTTTTTATAGATAAAATATCCTTTAAGGTGTAATTCAAGCTAGATCTATTTTTGATAATAACCGTGTTTGCAATTACATCTCCTAATCGTTGATTTCTGTCTGCTGTTGCAGAGAAAATAATCCCAAGCAAACCAAAACCAACCCATAAAAGGACAAAAATATCCGCGCTAATCCAAATGAAATCACCTTTAAAAAGCCATCTAGTGAATACTTCTTTTAAACCTGGACGCTCACCAGAAACTTTCACGACTCTGATTCCAAGTGCGTATTTTCCTAAACTTTGACCACGCGTTATATATTCAATTAAAGGATTATAGAAAATCCAAGGCAATTTTATGATAAGTAATGTCAGAAATAAATCTGTTCCAAAATCTGAAAATACATTCTTAAGTTCCAATGAAAAAGAAACGATAATAAAATAAATAACGAACGCAATCAAATCGATCAATGCTGCAGCCGTTCTTTGACCAGTAGAAGCCAACTCGTACTCCACTTTTACATGCTGTGCAGATTCAAATTCAATCGTTTTCATTCCTTATTTCTTCAGAGAATAAAGGTAACTTTTTTCCTTTAAAAAAAAATACCTCTGATGTGACTAACTGAATTTTAGAAAATTAAGTCAAACCTGAGTAGCATCAAGTATTTAAACCCATTCTAAATAAGATGTTATGACATTATTATGACAATATTCCTCCAATGTTTTCGCAAATTTGCAGGACAAAAAAACAATTAAGTGTTAGAACAATTTCATATTATTGCTTTTACTCACAGAAACCTAGACGTTAGTGACATTGGTAAACTTCATATTGAAGAAACCAAGCAACAAAATCGTTTACAGAATTTAAAGGAATTATTGGGTTTAACGGAATTGATGTTTCTATCAACGTGTAATCGCGTTGAATTTGTTTTTTGCACTGAAAAAGAAGTTGAGTTTCATTTCTTAATGAAATTTTTTCAAACATTATATCCAGAATTTACCAACGAACAGATTGGTCATTTTGCTCACCGTGGTGATACGTATAATGGAATTAATGGCGTTGAACATTTATTAGCAGTCGCTTCATCGATTGATTCAATGATTGTTGGAGAACGTGAAATCATCACACAAGTTAGAAATGCATTTGAATCATCCAAAAAACATGGTTTAACTGGAGATTTCATTCGTTTAGTGATTCGTCACACGATTGAAACTGCAAAATCTGTATACACAGAAACAAGTATCGCTACAAAACCAGTTTCAGTTGTTTCTTTAGCTTATCACAAATTACGTGAGATGAATATTGCATTGGATGCCCGTATTTTGATCATAGGAGCTGGGGCAACGAATACGAACATGAGTCGATTCTTGAGAAAACATGGATATAAGAAATTTATCGTTTTTAATCGTACTTTATCTAAAGCAGAAAGTTTAGCAAAAGATTTGAATGGGACAGGATTTCCGTTAAGTAATTTAGAAACATATGATGAAGGCTTCGATATAATAATCGCATGCACAGGAGCCGATACACATGTTATTACACCTGAAATTTATAGTAATCTTTTACAAGGAGAAATTGGGAAAAAAGTTGTTATTGATATCTCATTACCACAAGATTTAGATCCTCAAATTGTTGCAAATCATAATGTGTCGCATATTTCTGTTGACTTGCTTCAAAAAATTTCAAACGAGAATTTAAAAGAACGTTCCAAAGAAATTCAACATGTTGAAGAGATAATTGCTGAAGCATTGTTTAATTTCAAGCAAATTCAAAAAATCAGAACAGTTGAACTTGCCATGCGAGATGTTCCTCAAAAAGTAAAAGAAATTAGAGCTACTGCGATGAATGAAGTATTCAAAAATGACCTTGCAGAATTAGACGAACACTCCAAAGAAGTATTAGATAAAATTATAGGCTACATGGAAAAGAAATACATGAGCATGCCGATGATTATGGCGAAAGAAATTCTATTAAAAAAATAAACATGCAACACATTCAAATTGGTTCTAGAGGAAGTGATTTAGCTTTATGGCAAGCTAATCATGTGAAAAATCAATTAGAACAATTAGGATATAGTGTTGATATTACCATTATCACAACTCAAGGAGATGCAATCCAGGATTTGAGTTTCGACAAATTGGAAGGAAAAGGATTTTTCACAAAGGAAATTGAACTTGCATTGCTAGAGAAATCAATTGATTTGGCAGTTCATTCGCACAAAGATTTAGAAACCAACCAACCGGAAGGATTAATCATTGCTTGTGTTTCAGAACGTGAAGATCCAGCTGATTTACTATTGGTTGCAAAAAGTGCTGTTGATTCAGCTTGCTTGTGGGACTTAAAAGAAAATGCAGTTATTGGAACTTCATCTGCGCGAAGAAAATCGCAAGTCGTAGGTTTTAGAGAAGACGTTTCTATCAAAGATTTACGCGGAAATGTACCAACGAGAATTCAGAAATTACGAGAAGGACAATACGACGCTATATTATTAGCAAAAGCTGGTGTTGATCGTTTGAAAATTGACCTTTCCGAATTTCATGTTGTTGTTTTAGATCCAACAGAATTTATTCCTGCTCCAGCGCAAGGAGTTTTGGCATTACAAATTCGTGAAGAAGATGAAGCGTTATTTACACTCCTTCAAAAAATGAATCATTCGACCGTTCAAAATCAAATTGCAATTGAACGTAAAGTTTTGAATTTAATGCAAGGTGGTTGCCAATTGCCTTTAGGCGTGTATTGTGATGATAACAATGTTGTATTTGTTTCCTATACTGCCAATTGGGAAGATGGAGCAAACTGGTATGAATATGCAACAGATGACCTTTCAAATCTCGCTGAAATAATTGTAGAAGACCTAGTTGCAGCGGCAAACGAAGAACTTGAATAAGTCCATTTTTATATCAAAAGACATAAGTGAGGTAGCAATCCTTCAACAATTCTGTTTAGCGAATAATATCAATCTAATTGCCCATTCGTTAATTCGGTTTGAAGCCGTTTCATTTGACGTTAATCAAACGTACGATGTGCTTTTTATTTCTAGTATCAGAGCAGCTGAATTTTTCTTAAAAACTGAGAAGATTAAACCTGAAACAGTTATTGCCTGTATAGGTCAAACAACAGCAAGCAAACTAGAAGATTTAGGAATAAAAATATCTTTCGTTGGAGAGAAATCTGGTAATCCTATTGAAGTTGCTGAAGCCTTCAAAAAATGGTTAGGGAATCGAACGGTGCTAATTCCTCAATCTAATATCTCAAAACGAACTATCGGGTCGCTTCTTCCTTCCAATCAATGTATTGAACCTATTGTTTATAAGACAGTATCGGATTGCAAAATAATTGCAGTCTGCAACACCTACATTTTTACAAGCCCATCCAACGTTGTCAGCTTTTTGAAATGCAATAAACTGCCACTAGGTAAAATCATTGCTTGGGGAGAAACAACAAGAAAACAGATCGAAGCAAAAGGAATTACTGTCTCGATTACACTTCAAAAAGCAGAAGTTGGAGAGTTGATAAAACTTCTTTAAATTCTCGGAAGTAAATTATCAAAACTTACTTTTTCACAAACTGCATTGTCTTCGTAATTTCCCCTGCTTTTATTGTAACAAAATATACACCTGCTGCTATATTTTCCGTGTCCATTATCACATTGTTGGACCCACTTGCTGCATTTATAACATATTTTGAGGCTGTTTTCCCAGTGATATCCATAATAGTCAATTGCGTAATTTGGTTTGAACTCAATGTAAATCTCACGTTCAATTCAGCATCAGTCGGATTTGGATATACAGATAATTCAGCTATGTCTCCTTCTTCAGCTATTCCTAAAACTACCGTGTTCGACGGTGATCCTAGATAAAGATTAATGTCATCCAAATAAAAATTATTTCCTCCTTGCCCCTCAAATTGAAATTTCACACGAAATTTATCCACAAAATAATTTGATGTGATATTGGTCATGTGAACTGTTGTCCAATCGGCAGAAGAACTCGGTGTCCATGGCGTATATTCGACCAAAGGCGATAATTGAACACCATGAATTGTTTTCCTTTGAGTCCAAGTATCACTGCAATCATTTGTAACAAATACCCTTAACCACTCATCAGTTGCATCATATCTTTTGCGGTAAGCGTATTTAAAGCTTAAAGTAACATTTTCGGTAAATGGATCAACCACTGAAAGATCTATTGCTGTTGAAATGAGTGCGTCAGTATTCACTCCTATTTGACCAAAGTTTGCTAATTTAACACAATGGCTCCCTGATGAACCAGTAGTTTGATCAATTTGATAAGTAGCATTGCTTTGTTCATTTTCGTTAGACCAATATGTTGCACCAGCAAGTGTTGTCAATCCTTCAAAACCTTCCCAATAAGGCAAAGAATGTGCGAAAGGCAGAATTGTAATATATTGATTTTTAATCTCCGTATCATTGTTTGTGCCATCGGAAGCGAGCAATGAAATTTGATAATTTCCAGGTGTAAAAAATTGGACCACTGGATTTTGAGAATTTGAACTAGATCCATTGATAAAAACCCAATCAACATTCATTACCCCTGGACTTATTGACCAATTCCAATTTATTGGATTTTGAAAACTACGGTCAATAAAATTGATTGAATCTCCAACGCATACACTTGTTTTAAAGGATTCAAAATCAGATTTACATAAGATCAAGGGATTAAAAACACCTGTTTCAATTAGATTTTGTGGGCTAACCATGTTTACAAGGAAATTAATTGAATTCACATTGTTCAGCATCAGGGCTGCTTGATCTCTTGAGAACATGTTTTGACATTCATTGTAACTCATATAGTTTTCAATTTGATCAAGAGCATTAAAACCATAATCATCGTTTATTGGCACATCCGGACAACTATTCCATGTTTGAGAACAACTCCAGTTTGGTGCAGCTTGGGGAGGCGTATCGCAGCAATAATCTCCGTTTTGATTGCAATCATCTGAATGACATCCTTGGTCAAAAATATGTGCTAAGCCAAATGCATGGCCCATTTCGTGAGTCAATGTTCTCCCGTCTGAATTGTTTGCCGTTTCAATTGTACCAAAAGTATCGTGACGAATCAAAATTCCATATTCGGTTCCAACGCCTCCATAAGGATAATAAGCATAGCCAAGGATCATTCCAGGAGCACCATCATTATTAATAGAATTAACGACCCAAATATTAAAGTATTTATCCAAAGGCCATTGATCTGAACCTCCATTTACATCATATTTACAGTCCTCACCAGCATCATAAGTTAAATTAGGCGCATTTACACGTACAATACCATTGGTACAATTACCATCTGGATCTATTTTTGCCAATATAAACTCACAATTCATGACTCCAGCCTGGGGCTTAAAAGGTGCATTCATTGTGTTTCTGGTAATATTCGTGTCTGGATTTTGACGGTTGTAATCTTGATTCAAAATATCCAAAGCACTTTGAATTTGCTCATCTGAAATGTCTCCAATTCCATTATCATGTATTACGTGAACTACAACTGGAATTGTCATTGCGGACTTTGGAATTTGTCCATTTTGATAAGTTCCTCCATTCGCTGCTTTAGACATCGCTTTATGCAATAATTCTGCATAATTAGGGTCATTATTTTTCATTTGTTGAACAATTCTATCGGTACCACACCAATTCGAGAACTGCTGTGTATAGCCTGAAAAACTAATAAAAAGAAGAATGTAGAGTAATTTTAATTTCATAATATATTTTCTTTAAAACAAAAAAAGGTCTTTACGAAAAGACCTTTTTTATAAATGTGTGGGTTTTATTTTATAACAAACTGTAATACTTTTTGAGCATCACCAGATTTTATAGCAATAAAATAAGATCCAGCTGACAAAGATTGCGTGTCTATCATTACAAGATTGCTTCCTATCGCAGCATATACATTATGATTTTGGACAATTTTGCCAGTAACATCTTGTATTTGAATTTGAACAGTTTTTGCATCCTGCACTGTGAACTCTATATTCACTTCATTTTCTGCTGGATTCGGGTACAATGATAATCCTTCAATTTCACCTTGCTCAGATACTGTCAAAACGATATTATCAGAAGGACCGCCAGAATAGATATTAATATCATCTAGGAAAATATTATTCCCGTTTGCGCCTTCAAAATTGAATTTATAGTTAAAATTTTCAACCCAATAATCACTTGTTACATTCGTCATATGAACAGTTGTCCAATCAGCAATACTTGTCGGAGTCCAAGAAGAACTAACAGTAGTATTTGACAGTGAAGCACCACAAAGTGTTTTACGTTGAGCCCAAGTTGTTCCGCAATTAGAAGTTAAAAACACTTTCAAGCATTCATTATCCGCTGCCAATCGTTTACGATAAGCATATCTAAAACTTAATGTTACTCCACCATTACCCGCCGTAACACCTGAAAGATCTACAGGAGAAGCAATTAACTCATCTAGATTTGCACCAGATTGACCAAAATTTATCAATTTAACAGATTTAGTTCCTGAATGCCCTACTGTGTTTTCTAAAACAAATGCATTGTTACTTCCAGGATTTACAACTTGCCAATTGTTTGTTGCACTGAGAGAAGAATACAATTCAAATCCTTCAAAGAAAGGTAATGAACTAGAATTTTCTAACACTTTAATATATTGTGTTTTGGTTTCAGAATCACTCACAGAACCATCAGTTGCTGTCAAAGTAACCTCATATATACCGGGAGTTGAATAGGTAATTAATGGATTTTGACTAGTTGATGTTGATGGTGTTCCTGATGGAAAATTCCATGTCCAACCATTGGCTGCATTGTATGAATCGTCTGTAAATTGAATTTGATCTCCAACGCAAACTGTTGTTTTATTGGAGATAAAATCTGCTTTACACATCGCTGCTGGTAAATTAATACCCGTTGCTGCTGCATTAGCAGAAGAAGCTAAACTCGTTAAATAACTTAAACTAGTAAATTCAGATTCCATTATCGTTGCTTGATCATATGAAAACATATTTTGACAAGCATTGTAACTCATATAATTCTCAATTTGATCTAATGCATCAAATCCATAAGCATCATTTGTAGGCGTTTGGGTACAACTATTTAATGTTGAGGAACATGAATAAAAAGCCTCTGATTGAGGCGGAGTATCACAGCAATAATCTCCGTTGTTGTTACAATTATTTGAATGACACCCTCCTTGAAAAGTGTGCAATAAACCAAAGCAATGGCCTACTTCATGAGTTATCGTTCTTCCATCTTCGCCTGCAGCAGTGCCAACAGTTCCAGTATAATCCTGTCTCATAGTCAAACCATAAGTATTTGCAGGCCCACCCCAAGTATCTGGAAATTGTGCATAACCTAAAATAATTGAACCATCTGGATTTGGCACATCAATCGAGTTTACAATCCAAACGTTGAAATATTTGTTTCTTGGCCACGCATTTAAACCTCCGCTTGAAGTAAATTTGTGCGGTTCTGAATTCATATCAATTTCATATGTGATATTTGAAGCAACATCTTTCCGTTCGATTCCATTGGTGCAATTACCGTTAGGGTCTATTTTCGCCAAAATAAATTGAATTTGCATTGAAGCTGCATTCGTTTTAAATGGCGCTGTTGGTGTTAACCGTGTGTTTACAGTATCTAAATTTAATCTATTGAAATCTCTGTTTAAAACATCTAAAGTAGACTGAATTTGAGCAACTGAAATATTCCCAATACCATTATCATGTAAAATATGAAATACAACAGGAATTGTTTTAATTACTTTTTCATGTCCCGATTGAGAAGCCGCAGCTTCACTCATACTCTGATGGATCTCTTCTGCCATTCCTGGAGAATTATCAATTCGCTGTTGGAGTTTTTTATCTGTTCCACACCAATTAGCAGTTTTCTGAGAAAACCCTAGAAAACTTAATGAGCATATGGATATTAATATTATTTTCTTCATTAAATTTTTATTTAATAACAAATTGTAACACTTTTTGAGAATCTCCTGATTTTATTGCTACAAAATAAACGCCAGATGACAATGTTTGAGTATCCATCATCACTAAATTTGCCCCAACAGCTGCATTCACATTATGGTATTGTATGATTTTACCCGATACATCTTGAATTTGAACTTGAACTGTTTTTGCATCCTTAACACTAAATTGAAGGTTTACTTCATTTTCTGCCGGATTAGGATACAGAGATAAACCATCAATTTCATCTAATTCTGCAACATTCACAACAATATTATCAGAAGGTCCACCAGAATAGATATTTATGTCGTCTAAATATAAATTATTCCCATTTGCCCCATCGAATCTAAATTTATAATTAAAATTATCAACCCAATATTCACTGGTGATATTTGTCATGTGAATTGTTGTCCAATCTGACGCACTAGAAGGCGCCCAAGAAGTTGAGATTGCAGTTGAAGACAAAACGGTACCACAAATAGTTTTTCGTTGAGCCCAAGTGTCTCCGCAATTAGATGTTATGAATACTTTCAAACATTCACTATCAGCAGATAAACGTTTACGATGTGCATATCTAAAACTTAATGTTACTCCTCCTGAACCAGCAGTAACTCCAGATAAATCGACAGGATAAGCAATTAATTCGTCTAAGTTCGTACCACTTTGTCCAAAGTTCGCCAATTTAGCACATTTCATTCCTGAATGGCTAACTGCATTATCAATTACAAAAGTAGTGTTGTTGTTTAAGTTGTACGTTTGCCAATTATTGGTACCCGCAAAAGAAGTATATGATTCAAATCCATCAAAAAATGGAATAGTTGATGACGACGCATATACTTTAATATACTGAGTTTTAACTTCTGCATCTGAGATAGTGCCATCCGTTGCAGTTAGCGTTACTTGATAGATCCCAGGGGTTGAATAAGTCACAACAGGATTTTGGCTATTCGATGATGATGGTGTTCCTGAAGGAAAACTCCAAGTCCAACCTGTCACAGCGTTATATGAATCATCTGTAAATTGTACAACTTCTCCAACGCAAACCGTTGTTTTACTTGCCGAAAAATCTGCTTTACATAAAGAAGTCGTTCCCGTTGCACCTGTTGCTGCTAAATTAGCTGGCTGCCAAAGATTTCTTCTTCCTGTGGAATTAACTTCTAAAGCTGCTCTCATTCGACTAACCTGTCCTGCTGTAAACATTTTTGAACAGTATGAATAGTCCATATAGTTCTCCACATTATCTCGCATAGGAAACCCCCAATAAGCATCGTCTGAATTACACGTATTCGAATTTATAGCACATGAAGTAACACCAATACAGTTTGGAGTGTCTTGAACATTATCATCTGTTCCACAACTAGAAGTATTTCCGGGATTGTTATTTCCACCCCATGTATGAGACAAGTTCAACCAATGACCAACCTCATGAGTAAAAGCGCGGCTTGTGCCAATTGAACTTGTACCAATAGATCCAACATAATTGTGTAAAATCCAGATTCCGTTTGTCATATCATTATTTGACCAATTTGAAGGATTTGTTGTGTAACCAGCAGCACCACCTGCTTCAGCAACAATAAATACATTCAAATAATCATCTCCTGGCCATTGTCCGTTGTAAACATCGTTTCCAGAAACAATCGCACTAACTTGATCTCCTCCATCGGCTCCATTAAACGCCAAAGAAGAAACTGTTCGTGTGATTCCAGTAAAACAAGCTCCATTTGGTGCAATGGTTGCTAAAACAAATTCAATTTCAGAATCAGCTGGCATTCCTTGGAAATCTGCATGAACATTATTCGCGTCTGCATTTTGAAGTCGGAAATCACGGTTTAAGATAGCAACTTGATCCAAAATTTGCTCATCACTTATATTTTCCGCACCATCGTTGTGCAATACGTGAAAAACAACCGGAATTTTATATACGAATGCCTTTTCCGTCCCACCTTTTTTTAATTGAGCAGTTGTTTCCTCTTGCTCCTTAATCCATGCTTTTAAGTATTCTGGATTCGATTTAAGCTCATTCATTTTTTTGTGCGTAATGCAATATTCCACATTCTCACCGTCACGCGCATTATTTTGATTAAAAGTAGTTGTTTGAGCATTTCCTAAAAGGGCAGTAAAAATGGAGAACCCAATTAGGATTAAAGTATTTTTTTTCATAGTTATAACAGTTTGTCCTTATTAAAAAACGTTCTAAAGTACAAAAGGTTTAATGCACTACAAAAATAAAAATTACCAAACGGTAAATATAAATGTCGAAAGGTTTGATTCCTAAGATTTATTATAGGTTATTCAAATTGCAAATTACCGGATTCGATTCCTTTTTTTGAATCAATTTAACTAGTTTATTTACAGCATCATTAGTACTAGTTAATTCCCCATTTTCATGTAAACTTCTAAAATTATCAAGGCTTGAAAAGTCAACTTTGTTGGTTGCCCTAATTTTTTCCTGCATAGGCGTATCAATTACACCTGGAGCAACCGCAAATACCTTAATATTTCTACCTTTTTCTTGCTCTTCAAGATAAATTGTTTCAGAAAAGCGATCCATTGCAATTTTTGAAGAACAATATGCAGCCCAAGAAGGAATAGGTCTATTGGCAGCTCCTGAACTAATATTTATTATCGTTAATTTATTATCATAAGTTGTTTGACGCAGAAATTCTTGACATAGAATCATAGGGGAAATTGCATTTACAGTCATTACTTCTTCAATATCAGATTCATTTTGCTCACTAATTCGCTTGATGTTTCCAATTACACCGGCGTTGTTTATAAGTACAAGTTCATTTTCCTTGCTATTAAATTTGATTGATTTTACTTCATTCACATTGGATAAATCGCATTGAATAAAAGTAAAATTTGGATGGTCAAAAGAATGTGATCTTCCTATTCCTGTTACTTGATGTCCAGCAGTAAGAAAATAATCGACAAATTCTTTACCTAATCCTTTTGAAATACCAGTTATAAAAATGTGCATAGTGATATAAAACTTATTAAAAAGGAACGATGAGTGATGAATGATTAGTTTAAAACTGATAGTTTAAAGTTTAAAAAACAAAGACTTATAAAAAAGGAACGATGAGTTTAAAACTGATAGTTTAAAGTTTAAAATTAAGCTAAAGCTTGTTCTAAATCTTCTATTAAGTCTTCAACATCTTCTACACCAACACTCAAACGCAATAAATTATCTACCACTCCGGCTTTTTCACGTTCCTCTTTTGGAATTGAAGCATGTGTCATAGTTGCTGGATGATTGATCAACGATTCGACTCCTCCTAATGATTCAGCCAATGAAAATACTTTAAAAGAAGATGCAACTTTGAAGGTATTCTCAATTGCTTTGTCTTTTAAAACAATTGAAATCATTCCACCAAAATCACGCATTTGCTTTTTAGCAATTTCATGGTTGTGATGTTCAGGAAAACCTGGCCAATAAACTTTTTCTATTTTTGGATGATTCTTAAGGTATTCAGCAATCTTTCGTCCATTAAAACAATGTCTCTCCATTCTTAAATGAAGTGTTTTAATTCCTCTTAATACTAAGAATGAATCCATAGGGCCAGGATTTGCACCCGAGCTATTCAAAATGAAATATAGCTTCTCATGGATTTCAGGATCATTCGTTATTAAAGCTCCCATCACAACATCCGAGTGACCTCCTAAATATTTTGTTACCGAATGCATCACGATATGTGCACCCAAGTCAAGCGGATTTTGTAAATAAGGTGATGCAAACGTATTATCTGCAACCAATATAATATTATTAGCAGAAGCAATTTTAGCACACGCTTCAATATCGATGATTTGCATTGTAGGATTTGTAGGTGTTTCAGCCCAAATTACCTTAGTATTACTGTTGATATAGTTGTGTAAATTTTCAGCATTTGTAAGGTCGATAAAGTGAAATTTAATTCCAAATTTTTCGTAAATCTTGGTAAACAAACGATACGTGCCACCATATAAATCGTCTCCTGTAATTACTTCATCACCAGGTTGCAACATTTTCAAAACAGCATCTGTCGCAGCAACACCACTACTAAATGCAACGCAATGTTTTCCGTTTTCTAAAGCAGCCAATGCATCTTGTAATGCTTCTCTTGTTGGATTTTTTCCACGAGCATAACCATAACCCTTGTTCACACCAGGTGACTCTTGAACGTATGTAGAAGTTTGATAAATAGGAGTCATTATCGCTCCCGTTGTTGGGTCTGCATGTACGCCTGCGTGGATTGCTTTTGTGCCGAATTTCATACTTTAACTGATTTATTTTGTAAGTAAGGGTAAAGTTAATTCTTAAATCGACAATTATTCGATTGCCCTTTGACAATTTTTAAGGCGTGAAAAGTTTTAGTAATTTTAGCACGGTGAGTGAAAGTGTGAAACATAGAATAATTCAATTATTGCAGGATGTAAGTCAATTCAATACGAATGATGTATTGGTGAATATTGAGCATTCCTCGTTGTTACCAATTCTAGATTTATCTAAATTTAATCAGACTCAAGATTACCTTCCGTTTAAATCAATCGTTTCTAGCGCAAAAAAAACTGAAAAGGAACAAGGAATTTTTCCTTTGTGTATTTCACAGGGAATAATTGAATGGGAATACAAACAATCAGTTGTTAGAACACCACTATTTTTAAATCCAGTCGAAATAGAACTAAAAAAAGTTGACAACACCATTCGTTTTTCACTAGATGAAGATTTGTCTTTCATCAATCCTTTTTTAATTAATCGTTTACAACGGGAATTTGAACTAAAACTACCTACTGAAATTTTAACCTTAGAACAATTAATTGACTTTCTTGAAAACAATAATTTCAAAAACATTCAGTCAGATGATCACTATTTAGGAAATTTTCATCACCACAGATTTGAAATAATCAAAGAATTAGAAGAATTAAGAAATGAAGTTCCAAATGCGGCAATTTCTAACCTTTTTGGAGACGAAAGCAGCGATGAATCTTATCAAATAAAACTTAATTCCAATCTTTTATTTCCAGCTGACACAGATCAATATGCTGTTTTTGAAACTGTAGAAAAAGAACATACGGTTATTCAAGGACCACCGGGAACAGGAAAATCTCAAGTATTATCGAATCTTATAGCAAAACTTCTGCTTGACAACAAATCTGCTCTCGTCATTTCTGAAAAAAGAGTTGCTTTAGAAGTACTTCAAAAGAAACTCGGTCAATTTAATTTGGGCCATTTATGTTTTATTGCAACTTCGGAAACCATTTCAAAAGATGTTTTAAATTCATTAAAAGATTCATGGACACGATTAGAAAAATTCGATTTAAAGAGCACTTCTAATCTCCAATTGTCTGAACAATATATAGCTCAATTGCAAATGCAATTAGATTTATTGAATCAAAAAGAATTAATTGGTGGAATCAGTTATTCTCAATTTCATGAATTAGCAAAAGAACGTGATTTCGAAAGCTCAAATTTCTCATCCGATTTACCTTCACTTGATCTATGGCTTGAAGCAAAAAACAACGTTTCCACTTTTTTCAAGGAAGGAATAAATACGTTCATCAGTAGAATTTCCTTTGGTGTTATTAAACAAGATTCATTCAAACAATTTGATCAAAGTATCCATTTTTGGTTGAATGAGTTAATCAAATTAAAAGGTCAATTTCAAATTGAAACGTGGTTGGACCTTCAAAAGGCGATGAAAAAAGCGGCAATTTGCCAAAGCTTTGACAACCCTAGTTTCAGAAGGCACCATGCAATTCTAACACCTGAATCGAAGGAGCAAAAGAAATTTTTAAAGCTCAGAAAAAAGTACATGCAGCTGCAGATACTGCAAAGTAATTTAGATTTTGAAAAATCAAATTGGAAAATTTTCCCATCGTTATCAGAGACAGAAAACTTCTTGAATCTTTCGAAAGAAACAGGTTTTTTCGGGAAATTGAAATTCAAAAAATCGTGGTCAACCGTTTCAAAAACATCCGTCAATCAGGCTGAAATAAATCTTTATAAATGGAAGCAGTTTTTGGTTAATTCAGAAGATATTTCTCAAGTAAAAATTGAATTATGCGAAATTGGAATCGATGATGTGCAAACTGAATTAGAATTAATTTTCCAACAAATACATTTTTACACAGCAAGCGACCGGGAAGAATGGATGCAAATTCCGACAGCTCTTCAAAAAATATATGCCAATACGAATCATGCTTTAAACCAACTTTATTCTCAATTGAAGTTGAATTTTAATTGGGATGATGAAATCAATATTCAACTTTTCCTTGAGGGAATTAAAAGCAACTTTGGACTAATTCTTCAGTATCAAAATTCAATTAACGAAATAAATGAATCGTGTTTGAGAAACATGAAAAATTATTTGACCTTTGAACAAATGGAAGCTGCAGTATTAAAAAGTAATTGGACTAAATTCACAGCACAATTTCCAGTTTTTTCAAAATTCACGACTGCGGATTTATTGAATAAATGCCATACAATTATTTCTGAACAAGAAAAGGAAGCAATTGGTACGGGTCAAGAAATAGTGCTCAATCAGCACAAGCATTTTCAATATTATCATAAAATATTACAAACCGCTTCAACCAAATTAAATTCGGAAGAAAAAGCGTTAAAAGCAACCTTGAAAAAAGGGAAAGCTATTTTGGTTAAAGAATTCGCCAAGACCAAGAATTTTCCAAGTTTAAGGGAATTGTTTGCTTCTGAAGCACGAATTTGGATTCAATTATTTAAACCTATCTGGCTAAGTAATCCGACCCAAATTGCCAAGTGCTTTCCAATGCAAAATCAGCTTTTTGATGTCGCCATTTTTGATGAAGCGAGTCAAATTCCATTACAAAATGCTTTGGGTGCGATTCAACGTTCCAAACGAATTGTAGTCGCCGGTGACCATCAACAAATGGGACCAAGTTCGTTTTTTAAAGCGCAAAGTGAAGAGACAATTGATTTACTGCATCAAGCAAGTTTCTATTGGAAGAATGTTGGACTCAAACACCATTACAGAAGCGAGCATCCAGAACTTTTAAGATTTTCAAATTATCATTTTTATAATAACGAGTTAATTACGTTCCCTTCGTTTAAACAAGAAAAAACGCCTGTTAATTGGCATTTTTCTGAAAACGGAATTTTTGATGAACGTAAAAATGAAATAGAGGCAAAGGCAGTTGCACTTTACATTGAAAAGGTCATTGAATCAAAAGAAATGATTGGAATAGTTGCATTTTCAGAAACACAATTAGCTGAAATTTATACGCAATTATCTCCTCAAACAAAGGATAAACTCGAAGTGCGTCTTGACTCAGATACTGCCTTTTTCAAAGCATTAGAAAATGTTCAAGGAGAAGAATGTGATCAGTTGATTATAAGTTTAGGATACGGGAAAAATGAAAACGGCGAATTTCACATGCGTTTTGGTCCTTTGAATACTAAAAATGGATCTAAACGATTGAATGTATTGTTAACGAGAGCGCGTAAGAAAATAGAGTTCTTTTCTTCCGTAAAAGGGAGCGATTTCAAAATTAGCAGTAATGAAGCAATTGATTTATTACGCTTGTATTTATTACAATTAGAATCAGTTTCCAACGAAGTAATTCCCCATCAATTCCCTTATTCTTTGTCGCCAAGTATAAACGGAAATTCCTTAGCATTCGATTCAATTTATACAAAAATTCAGAATGCCAACGAATTGGTAACGTTGGTTAACGTAATGGAAAACAGGGGTTGGAAAGTTAGTTTTTAGTGTGCGTCTAACCAATTCTCGCCCATTCCAACTTCAACTTCCATTGGAACAACTAAATCAACAGCAGACTCCATAGCTTCTTTGATGAGCTTTTTCATCACATCAATTTCAGATTTTTCAACATCAAAGACCAATTCATCATGCACTTGTAAAATCATTTTAGATTTTACGTTTTGCTTTTTCATCGCATTATAAACAGAAATCATTGCCATTTTAATGACATCAGCAGCTGAACCTTGTATCGGGGCATTGATAGCATTTCGTTCTGCAAATCCACGAACCACTGCATTGGCGGAATTAATATCTGACAAATAACGTCTGCGTTGCATGATTGTTTCAACATACCCTTTTTCTCTAGCCAATGCGATTGTGCTGTCCATGTATGTTTTAATCGTAGAATATTGCTCGAAATAGCTATCAATAATTGATTTTGCTTCTGTTCTAGAAATATTCAAATTTTGAGATAATCCAAAGGCTGATTGACCATAAATTATTCCAAAATTAACGGCTTTCGCAGCGCTACGTTGTTCACGAGTAACCTCATCAATTGGAACATGAAATACTTTTGAAGCCGTTGCAATGTGAATATCTTGACCACTTTTAAACGCTTCAATCATATTTTTATCACCACTCAAAGCAGCAATTATTCGCAATTCAATTTGAGAATAATCTGCTGCCATCAAAGTAAAATCTTCACTACGAGCAATAAATGCTTTACGTATTTCTCTTCCTTTTTCTGTGCGAATAGGAATGTTTTGAAGGTTAGGATTATTTGAACTTAAACGACCAGTTGACGTAACAGTTTGCATGAAATTCGTATGAATTCTTCCGTCAATTTTATCTGTTAACAAAGGTAACGGATCTACATACGTGCTTTTCAATTTTCTCAATTGACGGTACTCCAAAATCATTGGGATAATTGGATGATCTTTTTCATGCTTTTGAAGAATATCTTCGCCCGTTGCATATTGACCAGTTTTTGTCTTTTTTGCTTTAGCAGAAATTTTCAGATGGTCAAAAAGAACCTCGCCCAATTGTTTTGGAGAATCCAAATTAAATGGCACTCCTGCTGCTTCTTTTATCTTCGTTTCTAAATCGAGCAATGTAATTTCTAATTGCTTTGAATATTCTTGTAATCCTTGAACATCAATTGCAATTCCTTCTTGTTCAATTGCTTTTAACACTTCGACCAAAGGCATTTCCATTCCATAAAACAACTCTTTCAAATGCTCCTTTTGAATTTCAGGTTCGAATAATTGTTTTAATTGAAACGTAATATCTGCATCTTCACAAGCATAATCAGAAATTTCTTCTGGTTTCAAATCACGCATATTTCCTTGCGATTTTCCCTTTTTTCCAATTAACGCTTCAATAGAAACAGGCTTGTATTTTAGGTAAAATTCCGCTAAGAAATCCATGCTTTGCTTCGACTCCGGATTAATCAAATAATGCGCAATCATTGTATCAAAAGTTGGACTTGCTACTTGAATTCCATAACGGTTCAAGACTTTTAAATCGTATTTAATATTGTGTGCAATTTTTTCAATCGTCGGTGAAGTGAAAAATGGATTGAATTCCTCTACAATCGCTTTTGCTTCTTCAAAATCAGCTGGAATTGCAACATAAAATGCTTCACGTTCTTTATAAGAAAAAGACATTCCCACTAAATCAGCATGTAATGCATCCAAATCAGTCGTTTCAGTATCGAAACACACTTGTTTTTGGTTCATTAAAATTTCTAACAATTCCTTTCTTTCGTCCGCCTTTGTTATTAAGTGATAAGAGGGTTTTTCAGTTGCGATCGTTTTATAATCAGCTGTTTCAGTTGGATTCTGTTCAACTATTAAACTTTGCATTCCAAACAAATCTAATTGATTTGAACCGTTGGAATTATTTTCATTGCTTGATGAAGGAGTTGACGTTAATTCAATATCTTCTCCAATAACCCTTCTCGCTAAATTTCTAAATTCCAATTCTGTAAAAATGTCTTTTACCTTTTCGACATCCACATCACACATGACCAAATGATCTTCGTTGAATTCAACTTCTAAATCAATCGTAATTGTGGCAAGCATTTTTGAAACACGTCCTTGTTCCGCAAAATTTATAACGTTTTCTTGTTGTTTGCCTTTTAATTCATGAGCATGTTCAATAATTCCTTCTAAAGAACCATATTTCTGAATCAATAGTTTCGCAGTTTTCTCTCCAATTCCTGGAATTCCTGGGATATTATCAGAAGCATCACCCCAAAGACCAAGGATATCAATTACTTGCAAAGGGTGTTCAATTTCAAATTTCTCACATACTTCTTTTACACCCATGATTTCAGGTGGATTACCACCTCTACCCGGTTTGAACATGAAGATGTTTTCTGAAACCAGTTGACCGTAATCTTTATCTGGCGTCATCATATAAGTTGTATAACCTCTTTTTTCAGCAACTTTAGCCATAGCACCAATCACGTCGTCTGCTTCGTGACCAGCCATTTCAATCATCGGGACATTGAATGCTTCAACAATTTTTTTTATTGGTAAAATCATTGAACGAATATCTTCAGGCATTGCTTCACGCTGCCCTTTATATGCTTCAAATTGTTCAATTCTATGCGTTGAACCACCTGGAGGATCAAAAACAACAGCTAAATGCGTTGGTTTTTCATTTTTTATCACATCGATTAAAACATTCGTAAATCCAAATGCTGCAGAAGTATTTTGACCTTTCGAATTTACACGAGGATTCTTCGCAAACGCAAAATAAGCACGGTATATCAGTGCATAAGCGTCAAGAAGAAAAAGTTTTTTATCAATGTTCGGTGTAAGCATTTTTTATAACAATTAGTAATTAGAGTTTAAAGCTAGGATATTTTTTTTAACCACATAGGAACAAAGAGAACATAGTTGTTTTTTAAAAACACAATAGAAATAAAATGAAACACATAGGAACATAGGACACATAGTTTTTATTTAAAAACACAATAGAAATAAAATGAAACACATAGGAACAAATAAAACATAGTTGTTATTTAAAAACACAATAGAAATAAAATGAAACACATAGGACACATAGGACACATAGTTATTTAAAAAAAGGAAAAGTCTAAATAGTTTTTTAACACCTAGGAACAAAGAGAATATAGATTTTGAGATTGCATTTTTAAAATAATTGTGTTAACTTCAAGTAAATTAAAATTTTATGGTGTTTTATACAAAGACAGATATTAATGAATTAACTTATCAAATTTTAGGAGCATCGATGGAGGTGCATAAATCTCTGGGTCCTGGCTTACTTGAAAGTGTTTATCATAAATGTCTTAAACACGAATTAGAACTCCGAAAAATCATGTTTGAATCAGAATTCAATGTTCCTGTTTATTACAAAGGAGAAACACTAAATACAGATTTAAAGTGTGATTTACTGATTGAAAATAGAATTGTTATTGAACTCAAATCAGTTGAGAAAATTCATCCGATACATGAAGCACAACTTCTAACATATATGAAATTGCTAGAAATCCCAAAAGGGATATTAATAAATTTCAATTGCACAAATGTTTTTAAGGATGGACAAAAGACTTTTGTTAATCATCTTTTCAATGAATTAGATGATTGAAACATATAGTATTCTCTAAGTGCTTTAGTGCCGAATAAAATATTAACCACATAGGAACATAGAAAACATAGGATTGACAAGGTGAAAAAAAATCAATCAGAGATGAATGTCAGTAAAACATCTATGTGCCTATGTGTTTCAAAATTTGCACTAATACTCTGAAACATTTGGATCAACCGACTATGTGACCTATGTGTCTATGTGTTTCAAAAACCTCCCAATCTCTATTGTTTCACAAGTCCAATTTTAGAATCACCTTCTAACTCTAAATCAGTTAATAAAGCATCCGTTCCAAGATTCGCAAAAAGTATTTCATTTGCCAAAACTTCATTGCACACATATTCATGATTTGCTTGAATCGCATGCTGAATAAATTCAGTTGTATCAACAGTTAACACAATACGATCTGTTACATCTAAACCTGAATCTTTTCTTAAATTTTGAACCCTATTGATCAATTCACGAGCAATTCCTTCCGCTTTTAATTGCTCAGAAATTGTAATATCCAACGCGACAGTTAAACCACCTTCTGTAGCAACTAGCCATCCTGGAATATCTTGCGCTGCAATTTCGAAATCAGCTAAATCCAACGCAATAACTTCTCCGTCAATTTCTCCTTTCCAACCGTTATTCTCTTCCACTTTTGAAATATCTTCGCTTGTCATTTGACCAACCATAGCCGCAATTGATTTCATTTGCTTGCCATATTTCGGTCCTATTGTTTTGAAATTTGCTTTGATACTTTTCACTAAAACACTGTTGTCTTCATCCAATAATTCCAATTCTTTGACATTGACTTCTGATAAAATCAAATCCTTTACGTGCATGATGTTATCTGAAAACGTTTTATTCAAAGTAGGAACCATTATTTTTTGTAACGGCTGTCTAACTCTGATTTTTTCTTTCTTGCGTAATCCCAATACCAATGATGACGTTCGCTGTGCAATCTCCATTTGAGCTTCTAACTCTTCGTTGATAAATGCCTTGTTCACTTTTGGGAAATCAACTAAATGCACAGATGAAACGGCGAATCTTTTACTCACAGAATTCAAATCCGAAAATAATTGATCCATAAAGAAAGGTGCAATTGGAGATCCTAAAATTGAAACCGTTTCTAAACAGGTATACAATGTTTGATAGGCTGACAATTTATCTTTTGAATCGTCACTTTTCCAGAAACGACGACGACATAATCTCACATACCAATTAGATAACTGATCACTTACAAAATCTTGAATTAATCGACCCGCCTTAGTTGGCTCGTATTCATCGAAAGATCCATCAACTTCTTGAATCAAAGAATGTAATTTGGAAAGTACCCAACGGTCAATTTCTGGTCGCTCGTTTAACGGAATATCTTGAGCAGAATAATCAAATCCATCAATATTTGCGTACAAAGTGAAGAACGAATACGTATTGTACAAAGTTCCGAAGAATTTACGTTGAACTTCCGTTATTCCGTCTAAATCAAATTTTAAATTATCCCAAGGTTGCGCATTGGTAATCATATACCAACGAGCAGCATCAGCGCCATACGTTTCTAAGGTTGAAAATGGATCAATTGCATTGCCCAAACGTTTAGACATTTTCTGACCATTTTTATCTAAAACTAAACCATTAGAAACAACATTTTTATATGCCACAGAATCAAAAACCATCGTCGCAATTGCATGCAATGTATAGAACCAACCTCTTGTTTGATCTACCCCTTCTGCAATGAAATCACCAGGATAACCTTCGTGATTATCAATCAAACTTTTGTTTTCAAATGGATAATGCCACTGCGCATAAGGCATTGCGCCTGAATCAAACCAAACATCAATCAAATCTGATTCACGCTTCATCGGTTTTCCTGTTGGAGAAACCAAAACAATTTGATCTACATAGTTTTTATGCAAATCAATTTTTGCATAATTTTCTTTTGACATGTCCGTTGCATCAAAGTCCGCTATAGGATTTGAAGTCATTAAACCAGCAGAAATTGCTTTATCACATTCATTTTTCAGTTGACCCGCAGATGAAATACAAATGCGCTCATCACCTTCTTCTGTCGACCAAATTGGAATTGGAATTCCCCAATAACGTGAACGAGAAAGGTTCCAATCATTTACATTTTCCAACCATTTCCCGAAACGTCCAGAGCCAGTTGATTCTGGTTTCCAATTGATGGTATTGTTCAATTGCATCATGCGTTCTTTAACATCAGTTACTTTGATGAACCAAGAATCCAACGGATAATACAATACTGGTTTGTCCGTTCTCCAACAATGCGGATAACTGTGGACATATTTCTCAACCTTAAAGGCTTTGTTTTCTGTTTTTAATTGAATTGCAATTTGAACATCAGCTGATCTTTCTGGTGCTTGACCGTCGTCATAATATTCATTTTTGACATACATTCCGGCATAATCTCCCATTTCTGGTCTGAATTTCCCTTGAAGATCAACAAGTGGAACCAAATTTCCTTTATCGTCAATCACAAGTAATCCTGGCACACCAGCATCTTTTGCAACACGTGCATCATCTGCACCAAACGTTGGGGCGATATGCACAATTCCTGTTCCATCTTCTGTTGTTACAAAATCACCACCAATCACTTTAAATGCATTTTCAGGATTTTCGGCAGGTAAAGCAAATGGCAATAGTTGTTCGTAAGAGATTCCGATCAAGTCTTTTCCTAAACATTCTCCAGCAATGAAATATGGGATAGTTTTATCTCCAGAATTAAAATTTGTTAATTCACTTGCGGTTTCAACGTTTTGAAATCCTTTGGCAAACTGATATCCAACAAGATTCTTTGCAAGAATTACATTGATGGGTTCAAACGTATATTGGTTAAAAGATTGAACTAAAACGTATTCTATTTTTGGTCCAACGCACAATGCGGTATTAGAAGACAACGTCCAAGGTGTGGTTGTCCATGCCAAAAAATGTAGGTTCAGGTCGCGACCTGACCCTACATTTTTGGCAAACGGTAATTTTTCGCCATCAACAATTTTAAACTGCGCAACAACTGTCGTATCAGTTACATCTCTGTAACAACCCGGTTGATTCAATTCGTGTGACGACAATCCTGTTCCAGCTTTTGGCGAATACGGTTGAATTGTGTATCCTTTATACATGAGATTTTTCTCGTACAATTGACCCAATAACCACCAAACTGATTCCATGTATTTTGGTTCATAGGTGATGTATGGATCTTCCATATCCACCCAATATCCCATTTTCAATGTAAGGTCATTCCAAATATCTGTGTAACGCATTACTGCTTCTTTACACGCTTTGTTGTAATCTTCTACTGAAATTTTTGTTCCAATATCTTCTTTGGTGATTCCAAGTTCCTTTTCAACCCCTAATTCAACAGGTAAACCATGTGTATCCCAACCAGCTTTCCGTTTAACTTGAAAACCTTTTAATGTTTTGTAGCGACAAAAAATATCTTTGATAGCGCGTCCCATAACGTGGTGAATACCAGGTAAACCATTCGCTGATGGCGGTCCTTCAAAGAAAATAAAAGGCGTTTGACCTTCACGTGTAGCAATAGATTGCTCGAAAACCTTCTCGTTCTGCCATTTTTCTAACACTGTTTTCGCCACGTTTGGCAAATTCAACCCTTTGTATTCTGGATAATTCTTCGTCATTGTACCTTGAAAATATGAATGTGCGAAGATAGTAAATTTGGATGAAAGACGAAAGTCCAAGATGTCCAATAATTTCTTATATAAGTATTATATAAATGTCATTTGAAATTCAATATTATTACCTTTGTTTTTGAATCAATCAAACCATCATGGCAGAATTTTTTTACCAAGATCCATATCCGATCATACAAGACAAAACTGAATACCGCAAGATTTCATCTGACTTCGTTGAAGTAGTAAAAGTTGGAAATCGAGAAATACTAAATATTGAACCAAAAGCATTAGAAGTTCTAGCGCAAGAAGCAATGAAAGATGTTTCTTTCTTTTTGAGAAAAACGCATCTTCAGATGTTAACCAATATTTTAAAAGATCCCGAAGCAACAGATAACGATCGATTTGTAGCGCATAATTTATTGCAAAATGCCGTAGTAGCGGCTGTTGGACAATTACCTTCTTGTCAAGATACTGGAACGGCAATCGTGATGGCGAAAAAAGGAGAAGATGTTTATACAGGTGTTGATGATGCGGAATATTTATCAAAAGGAATTTTCAATACCTATCAAGAAGAAAATTTACGTTTCTCTCAAGTTGTTGCTTTAAGCATGTTTGATGAGAAGAACTCTGGTTCAAACCTTCCAGCACAAATTGACATTTATTCGAAAAAAGGAAATTATTACGAGTTTCTTTTTCTAGCAAAAGGTGGTGGTTCTGCCAATAAAACGTTCTTATATCAGAAGACAAAATCCATGCTGAATGATAAGTCGTTGGAAGAATTTGTCAAAGAGAAAATTATGGACTTAGGGACATCAGCTTGTCCTCCATATCACTTAGCACTTGTTATTGGTGGCACTTCTGCTGAAGCAAATTTAGCGACAGTTAAAAAAGCCTCTGCAGGTTATTTCGATGAATTACCAACTGAAGGGAATATGGCTGGTCAAGCATTCAGAGATTTAGAATGGGAGAAACGAGTACAATTAATTTGTCAGGAGAGTCAAATTGGCGCACAATTCGGAGGGAAATATTTCACCCATGATGTTCGTGTAATTCGTTTACCTCGACACGCTGCTTCTTGTCCTGTTGGATTAGGCGTTTCTTGTTCTGCTGATAGAAATATCAAAGCAAAAATCACGAAAGACGGTTTGTTTTTAGAGCAATTAGAAAAAAATCCTATTGACTTTTTACCTGCACTTCCTCCTCATTTGGAACCCGCAGTTGAAATCAATTTGGACCGTCCAATGAATGAAGTTTTGGCTGAATTGAGTAAATATCCAATTAAAACACGTTTAAAACTGAACGGTACATTGATTGTTGCACGTGACGCTGCTCACGCGAAAATTAAAGAAATTATTGATTCTGGAAAACCAATGCCAGATTACTTTAAGAACCATCCTGTCTATTACGCAGGACCTGCAAAAACGCCTCAAGGAATGCCTTCTGGAAGTTTTGGTCCAACAACGGCTGGAAGAATGGATTCATACGTTGACTTATTCCAAAGTTTGGGAGGAAGTATGATTATGCTTGCAAAAGGAAATCGCTCGAAAGATGTTACAAATGCGTGTAAAAAATACGGTGGTTTTTATTTAGGATCTGTTGGTGGACCAGCTGCAATTTTAGCAAAAGAAAACATCACTTCTGTTGAAGTTGTTGATTTCGAAGAAATGGGCATGGAAGCAGTGAGAAAAATAACTATTAAGGATTTCCCAGCGTTTATAATTACGGATGATAAAGGAAACGACTTTTTTGAGAACCTATAGTTTCGACAGGCTCAACTACCTTATTCTCAAAAAGTATTTAAATTTTAGAAAAGCCGCTCCCCGAGCTTGTCGAGGGGCGGGCTTATTTTTTACTTTATTTTTTTACAGTCATTACAACCCTGAAACCAATACAAACATTTGGTGCAGTTATACCAGAATAGATATCTGGCGCAAGAATTTTTATTTCTTCAATATTATTCTTCCATCCACCACCTGCTGTACCAACTGAATTTGTTAGTATATCATTGCACACCATTTCAGCCGCATTTCCACTCATATTATAGAGACCATAATCATTTGGTAAATAGGCTGTAACTAAAGATGTAACATCTTGTTTATTAACCGTTTCGCTATTAATGCTTTTCGCATGTGCATAGTTTGCATTTACTTGAGCATTTGCAATTAATCTATCAGGTTCGTCACCCCAAGGATAAGGATATTTGGTTCCACCACTTGAAGCAGCCATTACCCATTCTTCTCGAACGGGAATTCTTATATCGTTGTATTGTGATTTTTTATTATCATCAACTGTGTTTATCATCTCTTTTGTCAACCAAACACAATACATTTCAGCACCCTTTCGGCTAACGTTCACAACAGGGAAATTGTCATAAGCAGGATGTGAAAAATAATGTTGTTCATATGCGCTATTTTCTAGTTTTTGAATAATTGACCATTGTTTTTGATCAGGCCGAGCTATTAGAAACTCATCTTTTCTTCCTTGAATGAGTAAATCGAATAGAAACGTTCTGTATTCGAGATTCGAAATTTCTGTTTTTTGCATGTAAAAAGATTGCACAGACACTTGTTTTCTTTGGTAATCAAATGTTCCAGTAGGAATGTAAGCATATACTTTTTTATCAAACTTCTCCAAATTTTTCAGCATGAGCTTTTTCTGTTTGTTGTTTGCCTTAATTTCCTCCTCCGTTAATTTTGGAAATACATATTCATCACTAAATATTGGGATATTTGACTTTATCAAATTCAAATTTTCTTGCACTTTCAACGTGTCAATTGAAGTTGTAGGAAATTGATTTACTTCAGAAAAAATTTGTGTGAAGATTGGAAGAGATTCAAACAATTTAAAGGGAACTTTCGTTGATTGAACTTCATGATTTTTTATCGTTTCTGAATTATTGTTCGCTGCAAATGGAACATTTGTAGAAATCTTAGGAGTTGATTTATTTTCTACTTTGCTATTCGTCAAGAATAACGAAATTATTAACGTACTTACTGTTACTAACATAATGATCAATTTTTTAGTTAAAAAATTAGAACCAATTTTTACTTTCTTTTTCAAATTATTCGTTTGGGAAGAAGTCAAAAAACGTTCCTTTGTCTCACCAAAAGTGACTACAGGATTTTGCTCCTTTGCATGACGAAATAAATTGTCGAGATGTTTTTGCTTATCCATGTCCTACTTCTGTTTTAATGGAAGAATCGTATGTTAGAATTTCAATAAGTTTTTCTCTTCCACGCTTGAGTCGCTGTTTTACTGCTGATTCAGATGCGTTTTGAATTTGCATGATTTCCTTAATACTGAAGCCCGATATTTCGAATAAGATGATACATTCTCTTTGATCTTCGGACAATTGTGCCAATGCTTGATGTAAAAAATGAACATCTGCATCCTCTTGAGGGTTGGCATTCACATCTTGAATCAATTGAATATTATCTTCTTTCTGATAACGCGTTTCTTTCTTCTTTTTGTGTTGATTACTTAATAAGCGAACACTTATTCCGAAAAGAAATGATAAAAAAGCATCTTTAGACTTGAGTGTTTCGAATTTTTCAAACGCAACAAGAAGGGTTTCATTCATTAAATCCCTAAAGTCCATTTCTCCATAAACTCTTGCCCTGCAGAAGCGTTCGAACCTATCATGAATAGGTTCGTATAGTTTTAGAAATTCTGTTTGTTTTGTTTTATCCATTCTTACACTGCAAAATACGTGTTCTTCTTGTAAGTGTAATAAGTTGGGGAAAAGTTACATTCATTTATATTCTTTCATTTATAGTTTAAAATTTAGAACTCTTAAATAACCTTAAAAAAATCAAATTAAGATTTTGTGAACAAAATAAAACCATTGATTGTTTGTTTAAAGAACAATAAGCCATAAATTTGCTTGAGTTAAATTTTATGATAGAATATAAAGCAGGACCAAAATTAGAGCAGATTCAGATACCTTCTGATATGCGTTCAAAATTCACTATTGATGACCTACCTGAAATTTCAGATGAAGTCCGTCAATATATTGTGGATGTTATTTCTGAAATTGGTAATAGCCATTTTGGTGCTAGCTTAGGTGTTGTAGAATTAACTGTAGCCTTGCATTATGTATTTAATACTCCTTATGATCAGTTAGTTTGGGACGTAGGACATCAAGCTTATGGACACAAAATATTAACCGGACGAAGAGAACTTTTTCATACGAATCGCTTGAAAGGTGGAATATCTGGTTTTCCAAAGCGTTCAGAAAGCGAGTTTGATGCTTTTGGTGTCGGACATTCTTCGACTTCAATTTCTGCTGCTTTAGGAATGGCAGTTGCAAGTAAATTTAAAGGAGAAAAAGACCGTCAGCACATTGCTGTAATCGGCGATGGCGCTATGACTGCGGGACTTGCTTTTGAAGGAATGAACCACGCTGGTTTTGAAAAAGATGCTAATTTATTGGTTATTCTGAATGACAATTGTATGTCAATCGACCCGAATGTTGGCGCGTTAAAAGAATATTTAACAGATATCACAACATCTCACACCTATAATAAGGTTAAAGATGAAGTTTGGAAATTATTAGGAAAAGTTTCCAAATTTGGTCCAGATGCACAATCCGTTGCATCAAAAATATCAAGTGCTTTAAAAGGATCATTATTGAATCAAAGTAATTTGTTTGAAGCGTTGAACTTTCGTTATTTCGGTCCAGTTGATGGACATGATGTAATTGGTTTAGCAAAAGTTTTAGAAGATTTAAAAGATATTCCCGGTCCTAAGATCTTACATTGCATTACTCGAAAAGGAGCGAAATATAAATATTCTGAAGAAGGAAATCCAACGAAATGGCATGCTCCAGGGGTTTTTAATAAAGAAACTGGTGAAATTGTTAAGATTGTTCCAAAATCACCTCAACCACCAAAATATCAAGATGTTTTTGGTCATACTATCGTAGAACTAGCCGAAAAGAATGAAAAAATAATGGGCGTAACACCAGCTATGCCTTCTGGTTGCTCTTTGAATATTATGATGCAAGCAATGCCAGATCGCGCTTTTGATGTTGGAATTGCAGAACAACATGCTGTTACTTTTTCGGCAGGTTTGGCAACACAAGGTTTAGTTCCTTTTTGCAATATCTATTCTTCTTTCATGCAACGTGCCTACGATCAAGTTTTGCACGATGTTGCAATTCAAAATCTAAATGTCGTTTTTTGTTTAGATCGAGGTGGCTTAGTTGGCGCTGATGGTGCTACTCATCATGGTGCTTATGATTTAGCATACATGCGAAGCATTCCAAACATGATTGTTGCCGCACCAATGAACGAGGCAGAATTGCGTAATATAATGTTTACTGCTCAACAAGAAAATATGGGGCCTTTCTCTATCCGCTATCCTCGTGGTAATGGTGTCATGACAGAATGGAAAACTGCAATGAAGCCGATAAAAGTTGGAACGGGAAGGAAAGTTACAAATGGTCACGACATTGCAATATTAACAATAGGACATCCTGGAAATTTCGCACAAGAAGCAATTAACAAACTGAGCGATACAGGCGCTTCTATTGCTCATTATGACATGCGTTTTGTCAAACCACTAGATGAAGTAATGTTGCATGAGGTATTCTCAAAATTCAAAAAGGTTATTACTGTTGAAGATGGATGTTTGATGGGTGGATTTGGATCTGCAGTTATAGAATTTATGGTTGATCAGAAATATTCATCTGAAGTTGTTCGTCTGGGGATTCCAGATCAATATATTCATCATGGTACACAAGAAGAACTATGGGCTGATTGTGGTTTTGATGCAAATTCCATTGCAAAAACAGTAAAAAAATTGTTATCAATAGCTGACAGTTCAAAGAATATCTCAGTAAAAGCTGTTTAATCTTTATTTTTCATTTAATTTGGTCATTCAAAACCAATTTATGTCTGAACTTAAAAAAACAAATAACGGAGCGCTTTTTACATTAACAACTGTATTTTTCTTTTGGGGATTTATCGCTGCAGGGAATAGTGTTTTTATTCCTTTTTGCAAAAACTATTTCCATTTAGATCAATTTCAAAGTCAGTTAATTGATTTTGCCTTTTATGGTGCATATTACTTGGGGGCTCTTGGACTTTTTGCTGTTGGAACAATTAAAGGAAAAGACCTCGTTGGACATTGGGGATACAAGAAAAGTATTGTTTTTGGATTGCTATTTTCAGCACTAGGAGCACTAACAATGATCGTTTCAGTATACGCAAATGTTTTTGCAGGAATGCTTTTTGGATTATTTATCGTTGCTTTAGGATTTTCACTTCAACAAACATCTGCTAACCCATTCATGATTTCTTTAGGGGATGAATCAACTGGAAGTAGTAGAATTAATCTTGGCGGAGCCGTTAATAGTTTGGGAACGACCATAGGCCCCTTGATTGTTGCGTTGGCACTCTTTGGAACAGCGTCATCGATAAGTGATGATATGATTAAGTCTTTATCATTGACAAAAGTTATAATTCTATATGCATTTGTAGGAGCGTTATTTTTAGGAATTGCTGCCTTGTTTGGATTTTCGAAGAGTGTTCCTTCAGGAAAAATAATACACGAAGAAGAAAATACAAATGACGCTGCAGACAAAGCAAAGAAAGCACTTGTTACCTTATTTGTTATCACAGGTCTTTTGGCGGCTTGTTTCGCTCCAGTTTTTAGCAGTTATAGAAGTGGTGAAGCAAAAGATTTAGTTCAATTGCAACAAGATTTAGAAATGGTTTCTTTGGATGAAAAAGGAGCAACAATCACCCAGCTAAATTCTATACAAATTGCAACCCAAAAATTAATTACAAGAGAAATCGATACTATTAAAAAACCATTAGAACAAAAGAGAATTTATTGGTTAACAGGTGGATTAATTGTGATTATTGGAGGATTACTATTTGCTTTTGCTGCGGGCAAGAAACAAAAAGTTGGTTGGGGTGCAATGCAATATCCTCAATTAACACTTGGGATGTTAGCCATCTTTGTATATGTTGGAGTAGAAGTTGCAATAGGCAGTAATCTTGGTGAATTACTAAAACAAAAACAATTTGGCGGTTATACTTCATCAGAAATAGCACCTTTTATAGCAATGTTTTGGGGGAGTTTAATGATTGGAAGATGGGCTGGAGCCATAAATGCTTTTGATTTGAGTCAAAACATAAAAAACATTTTACGTTTTATTGTTCCTTTAATTGCTTTCGGATTAGTATTAGGATTTACGAAATTAGCAGGCTATAATATCGATGCATTATATTGGTATATACTCTGTGTTTGTGTTCAAATAGTAGCATTTTTTATTACGAATGATAAACCTGCTTTGACATTAGGCGTTTTTAGTGCTCTTGGTGTAACAGCTTTAATTATTGGCTTAACAAGTTCTGGAACAATTGCGGTATATGCTTTTCTAAGTGGTGGCCTATTTTGCTCTATCATGTGGCCTGCAATATTTTCTCTTTCACTCGCTGGTCTTGGAAAATTCCAATCTCAAGGCTCAGCCTTTTTAGTGATGATGATTCTAGGCGGGGCAATTATCCCACCAATTCAAGGAAAATTAGCTGATGTTATCGGAATTCAATCGTCGTTTATTGTTGGGGCAATTTGCTTTGCTTATTTAGCTTTCTTCGCAATTTATGTAAGATTGTTGTTGAAAAAACAAGGGATTTCTTTTGATGAAAAAGCTGGAGGACATTAGTGTTTAAATTTGAATGGATATGTAAATATTTCGTAAATTAATATGAAAAATACGAAATGTCATTATTATCAAACCTAACAAACAGGCAATCAACACGTCTAAAAACCTATGATTATTCTTTAGAAGGAAGCTATTTTATTACAATTGTGACTCAAGACCGACTCCATCTATTTGGAAAAATAGCAAACAGTCAAATGATTTTAAATGCAGTAGGGGAAATTGTTAAGCAGGAATGGGAAAATTCAATTCAACTGAGATCAAATATATCACTAGGAGAATTTATAATCATGCCAGACCATATGCACATGATTTTGACAATTGATCATCAAATAACTAATGATAAAGAATCTAAGGAATGGGAGCATTCAACTCCTAAAAGCCCATCTCAAACAATTGGAGCAATAATCAGAGGATTTAAAGGGGCATGCACAAAGAAAATAAATCTTTTCTTTAATAGTACGGGCGAATTGCAATTTGCCCCCACTGATGAATTGCAATTCGCCCCCATTGATGAATTACAACTTGCCCCCACATTTTATAAAAATAAAATATGGCAAAGAAATTATTATGACCAAATAATAAGAAATCAAGCTGACTACAATCGAATTGAGCAATATATCATAGACAATCCTTTAAACTGGAAAAAGAAAAGAATTAACCCTCAGAATGCTCCTTCATAGCACATCCATCGCACTTTGCATCCTTTTTAAAAAATCGCTTATACGATTTTCGACCTAAATAAATAAGTGCCAATGAAATCGTGATTATGACAAGTATCAATTGCATAATTCTAACTTAAAATTTGATACGCAATCCAAGCACCAATATAAGCTAAAACAGCCATGAATCCCATTTGAATGAAAGGCCATTTCCAGCTCTTAGTTTCACGTTTTACAACTGCTAGTGTTGCCATACACTGCATTGCGAAAACATAAAAAATCATTAATGAGACACCAGATGCTAGATTATACACAGGTTTCCCATCTGATCTTTTTTCATCTTTTAAACGTTCAATTAATCGTCTATTCGCCCCTCCATCTTCCTGAACAGCGTAGATTGTTGCCAATGATCCAACAAAAACTTCGCGTGCTGCAAAAGAAGTAATCAAAGAAATACCTATTTTCCAATCATATCCTAAAGGTTGAATAACAGGTTCAATTGTTTTTCCCAAAATACCAATATAGGATTGCTCTAATCTTGCCGAGGCGATTATCCTTTCCTTTTCATCGACTCTCAGTTTTAAACTTTCTGCTTCAATTTTAGCAGAATTTGCAGCTTGTTCCATTTTACCATTAGGACCAAAAGTGGCCATCGCCCATAAAACGATTGAAATAGCTAAAATTATTTTTCCTGCACTTAATGTGAAAACCTTAACTTTTTCCCAAACTGTTATTCCAACATTTCCCCATCTTGGAGCTTTATACGAAGGCAGTTCCAAAAGTAAAAATCCTTTCTCTTTTGAGTTCATTAGCATTTTTAAGATTGCGGCTATTATCAATGAGGAAATCAATCCGAGGGCATACAAACCAAATAATACTAATCCTTGAAGATTAATAAAACCAAGTACTTTCTCATTTGGAATTACTAATGCGATTAATAAAGTATAAACTGGAATCCTAGCACTACAACTCATTAATGGAGCAACTAAAATTGTTATCATTCTCTCTTTCCAGTCCGAAATAGTTCGAGTAGCCATTACACCTGGAATAGCACAAGCAACACTAGACATTAA
Source organism: Flavobacteriales bacterium (assembly GCA_947470515.1). Taxonomy (GTDB): domain Bacteria; phylum Bacteroidota; class Bacteroidia; order Flavobacteriales_D; family Crocinitomicaceae; genus M0103. Next base: position 118,593 of record CANITF010000002.1, read on the forward strand.
AGGGACTACACTCTTGCCGCTCAATCCTAATGGACGCATAAGTCGATCCATAATAAAAACTACTCTTGCCAAATAACCACTCTCCTCTAGGATTGAAATAAAGAAAAATAACAGTGCTATTTGAGGTATAAACACAACCACTCCTCCAATTCCCGGCACAATTCCTTGACTTAACAAGTCTGAAAACAAACCTTCTGGCAATGTATTTCCAAGCCAACTGCTGAAATTTGCAAAAACACTATCAATGAAATCCATTGGATAAGTTGCGAACGCAAAAATAAATTGAAAAATTAAAAGTAAGATCCCAGTAAAAATCAAATAGCCAAATATCGGATGAACTAAAATTCTATCTAATCGATTAGATTGTGATTCTTTCTTTTGATTTTTTTCTACTTCAATTTGTTCAATTAATTCTCGGATTAAAATATACCGTTCATTTGCTTCATGCTCTTGACCTTTCAAATCTTCAACTTCACATAAATGAGCATTCAATTGAAAAGTTTCATACTCCTTTTTGCTTGAATTTAATTGAATAGCACGTGTCAATCTATCTTTTCCTAATCCAATTCGAGCAGTTGTTTCAACAACAACAGATCCCTCAAATCGCTTTTGTAGTTTTTCTATATCAACTATTTTTCCCTTCTTTCGCGCAATATCAGCCATATTCAACACTAATATTGAAGGGATTTTCAAATCATAAATCTGCGTAAAAAGAAAAAGGTTTCTTTCTAGGTTTGATTCGTCGGCAACAACAATAACAAGATCGGGAAAGTCAACATGATGAGGGTTTGAAAGCACATCATAAACTACCTGTTCATCTTTAGATCTTGGATAAATACTGTACGTTCCTGGAAAATCAATGAGCGTATGTTCCTCTTTTTCAATGGAAAAAACACCAAATTTTTTATCTACAGTAACACCCGGGAAATTCCCAATTTGCTGACGTAAACCTGTCAACATATTGAACACAGAACTTTTTCCTGTATTTGGATTTCCTAAAAGTGCTATTCTCATTTGTTAAATTAGATCGTTATTGCTCAAGTATCAGTATTAAAATTTCAGTTTTGAAGGTGAAAAACACTATTTGCAACAATTTAGTTGAAGAACAAACTTAGGCAAAACATTCTATTATTTAGAGTCTTCTACTTCAATTAAACTAGCTTCATCTAAACGAAGAGACAAAACATAACCATGAACATCGATTGCAATTGGGTCTCCAAAAGGCGCTTTGAAAAGAACGCGTAATTCTTTGCCAATAATCAACCCCATTTCCATCAATTTCGGCTTTAAAGCAGAATCTTTGATAAAGGAAACCTTAACAAGTTGACCAGGAATAATTGAAGATAACGATTTACTCATTTAATTTATTACTTGAAACAAAGTTACCCATTTGTCATGGGGTTCAAAGTACCACTTTTAAGGTATATTTATAAAAACCCACTTAATTTTATCCCTTTTCTTTCATAACCAAACGAGCCGTTTGTCTTGTTTTTTGTTCCAATAAAATATCCTTGTTTTCAGTAACACGCGCTAATGTTTCATCGTCATAATGTCTGATCGTCACTAATTCCAATCCTTCATTATATCTTACTTCGTATATATCGTTAAACATTTCCAAAATTTGATCTGGATTCACTTTATTTCTATCAAGCAAAATTGAAAAATCCAAAGCTGAATTTTGCATCAAATTAATTTTAGCATTGACTTTGGCTAATCGATTAAAAATATCACTTAAATTTTCTTCAACGATAAACGAAAAATCCTTAGTTGTGAATGAAAAAAGAATTTGATCCATCTTAAAAATAAAAGAAGGAACTAAATGGTCATTTGCGCTTGATGCTTGAATAACTGTTCCTTCAGCTTGTGGATTCAAAAACGATTTTACATATAACGGAATTCCTTTATTCTGAAGTGGCTTAATTGTTTTAGGGTGAATTACAGATGCGCCGTAATATGAAAGTTCGATTGCCTCTTTGAATGAAATACTATCTAATTTTATTGTATTATCAAACCATTTTGGATCAGCATTCAACATTCCTGGAACATCTTTCCAAATAGTTACACTTTCAGCATTCGTACAATAAGCATAAATTCCAGCTGTATAATCTGAGCCTTCACGTCCTAAAGTTGTTGTAAAACCTTCTGGTGTATGCCCAATAAATCCTTGAGTAACCTGTATATCAACTTGTTTGAATTGAGGAATAAAATTAAAGGCTATTAACTCCTCCGTTTTTTTCCAATCAACTTCTCCTTCTTGGTAATTATTATTGGTTCGGATCAACTTTCTAGAATCTGCCCAGGAAGCGGAATGTCCTTGCTCTAAAAGAAATGCTGCTACTATTTGAGAAGAAAGTAATTCACCAAGTGAAACTATTTGATCATATTCAAAACTATAACTATCTGGTAAAGCTTCATTATATCTTTCTCTTAATTTCTCAAAAACATCTTCTACTTGATTGTAAATTGCAAAATGTTTTTCCAAAAATAATTCGCCTAAAATGTTCATGTGAAATTCATAAACATCATCCAAAAGTGCCATGTAAATTTTACGGTCACGGTCAAAAGATGCTTTCACCAATAATTCCAACTTATTGGTTGTTTTGCCCATTGCCGAAACAATAACAGTTAATTTTTGACCTCCAAATAATGAAAGGATATTTGAAACATTTCTTACCGCCTCAGTATTTTTAACTGAGGCTCCACCAAATTTGAAAACTTTCATGATGTGAATTTTATAGCGTAAAATTAGTTAAAAAATAGAATTCAACTTTATTCAAAAAACATTTCAATTCGTAAAAGTTTAACTATTCACTTTTAATTGTTACTTCAATTTTCTTGGTATTGTTTTTGCAAAATGCGAAATGCTTAATTTTACTTTATGAAAATTACTTCTTTTATCGGATTGCTGGTTATTCTTTTAAGTTTCAACTCTTGCATTGAAATTATAGATGACATTTCTATTAAAAACGATGGAAGTGGGACCCTAAAATACACTATAAATTTAAGCTCAAGCAAGATTAAAATAAATTCAATTTTAGCATTGGATAGTTTGGACGGGAGAAAGATTCCAACGATTGCTGAGATTGAAGAAAAAATTCTTTCCTTTAAACGGAAACTAGAAGCAAAGCCAGGAATATCTAATGTGACTTTTGAATATAGCTTTACAGATTTTATTTTTAAATTACAATGTGATTTTACAAATGTCACAGCACTTCAAACAGCATTAAAAGAAGTTATTCAGGAAGAAAGTAAGGAGAAAAACATCCCTGAACTAGAGGAAGCATGGTTGAACTGGGATGGAACAAAAATGATCCGTTCAATTCCAGAAATAACTGTTAAAAAAACAAAAGATTTTAAACAAGAAGACATTGAATTAATGAAGCTAGGAAACTATACTTCTATCTCTCGATTTGAGCGAACAGTAGATAAATTCGACAATGCAACCGCTACCCTTTCTAAAAATAAGATGGCTGTTATGGTCCGAACGAATCCATATGCTTTGACTCAAAATTCAAAAATATTAGAAAACACTATTTATCTAACTCCTATCAAGAATTAGCGCCATTTTTTTCTTAAATTTGCTTGACAATTTATTATAAACGAGTGATTTCACACTTCCACATGAAGCTAAAAAATATTATAGCATTTCTATTATTCTCAGTAGTAGCAAATGCACAAAAATCTGAAGACCTAATTCCAAAAGATGCAGTCACAGTTTTTAGCATTAATAATTTCAATTTACTTCAAAAAATTTCGTTGGATGAACTTGTGAAGTATGAATTCATGGAAGAAGTTCAACAAGAATTATTTGACGGTTCTACTTCAGGTAAGACCTTAAAGGATTCTGGAATTGATTTTGATCAAAAATTAAATGTGTTTTATGGGCGGGGCGAAGATCACGAAGTTTCAGGTTTTACTTTCGGCGTAAAAAACAAGGCAGATTTGTTCATGGTATTTGACGATTTCGAGCGTATTGAAAGTCCTTATCCAGGAGTTGAATTTTATAGCTCTTACTTCAATAATTTAATTATTCAGGGTAATTCAGCATTATTGATTCGAGTAGATCCAACTATGGAAAAAGTTGATGAAATGACTGATTCTATTTGGTATTCTAGAGGAAATGAAAACCCATGGTACATGGATGATTTTATGGATCCAAATGTTATTAATGACGAGGAGGTTTTTGAAGAAGAAATTTTTGAAGAAATGGCCCCCGAAGAAAAACCTGATTCAAATTATGAATTTCCAGAGGCAGAAGAGGATCCCAATCAAAAAAATTATTATGAATTACGTGATAGTGTTCAATTAATCATGCAAACGAAGTATTTAAAAGAAATTTGTGATGAATTATTACTTGAAAAAACAAACCTTTTAACATATGACATACGATTTGCTGAACAATTGACACATACATCGGAAGGGATCTTTTATTTAGACAATTCTAGAAATGTTCAAAAATCTCAAGGACTATGGTATTTCCAAACGATGTTCCCTTCTCTCTATAATGATATGAAAGAATTGTATACTGGGAATGTTCTGTTAGGAGATTTACTACTTCACGATAATTCTGTGGAATTTAAAATGGAAGCACGTTATGGTGAGAAAATTGGGTCGATTTATGAAAAAATGAATGATTCAAAGTTTGATAAAAACGTGTTAAAATATATTCGTGAAGACAACACTGCTTATTTTACATATAACGTAAACCTGCGTGAGGCCTACGAACAAGCTTATAAAGTGGTAATGCCAATTCTTACGGACGAAAAAAACGCTCAAATTTCAGCAAATGTTTTAACGATTGAACTGCTAAATGAGTTCGTTAACAAAGACGCATTATTTGGAACATATAAAGGAAGTATGTTCGGAACATTTAATGGAATTAAAAAAATTAAAACAACCAAAATTGAGTTTACCTACGACGAAGTTACGTTTGAGTATATTGAAAATGAAGTTGAGGCTGAGGAAGATATGCCTATTTTCACAATTGGGTTCACCACAGATAGAGGTGATGTCCCAGAAAAGGTATTAAACCATTTGAGCCGATTAACATCACGCTTCCAAAACATGGGTAATTATTGGATTTACGAAGATGCAATTTTGGATGCAGCACCTTTGTATATGATAAATAAAAATGGCTTATTTATTTTCACGAATGATGAAGATTTAGCTGTAAATCATACGAATGGATTTGGATCAGTAGCCTTGTCTAAAAAGGAGGCTAAAAAATCAAAGAAAAGTGGTTTCATGTATGCACATATTGATTGGGCACAAGCTATTGACCGTTTCCCAAGAGACTTTTTTAGTGCACAGCAAAATGAAATTATCGATGCAATGCGCGGTAAAACTGGAATTATGGAATTGAGATCCTCAAAAACAACAAAGGAGAAAACAAATTTTGAACTTGTTTATAATTTCGGAGGCACCTATGATAATTCTGGAAAATATCTATTAGATATGTTGAATAGCCTTTATGTTATTTCAAAATAGGTTAACCCGAAATGTTTAAAAAAATATCCCTTATTATAATTCTTGCTATTGGTCTTGGTACCTTTTTAGTCCTTCGACCATTTTTGTTTAAAAAACATGAGATCCCAAGAATTATTGATCGTTTGCCAGATGGAGATTTTATCGGCCGCGCATATGTTCTAGACGTAGCTCGGGAAACAAGTGGAATGATGTATTATAATAAAATTCCATTTCGTGACCTTTTTTCACATGAATTCATTTTGAGTCAAGGTAAACTTTATGGTTTGAATCTGCAAAATCCAGTTTACTTTTTTGCAAATGAAAAAGGAGATTGGGGAGCAATAATTGAAGTTACCGATAGCAGTAAGATAAGGGAAGGAATAGAACGATTAAAAACCTTTATAAAAATTGAAGATGAAATAATTAAAGAAAATCGTGTTTATCGTTTCAAAAAGGAAAAAGGCTATTTAACATATAGTAAAAATTACATGTTCATCTACAAAGGAGATGATTTTGAAACAAAATTAGATAAAGTTTCTAGTGCCAAATATCTTGATATTACTACTACTTGGAGAACATTTTTAAGAGAAAAACAATTCAGAGAAGAGAAATTGGTCATCTATTCCAATTGGAGTAAACTAAAAGAAAATGGCGTTGAAACAGCAATATTTGCCCATAATAGTGATTCTGTTAGTTTCAGCTTATTAACATACATTAGAAACAAAAAGCCCTTGAATATCTCTCTTAAAAAGGATGGTTTGAATTTACGCGATGGAGGCTTTACTAGTAAAATGCTAAATATTCACATGGATATTTCAAAATTGAGAAATGACCCAACTGACCCTTTGTATATGTGGTTAGTGAAAATCGGAAAAAAGGTAAGCTTTCCAACAACTGAATTCCTTGATGCTTGGGAAGGAGATTTATCTTTTCGTCAAGGTGGTTTTCAAACAGTTAAAGAAACCTATATTGAATCTGTTTTAGATGACGACTTTAATGTTACAGAAGTAGAAATGGAAAAAGAAGTGAAAGTTCCAGGTTTTTCATTGATGTTCTCCGTAAATAAAAAAGCAAGAAGCTTAATAAGTCGCTTATTAGCTAAAGGAATTTTAACAAAAGAAGATGAATACTACCGTTTTTTATTCTCTCCTCAATTGAAAATGAAAAGTAATTCAAATTATTTCATTTTTCACAGCGGTGAATACACACCAAAAACTGAAAAAACTGAAAAAAATAGTGGGATTTGGACTAAAAACGGAACTAAAATAGAATTTAGTTTGGATTCATTAAGCAAGTATGAGGCGTTTGGTTCAATTTACATTCCTGTCAATCGTTTAATTAGTAGAAATCGATTTTTCTAAAATTTAATTCACTTTTCTTCTCAACTCTATGCGATTCTCAGCAAAAGTAGATGTTTAGACAATTGCATGAAAAAGCTAACAAGTTTGTGTAAATAACTATGTATTTATTTCTCATACCTTGAGATAGATTTCGAGTATATTCATTAAAAAATCTCACCATGTCCAAAAAGCAAAAGATTTACGTTCTTGATACTTCTGTACTTTTACACGACCATCAAGCTATCACTAATTTCAAAACAAATCATGTAGCGATACCGATAACTGTTTTAGAAGAACTAGATAAATTTAAGATCGGAAACGACACCAAGAATTTTTCGGCAAGAGAAGTTATTCGATTTATTGATAAACTTTCAGGAAATGGAAGTTTGCAAGAATGGGTTTCTTTGGGTAAAGGAATGGGCAATTTCAAAGTCGTAATGGAAAGTAATCCCCGCGAGGTTAATGCCGAATATATTTATTCCGTTGGAAAAAATGATCACAAAATCATTAATGCTGCACTCTATTTAAAGGAAGTTGAAACAAAAAAAGATGTTACGCTCATTACAAAAGATATCAATTTAAGAATCAAAGCAAAAGCACTTGGCGTTGCTGCGGAAGATTATGAAACAGGCAAAGTTGATAATAACCATTTAGCCGAAGCGTCTTCCTACACAATTGATGGAGTAGATTCAGAAGTTATACGTCAAATTTTCACGAATGGAAGAATTGAAGAAAATGGGATTTTAGGTAATAAAAAAACGGCAAATGGCTACTACATTTTAAAGAATGGTAAAACTTCTTCATTGGCGTATTACAATCATTTAACAGATCATATTGAGCGGATTGAAAAGGAATATGTTTATGGAATCAAACCTAAAAATGCGGAACAAGCATTTGCTTTTCATGCTTTGATGAATCCTACAGTTAAATTAGTTGCATTACAAGGTGTTGCGGGAACAGGTAAAACACTTTTGGCATTAGCCTCAGCTTTAGAAACGAGTAAATCATTTCATCAAATAATTCTGGCAAGACCAATTGTTCCACTTTCAAACAAGGATATTGGATTTCTTCCGGGAGACGCAAGTGATAAAATCGGACCATACATGGAGCCATTATGGGATAATTTGAAATTCATTAAAGCTCAATTTGGAGAAAACGAAAAAAAGCATAAAGCCATTTTAGACATGGAACAGGCTGGTAAAATTGTTATTACTCCATTAGCCTTTATTAGAGGAAGAAGTTTATCCAATATAATGTTTATCGTGGATGAAGCACAAAACCTTACACCTCATGAAATTAAAACTATAATAACTCGGGCTGGAGAAAACACTAAAATTATTTTCACTGGTGATGTACATCAAATTGACACACCATATCTGGATGAAAACAGTAATGGTTTAGCCTATCTAATAGATAGATTAAAAGGGCAAGAATTATTTGCTCATGTGAAACTAGAGAAAGGTGAACGATCTGAATTGGCCAACTTAGCGAATGATTTATTGTAATACTCGAATACGTTTGTTAAATAGATAGAAAACTATTTTTATTCAAAGAAAAAACGTCCGTTTATCCATTCAGGATCTAAAACGGCGTTCTTTTTTTTGTAAAAATTCAATGCGGGTTCATTCCAATCCAAAACTTGCCAATCCATTCTTTTAACGCCACGCAATTTTGCAATTTTTACAACCTCATCAAATAATTCTGAACCAATTCCTGTACCTCGGTATTCCGGTAGTACAAAGAAATCTTCCAAATACAAACATTTTCCTTTCCAGGTTGAATAATTGGTGTAATAAAGGGCAAAGCCGATTATACTATCCTTTTCAATGGCAACTATAGCGTCGCAAATATTTTCTTCGAACAAATGCTTTCTTAATTCTGGTGCAGAATTAACAACTTCTGTTGGTGCTTTCTCGTATTCAGCAAGTGCTTGAATTAAGGACATTATTGCCACTTCATCACCTTCTTGAGCTGGTCTAATAACCATGATTTATTGAACTCCAGCTAGATTAAATCTCAAACGAATTCCAGTGCTCATATTTCCTGTTGGAAAAGATGTAGCAATTTTAGGTGTGTTTATTACTTGATCATAATACAATTGAAGAGTTAAATTCTGCGTCAAGTTATAATCAATAGATGATTTAATAGAAACAACTCGTTGCCCTGCTGTAGCTTGATTTGTATTCTCTACAATTTTACGAATCACAGTTAAGTTATCACGGAAAGATAAATCAAAACGAATATTTAATGCACTTGCTGGAATTTTATCGAAAGGCAATTTAACCTTATCAAATTTATACCCTAATCCCATTACCCATTCATTTCCTCTAACTTCTGTAATTTGATTATTGTTTAAAGAAAGTGTTGCGCTTCGGTCTTTTTTCATTTCAAATTTAGTAATCAGTCCTTGCCCTCCTTTAATATTCCATGTTGCATCAATTCCAATTAATGGCGAGAAACGTTCTGAAATAGTAACATTTTGTATTTGACGATCTGCAATGAAATTATTATTAATGTCCATTGCGGATGCATTTCCATTTGCATCAAACTCTGCATTTAAATTTGTTTGAAGTCCAGAAACACTAACTGTAGAACTATAAGCATGTCGCACAACAAAGTTCTTTACAAATTTCTTTGCAAATGCCATTTTTGTTAATCCATTATAATTTATTGACCAATTTGGTAAGGGAATATTCTTGATTGGATTGACAGTTTTTGTGTTAATTTGTTTATTCGAATATGCCGTTAAAAAGGCTCCAGTTACTACTTCTTGCTGAGTTCCACTATAACCTGAATAATATCCAGAAAGCAAAGGATTTGAATTAGCATTATTTTGTCCTAATAATTGAGAAACCAGTTCCCGATTCTCTAACAATGTTTTAAACGTTTCTGATTGATAATCTTTACTCACCAATGCAAAAGCTGATCCTATAGTAACATTTGTATAGGTTAAAGTTCCTGTTTCAACTTTACTTTGACTTTCATATTGCTGTGTAGACTCATTCCATCGGAAAAATTCATTTGAATTATTACCAAATGTTCTTGTTAAATTTAACTCAATTGCTAAATCTTTGATTGGCTCTAGAGATGCACGCAGGTTCAAATTCTGTGAATGAGTTATTGTATATTGCTTATTCAAATCTTGATTTTGAACTAACCAACCATTACTTGCTGCACTTGTAGCAATATTATAACCCGTTTCTCTGCCCCAAATATCATATCGTTGTTGACCAAAAACAAATCCTCCTAAAGGTGCGCTAAAACCACTATTAAATCCTAAAAGACTCGTTTCTTGGTTATATCCTGGTAAAAGAGTTCCATCATTCAAAGCATAAGTTCCAGATACATTTCGAACTGTCATAACCGCGCGAGCTATGAATCCTACAACAGGATGTACTTTACCGTTTCTTTTCTTTTCTTTTTCTTTACGTTTCTCTTCTCTTCTCGCTTTTTTCTTTTCCTTTTCAGTCATCTCTGACTCAGGCTTTTTAACTTCTTTTTCTGGTTCAACAGCAGGTTTTGGTGATTTTTTACCATCTAAAGCATCTTTAGTTGTGATTGCAGGTCTCCCACCCTTTCCATCAGTATTTACTTTCTTTAAAAATGGAATTTTATTGTATAGATTCGTGAAATTCATTTGCCCCGTCAAATTTATTGTGCGGTTGTTTTGAATAACATTTCCAAACTCAGACTGACCTAGAGGAGCTCTTTGCCAATTATAAGTCCCACCATATTTAACATTGGCTGTCATCCAATCTGTGGCAGGAATTTTATCTAATGGTAGGGTATAATTCAGACTATAATTGTGCGAATAATCCATTGTTTTACCAAAAGTTGACATTTGAGATGCAATTGTATCTTTGAACTGCTGATAATTAAGCGGATCCAATTTCCTGTCCACTCTTTCATTCCCTTCAGCAAATATTGATTTATTGGTCGCTGCAAACGTTACTTTCAGATTTTTAGTAACGTCATATCCAACATTATAATTTCTATTCCACGAAAATCGTTTAACATATACAGGCTGAAACTCATAATCAGGAACCATATTATTGCGAACTTGGCGTTCATTATACGACCTTAGCAAATCATTTGTAAATGAGATATTTTTTGGTGTCAAATATAAATTGACATCTTTAATAATAGCTAACCATTTTGATTTCTGAACAAATTTTAACTTTTTAAAAGGTTCTATTGGTTTGGCAGTAAATGAATAATTATAGTTCAATCCACCATTCCACGTTTTTGTCCTATCATAATTCGTATTAAAATCTCTATGCAGATTTTCTGAATAAGCATAGCTTGCTGACCAATTTGAAACTCTCCAAAAATGTCCTGTTGAACCTGCTTTTGCTTCTTTTCTTACGTTGGTGAAATTATAAGATTTTCTTTCAGTGAAATCTTGCCCTAATTTTGCTTTTTCTTTACGCGTGCCAATATCATAATCAGCTAATTTTATATCTGGATTGAACGGATCATATTCAGGATTAATTATTCCTAAAGAATAACCATAAAAGAAAGGCAATGAAACGCCTGCTTGCTTTCCGAAAAATTGTCCTAATTGAACATTCGCATTCATATCAACACCAATTTTTTCATTTCGTTGACGTTCTTGAACGCGACTTTCAATACTTCCCCAGTTTATTCCTGAATAATTTCCAGACATGTTCACATTGGCGAAATCTGCCAATTGTACTTTAGCTTGTGCAATCGCAGCAGAACCACCCTCAGTAATAAAGTCTGTTAATCGTAATTCATTGATCCAAATAATTGCACATTCTGCTTGTCCGTCATCTGGCCATGGATTAGATTCTGTTTTACTTGGATTTCGAACACCAACCATGATCGTTTTAATTCCTTGAAGGTTTGGACTACCTTTTACTTTTAATCTTCGCAGTGGATTTGCGGGATCTTCTCCAGTATATTCAATAACATAAGACAACGATGTACTTCCTCCGTCAATTAATGCATTTCTTTTTTTCTTTAAATCTAAAAGATCATCAAAAATGATTTCGACATTATTTTCTTCAGGCCAAATATCCTCTGGCAAAGTTGCTCCCCATTGAGTTTTATCCAATGGCATCTCGTATTCATAGTAATTGTCATTGAAATCTGTTCCCACACGAACAAAAAGTGTTAAATCCTGGTTATTCAATGGTAACGCGGCAAGAACCTCCTCAGCATGAACGTACATTTTCAATTTCTTGTATGTTCGAACATCGAATTGAACATTTTTATATGCTGCTCTTGCATCACCGTCTTGTAAATTACAAATATCCAAGACTAAAGATTGCTCATTTAGCTGTCTTTGATACACTTGAGAAGGGTCAACTTCACGAACAATCCCTGGTGGAATTTCATACTTAATAGGACTTCTTTGATCATTTTCTTCAACATTGACAGCACCAATATTAAACGTTGTTAAGTTGGGATCTGTTTGAACATTTTCACCTGGTTGTGTTAAATCACTTGTATATCTTCTCCACTCACCTCTAATGAATTCAAGTCGAGCAAAACGCAATAATACTTCTTCATCAAAATCTTTCATGAACATACGCATGAACCGAATAGATCTAAAATCTTGAATTCCATTAACCTTTTTCTCGAATTCTTTAATCGGAATTTTTACTTGAATCCAACGTTCAGTTTTCGTTCCATTCGTGTATGATTGAATGTTCGTAATAAAGTTTTTACCTACAACCATGTCGTTTGGACGCAAACTTAAACGGTACTGGAAGTAACTTTCTGATTCAGCAAGGTTATTATCTTGGTTTATATCTTCTAAATCTGGTGTATTTGTTCCTTGCGTTGGGTATCCATCTGCATTTGCAGTATCCGACATCTCTGTGGTTGGAGAATTTCCTTCTGAACCATTAAAATGCTTGTATCGATTTAATATATCAAGCTTTGCAGCATCATAGTTATCATCTCGATAATAATTAAAGTCATCATTTGATGGATCTTGAATCATTTGAGCTTTTGCAGCAGCAGATAAAGTTGTATTATTTTGAACCCAAGTCACATATGCATCAAATGCAATTTTTTCTTGGGCATTATTCCATCCATCTAATCCAATATCCTGATTTAGACGAGATGCTGGATCTGTATCAAATGCATTTACGACAACCTGTTGGGTCGATATTCTTGCCCAAGCTGTAGTATCCAAATCATCGTTTATTGAAACACCCGTTGGAGGCAAACCATTTTCAAAACTTTTTCGTGAATCTGCCAATACATCTTCAGAAATATTTCCAAGATTAAAATATAAATCCCCACCAGAATGCTGCGTGCTTGGATTAACATTTTCTGCATCATCATTAAAAGGGTCTAATACCCAAAACTGAATAAATTCAATATTTGTTTGTTCAAAGTCATTGGTTGACAATGAGCGCATTATTCCACCCCAACGATTTTCTGGATTGACAAAAGTACCGTCTGGATTAACAGTATTCGTTGTATCGTAATTGTACATTCCTCTTTCCAAAGGATAATAGGCCAATTCTAACATTGGAATATTCGGAATTGAACCGTATTGTTGTTGCAAATTAGGGAAAATGTCAGTTTGATTAACTAAACGCATTCGGCTATCTGCTAACATTGACGGATCATCTTTAATATGCTGAGGAGTCAACGAGTTACTTTGATAGAACAATGGATCAATTAAATACCAACATGCTTTAGCACGTTTGAAACCAGCGGAAAGCGTTTTAGAAGACCCTTCAGGGAAAAGATCAGGCTGACCTTGAGGCACAGAAGCCAATCTCCAAGAACTTACTGAACGCAAATCAATAGCACTTTGGGCACCTTCAAAATCATCTACGTAAGAAGTACCGTCTTTGTTTATTGCCTTCGGTTGTCCCGGAATAAGGTGAGCAAATTCACCTGAAAATGAGAAAGTAGATTTTTGAGTTGTTGAAATTACAGGTAATAAATCCACCAATTTAGTGAGGAATGGTACATCTGTTTTATAGGCCAAATCTAATCCAATCATATTATTTTTGAATGGTTCACTGCCTACATCCACTTTTTGTGTTACAGGCCTTTCCATCATTCTTAACCAGGTACCTCCTAAATTTAATTTATCACTGAATCTAAAATTATAATGACCACCAATTAACGACCTTGCCTGAAATCCAAAAACAGAATTACTTTCTATTGAAATTTTGATAGGGGTATTTGATTCTAAAATGCCTGTGTTAAGAATTTTTACTCTACCTAGATTATAATCTACAGTAAAATCAGTACCCTCTATTAATTTTATCCCTCCAGCAGTAACTGTTACCGCACCTTGAGGAACATTTAAAGCATTTAATGGAATATCTGAAGTAATTGATGATTGGTATTCTCCTTTAAAACTAAATCTATTTTTACTTGGAATTTGCTGTGCAGCTGTTTTTGTTGAATCATACAATTCAGTATATGAAACTTGATCAATGACTAATTGTGGAATTCCCGCATCCTCTAATTTTTTGGATAAAGTTTTTCCGAATGGCTCAATAGTAGAAAAATAAATTCTCCCATTTTTAGTGTTTATTGTACCTCCATTTTCGGCCCTATTTCCATTGAAAGTTAAAGGAACATAATCAAATACACCATCCGAAAAAGGTTGATTATTTTGGTTCAATTTGTCCATGTCTAAGAGCGTGACAATTTGTTTATCATCAACTCCTGTCATGGGAAAAAATGGCACCAATAAGGACGTTTGTGGATTGTTATACAACAAATCAATTCTGAAGCCTGTTTGATCAACTTGGTATGCACCAATAGAATAAACGTTTTTCATCATCAAATCCCAAATTTTATTGCTTGGATTTGTTATGGTAGGCTTCATTAATTTCAAAATTAATGCTTGTTGACCTGCTACACCATCCGTTGAGAATTCTCCAACTTGATATGTTTCTCCCCGATAAGTATATTCATAGGCAACAGCCAAAACTTCGTCGTTATTTAAAGGTAAATTCAATGAAATGTACCCCAATAAAGCATTGTATGAATATTCTTGTTCAGTTAATTTACGTGCATTTTCAACCTTTTCATAATGAACTGCCTGCTGAAAAGGACCAGGAGTTGTTACCTGAGAACTCAAAACAGATACAGCATTTGAAAAACCACGAACTAACGGTTGACTTGAAGCCCAATCATATAAACCGTTTGCTTGATTATCTGGAAATTCATTCGTTGACAAACTTCCTGGAGTGCCTTGACAATTCTCTTGTTTTGCTTCACCTAGGTCAGAAAAAGCAATTATATTTCTAGTGTTTTCCGTATTATTGGTTCTATTCGTCAACCAAACCTCCATACGCGTAATATAGGTGGATGAATTTACAATCGGAATAGTGGACATTGCTTCATCATAATGATCCTTGTGATATAAATTGACGAAATAATGACGATTTGCTTCATAATTATCAGCCCCTAATTCAAATTTCTGAACTTGAGACTTTCCTGTAATATTTATTTCTTGGCGTTTCCCTTTAGATGATGCAGCAATCAGATCGACTGTTGAACGACCAAATTTCAATTGTGTTTTTACACCGAATAATGTTTGAGAACCTTGTATCAATGAAGTTGGAAGCTGCATCGACACATTACCTAATTCGATTTTTTGCATTATTTGATCTTCATCACCAGTATATTCCAATTTAGAAATATTGTCGAAATCAAATGCCGCTTGTGTATTGTAACTCGTACCAATCTTCAATTTTGTTCCAATTTGACCAACTAAATTCAATTGAATTTGTTGCTGAAAATCGAATCGTGTGATTTTTCTTTGTTTTACAGGTAAAATTGGATTATCATAACGAGAAGAATTTACTCCAAAAGACAACTCTACAGAGCCAGCTGGTCGAATCGTAATTTGATCTGAACCAAAGAAATTTTCAAATGCTTTGCTTCCAATCTTAATTGGGAACTCCATTGGTTGATTTTGAGCTGTTTGCTCATCAATTTTTTCTTTCCAATTTTCTCTTAATGATTTTTGACGCTCATATTCTAGGTATTCTTCTAGCGTCATCATAGATGGATTTCTATAATTTAATCCTGAGCCGATAGTCTCTGTAAAAATATAAGTCCCTGTAACTGGGTCATAAACAATCGTAGGTTTGACTGAAGTTGGGTCACCTAAATCAAAACTTTGAGGTTGAGTTTGAGTTGGATCAAGATAATTTTCAATCGGATAAATCAAAGTGTCTTGGGCTTCCAAAGTGGGAGAAATAAATCCACACGCAAGAATTAACAACATAATTGTTGCTTTCATCTTAACAAGTAGGCCAATTAGTAACTTCAAATTATAAGATTTTCAATGCTTCTTTAATTAATATCTCTACAGATTCATCGCTAACTGCAATTTTATCTATGGCTTTCTCTGCAGATTTTTTATCAAAACCCAAAGAAACCAATGCATTTAACGCATCAAATCGATTTGTATTGTTTTGATTGAAAATATTTTCAGATGAAAAGACAATTTTTAACATTTTATCTTTCAAATCTATTATTACACGCTGTGCTGTTTTTGCTCCAATTCCTTTAATACTTTGAATTGTTGCAACGTCTTCAACTTGAATAGCATGAGCAATTTCGTCAGGAACGAGTGATGATAGCATAATCATTGCTGTATTAGGTCCTATTCCTGAAACAGATATTAAGTGATTGAACATTTCTCGTTCTTCCTTGCTTGAAAAGCCATAAAGAATTTGAGCATCTTCTCGAACAATCAATTTTGTAAAGATTTTTAATGCTTCAACTGATCCAATTGAAGAGAAAGTATTTAATGAAATTTTGACTTCATAACCAACTCCTCCGCACTCAATAATTAATTCAGTAGGATTTTTTTCAACTAACTTACCGTTTAAATGTCCAATCATATTTATTTATTTTGAGCGTCGACAACTGCAACTTTCACCATATTAATAATTTCTCTCACTGAAGAACCAAGTTGCAAAACGTGAATTGATTTTTTCAAGCCAACTAAAACAGGACCAACAGCCTCTCCATCTGTCATTTCTTGCAATAATTTATAGGCAATATTTCCAGCAGATAAATTTGGAAAAATCAACGTATTGACTTCTTTGTTTGCTAATTGTGAGAAGGAAAACTTCTCCATCATTAAATCATTATTCAAAGCAAAGTTTGCTTGAATTTCTCCATCTACAACCAGATTTGGACACTTTTCATGCAAAATTTCAACTGCTTTTGCCATTTTTACGGCATCCTCGCCTGGCGAAGAACCAAAATTTGAATAACTTAACAAAGCAATACGAGGCGTTACTTTAAATTTGCGAATCATTTTGGCAACATTGCTTGTTATTTCAGCAATTTCTTCTGCAGTTGGATTCAAATTTATCGTTGTATCTGCTAAGAATAATGGACCTCTTTTGGTAACCAAAATATACATTCCAGCGATTGTATTGACATCCTTTTGCAAGCCAACCGTTTGAATTGCTGGTCTCACAACATCCCGGTAATTTCTTGTGATTCCAGAAATCATCGCATCAGCATCTCCCATTTCCACCATCATTGCACCGAAATGATTTCTTTCGCGCATGATTTGAATTGATTCAAATTCGGTTACTCCTTTTCGTTTACGTTTTTCAAAGAATGCTTTACCATAAGCAGTTCTTCGATCTTCCTCTTCTTCTGATTTTGGGTCGATTATTTGAACGTCTTGAAATTCAATGCTATATTCATGGATTAGTTCTTCAATTTTCTTTCTTTTACCCAATAAGATAGGAAACGCAACTCCTTCTTCCCAAGCTGTTTGTGCCGCTTTAAGAATCTTAATATTATCCGCCTCGGCAAAAACGACTCTTTTTGGATTACTTTGTGCCTTTTCAGTAATATTTCGAATAAGAATATTGTCTAGTCCTAACCTGTTTTTCAGTTGTCTTTCATAGGCATCCCAATCCAAAATAGGATTTTTAGCTACACCAGATTCCATTGCAGCTTTTGCAACTGCCGGAGCAACATAATAAATTAATCGAGGATCTAAAGGTTTCGGAATAATCTGTTCACGTCCAAAAGAGATGTTTTTTTCACCATACGCTTCGATCACTTCTTCAGGTATCGTTTCTTTTGCTAGAGAAGCAAGAGCTTTAACAGCAGCCAACTTCATCTCTTCGTTAATTGTTGTAGCTCGAACATCTAACGCTCCCCTAAAAATGAATGGGAATCCTAGAACATTATTGACTTGATTAGGATGGTCTGAACGACCAGTTGCCATAATGATATCTTTTCTTACTGATGTAGCATCTTTGTATGAAATTTCTGGTTCAGGATTTGCCAAAGCAAAGACAATTGGGTCTTTCGCCATGACTTTTATCATTTCTTTAGAGACAATATTCCCTTTAGATAAACCGACAAATACATCTGCTTTTTTCATTGCTTCCAGCAAGCTAAGCGATTTTTTATGCTTTGAGTATGGCAATTTGCTTTCGTCTAAATCAGTTCTTTCTTGACAAATCAACCCTTTCGAGTCAAACATCCAAATGTTTTCTACATCAGCGCCTAAAGCACAATATAATTTTGCACATGACATCGCTGCAGCCCCAGCTCCAGAAATAACTATTTGCACTTTACTAATTTGCTTCTTTGCTAATTCTAATGCGTTCAATAAAGCAGCAGAAGAAATAATAGCCGTTCCATGCTGATCATCGTGCATCACAGGAATATCCAACTCTTCTTTTAATCTTCTTTCTATTTCAAAAGCTTCAGGTGCCTTAATATCTTCTAAATTAATACCTCCAAAAGTCGGAGCTATCGCTTTAACTGTTTGAATAAACAATTCTGGATCACTCGCATCAACCTCGATATCGAAAACATCAATGTCTGCAAAAATTTTAAAAAGTAACCCTTTTCCTTCCATTACAGGTTTTGAAGCAAGTGGACCTATATTTCCTAAACCTAAAACAGCAGTGCCGTTTGTAATGACAGCAACTAAATTAGCTTTACTCGTATATTTATAAGCGTCATCAGGATTTTCTGCAATTTTCAAACAAGGTTCTGCCACTCCAGGTGAATATGCCAAAGATAAATCTCTTTGGGAAGAATAAGGCTTGGTAGGTACCACCTCTATTTTCCCTGGCTTCCCAGATGAATGATAATCTAATGCGTCTTGTTTTTTTATTTTCGCCATAACCCTCTATTGAAGGCGCCAAAGATACAAAAATGCTTTGAAGATGAGCATAAATAGCAATGTAAAGACATAAAAAAAGCTCGTATCCTTTCGAATACGAGCTTTCTCAGATTATCTTAAATATTATTTAATGATAACGTTTTGGCTAGTCGAAATACCATTCGTTGAAATAGTAACGATATAGCTTCCTTTAGCGAATTCGCTAACAGGAATTGAAAGTGTTTGAGCACCATTCAATGAAGTATGATTTTGAGTAGCAACAACTCTACCTTGAAGGTCAAGCATTGTAACAACATAATCACCATTAACTGCTTCGAAAGAAACATTCAATACATCAGAAGTTGGATTAGGATAGATGTTCAATCCTTCAATTGCCAATTCATTAATACCAAGAACACCAGATTTGAATGCTTTTGATTCGTCAGTTGTAAATACACCACCATTAGCAATTGTAGTTCCTGTTCCATCTTTAACAGTATAAGAACCTAAACCGTATTGAGCAGAGTTAATACCATCACCGAATTCATCTAAAATTTCGAATGTGTAACACATGTTAGAAACCATGTTGAAATTAACAACTGGTTGAGTTGTTGTACCAGCAGCACCCATATTTGCATAAGGACCACCAGAAGCGATAGTTGTACCAGAAGCATTTTTAATCGTCCAAGTAGTCTCAGTACCATACTGATCCGTAACAATTGCAACAGTACCAACAGCACCGTTAGCTTGAACAGCATTAGTAATTACTCCTGAAACTGCTCCATTTGCAGCATTTGCATCACTAGTTGTAGTAACAGTAACTGTTAAAGTTCCTCCTGTAAAACCAGTAATTGCAGAACAAGTTACTTGAGCAGTAGCATAAGTAGCTAAGTTACCAGAATAAGAACCAGTAGAAACAACAGTTGCACCGTTCATTACAGTAACCGTTGCAGAAGACATTGCAGTAGTCCCATTGTTTTGAATAGTAACAATTGGTGTGTAATTTCCACCACAAACAACTAAATCAGAATCAAAAGATAATGCAGCCGCATCAGCAGGATTAGAAGCTGGAGGTGGGCACGCAGCAACACCTGCATACAAAGCTGCAGCAGAAGCTTGACCTGCTTCTACAAGAATGCGGTTTGGACAAATCTTATAGATTGTTGGAAAATATCCAATACCATAAGCTGAATTGAATGAATTGATTGCACTTGCCGCTGGATCAATTATTGGGTGAGAAACACCAGTAACCCAGTCACCTTGTGTATTTGTACCTGTTCCATTTAAATCAGCAGAATTTGTTGTTCCGTCTCCTTCAATGTATAAAACCATAACATTATCAGTTGTTCCAGCAACAACATTGGTTCCTCCTGCAGGTCCGTGAGCAGTCCAAAGATCTTCTAATGCATTTGTATTATGGAAATTCCAACATGGTCCACACCATGTTGCAGAAACATCAATAAAAACAGTATAACCAGCATCTAGCATAGCATAAAGATGTTGCGTATTACCATTGATATCAGTCAATGTAAAATCTGGAGCAACGCTTCCATCTGGAAGTTGCGCATTTGCAGAGAAAGTTCCAGCTAATAGAGCTGCACTAAGTAATAATTTTTTCATAGTTTAATAATTTTTAAGTTGTTGTAAATATAAGTGAATGTAAAGTTAAAGATTAAGTTCTTCTAAAAAAATTTGAAAACAATAGATTGTTGGAATCCTAATTTTAACACTGTTATTTTGATAAAAAAAGGCGGATTAACCGCCTTTAACTTATTTCTTTTTTAATTCTTCTTTCACAAAGAGTTCAATTGCTCCTGTCATTGATGGGGCATTAGGCATAGGCGCATGTAAATCCAATCTAAGATTATTCTTTATAACGGCATTTGAAGTTGTTGGTCCAAAAGCAGCAATTTTAGTCTTATTTTGCTTGAAATCAGGGAAATTTTTTAAAAGTGATTCTATTCCGCCTGGGCTAAAGAATACGAGCATATCGTAATATACATCTTCTAAATCAGATAAATCTGAAGCAACGGTTTTATAAAGAACTGCTTTAGTGAAGTTATATTTATGCTCCTCAAGTGTTTCAGGTATTTTATCTCTTAGTATATCTGTACAAGGCAAAAGGAATTTTTCTGCTTTGTGTTTTTTCATTACTTCTACAAGATCTTCAATTGTTTGTTTTCCATAGAATATTTTACGTTTTCTATAGGTGACATACTTTTGCAAATACAAGGCAACAGCTTCTGAAATACAGAAATACTTCATTGAGTCAGGAACTTCAAATCTTATCTCTTCAGAAATTCTAAAAAAATGGTCAATTGCCGTTTTGGAAGTTAGGATAATTGCCGTATGGTCAGGGATATTTACCTTTTGCAAGCGAAATTCTTGGGCATCTACTCCAACAACATGAATAAAAGGTCGAAAATCTATTTTCAACTTATACTTTTCTGCCAAATCATAGTAAGGCGATTTATCTCCTTCCGGTTTAGGTTGAGATACTAATATTGTTTTGATTGCCAACGTAATCTATTTTTAATTTCAACATTCAAATTACAAATGAAAATTCTTTATTACATAATAGTATATAATGAATAAAGGCAGAATTTCCAGGGTGCAAAAATATAAAATTAAATAATACCATGACACTCCATTCAATAAAACAATATATGAATTTTTTAAAAGTCTCACAAAATATCTCATGAGAAACAAGCCGAGAAATATACTCAAAAATAGTTTGTTAAATTCTGGATTCATTATCCAAAGTAAAGATAACATTGCAAAAGAAATTCCTATAAATTGATTTCCTGTTAACGTAATAACATGTATTGAAAAGAGTTGCTTTTGCTCGCCAGTGAACCAAGCCAATAAAATTAATCCTACTGTTTCTATAAAAAAAAGTCCTATTGGAATTGTAATGGCAATAATAGTTGCTGAAAAATTATCCAATAACATAAATCGATTTAAATATAAAAAACTACAAAGAGAAAAACTAATGAAATAATTAAAAATTAAGAAAACAGAACTTAAAGAACCAAGATTCATATTTTCTTTTAGCTCCTGGTCTATAGATGAGTTTTTAAAAAAAACCGCAATTACCGTTTTGAGCGATTTTGTGTTGTATAATCGAGATAAAGAAATCAACAAAAATGAAATTAAAAGCACGCCTAATAGTAAAATCGTAAATGTTTCAGTTCTAACTGATAACTCTAGTGGGATTTCTCCATTTTCACTTCCAAAAACTTGAATTAAATTCACTTCGTTTATTAAATTTTAATAATCAATGAGACAAAGTTAACAACCTAGCATAAGAATCTTTCAATGTGAACAAAATATATTTAAATTTGTCTTACTTAAAAGAAATGAAATGAAAACTGATTTATTCGTACATCCAGATTATTACAACATGGATGATTTGTTGTCTGAAGAACACAAATTAGTAAGAGATGCTGCAAGAGCTTGGGTTAAAAAAGAAGTTTCACCGATTATTGATGATCATTATGAAAAGGCAACTTTTCCAATGCATCTCTTAAAGGGACTTGGTGAAATTGGAGCATTTGGCCCTTATATACCTGAAGAATACGGTGGTCCTGGATTAGATCATATTTCATATGGTTTGATAATGCAAGAATTAGAAAGATGTGATTCCGGACTTCGATCAACAGCTTCAGTTCAATCGTCATTAGTGATGTATCCAATTTGGAAATATGGTTCTGAAGAGCAAAAACAAAAATACCTGGCGAAATTAGCTACTGGCGAAATGATGGGTTGTTTTGGTTTAACTGAACCAAATCATGGGTCAAACCCTTCAGGGATGACCAGTAACTTCAAAGATGCTGGTGATCATGTTATTTTGAATGGTGCAAAAATGTGGATTTCAAATGCCCCATTTGCAGATATTGCCGTTGTTTGGGCGAAAGATGAAACTGGAAGAATTCACGGTTTAGTCGTTGAAAGAGGAATGGAAGGATTTTCAACACCAGAAATGCACGGTAAACTTTCCTTGCGTGCTTCGTCAACAGGTGAATTAATTTTTGTTGATGTAAAAGTTCCAAAGGCAAATATATTACCTGGAAGATCTGGTTTAGGTGCTCCGTTAAGTTGCTTAGATTCGGCACGTTTTGGAATTGCTTGGGGTGCGTTGGGTGCTGCTATGGATTGTTATGATCAAGCTCTTCGTTATTCAAAAGAAAGAACTCAATTTGGTGTTCCAATTGGTTCATTCCAGTTAATCCAGAAAAAATTGGCTGAAATGATTACAGAAATCACGAAGGCTCAATTATTAACTTTACGTTTAGGTCAATTGAGAAATGAAGGAAAAGCAACATCTGCGCAAATCTCCATGTCGAAAAGAAACAATGTGGAAATAGCTTTAAACATAGCACGTGAAGCAAGACAAATTCATGGAGCAATGGGAATAACAAGTGAATATTCCATTATGCGTCACATGGCTAATTTAGAATCTGTTGTAACGTATGAAGGAACACACGATATCCATTTATTAATTACGGGAATGGATATTACAGGTATTCCTGCATTCACAAGAGAAATGATTTAATTACTCAAATAATTAAATTAAAAGCCATCAGTCAGTTGACTGATGGCTTTTTTATTGAATCTATACTTACATTTGTTGAAATCATTTTAATATGAGACTACTACTTTTGTTCATCCTTCTAATATTTTGCTCCTCACTATATAGCCAAAAGGAGTTACGTAAAGAATTGGATGAATTAAAGAAAATTATTCGACAAAGTAGTTACTATGATTCATCTCAAGTTTTTGCTAATGGACAAAAAGCAATTTCCATCGCTCAAAAATTAAATGACCCAACTGAGGAGGCAACTATTTATCAGTATTACGGCAATTTCTATTATTTCTCGTACAATATTCCAAAAGCAAAATCAAACTATGCAAAATCAATTGAAATAGCACAAAAAGCAAATAATACTAAATTGGTGAATTCAACCAAGATACGATTGGCTTTTGTTTTATCAGATTCTGATTTGTTAGCGGCGGAAAAAGAATTCATTTATCTTTTAAATAGCGCTCTTCGCAACAAATACATAGAGAATTCAATTGAAATATATAACGGATTAGGAAATATTTATGACACGCGCCAAATGAAGGACGAGGCTTTAAAATATTATCTCAAAGGATTAAGAATTGCTGAAAAAACTGACAAAAAATACCTACATGCGATGTTGTTAAACAATATCGGTTTAATAAAATTAGAAAATGAACAAACTTCAGAGGCAGAGAAAGATTTTGTTCAAGGATTGAAAATTATTCAAGGTCTTAATGAGGATCGATTGAGCTTAAATTTGAATAATAATCTTGGTTTAGTAACTAAAAAACTTAAAAAGTACAGCAAATCAATTAACTACTATCACACTACATTATTACATGCAAAAGAACTTGGTTTCCCGCTAGGAAGAGGAGTTGCTTATTTGAATTTAAGTGACTCTTATTTAAATAATCAAGAATTTTCTAATGCTACAAAATATGTAGATTCTGCGCTACAAATATTGATAAATTTTAAACAATGGGATTATGTTGGCACTGCTTATTTGATAAAAACGACCATCTTTAAAGAGATAAATCAAAATCAACAAGCAAAACATTATATTGATTCCGTTTTTTCACTGAATAAAGTCAATCCCATTCCAAATTCGGTAATGAATGCGCATGATTTATTGGGTGAAATTTTTGAGAGTGAAGGAAATTTCAAACTTGCTTATTTTCATTCAAATAGATATCATCATATGAATGACAGTATTTCAAAAATTGCAAACAAAGATCAATTTGCTCAACTTCAAGTAATCTATGGAAAAGAAAAGACAGAAACTGCTCTTGAAGATGAAAAAAATAAAAACACAATTTTATCAAAAGAAAACGAACTAAAGAAAACTAGGATACGAGCGATTAGTTTAATTACAATTTTCGTTCTTTTAATTGGGATTGGCTTGGTTTACATTCGATATGTTCGTTTATCAAAAAGACAACAACAAGAATTTACTCAGAAATTAATAGAAAATATAGACGAAGAAAGGTCCCGGATAGCGAAAGACTTGCACGATGATATTGGACAATCACTGTCCGTTATAAAATCCAAAATAAATCTCTTAAATACAGGTAAAATAAACGATGTTGCAGGATTAGATTTTGAAGTAGGTGAGGTTATCAATCAAACTAGGAATATTTCTCACTTTCTACATCCATCTTTAATTCAAAAACTTGGGTTGGAACGTTCGTTGGTTTCTTTAATTGAAAAAACTCAAAACAACACTGAACTAATTTGCAGCATTGATGTTAAGTGCCCATTAGAATTTTTATCATTAGAAGAACAAACACAAATTTATCGAATTCTTCAAGAATGCATTAATAATACATTAAAACATGCTGAAGCAACTGCACTCAAAATTTCAATTCGAAAACAATTGTCCAATCTTGAAATAAAATATCGCGATAATGGGAAAGGTCTTTTTGAAAACAATAAAGCAAAGGAAGGAATTGGTCTTATGACTATCCGTGAACGAGCAAATACGATAAAAGGAAAAATTAATGTAGCCAATTCGCTTAATAATAAAGGCTTCAAACTTATACTCACTATTCCAACCAATTTATAATGATGCACATATTAATAGCTGATGATCATCCAATATTTCGCAGTGGCTTAAAATTTTTATTGGAAGCTTCTTTTGATAAATTAACGCTCCATGAATTCGAAAATGGCGAGACTTTATTAGAATATGCTAAATCAAATTCTGCAGATGTAATTATTGTAGACATTGATATGCCAATAAAAAATGGTTTACAAGTCTGTGAAGAATTGACTGAAAATAAAAATCCTGCGAAAATCATTGTTTTAACAATGCACAAAGACCTTGAGTTGTTAAAACTTGCTTTTTATAATGGTGCAAATGGTTATTTAGTTAAGGATAATACCTCAGAAGAATTAGTCGGATGTATTCAAACAGTATTGGCTGGAAACAATTATTTGGCAAAAGGTATTCGAGATCAGGAGAATTTGGGAGATCAAGATGATGCCTCTAAATTTCATATTGCAGAATTATTAAATTCACTAACACGAACAGAACTCAAAACACTAAAATTGGTTAGTAAAAAACTTTCGAGCAAACAAATTGCAGATTTCCTTTTCGTTTCTGTCAAATCTGTTGAAAATTATCGTTCTAGAATTTGTAAAAAACTCAATTTAGATGCACGAAACAATAGTTTATTACTTTGGGTATTGGATAATAAGTTGATAATTGACGGAATAAAATAGAAGTTTACTTTTTTAATTTATTCAAAATAGAAGTTGTTGAAAAACCTTCTACTAGCTCAATAGCAATAACTTCTCCACCATTTTTTAACACAACATCTGAACCAACAATATATTTTTTTGAATGAGGATCCTTTTCATTAGGATCGTAATCTGCCCCTTTCACTAAAACATCCGGAACGATTATTTCAATTGCTTTTTGTGGAGTTTGTTCTTCAAAAAACACGACTAAATCAACAAAACCTAAACCAGCCAAGACAATTGCCCTTGCATCTTCTGCATTAATAGGGCGATCGTCTCCTTTTCCTTGTTGTTGGACAGATTTATCAGTATTTATTGCAACAATCATTCGGTTACCTAATTCTGCTGCTTTTGCCAAGTAAGTAACGTGACCTTTATGAAGGATGTCAAAACAACCATTCGTAAAAACCACTTTATCGCCTTTGAGGTGCCACAATGCCGTTAGACGTTTAGCATCTTCAACAGACACAATTTTACTCTCCAGATAGGTTAATCGGCTCATCTTCTTTCGTGTAATTTTTTGGTAATAAAATTAGCGATATTAATCCTAACACAATCATGACGACGGTTTGACTTACCCAAATCAACATTCCAAGTGCATTTCCAATTGCTTGTGCATCATCAGGATAATCCTTGCCAATATAAAATGTAACAACTAAGCCAACTAACAATGGAAATGTTCCGATGCCACCATTGGTAAACATAATACCCAATGAACCCGCTATAAAAGCCAATAAGATTCCTGGGAAAGCTATAGAAGATGTTTGCTCGAGAGATAAAAATGGCACTGCAAACATCGCCACATAAGATCCCCAAATTATTATTGTGAAAAATAAATAAGCAAAAGGTTGTTTCAATTTAAAGATAGAAAGCAATCCTTTCAAAATATCTTTTGAAAAATTCAGAACCTTTAACCGAAAATTTCTTTTAAAAACAATGAGGTAACTAAACACAAACCCAATAATAAGAATGAAAATATAGACGAACATTTTCAATGTGAAGGTTTCTGTTGAATTTGAGCCAACGCTACTAAATTTAAGTTCAATTTGAGATTTGATTTCAAGAAAATCAGTGTAGCCTAAAAAAGCTGTAAGAAACGCGATTGAAACAAGGACAACTAAATCTACTGCTCTTTCAGCGATAATTGTCCCAAAAGAGGAAGTAAATGGAATTCCATCTGATCGATACAGCATTGCAGAACGAGATGCTTCACCAGCTCTTGGAATCGTAAGATTCATAATGTAGCCAATCATTACAGCGTGGTATCGATTCCAAAATTTTGTTTTGTAACCTAATGGTTCTAAAACATATTTCCATCGATAAGCGCGAGATATAAAAGCAATAAAACCAAGTATCATAGATATTACTATCCAAAAATAATTTGCTTCGCGGATTGCTTTATAGAACAACAATTTTGCGTCCCCTGTCATTCCAGCAAAAAACACCCAAATAAGATATACTCCTAATAAAAGTGGTACTACTGTTTTGACAAGAGTCAAAATTGTTTTTTTTGTCATTAATCAATCAAATTCGTTTCTTCATTTGGAAAAACTAAACATGGTTTAAATGATTTCGCTTCTTCAAAATCCATATATCCATAACCTATTATAATAATAACATCTCCCATCGCTACTCTTCTTGCTGCGGGACCGTTCAAACAAATTGTACCTGATTTTTTTGCACCTTTAATAACATACGTTTCGAAACGTTCGCCATTATTAATATTCACAATTTGGACTTTTTCCCCTTCAATCAAATTGGAGGCATTCATTAAATCCTCATCAATTGTAATACTGCCAATATAATTTAAGTCAGCTTGTGTAACGCGTACTCGATGAATTTTTGATTTTACTACTTGTATCAACATCTCTTTTCAATAATCAGAAACAAAGTTAATTGAAATTTAAAATTACAGAAATATTAATCGAAAAGTACAAGAATTATTAAAGCTGAATCGTGTCAATTAATCTCACGCTGCCACAGAATGCGGCAATACAGCATGTAGATTCTTGAGCCCAGGAATCGCCGAGGTTTTGTAATGTCTTCCCGTCCACTAATTCTAAATACTCTAACGTCAAATCTCCATTATTAAAATACGCTATTGCCAATTTTTTAGCTTCTTCGGGATTACATTTATGTTTCAACTCTTTTAATAAAGTGAGTGTTTGGTATATAATTAAAGCATCTGTTTTTTGATTTGCCGTCAATCTTAAATTCCTACTGCTCATTGCAATTCCGCTCTTTTCGCGCAAAGTTGGGCATGCTACAATCTCAATTGGTAAATTTAAAATCTCAACCATTTTTTTAATTATAGCAACTTGTTGAAAATCTTTCAAACCAAAATAGGCTTTATTCGGTTGGACAATTTGAAATAAATTACGGACAACGTGCATTACGCCTTGAAAATGCCCTGGTCGATATTTCCCTTCCAGTACTTCGTCAGTTCCGTTTAAATCGATTTTGTCAAATGAATCATTGGGAGGGTAAATTTCATT
Organism: Flavobacteriales bacterium; assembly: GCA_947470515.1. GTDB lineage: Bacteria > Bacteroidota > Bacteroidia > Flavobacteriales_D > Crocinitomicaceae > M0103. The sequence continues at coordinate 147,306 of CANITF010000002.1, forward strand.
GTAATCAGGAGCAAAAATTAATATGTTTCCCGTATTTTCTAAAAATGCTACATCAGTTGATAACATTCTTGGGTATTTTTCAAGATCTTCTTTATTATTGAATTGAGTTGGATTCACAAAAATACTTACCACAACAACATCAACTTCTGACATCGCCCTTTTAACCAATGCGAGATGACCTTCATGCAAAGCTCCCATTGTTGGAACAAAACCAATAGATTGATTTTCAGCTTTTGCTTTGTCAAGTGCAATTGTTAATGTTTGTCTTGTGTAAAATACACTCATAAGAATCTGATGGTTAAAAAAGACCAAACAACAAAACTATTTGTTTTTGTTGAAGTTCCGATTTTTTTTCTATATTTTTGTACTGTTTTTACGAATCAATAATTCATGGAGAAAAAGAAAATACTTTTTGTATCACAAGAAATCGCACCCTTTTTACCAAAATCAGAAATCTCAAGTACCGCAAGACGTCTTCCTCAAGGAATACAAGAATCTGGAAAAGAAATTAGAGTTTTTACTCCACGATTTGGAAGTATCAATGAGAGACGAAACCAACTGCATGAAGTAATTCGCTTATCAGGAATGAACTTAATTATTGATGACAATGATCATCCCTTAATAATTAAAGTTGCATCAATTTCGGCAGCACGTATGCAAGTATACTTCATTGATAATGATGAATACTTTAAACGAAAAAATACAACTGCTGATGATAAAGGTGTTTTTTATAACGACAATGATGAAAGATCAATGTTTTTCTGCAGAGGAGTTTTAGAAACTGTTAAAAAACTTGGTTGGCAGCCGGATGTTATTCACTGCCACGGTTGGATGACTTCTTTGATGTCATTATATATCAAAAAACTATACAATAAAGACCCGCATTTTGCTGACACAAAAGTCGTTTATAGCATGTATAATGATGACTTTAACAATAATTGGGATGCACGATTTGCTGAGAAGCTTAAATTTGACGGCTTTGATGACGAAGTAGTGAATCAGTTGGCTGATACAAGTTTTGAAAATATTACACGCGTAATAACAAAATATGCTGACGGAATTAACGTTTCAAGCGAAGAATTAACGCCATCATTGAAAGCAATATTTGATGAAGCTACATGTTTAAAACAAGAATACGTTGCTGAGGAAAATCAAACTAAGGTAATGTCTGAATTTTTTAATAAAGTAATTGAAGAAACTGTACTCATATAAAATGAATATTAAAGAATCCATATTGTGGCGGAAAGTTTTTGGATTTTCCGCTACTTTTTTATTAGTACTTTTCATTACAGGTGGGTGTAAGAAAAAAGATTCAAATCTTGGAATCAATACAATTGATCAAAATGAATTATTAAATTCTTCTCAAATAGATACATTTTCATTAACAACCTTTACAATTAAGGAAGATTCCGTTATTTCTGATAATCCTGCATACGCAGTTTTGGGTTCCTATAACGATCCTAAATTTGGAACATTCAAAGGGAGTTTCTATACACAATTTAGATTATCTGGGACTAACCCAAATTTTGGGGATATCTCGACAATAACAATTGATTCATTGATTTTAGGTTTGGAATATGCTGGTTACTATGGAAGTTTTACAAGTCAAACATTAGAAATTTTTGAAATGACCGAAAGTATCTATATTGATTCAACCTATTATTCTTTCTCGACAAAAAATCATTCTGTAACAAATTTAGTAGAAACAGGTTTTGAAACGTTCACACCGGATCCCAACGGAATTACTGTTATTGGCGTGGATACAGTTGATACTCAACTTCGGATTAGATTAAATACAGCACTAGCTCAACAATTTATAACTGAAGCAGCTTCTGGAAGTAACACTTTTGCATCAAACGATAATTTCTTAAATTATTTTAAAGGATTGCATGTAAAAGTCAATAATGGAATTCAATCCAGTGGAACTGGTGGAGCTTTTTATTTTGATTTAAATGACGCATTGTCCAAAATGACGATTTATTATACGCAAGATTTAATACAAAAAAGGTATGATTTTTTAATCAATTCAGAATGTGCAGATTTTAACCATGTGGATATCAATAATTCTGGAACAAATGTTCAAACTGTTATCAATGATACTATAAGTGGTCAATCTGAATATTACGCTCAGGCATTTAATTCACGTGCGATAATTGATATACCTGGTATAGAAAATATTCCAAAAAATGCTGTTATACACAAGGCTGAATTAATACTTCCTATACAATACCAAACTGGCGCGAAATATCTTCCACCAAATGAATTATCAGTATCTGCTAGAATTAATGGCGTTTTATCGGGAATAGGTGTTTTTGGTTTTTTCGATTATAGTTATAAAAAATATACTATTGATATAAAGAATTATCTTCAGGCATATGTCTCAGGTCAAATTAATACAACAGAACTGATTCTTTCTCCAAGATTTTTTATTAATTCAGCTGAACGTGTTATTTTTAACGGCCCGAATACAATTAATAAATCTAAACCAAAATTGGTAGTAACTTATACTGAATTTTAACATGTGTGGAATTGTAGCTTATATCGGTAAAAAACAAGCATATCCTATCATTCTTAAAGGATTAAAAAGATTAGAATATCGTGGGTATGACAGTGCGGGTATCGCATTATTAAATGAAAATCAAATCAATTTATATAAAAGGCAGGGAAAAGTTGCCAACTTAGAAGAGTTTGCCGCGAATAAGGATTTAAATGGTACTTCTGGAATTGGACATACTCGTTGGGCAACACATGGTGCTCCAAATGATGTAAATGCCCATCCTCATTATTCTACTGATGGAAACCTTGCATTGATTCACAATGGTATTATTGAAAATTATGATACCCTTCGCAAAGAATTGATCCTTCATGGTTACGTTTTTAAAAGTGAAACTGACACTGAAGTATTGGTGCATTTAATTGATGATATCCAAAAAAACGAACATGTTTCAATTGCTGAAGCTGTGAGATTAGCGCTACTTAATGTAGTTGGAGCATATGCAATTGTTGTAATTTCTAAAGAGAATCCTAATCAACTTATCGCTGCAAGAAAAAGTAGTCCTCTAGTCGTTGGAATTGGAGGTGAAGGGGATTTTTATCTAGCATCTGACGCAACTCCGATTGTTGAATATACAAAAAGAGTTGTTTATTTAGAAGATGAAGAAATAGCAATAGTAGATTTAAATGATGGGTTAAAGATTTTCAATATCAATAATCAAGAAAAAACACCTTATATACAACAATTAGAATTGCAATTAGAAGCTCTAGAAAAAGGCGGTTATGAGCATTTTATGTTAAAAGAAATTCATGAACAACCTCGTTCAATTAGAGATTGTTTTAGAGGTAGAATGAATGCGGATGAAGGTTGGGTTTCTTTGGGTGGAATAAAGGAGTATGAGCAAAAAATGATTAATGCTCAACGTATTGTAATGGTAGCTTGCGGAACTTCATGGCATGCATGTTTGGTTGGAGAATATTTGTTTGAAGATTTAGCTCGTATCAATGTTGAAGTTGAGTATGCAAGTGAATTTCGTTACCGGAATCCTATTATAAACGAAAATGATATCGTTATTGCTGTATCTCAATCTGGTGAAACTGCTGATACAATGGCTGCACTTGAATTAGCGAAATCAAAAGGGGCAACTATACTTGGAATTTGTAATGTTGTTGGATCGTCAATTTCAAGAATTACCGATGCTGGATCGTATACACATGCTGGACCAGAAATTGGAGTTGCTTCAACAAAAGCGTTTACTGCTCAAGTAACGGTATTAACGCTCATGGCATTATCTCTTGCACACAAAAAAGGGACTATTAGTGAAACTAAATTTCATACTATGCTTGCAGAATTGGAAGCAATTCCTGAAAAAGTAAAAATGGTTTTAGAAAAAAATGACCTAATTGAAAAAATTGCTTTAGAGTATAAAGATGCAACAAATGCACTTTATTTAGGAAGAGGTAGTTCTTTTCCTGTTGCATTGGAAGGAGCACTTAAACTAAAGGAAATTTCTTATATACATGCTGAAGGTTATCCAGCTGCTGAAATGAAACATGGACCAATCGCTCTGATTGATGAAGAAATGCCTGTTTTTGTAATTGCAACAAAAGGTACTTCTTACGAAAAAGTTGTTTCAAATATTCAAGAAGTTAAAGCACGAAAAGGGAAAATAATTGCAATCGTCACTGATGGAGATGAAACTGTTAAAGAAATTGCAGATCATATTATTGAAATTCCAGATACAGACGAACATTTAGTTCCAATATTGGCTACAGTTCCTTTTCAACTTCTTTCATATCACATCGCAGTAATGAGAGGTTGTAATGTTGATCAACCAAGGAATTTAGCGAAATCTGTTACGGTAGAGTAGTCTGAACGGTAGTTGGGTTGGTCTGTTAGTGTAGAGTAATCATATAATTGTAATAAAAAAACCATCCATTAATAATCTGTATCGATTATTTAGGACTAGACACTTTCAATTGTATTCATTTTCTTTTATTTGCATTAAATTCTATTAAAAAAAAATGTCAATTTCTCTAAACGATAAACACAAAGACTTTTTCAACTCGGTTTTCGAAGTAGTTAAATTAATTCCAAAAGGAAAAGTAACTTCTTATGGGTCAATTGCTAAATATTTAGGAAGTTCTAAATCAAGTCGTATGGTAGGTTGGGCGATGAATGCTTCTCATAAAATGCCTGATATTCCAGCGCATAGAGTCGTAAATAGAATTGGTCTTTTGACAGGGAAGTTTCATTTTAGCACGTTAACCGAAATGGAGGAAAAATTAAAAGCTGAAGGAATAATCGTAGAAAACGATCAAATTCAAAATTTCAAAACGCATTTTTGGGACCCAATGATAGCGTTGCGTATGGATTAATTGAACTTTTAGCAATAATTATAACTAAGAAAAATCTCACATTCACTTTAAAGGTTGTATTTTTGATTTCATGATTTTAGTCACAGGTGGTACAGGTCTTTTAGGAAGTCATTTATTATTCCAATTAGCTCAAGAAAATGTGCCTATTCGTTCCATCTACAGAGATAAAAGTAGAATAGCACAAGTTGAATCTTTATTTCAATTCTACTCTCCAGAAAATTTCACATCTCTATTTTCAAAAATTGAATGGGTAGAAGCAGATATTCTTGATGTTATAAGTTTGAATATTTCATTTAAAGATATTGAAATCGTTTATCATTGTGCAGGATTAGTCTCATTTTCAAAAAGACAGTTCAATCAGTTAATTAAAATCAACAGAGAAGGTACGGCAAACATTGTAAATACATGTCTCGAATTCAATGTTAAAAAATTGTGTTATGTTAGTTCAACAGCTACCATTGGTGGTCAAAGTGGAGAAATTACGACAGAATTAACAAAATGGAAACAATCTCCAGAAACAAATGGTTATTCCATTTCTAAATATTCTGGTGAAAAAGAGGTTTGGAGAGGAGTTGAAGAAGGGCTTGATTGCGTCATTGTTAATCCATCAGTAATTTTTGGTGCAGGTAGTTGGGATGAAAGTTCTTTAACAATTTTTCGAACCGCTCAAAATGGGCTACGATTTTACACCAGTGGTCAAAATGGATTTGTTGATGCACGAGATGTAGCACAAATAATGGTTCAACTCACCAATAGTGAAATAAAAAATGAACGCTATTTATGTGTTGGAAACAATGTGCCTTTCAAAATTTTAATGGAAAAAATAGCCGTAAGATTGGGGAAAAAGCCCCCAACTATAAACACTCCAAAATGGCTAGCCGGAATAGTTTGGCGCCTTTCATGGTTTTTCAGTTTGTTTTCTAAAAAAGATGCAATGCTGACAAGAGCTAGTTCAAAATCAGCATTTAATTTTATGACTTATGATAGTAGCAAAGTTAAAAACGAACTTTCTTTTTCATTTCGATCTATTGAAGAAACTATTGACAATACGATAAGAGGGAAAATCGAAAAAAAGAATTAAAATTTAGTTTAATAGAAAACATAATTTTTGAATCCGAGAATCATAATAAATTGTGTTGCAACATCTCTCGTTAGAACATAAGATAGTAATTTACTCTTGTCATTATAAATCAATTCTATTTCAGTTATAAAAACACCATTTCTAAAAAAGTGTTTTTCTAGAAGATTGCTATTTTGATCATAAAAATAGAGTGTTTCTTCAGTCGGTGTTTCAGGATCCAATTGATACGTTTTTATTGAAGCGATGTTTCCTTTTTCATTATATGCATATTTTTCGGTTAAAACAGCTGAAGTTATTTTTAATCTTTGTACTCGTTCAACAAGATAACCCAATTCATTATAATAATAGAATTCATCTAAGTAGGGTAAGCCATAACTATTAAAAACAGTAATTTTAGTTTGACGGTCATAATACTCATATTTTTTTTCTTCTGAATTCAAAATGGTTCGTTGACTAATTCCAAAACTATCAATGTATTCGCGAACAAAGCTTTCTTTCACATTTTTTTTTTGATCGTCATATTCAAAGATGGTAGATGTAAATCCTTTACTATCCCCCTTTTTATGTTCAACAAGGTAATCATCGTTTGAATAGACATATTTATTCCAGGTAGTATCTAGTGTGCCGTCATCTTTTCTTGTTTCGTAAGATGAAATTAACCGTCCAATAGAATCGAATTCATAAACATAATGATATTTAGTTACTCGCATCATTTCACCAGACTTCTTGTAGGTAAATTGGCCGTTCAAAAAATGAATTTTGTTTTCTCGAATAAAATCTTGGTTAAAAAATGGTTTATCCGTAAAGGCTGTTCCTTTCCTGTTATCTAGCATTTGCGAGAAAAGCAAGTTATGAAAGAGAATAAAAAAAAGACAGGTTGTTTTCACATTACAAAAAACGCAAAAACTAATCCACTTTTAACAATGGAAAGATTTTGTTTTCACTATTACTTATTGGATAACTAATCGAATCACTTCTTCTATATTTTTGACGGGTGACAAACATGTTCCATCATAACAAACATATATAATTGTTTCATTTTCAATTTTTTTGTCGGCAAAAACTGGAAGTTTTAAATCATTCCCTCCTGCACAAAGAACATTTGGTAAATAGTTTTTTAGCAAGTTCAAATTCAATGCCTGAGATTCATTTCCCATTATTGACACGTGATAGTAATTATTTACGATGTTTAAAAGTAAGCTTCCCCAGTTCGAATAACCTGAGCCATACATTTCCATTCCATCATATATGTTTGCTAGCATTTGTTCTGCTATAAGCTTAAATTCATTGTTATAATATAAATGGCTTAATCGAAATAAATTATGCGCCATGACAGAATTACTCGCAGGTAAAACATTATCATTTAGTTCCATTTTTCGCGCAATTAATTGAGTGGAATTTGAAGTAAAGAAAAACATTTTACTCTTTTCATCATGGAATTCTTTTAAGGTAATTTCAGTCAATTGGCTTGCTTTTTCTAACCATTCTGAATCAAAAGTAACTTCGTATAACTCAATAAAAGCGCAGATAACATGCGCATAATCCTCTAAGAAAGCATTAATAGTTGAATTCCCATTTTTGTACGTTCGGAATAATTTCCCGTCATTGGTTATTTGGCGTTGTACAATCCAACGTGCATTTTTTATGGCTAAGTGCAAAAACTCTTCTTCTCCGAAAGCAGAATATGCATCACATAAACCTTTAATTGTTATTGCATTCCATGAAGTTAAACATTTATCATCCGTACCTGGACGTATGCGATGACTTCGTTCATCTAATAATTGTTGATTGATTTTGGAAATTTTCAATTCAAATTCTTCCAATGACCAATTCATTTTTTTGGCAAAAGACAAATCCGATTCTGTGCGTAATGGGATGTATTTTTCTTCTTCCCAATACCCTCTTTGATTCAAATTATAAAAATCTGAAACCCAATTATAATCGTCACCCAAAACGTTAAGCATATCTTCTTTATTCCAACAATAGAATTTACCTTCATCTCCTTCACTATCTGCATCTAAAGCTGAATAAAAAGCGCCGTCTTTGGTCAACATTTCTCTTTGCAACCAAGCTATGGTTTGATAAACAATTCTTTTGTACAAGGGTTTTTTGAAATATTTATAGGCTTCTGAATACAAACTAAGTAATTGTCCATTATCATAAAGCATCTTTTCAAAATGTGGCACTTTCCATAACATATCAACCGAATAACGCGAAAAACCGCCACCGACTTGATCATAAATTCCACCTAATGCAATTTTATCCAATGTTAATTCTACATGCGATGATACTTTATCATTTTGGTATTTCACGCCATAATGCAACAAAAACTCATAATTATTAGGCAATGGGAATTTTGGTGCCCTAGCGTCTCCCCCTTCCATTGAATCAAAATTTCTTGACCAACGAAGCACCATTTCATGTAATTTTTCTTCTGAAAATTGTTCGCGTTTTTTGGCGTCAGTGATAAGTTCACTATTTTGAACACCCTGATGAAGATGTTCAGCATATTCTTCGACTTTTTCTCTGTCGTTTTCAAACGTATGCTGCAAGGATTTCAGAATATGCATCCACTGTTCCTTTGGGAAATAAGTCCCCCCATAAATTGGTCGGCCATCAGCCAAAGTGAAACAATTCAGAGGCCATCCTCCTTTTTGAGTCATTAATTGAACTGCGCTCATATAAACTTGATCTACATCTGGACGTTCTTCACGATCTACTTTAATACAAATAAAAAACGTATTCATTAACGCTGCTACTTCTTCATCTTCAAAGCATTCATGTTCCATAACATGACACCAATGACAAGCGGAATAGCCAACACTCACAAGTACCATTTTATTTTGAAGTTTGGCTTTGGTAAAAACTTCATCTGACCATGAAACCCAATTTACTGGATTATGTGCATGCTGCAATAAATAAGGGGAAGACTCCTGAATAAGTGCATTTGTGTATTTTTCCATATGCTAAAATTACAAATGATTTCTTCTTTTCTTGCTAAATCCGTTTTTAAACAATAAACGATGCTAAATATTCATTTTAAGGCTTTTTTTTTTGTCACAACAAATGGAATTCCTAAATTGGGAAAAAATTACCAAAAATGGGAAAAACAAAAATATTTGTTGTTGAAGATGACGCGTTCTATTCAAAAATGATGAATCATAAACTTTCAATGGATTCGGAACTGGAGATAACCATTTTTAATGATGGCAAATCCTTTCTAGATAAGCTCCACCAGAAACCAACAATAATTACTCTAGATCATTCATTACCTGATATTTCTGGCTTGGAATTATTAAAAAAAATTAAAAAAGATTACCCTACAATTCCGGTCATTGTATTATCATCACAAGAATTGATTGTTACAGCATTAGAAATGCTTCAATTCGGCGCATATGACTACATTATAAAGGATAGTGCAGCAATGGAGAAGTTGTGGCATATAGTTCATCAGGCAATAGAAAAACAAAATTTATTTAAAGAAATTGAACTCCTCAGTTCAAGTGTTGCCAATCAGTATAATTTTCAAAAATATTTGAAAGGATCTAGTGAATCGATGAAGAAAGTTCATGCACTATTGGAAAAGACAACAAAAACAAACATTACAGTAACAATAACGGGAGAAACTGGCACCGGAAAAGAATTAGCTGCAAAATCTGTTCATTTTAATTCTGATAGGATAAAAAAACCATTTGTTGCTATAAATGTAGCAGCAATTCCAAAGGAATTAATTGAAAGTGAATTGTTTGGGTATGAAAAAGGTGCCTTTACTGGAGCCGATAATTTGAAAATCGGGAAATTTGAAGAAGCCAATAATGGAACCTTATTTCTTGATGAAATTGGCGAAATGGACCTAAATATGCAAGCAAAATTACTTCGTGTTCTGCAAGAGAAAGAAATTAGTCGTCTCGGCTCTAATAAACTAATCTCGTTGAACTTGAGAATAATTATTGCAACTCACCGCAATCTTCAAGACGAAGTGAAAAATGGCAGATTTCGAGAAGATCTTTACTATAGACTTATGGGAATAAATATTGAACTTCCTCCGTTAAGAGAAAGAGGTAACGATATTATCTTGTTGGCTAAACATTTTGCGGCAGAATTTTGTTTAGAAAATAACATTCAAAAAAAAGAATTTTCTTCAGAAGCATTAAATAAACTAATGTCATACAGATATCCAGGAAATGTAAGAGAATTAAAAGCCATCACAGAAATTTCTGTCGTTATGAGTGATGGAGATTACATTTTAGAAACGGATGTTGAATTCAACAAAAAAAACGATATTGAAGATTTCTTAGAGGATGACTTAACCTTAGACCAATACAATGGTAGAATTATCAAATGGTTTTTGAATAAATATAACAACAACGTGCTGCAAGTAGCTGAAAAACTAGAAATTGGAAAATCGACAATATATAGAATGATAAAGGAAGGTAAAATTTAATAATATGTACGGATTAGTTAACCAAGCATTACAAGGTTTAATTACGGAAGAATACGGTATTGAGCAATGGAATAGTGTTAAAAAAAATGCTGGAATTGAAATTGATTATTTTGTCAGTAACGAACCATATGAAGACAGTATTACATTTGATTTGATTGCAACGGCATCGGACGTATTAAATATTCCTTCCTCACAAATTTTACAATCTTTTGGTGGATATTGGATCCTAAGGACAAGTAGAGAAAAATATGGAGATTTAATGAAAGCAGGTGGCTCTACATTTCTAGAATTCATGATGAATCTTCCAAATTTTCATAGTAGAATAATGCTTATTTACCCCAAATTGAGTCCTCCGGAATTTATGATGGATAAAAAATCAGAATCAGAATTAATTATGCATTACTACTCGAGTAGAGATGGACTTTCAGATTTTGTTGTTGGCTTGATTGAAGGTTTAGCAGAAATGTTTGAAACACAAATAATAATAAAGCTTTTATCAACTGAAAAAACTGAGAATTGGCATGACACGTTTTCTATCAATATATTAAATCACTAAAAGTTGGAATCTGAAAACAGGCAATTAACTAAAACGAATTTCGGAAATCTTTTCCCCTTCTTTATCGTTTTTGATAATGCTTTAAAGATTATAGAAATTGGTACATCAATGCACAAATTACTGGGTGATTTTACTGGTAAAAATTTTGGTGATCTCTTCAAATTTATACGACCAACATTGAGTATAAAGATGAATTTCGAGTCTATGAAAAAACATCTTGATACAATAATTATTGTTGAGTCCATTGAGCACCCGCTAAAAACTAGTTTTAGGGGTCAATTTATTTTTGAAGAAGGTACAAATGAAATACTGTTTATCAATTCTCCATGGATTAAGCAAATCGCCGAATTAAGTTACCAAGATTTATTAATTTCTGATTTCGCTATTCATGACACCATCATAGATAACCTTCAATTGTTGCAATCGAAACAACTTGTAAATGATGACTTAAAGGAGGTAAGCGACCAATTTATAGAGTTGGCAAAGTTTCCGAATCAAGATCCACAGCCAATTATGCGTTTAAATTTTGACGGTAAGCTCATTTATTCGAATGCATCGGCTGACAGTTTAATTCGAAATGAAAAAACAGAGATTGTAAAGCTTCTTTTTGATCAATTTAAAGATAAATTAACAACTAAAGTTAAGGAACAATTATATATAAATTCACGCTATTTTGATTGTACACTTATTCCTTATAAGGATAAAAACTATATCAATATCTACTTGAATGAAGTAACTGAAACAGTTCTTTATCATAAAGAACTGACAAATACTACCTCGCGACTATATTCTTTGCTTGAATCTATGCAAGCATCTGTTTTGGCGGAAGATTTAGACAACAAGATAATTTTTGTTAATCAATATTTTTGTGACTTATTCGAAGTGCCAATCCCTGCAATTTCAATGACTGGAATGGATTGCTCAAAAGCAGCAGAACAATCGAAAAATCTATTTTTGAATGAAATTGAATTTATAAAACGTATTGAAGAAATCATTGAGAAGAAAGAAAAAGTTTTTGGTGATATTATATATATGAAAAATGGAAAAATACTCGAAAGAGATTTCATACCAATATTTGAAAATGGCTCTTACTCAGGAAATATTTGGAAATATCAAGACATAACTGAAATAACTGTAAATAAAAATAAAGTAAAACTCATTGAAGATAAATACAGTAAAATAATTGAAAGTTTAAAACTTGGCTTACTAGAAGTTGATTTAAATGAGAATATCACAAAAGTTTATCCCGCATTTTGCAATTTAACAGGATACACCGAACAAGAAATAATGGGCAAAAATGCCTTTAAATTATTTGGTGTTGCTGAAGAAAAACAAAACTTTAACGAACAAAATGAATTACGAATAAATGGCAAAACAGGAATGTATGAAACACAAATTCGTGTTAAAAACAATGAAATAAAATGGATAATTATCAGTGGTGCGCCAATTTATAATAACGAAAATGAAGTAGTAGGATCTATTGGAATCCATGTCGATATTACAGAAAGAAAAAAATTAGAGCAGGATTTAATATTAGCGAACGAACAAGCAAATGAAAGTATTAAATCAAAAGAATTGTTTATAGCTAATACAAGTCACGAAATTAGAACCCCGATGAATGTAATAATCGGAATGATTGATATTATAAAAGAGACAGCTCTTTCTGAGAACCAATTCAAATATCTAAATGCTATTTCAACTTCTGCAAATAATCTATTATTACTCATAAATGACGTTCTGGATTTTTCTAAAATTGAATCAGGGAATTTAATTTTAGAAGAAGGAGCAATTAATCTTTATGACCTCATCACTAATATTGAAATAAGTTTTAATCAAGAAATAAAAGAAAAAGGACTTATTCTAAATTGTCAAATTGATCCAAAAACACAAAGCAATTTATTAGGAGATGCCTCCAAAATAAACCAAGTATTAATAAACCTTATAAGTAATGCTATTAAATTCACGGACAACGGTTCAGTGTCTTTACTCTGCAATCTAATAGAAGAAAATGAAACAGCTCAATTAATTTCTTTCGAAATAATAGATACTGGAATAGGAATTAGTCCTGATAACTATGATTTAATTTTTGAAATATTCAAACAAGAAGATGCATCAATATCAAGAAATTATGGTGGAACAGGATTAGGTTTGCCTATTTCAAAAAGTATTGTTTCAAAAATGGGTGGGGACCTTAAAGTGACAAGTAAAAAAGGAGTTGGTTCAAATTTCTCTTTTACAATTCGGTTTATAAAAAACTATCAATCAATTATTGATATAGTAGAACCTAAAGTTATAACGAATGAAACGCTAAAACATATTCGAATTTTAGTCGCTGAAGATAATCTCTTGAACCAAATGTTAATTAAGGCAATTTTAGAAAAAGAAAATGTTGTGTTTGAGTTTGCAGGTAATGGTGAAGAAGTTTTAAGCCTTTTAGACAACAACAACTATGATATCATTTTAATGGATATACAAATGCCCATTATGGACGGCCTTACAGCAACCAAAATCATAAGAAATCAATTAAAATCTACTATTCCAATTTTAGCTTTAACTGCAAATACCTCAGCAAATGATGAAATAGAATACCGAAAAAGTGGAATGAACGACCAGTTGTCTAAACCATTCAAACGAAATGAATTATTGCAAAAAATTTCACGTTTAATTTCTAACAAATAAAAAAATTAATCTTAAAAACTTAGATCATGCAAAAATATTCATTAAAAAATATCGAAAAAATTTCTGGGGGAGATCACGATTTTGTATTATCGATTATTGAAACATTTAAAACAACTACTCCAGATTATATAAATCAAATTTCAATAGGAATTAAAGAATTAAATAAAAATAAAATAAAACATGCAGCTCATCAATTAAAACCTGCATTCGATATTTTTGAAATGAACGTGCTTTCAGAAAAAATTCGACAAATCGAAATGGAATGTGAAGTCAAAGAACCGAATATGGAATCAATAATTTTAAATTTTAAAATTGTTGAAAAAGAAATAATGGAAATTTTACCCACTCTTTGATTCCTGTTTTTGGACAATACTCCCATATTGGGAAATAAAACGCACGTTACAAAAAATCTGAACAGCCTATATACTAATGTTATACACAATAAAATGTGTATAACAAGTATTTTGGATTGATTTATGAACAACTTTTAAATATGCGTTTGATGAATCCAAAAATATACGTAATTGATGATGATCAACTTTACATGAAAATGTTGACCAAATCTTTGACTAATAATTCTTATAAAGAAGTTATTTCGTTTAATTCAGTAACTGAAAGCTTTCATGAAATTAATTCGCCCGACATTATTTTTATTGAATATCACTTATCAGATTTAAATGGTTTAAGTGCAGCAAAGATTCTAAAGCAAAAATGGAAGAAAACAAAAATTGTGTTGATCAGCAGCGAGTTTTCTTTGAAGAAAATAAGCAACTATAAGAAATATGGAATTGATCTTTTGTGTCCTAAATCGGCAGATTTCAATCCATTTATGAATCAAATAAAACAATTACAATTTAGAGAGATTTCTTCACTTGTTTTAAAAGGCACATTCATCTCATTAATTATTCTTGCAATTTGTTTTTTTGGCTCATTTGGAAACTTACTTGCTAATTTATAAAATTATATGCTACTAACTTTTACAATTTTATTCTCAATTGCCCAATTGTCTTACACGTTCATAAAAGGAGAAAAAAAAAGAAGGCAAAAAGTCAATTAAAATTTGAATCTATCGAATAACAAAATCAATTCAAATCAATTTCTTCCTTTTTAGATTTATCAGATTCTTCTTTCCAACCTTTGAGTGTGTTTTTAATTTTGGAATCCTTTTTAGGCTTTTTGGTATCGATTGGGTCTTCTGTCTTCGCTGGACCAAAATCTAATTGCAACGTTTCTTTCGGACCTTCTTTTTGAATAAAGGTTTTTACTGTTGTATCATTTTTAAACAACCCGAACTCAGCTTTTAAGATAGATTTTACATTTTCTTTTTCAGCTTCTCGATTCTCTTTTGCTTTCTCTTTTTTCGCTGTTTTATCCCAAATAATAGTTGGATTATCAATATCGCCAGACATGCGCATAAATATCTTTACACCGGTCCCATCATCTTCCTCAACGCCAAATTCACTTTGAGTATTTTTCTCCTTTAAATCTCGGAAACGAAATGCAAAACGGTAATCAATTATATTATCGAATGTATGAGTTCCCGATGTTTCAATATCTAACGCATTTGTATGAATCAACATTGCTGGAATTTCCAATTTCCCATTTTGAATGACAAAAGTGTTTTCTAAGGTTTCAAATTTAAGATCCAACAGTTTATTTTCAAGATAAGCAATATTACTTTTTCCAATGACCAATTTTGCACTTGAGGTTTTTAAACTTTCTGTTATCGATTTAAAAGCATCGACATTTTTCAATTGGCCATCGGTGATTTTAAGATAAACTTGCGATTTTATTGATTTAGAAATTACACCACCTCTCAAATCAAACGGTGCTTCAAAATAAACTTTTGCTTGTGCTTTTCCGAAAACATTATTCTCCCCTATCACCTCTTGGTGAAAATTATTCCATTCTCTAAAAAGGGCTTTGAATTTTATATTATCAGAGCTAACTGTTGTTGTTATATGAAAGACTTCTTCGGATCGTTCTTCAATGGTCAAGCTTCCAACCATATCCGCATCTGCATTCCGCAATGTTAAATTAGGGAAATGAAGTTTTCGTTTACCCAAAAGCATATTTCCTGACAATTTTTTAAATGTGTGCTTGTCGTATTCAATTTGAGCAACATCCATAAACAAGGAACCATCAATATTACTCGGTAAGACGAAACTTCTCGCTTCTTGAATTTTTTCTTCTTTGGAGGTCGTCCCTAAATCCTGCACATCAATAAATTTGCTTTTGACTTCAACATTTGCAGTTAAATTACCATCCTTTTTGAAGTAGTTGATGATGTTTTTGAAAACACCATTGAACGCCAAATCAGTCGTACCAATCTTCAATGAAACATTTTCAATACCTGCCTCATCGTTTCTTAAATACATTGCGCCATTCATTTGACGAAAGGTTCGCTTATCATCCATTAATTTCAAGACAACATTTTTCATTTGAACATCTCCTTCACATTTTAAAACGGAATAGGTTAAAGATGCATCAGGGTGAACAACACTTTGAATATTAAAAACAGTTTGTAAGCCCAAGTTCCCATTGATATTTTCAACATGTGGAATACGAAACAACGAATGTAACATGTTCAAATTCAAATTTCCATTGGCATTTCCCCTAAAGTTTGGTTCTTGGAATTGTGTTAACAATAGATTTCCGGAAAATGGTCCTCCAGGAGTTTTAAATTTAATTGATGACAATTTCAAAAATTCTTTTTCTGTCCCTCCAATATTGCTATATTTTCCTTTTAAATTTATTCCTTGAATCTTCAAATTTTTTACTGGCTCTGTTAATGAACCATTATTTATACCAAAATCACAATTGATTTCAGTTGGAGAAGTTGTTTCATTCTTACCGTCGATAAAAAGATCAAAATAGACATTCCCCGTGCCATCAAACTTCTTCACATCTTCCACTTGAGAGAATGAAAATCTATTCGCCAAATCAGCTAATTGAATATTCTTAGAATGTATTTCAAAATTTAAATCTTCGGGAGACAAAGTACCCTTCACTTGAAAAGGTAATTCTGCTACAAACACTTCGGCATTTGGAATTTCAAAAACACCAGATACGTTGTCCACTTTAATATCAATTTCAAATTTTGCTGGTTGGTTTGAAATTAAGGTTACTTTACCACTTTTGAGTTTGTTTACCTTCAAAGCACTTTTTGCATGAAGTGTATATTTCTTTTCAGTAAAATTACCGGTCAATTCCAACTCAGCCAATTTTGCCTTATAATATTGGTTTGTAGCCTTGTTTTTATAAGCAAATCGAATTTGATTTAAAACAACATTTTGGAGGTTCAACTCAAATTTTGTTTCGCCAGCATCTTTACTTTCTTGAAGAATATCATAATTCACTTCTCCATTCTTTCTGACTTTCAATTGAACCGTTCCTGGATTTACTTCAATAGATTTTACTTTATAATCTTCGTTCCAAATATCTATAGGATTGAACTTTAAGCGAATTTGTTCACTGAATAAAAGCGTATCTCGTTTTGTGGAATTGGCATATGAATCTTGAATGAAAACATCATTAAAATCGACTGAAACATTCGGAAAAGTAGCCCAGAAAGTCAAATCAACTTCTGAAACAGACACTTTCGCTTTTAAGTGTTTGTTTACCTCACCTACCACATAACCACAAATGTCATCTTTAAAGAAATATAAAGCTCCCGTGATGAGTAAACAAATACCCAACACAATTCCAAAAAACCATTTCGTTATTTTAAGAATTCGCTTATTCATTATTACTTACAAATTTAGACCTGAAAAGCTTGAAGAATCAAGCAGAACCGTAAACTTATTAACGCAAACATGTGTGATTTTGTTACATTAAGAATGTTAAATAGAACATAGACCACTTACTTCAGCAAGCCCAGTACAAGACGCTGATACAACATAGAACATAGATTGATTCACACGAACCTATTTATTTTTTTGGTTTTCTAATGAGTAATGTTTACAAGTGAGCTTATTTTAGTTTGGCGGAACAAGTCTCAGTTCTCGGCTCTCGCTTCTCAGTTCTTAAGAGAACATAGATTGTTTCTCACGAACCAATTAATTATTTGGGTTATTTAAATTGAATATTTTAAGAATTGTTATAATTTATCGAATTAAATCTCGGCTCTCGGCTCTCTATTCTCAGTTCTTAATACTATCTTTGTTTCTCTAAAAAAATCAAAAAATGAGTTTACTTACAGTGGGCAGTGTTGCCTTTGACGCGATTGAAACACCATTCGGAAAAACAGACAAAATAATCGGCGGCGCGGGCACATATATTGCTCTTTCATCCTCTTTTTACACACAAGATCAAAAAATAGTTGCTGTCGTTGGAGATGATTTCCCACAAGAAATGTTGGACACTTTAACGTCAAAAGGTGTTGATTTAGAAGGTCTGCAAATCAAACAAGGTGAAAAGACATTTTTTTGGTCAGGACGTTATCACAACGACATGAATTCACGTGACACACTAGTCACTGAATTAAATGTTTTAGAACATTTTGACCCTATTATTCCTGAAAGTTATCAAGGTGTTGATTATTTAATGCTTGGGAATTTAAGTCCGCAAGTGCAAAGAAGTGTGATAGAGCGTTTAACTGTTCGACCAAAACTGGTTGCAATGGACACGATGAATTTCTGGATGGACATTGCGCTAGATGAATTGAAAAAAACGTTGGCGTTGGTTGATATTTTAATCATTAACGACGAAGAAGCAAGACAATTATCTGATGAATATTCATTGATAAAAGCGTCGAAAGTCATTCGTGCCATGGGTCCAAAATATTTAATTATTAAAAAAGGAGAACATGGAGCTTTGTTGTTTCATGGAGAAAATGTCTTTTTTGCACCAGCTTTACCTTTAGAAGAAGTATTCGATCCTACAGGAGCAGGAGATACGTTTGCAGGAGGATTTATGGGATATTTAGCAGCGACTGATGACATTTCGTTTGAAAATATGAAACGTGCTATTATTACTGGTTCCGCTTTAGCTTCATTTTGTGTTGAAAAATTTGGAACACAACGCTTACTTGAAATAACAAAAAATGATGTAGCTGAGCGCATAGAACAATTCGTTGCCTTGGCTAACTTTGAAATGGTACAAACTATATAGGATTCAATCCTAAATCTCTGCAATATGAAAAATAATGCTTTAATTGAAGAATTAATAATCTTAGTTCAAAACGAAGATGCTTTGGCTGTTAGCCGTGAAATAAATGAGTTAAAAACGCGGTTTGATGATTTTATTTTAGAAGAAGAACGAAAAGATCAAGTTGCTTTTTTAGAAGCTCAAGAAAAAGAGGAAGTTCACGAAATAACCGACTTCAAACCGTTGAAAGAAGAGTTCTATGGTGTTTACAACGAATACAAAGATCGAAGAAAAGCAGTAATTGAAGCTAAAAATGCCGTTGAAACAGAAAATTTAAAACTTAAAAAGACGTTAATTTCTCGTTTGAAAGAAGTCATCGAGAAGGAAGAAAATATAGGTCTTGCTTACAACGCTTACAAAGAAATTCATGAAGCATGGAAAAATGTAGGTGATATCGTTCGTGAAAAAAGAGATGAAATTCAACATGAATACTCGCGTTTATTAGAAGATTTCTTCTACAATATGAAGATTTATAGAGAATTAAAAGACCATGATTTAAAACGCAATTCTCAATTAAAACTTGAAGTTATTGCACAATTAAATGCCATAAAAAACAACGAATCTATTCGTGAAATAGAAGGAGCTTTGAAAACCCTGCAAAATGAATGGGAAGGAATTGGACCTGTTGCAAACGATGATTGGGAAGATCTAAAGGCTAAGTATTGGGAAAACGTACGCGTTATTTATGATCGCATAAATACCTTCTATGATGAACGTCGTGTTTCATTGAACGAAAATTTAAAGAGGAAAAAAGAATTATTAGCTGAAGCAGGAGCTTTACTCGCTGATTACGCAACATACGAAACCACAAAAATGTGGGAAGAAGCAACGGTCAAATTATTGGCACTTCAAGAAACATGGAAAACAGTTGGATTTGGACCAAGAAAAGAAAACGAAGAAATTTGGCAAAAATTTAGAGCGCTTTGCGATGAGTTTTTCTCTAATAAAAAAGCCTTTTTTGGTACAATACAAGATAAATTTGTCAAAATAGCGGAAGAAAAACAAAAAGTAATCGATCAAGCTAAAGCGTTGAAGGATTCTACTGATTGGAAAGAAACGGCAGACAAATTGGTTCAATTACAAAAAGCTTGGAAAAATACTGGCCACGCAGGACAAAAGTTAGAACAAAAATTGTGGACAGAATTCCGTGGTGCATGTGATGCGTTTTTCAATGCTCGAACAAAACATTTTGAGGTACAAGATAAATTGTTAGAAACAAATTTATTGGCAAAGCAAACGATTATTCAGAACATTGAATCCTATAAACCATCAGCTGACAAAAAACAAACATTAACTGATTTAAGAGAATTCACAAATGCTTTCAATGAGGCGGGCAAGGTTCCAATGAAGCAAAAAGATGCAATATATAAT
The DNA here is from genome assembly GCA_947470515.1 of Flavobacteriales bacterium. Classification (GTDB taxonomy): domain Bacteria; phylum Bacteroidota; class Bacteroidia; order Flavobacteriales_D; family Crocinitomicaceae; genus M0103. The sequence continues at coordinate 167,457 of CANITF010000002.1, forward strand.
GCCTATAAAACGGCCATCGACAAACTTTATACTGATTTGAAACTAGAAGGCGCAGAGAAAGAAAAAGTTATGTTCGAAGCGAGAATGAATACACTTTCGTCAAGTCCAGATGCTGGAAGATTATTTTCTAAAGAGAAGGCTGATATGCGTCTGCAAATTGACAAATTAAAGGCGGAGGTTTTACAATTTGAAAATAACTTAGGCTTTTTCTCAAAATCAAAAGGTGCAGACACGTTAAAAGCAGAAGTTGAAGGCAAAATCACTGCATCGAAAAACAAAATTGAAGCTTTAATTCGCAAAATGAAGATGATCCCTAATGAATAAAGCAATTAACGTATTACTTGTATTTTTGTTATTTCCAACAATGTTGTTTACAATATTTGTTGGTTTTAATTTACCTATTGAATCTTTAAGAACTTCTGGACAACAAGTGCCATTTCGTTTTCAAATTTTTTTAGGGATTGGTTTATTACTTCTTATAATTAACTTAAGAAGAAGTATTACTCGTTGGATGGGGCTTAGACTTGTCAACCAAGTTTCAAAATTCAAATGGAACCAACCGATGAGTATGGATCGTATTTACCGTGTTCAAGTATACACCATGCTCGAGGCCGTTGTCATGTTGTTTGTTGGAAGCGTCCTATATGCCGTTTGTAATGAAGCACTATTACCGGCAATTGCATTTTGGTTCTGCTTCGTAGATAATTTGATTTTCTTGTTCTTCGGTTCTCGCAAAAAACGCTTCAGAATGGGAATTACATCTAAAGCAGTTGTTGCAGCAGATAGTGATGTTTCTGTTCTCTATTTCTCCGGATTACGTAAAGTTTCCATTCACCAACAAAGTATTTACTTTGATTATATAAAAGGACTGCAACTTTCCTTTCCAATTGATTGCATGGAAAAAGACCAACATGACGTGTTTTTTAATGTATTAGAAGAACAAGTTGATACAGAAAAAGTCTTTATCACCAAACTTAGAAATTAAGTTACGTCATTCAAATAATAATAATTTCGCCACAAAATACCTCCTATTTTTGGAAAATAATTCCGAATCTGGGAAAGTAATGGCATTTATAAAAAACTTCAGTGATGCTTTCCTAGAACTAAGTGTTTTTTTACCAATGTTTTATAAAAATTTCGTTATCGTTTTATATATTTGGTATGTATATTGGACTTTTAAACATACTTTAAATGGGAATAAAGCGAAACAGTTTTGTATATTCTTTTTTGGGGGACCTAAATCATAATTCATGAAACCACGTATTCTTATTGTTGAGGATGACTCAAATTTCAAAGACCTTATATATTTTCAATTAGAAAAAAATGGTTTTCCAATTGAATTGCTAATGGATACACAATCCGTTGCAGATTTTAACGAAATTCATTCCGTTTTTGATCCTGAAGTGATTCTTTTAGACTTAAATATTGTTGATTCTCTTGGACTTTCTACGTTAAAAATAGCAAATGAAAATTTTCCTGATTCAACCATTATTGTGCTTTCGGGAACAGATAGCGACAAAATAGCCATCGACAGTTTAAAAGGAGGAGCTCAAGATTTTGTTTTAAAAACAGATATCAGCAGCAAAGTCCTAATCAAAACAATTGAATTTAGCCGTGAAAGAAAACACCTTAATGATGAACTAGAAAAAGCAAATAATAATTATAGACAGGGCTTTGCAAATTCACCATTACCCATGTTTATTTTAGAGGGGCCAAATTTAATTATCACAAAATGCAATTTTGCTGCTGAAAAATTATATGGTTTTGATGATGAATCTTCTTTAAATAGAGCTTTTCATGAACTAAACAAGCACAATGAAGAAATTATAATTGACATAAATCTCACAAGTTTCGAAAAAACATTAGTTCAAAAAACAAAATCAGGAAAAGAGATAAATATTGTACTTTACGGTAATAAGCTTTCCCAAAATTCAGAATTGTATGTTTGCTTAGTTGTCGATAAAACAGATGAGATTTTATTTGAATTGAAAAAAAACAAAATAATATCTGAAGCGCAAGAAAATGAAAAGAAGAAAATTTCAAGAGAATTACACGATGGTATATCACAAAACATGGTCATTTTAAACCTTTGGTTTTCAATGTTTAAATTTGCCCCTGAAGATGATGTGTTAAAAAAGCAATTCTCAGAAATGATTAATTTATTAATAAAAGAATTAAGATCCATTACGTATTCTTTACAACCGCCATCTATTGAAAAAGGATTGTTGAGCGCAATAGAAAATATGCATGCGAGAGCTAATTTGCTCGATGGAGTAAATGTAGTTTTAGAAATTCAAAAAGACATCTCTGAAACTGATTTTCAAAATACCGATATTGCTAATATTTACCGCATCGTTCAAGAATTTGTTGCAAACTCCATTAAACATGCCCAATCAAATGAAATAAACGTTACTATTTTCACAAATGAAAAGGGAATTAATATTGTTGCAAAAGATGATGGAATTGGTTTCGACGATCAAAATGTCATAAAAGGTTTAGGAATTCAAAATATTGAAACACGAATTGCATTGAGTAAATTAACTGGTTCAATTACGAGTGAAATAGGAAAAGGAACTCGTTTAAACTTGTTAATTGAATGACTTGATTTATGAAAATAAACGTTTTTATATTCACTTTTTTATAATGGAATTTACTAAATGATTGATCAAAAAAATAATACGTTAGTTTTACTCATTGATCTTTGTAATTCTGTATATCCAGATAATATTATCACGAACTTAAAAGGAGAAATTCTTTTTTTGGGGAAAAGCTTTTTAACGTCTTCACAAAGTAAAAAATCAACTCATTTTTCCGACTTTTTCTTTAGCGATGAAACGCAAAATTCAACTGATTTTCAAGAACTAATTAAAAATAATACCGTAACTATATCAACAAAAAACGAACAAAAAAAACGACACTTTTCTTCAACTATTAAAACGTATACCCAAGATGGTTTGATTTATTTTCACAATACTGTAAAAACGAATGATACAAGCAATCAAGTAGAATTTTATAAATCCATTTTAGATAATATTCCGGCAGACATTGCCGTTTTCGATTCAGAACATCGCTATTTATATATAAATCCTCATGGCGTAAAAAATAAAGAAATTCGTCAGTTTTTAATTGGAAAAACCGATTACGATTATTGCGAATTGAAAAATATTGATTCTGCGCTTGCTGACAATAGAAGAGCCTTGTTTAATAAAGTGCTTTCGAATAAAAAACCACTCGAATGGGAAGATAAGTTAAAGCAACCAGATGGAACAAGTAAGACTGTTTACAGACGTTTCTTTCCAATTTATAATAATACAAATGATTTTCAATTTGTAATAGGTTATGGTTTCGAAACGGCACTTTTAGAGCGTGTTGAAGAGTTGATTAATTCAACAGAACGAAAGTATTTAAAACTATTCAACTCTGTTCAAATTGGTGCTTTTGTAGTTGATATGGACGCAAATTTACTTGAAGCTAATAAAGCCTTTGCTGAAATATTTGGGTTTAACAATGCAGAAGAACTGATTCACCTTTATTCGAAAGATTTATTCAATTCCATTGATCAAAAAAATAAATTTTTACACTACACAAAAGAAAAAGGTACTATCCAAAATGAGCTCGTAAAAACAAAAGATATATTTGACAAAACCATTTATATTCAAGTAAATGCTAAATATGAATTAGTCAATGGTATTGAAATTATTTCAGGTTCTATAATCGATGTTACAGAATTGAAACAATCTGAGAAAAATTTGCGGATCACAAATGAAAAATTAAAACTGTCGGAACTTTTCTTAAATAATAGCACCGATGCATTGCAAGTTTTTGATGATCAAGGTAAGTTTGTCTTAATTAATGAGGCAGGAGCAAAAATATTAGGCATAAAGAAAGAAGATGTTATAAACTATACAATTTATGATATTGAATCTTTATTTACATCCACTAAAATGTGGGATGATCATGTAGCTAATATCAAAAAACAAGGTGTTGTTTTTGCGGAGGGTGTAAATAAAAATCTCGTAACCGGCGAATATACGCCAATCGATATACGAATTTCATTTGTAGAAAATAAAGATAAGATTTTTATTATAGCATCAGCCCGTGACATTTCAGAAAAGAAAAAAACAGAATTGTTGCTTTTAGAAAAGCAGAAAAACATCGGTTCATTAAAAGAAATCATTGACTTAAGTTCAATTGTAACGTTTACAGATGAATTTGGAATCATTACTCAAGCCAACCAAAACTTTTATGATATATCGCGTTATACGGAAGAAGAAGTTATAGGAAATACCCATCAGTTGATAAATTCTGGTTATCATTCTGCAGATTTTTGGAAAAACTTTTGGATGCAAATAAAAGACCAGCAAATTTGGAGAGGCGAAATAAAAAACAAAAATAAGGATGGCGAATTTTATTGGGTTGACACGATTATTTATCCTTTAGTAGACAATCAGAATGAAATTAAAAATTATGTTTCAATCAGACACGATATTACAGAAGCAAAAGAAGCTGAAATTAATATTGTAAAACAGATTGAATTACAAAATTTATTATTGAAGATTTCTACCTCTTTTATCAATTTACCGCTAAAAGAATTGGAAATTGGAATAGAAACTGCTTTGCGTAAAATTGGTGAATATGCAGGCACAGATCGAGCATATATTTTTGCCTATCATCATGATTTAAAGATAGCAACCAATACCTTTGAATGGTGTGCAAAAAGCATAGAACCTCAAATTTCAAAATTAAAAGATGTTCCTTTTGACCAAATGACTTTTTGGATTGATAAACATTTCAAAGGAGAAAAAATTAACATACCAAATGTTTCCTTATTAGAAGATGGAATTGTAAAATCATTATTGGAAGAACAACAAATCAAGAGTATTATAACTATACCGTTGATGCAGGAAGATAAATGTATTGGTTTCGTTGGATTTGATTCGGTAGTGCAAACCCATTTCTTTAAAGAAGAAGAAAAAATTATTTTAGAACTATTTTCTGAATTGATTGTCAACGTAAACATGCGAATCGAAAAAAATGAAGAACTCACGCATACGTATGAAGAAATAATCGAATTAAATAAATCACTTGAAGAAAGAATCTCATCTGAAACTAAAAAAAATACTGAGCTTTCGAATAATTTAATGAAACAAGAAAATCTTTCCACTATTGGGGAAATTGCTGCAGGTATTGCACATGATCTAAACACACCATTAGGAGCTGTAATCGTCGGTACAGAAAGTCTTGAATTTTTAATTAGTGAATTGTTAAAAGATGTAATTTGGCAATGTTCGAAAGAACAAATCCTTTTTGCCTGTAATCATGCAACTGAAAATGAGAAAAGAGCTCAACTACATGGACTTCAAGGGCATAAAGCAGGCTTGGGAATTCGAGAAATGTTATACAAGAAATACCCGAACAATAATACTGATCATAAAATCATTGCTAATCAATTGATGAAGTCTGGAATTTTAGAAAATGACGTTGAAAAAATTGATATTGTAATGCAATCAGGGCAACCAAAAGAATTTGTAAACCTTATTTATCATCTGAATACCATTAGAAATTTTCTAGATACCATTAAAATTTCTGGAAACAAGGCTTCTGATGTTGTGAAAAATTTAAGAAATTTCATGAAATATGATAATGCATTAGAGAAAGAAATAATCAATCTTAATGACAATATCTCAACCGTTTTGAGTGTCTTCAATTTCCAAATTAAGCACAACTTGGAATTAATAATTAATATTGATACTAAATTAACCATTCTTGGTTATGATATCAAACTATACCAACTCTGGTCAAATTTGATAAAAAATGCAATTGACGCTTGTCCAAAAGGTGGAAAATTATCCATATACAGCGTCGAAACACTAACACACATACAAATCAATGTAGAAAATTCAGGAGAAACAATTCCAAAAGAAATCATGGATAAAATGTTTGCGAAATTTTTTACAACCAAAGGGAAAGCGCATGGCACAGGGCTCGGTTTAACAATTGTTAAAAATGTAGTTGATGAACATGCTGCAACAATAAACGTTTCATCAAAGGATAATCTGACCCGGTTTACGATTGATTTTCCAAAATAAACAAAACAACTTTAGGTTGGCTTTAGAATTAAGAAATGATTTGAATGATTTGAATGATTTGAATGATTTGAATGATTTGAATGATTTGAATTATTTGAATTATTTGAATTATTTGAATTATTTGAATTATTTGAATTATTTGAATTATTTGAATTATTTGAATTATATACTTAAATTATGTAACTTTGTAGCTGAATTATTAAAAAAATTATGCTAGAAGATTCTTTAAAATATGTAATTATTTGTATCGACGATGATCCACTTATTTTAAAATTGTTGTCTTTTCAATTAAATAAAGTAATAGAGCATGAAACGACTATTGTGGAGTGTTTTCTAGACCCAATGGAAGTTATTGAGAATATTGATTCTCTTATTTCTAATGAATTTGAAGTGCTTTTATTGCTTGTAGATTATCAAATGCCAAACATAAATGGTGCTGAACTTATTCGGAACATCAAACAAAAATATCCGGAATTAAAATGTATCATGCTTTCTGGTCAAGCGAATAACATTATTGTTAACGAATTGACAAATGATCATTTACTTGAGAAATTCATATCCAAACCTTGGGAGGAAGAAAATTTAATATCTGAGGTCAACAAAATAATGGGTAAATAATTATTTAACTTTCTAAAAAAGCTGTTTACCTTACTTCTTCACACAAATAGCTCTTACCGCTAAGTATCTCAGAAATTCCTTTTTTAATTTCAGAAATAGAAGAATTTTTAGTCATGAAACCTTTGGCTCCAAATTTAATGGCATTTTGCACATACGACGGATCCGTGTGAATTGTCAAAATCATCACTTTTAATGAATCATTTTGTTTAATCAACGATTCTGTAAGTTCAATCCCATTTTTTGATCCTGGCAAATTAATATCCATCAAAATGATATCTGGCAAAATTTCCAAAACCTTCGATTCTACCTCATCGGCATGTCGAATAATTTCAATTTCAGTAAAGCCAATTTCTTCCAAAATGGTTTTCCAAATATCGGCTATTAACTCAAAATCTTCGACAATTACTGCTTTTTTCACTTCCTCTATTTTATATACAAACGTTTGACTGTTAAATTGTTACTTCAATGAATCGCCGATAAGTTGTAGAATGCAATATTACTGATATATTTATTAAAAATTGATAATAAATAAATTAAATTAAAAAATACACTTTAATACCTTTAAATTTTAAAAATGTTTTAATTTCAATCGGAGTGTTTTTTTGATCTTTTTCCGATAAAAACTTA
>CANITF010000003.1 GCA_947470515.1 Flavobacteriales bacterium
ATCTGTGTAAATGAACCTAACAATTCAGTTAGCAAAAAAAATAAATCATTACATTTGTAACACATTAATTATTGTATGGAAAGTACTTTGCAACAAGAAGCAACATTGAATCAAGCAATCGATCTTGGTTTGCGTCAAGATGAGTTTGAAATGATTAAAAGGATTTTAGGTAGAACACCTAATTTTACTGAAACTGCGGTTTATTCGGTGATGTGGTCGGAACACTGCTCATATAAAAATTCAATCGTTTGGTTAAAGACTTTGCCTAAAGATGGTCCACATATGCTTGTAAAAGCTGGAGAAGAAAATGCTGGTATGGTTGATATCGGTGGTGGATTAGGATGTGTATTTAAAATCGAATCACATAATCACCCAAGTGCATTAGAACCTTATCAAGGAGCTGCTACTGGTGTTGGCGGAATCAATAGAGATATTTTTACCATGGGTGCTAGACCAATTGCTCAGCTAAATTCTTTAAGATTTGGGAATATTGAAAATGATAGAACAAAATGGCTCGTTAAAGGTGTGACTAAAGGTATTGGAGATTACGGAAATGCTTTCGGAATTCCAATTGTTGGAGGGGAAGTTTTCTTTGACGATTCATATAATACGAATCCTCTAGTAAATGCCTTTTCAGCTGGAATTATAGATTCGAAAAAAGTTATTTCTGCAAAGGCTTCAGGACCAGGTAACCCAGTTTTCATTGTTGGTTCTGCAACCGGTAAAGATGGAATTGCAGGTGCCGCTTTTGCATCAAAAGATATTACGGAAGATTCAGCAAATGATTTACCATCTGTTCAAGTTGGTGATCCATTCATGGAGAAATTGTTATTGGAAGCAACGATGGAATTGGCTCAAACGGATGCTATTCGTGGAATGCAAGATATGGGTGCTGCTGGAATTACTTGTTCAACTTGTGAAATGAGTGCGGGTGGAAATGTTGGAATGGATATTCAGTTGGATTTAGTACCTACCAGACAAGAAAACATGCTTCCGTATGAGATTTTACTTTCTGAATCTCAGGAAAGAATGCTGGTTGTAGTAGCTAAAGGACAAGAAGATGTTGTAAAACGAATTTTTGATAAATGGGATTTACATGCTGAAGAAATTGGTGTAGTTACCGATTCTAATCGTGTTCGTTATTTCATGCACGGCGAAATGGTTGGAGATGTTCCTGCTGAATCGCTCGTTCTTGGAGGTGGAGCACCACAATATAAAAGAGAATACAAAGAACCTGCATATTATGAAGAGTTCAAGAAATTCAATATGGATGATGTGAAGCAACCTGAGGATTTGAAGGAAGTGGCATTTAAAATATTGCAATTACCAAATATCGCTTCGAAACGTTGGGTTTATGAGCAATATGATTCGATGGTTGGAACAAAAACAATGACTACCAATCGTCCTTCAGATGCAGGAGTTGTAAATATAAAAGGAACGAATAAAGCGTTGGCAATGACGGTGGATTGTAATTCGCGGTATGTAAATGCTGATCCTGAGGTAGGAACAATGATTGCCGTTTCTGAAGCAGCAAGAAATATTGTTTGTTCTGGAGGTATTCCAAGTGCAATTACAAACTGCTTGAATTTCGGAAACCCATACAATCCAGAATCTTTCTGGCAATTCGTTGGCGCAATAAAAGGAATGTCAGCGGCTTGTTTAAAATTCGAAACACCCGTTACTGGAGGAAACGTTTCTTTTTACAATCAAACCGTAAAAGACGGTGTTGAAATTCCCGTTTTTCCAACTCCTACAATTGGTATGATTGGTATCTTAGAGGATAAAGATCGTATCATGACACTTGATTTTAAATTAAAAGGAGATTTAATCTTTATTATTGGGGATTGTGTAAACGATATAGCATCGTCGGAATATTTGGCTACATATCATGGAATAAAAGCATCACCAGCGCCTCATTTTGATCTTGAAAAAGAATACGCAATGCAAAATATGGTGAAAGGGTTGATTCAAAATGAATTAATTAATGCGGCTCATGATGTTGCAGATGGTGGATTATATGTTACCTTAGTTGAAATGTCTTTCCCTCGAGAACTAGGTTTTGATATCGTAACTGATTCTGAAATTCGTGAAGATGCATTTCTATTTGGTGAAAGTCAAGGTAGAGTAGTTGTAACCGTAAATGAAGATCATGAAGAAGATTTTATCGAATTTATGATTGATTCTGGGGTAAGCTTTACTTTACTTGGTCATGTTACAAAAGGTAAAATGATGGTGGATGATGAACATTTCGGATTTGTGACAGAAGCGAAAGAATTATATAATAACGCTCTAGGGAAACTCCTTGAGAACTAATAATTCGGAATTCGGAATTCAGAATTCGGAATCAAATTTTTAATTTGAAAATGGAATACAATACAACAAGAGGTAAATTAATCCTTCCTGAATATGGACGCAACGTGCAAAACATGATTGCACATGCTATGGAGATTGAAGATAAAGACGAAAGAAATCGTGCTGCTCAGGCTATTATTGAGGTAATGGGTCAATTGAATCCGCATTTGCGGGATGTTGATGATTTTCGTCACAAATTGTGGACACACTTATTTGTAATGTCTGATTTCATGCTGGACGTTGATTCGCCTTATGAAATTCCAAAACCTGAAGCATTAAAGGAGCGTCCTGAAATAATGGATTATCCTAAAAGTAATATTCGTTTTGGACATTATGGGAGTTATACACAGCGCATTTTAGAAGGCGCAAAAGATGTAACTGATGAAAAAGAACGTGAGTATTTGAAAACGACCATGGCTAATTTCATGAAAAAACAGTTTTTGGAGCACAATAACGACGCGGTTGAAAACAATGTAATTGCTCAACAACTAAAGGAACTTTCAAAAGGAGAATTGATTCTTGAAAATCCAGATGAGTTGATGAATACAAATACGATTTTGCGAAACATGAATATTGGTCCGAATCAGAACCAAAATAATAAAAATCGAGGTAAATCGAATTTCAAGCAAAAAAATCAGAAAAAACCCTTTAAAAAACAATAAACATGGCTTCTTTTGAAATTTACGGTGGTAAACCGCTAAAAGGCGAATTGATTCCTCAAGGTGCAAAAAATGAAGCATTACAAGTTTTGTGTGCACCGTTACTTACTGCTGAAAAAGTTACGATTTCAAATGTCCCAGATATAATTGATGTAAACAAATTAATCAGTTTGCTTCAAACAATGGGCGTTAAAATAGAAAAAGTTGAAAAAGGAACATTTATTTTTCAAGCGAAAGAAATAGATCTTGCTTATCTAGAAACGGAAGATTTCAAACAAAGAGCGGGTTCTTTGCGAGGTTCAATCATGATTGTTGGACCATTGTTAGCACGTTTCGGAAAAGGATTTATCCCAAAACCAGGGGGAGATAAAATTGGTAGAAGAAGATTAGATACGCATTTTGAAGGTTTCACTATGCTAGGTGCAAAATTCAACTACGATGCTGGGGAACATTTCTATTCTATTGAAGCTAAAAAATTAAAGGGAGCTTATATTCACCTTGATGAAGCTTCTGTAACAGGAACGGCAAATGTTCTAATGGCAGCTGTGATGGCTGAAGGACATACAACAATTTATAATGCAGCATGTGAACCGTATCTTCAGCAATTGTGTAAAATGTTGAATTCAATGGGCGCTAATATTAGTGGAATTGGTTCTAATATGTTACAAATTGAAGGTGTTAAAAATTTGGGTGGTTGCTTTCATCGAATTTTACCTGATATGATTGAAATTGGTAGTTTTATTGGTTTGGCAGCGATGACGAAATCAGAAATAACTATTAAAGACGTTAGCTGGGATAATTTAGGAGTGATTCCAAATGTATTTAGAAAATTAGGAATTAAACTGGAACGTCGTGGAGATGATATATTTGTTCCTGCTCAAGATAGTTATGAAATTGACACCTTTATTGATGGGTCAATCTTAACAATTGCTGATGCACCTTGGCCAGGATTTACGCCTGATTTATTATCAATTATTTTAGTGGTTGCAACGCAAGCAAAAGGATCTGTTTTGATTCATCAAAAAATGTTTGAATCACGTCTGTTTTTCGTTGATAAATTAATAGATATGGGAGCGCAAATCATTTTATGTGATCCACACAGAGCAACAGTTATCGGATTAAATAATGAACACACTTTGAAGGGTATCCAAATGACTTCTCCTGATATTAGAGCAGGTGTATCTTTATTGATTGCTGCTTTATCGGCAAAAGGTAAAAGTGTTATTCATAACATAGAGCAAATTGATCGTGGGTACCAGGATATTGAGATTAGATTAAACAATATTGGTGCGGATATCAGAAGAATTGGTTAGAACATTAAAAATTGATTAGATGAAAAAGATAGTTTTTGCTTGTTTATTGATCCTTGGATTAGGAACTGCTTTTATTCCAAGAAAAGAAATTTCACAAGGTATAGAAGTGAACTCAAAAGCACCAAATATTGTTCTTGTAAGTCCTCAAGGTAAAACAATCAAACTATCGAAGTTGAAAGGCAAAGTTGTATTAATCGACTTTTGGGCATCTTGGTGTGGACCTTGTCGTAAAGAAAATCCAAGCGTTGTTGAGGCATATAACAAATATAAATCATCTAAGTTCAAAAATGCGAATGGCTTTGAAGTTTACAGCGTTTCTCTTGATAAAAATGAAGACGCATGGAAGAAGGCTATTGCAGATGATAAGTTAATTTGGAAATACCACGGTTGGGATAAAGATGGTGCTGTTTCTCAATTATATCAAGTTTATTCAATTCCTTCTGGTTTCTTAGTAGACGGAGAAGGAAACATCGTTGCTAAAGGTCAAGAATTAAGAGGTATTGGTTTACACCTTGCTTTGGATAAATTGTTGAAATAAAAAAATTTAGACATTCCAACAAACAAATCCTACCTAGTAATAATAACCTTTTCCATTGACATAAATAAAGGTGTTTGAACCCGTAAAACATACATCCCGGAACTCAATTCCTTTATACGGATTATTTTCTCCTTACCCGACAGGACTACTTTTCCAAATTGATCAATCAACTCGTAGTGCACATCACCCTCTATGTTCAGTGTAAGGAACTCGTCTGCCGGATTTGGGTAAAAGCCCCATGCGATATCAGACGATTCAAGAAGGGATAGGGTATGAATATAAACGGAATCCTGATGAACACAGCCATTCGAGTCTGCAACAGTGGCGGTGTACCATCCGTTACTCAGGTAAACAGCTAAAGGACCGTTTTGACTATTTGGATCGTTCCAAACAATTGTATATGGAACAGTTCCTCCGTTCACTTCAATTTCTGCCATTCCATCCAAAGAACCTAGACCACTTTCGATAGTTGGAGTAATCAAGGAAGTTAATACGCTAGGTTCCGTGACCGTATATATCGTGCTTGAACTAGTGCAAGCGTTTTGATCACTAACACTAATTGTGTAAATTCCGGGACTTAATCCTTCATAAAGGAATGCGCTACTATCGATTCCGTTAAGTGTGTAAATAAAATCAGGTGTTCCTCCAATTGCGCTAATTTCAATAGAACCATCATTGTCCCCTGGACAAGTAACATTGCTTGATGTGAAAAGAGCAAGTAATGAATCCGGCTGGGTAACGGTAAATGTTAGTTGTTGTGAGCAAGGACGATTGTCGCTAATAGTTACATCGTATTCCCCTGCTGCAAGACCATTAATTTCATTCGTGCTTTCACCTGTTGACCAAACATAACTTGCCGTGAACAGTGGATTTGGTGTGATAGAAATCATTCCACTGGCATTTCCATTACAGGAAAGGTGGGTAACAACTGTATCTGTAAATAGTGCAGGAGACTCAGGAATATTAACCGAATCAACTATCACACAACCATCTAAACGCGTTATCGTAACATAATTATAACCACTCGCTGCTTGTGTGTTCTGTGCAATTGTAACTCCATTATCCCATGAAAAAGTACAGCCACTGAACATACATACACAACCCGTTGAATTCACTGTGACCATTCCGTTATTTCCTCCGGGACAGGTTGGAGCCTGAATGCCACCAAAACTAATAATATACGGATCTTGCAAAATGATATTACGCTCTTCGTAACATCCCAGAGAATTTGTAACCCGAACACTATACGCTCCTGCCGGTATATTGCTAATTGTTTGACCTACTTCACCAGTTGACCAGAGGAACGTATGCGGATCGTTTGCACCATTTACAAAAATAGTAAGAGAACCATCCGACAAACCGTTACAGAATGGGGAATCTAAGTTTACTCCTGTTACAACACTTCCCATTCCACAGTTGACCGGAGAATAATTGTAGATTCCATCGTAATCCGTTCCGATATAACTTCCCCAAGCAATTCCTGCGTTTGGAATGACGGACGCAGTTTCAAAGCGGTGTAAATAGAATCCTTGCCATCCCATCGGGTTAGTGCTGTCCTTTTTTACTGCGTAAACAATATCCAGTAATCCATTGTTATCTATGTCCGTAATTAAAGGGGTAGAACCAATATTTGTTCCGGCCATATTCGTGGATATTTGAGATAAAGTGTTGTTTTGAAAATCCAGGGACTGTAGTTTGTGATGAAAATGCCCGCTCTCAAAATAATTCAGGGAAATAATTGCTTCGTCTCTTCCATCATTGTTTAGATCCACCGCATTAGCAGATGCAAAGTGAAGCGCTCCTAAACTATCCATGAACTGAATACTTCCATCCGTTCCATCCAACATTATCTGGTAATAATCCGTGTAACTTGTAAGAGTTCCTTTAAACATTACCAAAAATACATCCGGAGTGAGATCGCCGCTAAAGTTACCAATTACGGCTTCTGCACTGGATTCGGCACCGATAATTGTTCTTGACCAAGTTGTTGTCAGTGTGCTTCCCTTAACCTTGTAAATAGTGCCACCAAAACCTTGAATTATCACATCGTAACTATTACCGGTTGGAGCTTTATGAACAGCAGCTGGCGCTATAAAACCTCTAGTCGCATGCGTTGCCAGTTGAACGGAATTAACTAAGGTATTATTCAAGAGTTCACTCAGGGGAACCGCGTAAAAAGAACCACCCATGGATTCGCCACCAGTTCCGTATAATATCCAAAGGGTTCCGTCTCCTTGCAGGTCAATAACCAGTGGAGAACAATATGTTTCCGCACTATCGGGCACAACAGCCATGGAAATCAAATCCCCGGTAAGTGAACTAACAACCATTAGATGTCCGGGCGGCCTATTTGTATCCCAAAGTGGTAAACTGTGGTCGCCACCATTTGCAACTAAGAGATCAGGAAGTAAGTCGCCATCCGAATCAGGGATGAACTGAGCACTATAAAAATTATAAAGACCGATATCATTCGGATTTCCAGGATCAGTATAATATTCCCAAATTAGTGAACCGTTTGCACCATTGATTGCATAAAATTGCGCATCTCGCCCACCTATAAAAATATCGGGAATTCCATCCATGTTAATATCCTGAAAAATTGCACTGGTAAAAATCTCATTTGGTGCAGACCGTTGCCAAAGAAGTGAACCGTCGAGGCCATTAAATGCCATGATACCATTATCTGCAAATTCACCATCCGTTCCTCCGCCAATCACTATATCCAGAACACCATCGTTATTCAGGTCAGCACATCGCGGAGAAGAAAGGGTAGGAACGGAGTCGGTATAATTTTGCCAAACCTGCGCTTGAGCCAGAATTCCCGAAGGTAGTGCAAGTGTAAAATTGAAAAATACAAGGTAAAAATACTTCATCATATCGTGGGTAAAATTAAGATGTTGCGCAATTTACAAATAAATATTTTAATAAAAATAGGTGATAAAAAGTGGATGGTAAGTTAGGGAAGAGTTTGCGGATTCGGGAATTTACACTTCAATTATTTATTTCATAAAAACTTGAATAGATTCTGCAGCTAGAATACCGATAATTATCGAACCCCAATTTACACCTCCATCTAATCCCATTCATGTATTTCTCTAATTAATGTCTTTTATTCTAGTAATTTCCGATTCTATCTCTTTTGGCGATGCAATTTCACCATTAACAATTTATACTTTATAATTCATAATTCCCGTACATTTGCACCATGGTAAAAATTCGTAACATAGAATTAGGTGAATTTCCACTTTTACTTGCACCAATGGAAGATGTAAGTGACCCGCCATTTCGTGCGCTTTGTAAAAAGTATGGAGCCGATTTAATGTATACGGAATTTATTTCTTCTGAAGGATTGATTCGTGATGCCGCAAAAAGCGTTCAAAAGCTTGATATTTATGAATATGAGCGGCCTGTTGGAATTCAAATCTTTGGGTATGACATTGAAAGTATGCGCGAAGCAACCCGAATAATTGAAAGAACAAATCCAGATATTATTGATATAAATTTTGGTTGTCCAGTAAAAAAGGTGACGTGTAAAGGAGCTGGAGCAGGGATGTTGCAAAATATTCCGAAGTTGATTCAGATGACAGACGCAATCGTGAAGGAGACGAATTTGCCAGTTACGATTAAAACACGCTTGGGTTGGGATGAGCAATCAAAATTTGTGGTGAGTACTTCTGAACAATTGCAAGATGTTGGTGTTGAAGCAATTTCGATTCACGGCCGTACAAGAGTTCAATTATACAAAGGCGATGCTGATTGGACGCTAATAGGTGAAGTGAAAAATAATCCACGAATGAAAATTCCGATTTTCGGCAATGGAGATATTGATACACCCGAAAAGGCATTGGAATATAGAAACCGATACGGAATCGATGGAATAATGATTGGCCGTGCGAGTATTGGTTATCCATGGATTTTCAATGAAGTAAAACATTTCATGAATACAGGGACACATTTGGCTCCTCCAGGAATTAAAGAGCGAGTAGAAGCAGCAAGAGAACATCTTCAAATGAGTGTGAATTGGAAAGGTGAAGGATTAGGAATCGCTGAGATGAAAAGACATTACACCAATTATTTTAAAGGAATTGCACATTTCAAAGACTATCGGTTGAAATTAGTTACCTCCTTCCAATTGAATGAAATTATGGATATTTTGAATTATATCGCTGAGCACGAAAATGAATTCGAATTTGCTTGATATACAATTCATCATTTGTAATTCATAATTTATAATTTAGACATCAAAATAAATTTTATGCAACGGTATCAAAGTTACGCACTAGGGAAATGGTTTGATGGTGAAGGAACAGAAACAAATCTGTACAACGCTATCACTGGAGAAAAGATTGGTGAAACATCAAGCCTTGGTTTAGATTATGCAGCAATGTTGGAATATGGTCGCAAGACTGGAGGACAAGTGTTGCGTAAAATGACTTTCCAAGAACGAGGACGAATGTTGAAAGCTTTGGCTTTGCATTTAATGACAAAAAAAGAAAAATATTACCAAGTAAGTGCTTGGACTGGCGCAACAAAAGTTGATTCATGGATTGATATTGAAGGTGGAATCGGGAACGTTTTTGCCAATGCATCTTTGAGGAAACAATTTCCAGATTTGTCTTATTATGTTGATGGAACAGCAGCTCCTTTATCTAAAAACGGAACGTTTATCGGTCATCATATCATGGTACCAAAAGAAGGAGTTGCAGTGCATATTAATGCGTTCAATTTTCCTATTTGGGGAATGTTGGAAAAAATAGCAGTGAACTTAATGGCTGGTGTTCCAGCGATCGTGAAACCGTCAGAATATACGTGTTATTTAACAGAAGTCATGGTGCGCGATATTATCGATTCTAAAATTCTTCCTGAAGGTTCTTTGCAACTTGTTTGTGGTTTGGGACGTGGAATTATTGACCATGTTTCGTCTGAAGATACTGTAACATTTACAGGAAGCGCACATACCGGAAAATTATTAAAAGCATTGCCACATATTGTTCAAGAAAGTGTTTCCTTCAATTTAGAAGCAGATTCTTTGAATGCTACAATCCTTGGTGAACATGCTGTTCTTGGAACGGAAGAATTTGATTTGTTTATCAAAGAAACGGTAAAAGAAATCACTGTAAAAGCTGGGCAAAAATGTACGGCTGTTCGACGAATCATCGTTCCTGAAAACATGATTGATGAAGTTGAAAAAGCAATTGCAGCACGTTTAGCAACAACAAAAATTGGTGATCCAAGTTTTGAAGGCGTGAGAATGGGCTCGTTGGCTTCTCAAATTCAAGTTGGTCGAGTAAGAGAAAGTGTTGAGTTATTGTCTCAATCGCAAGACATTGTTTACGGAAGTTTGGATGATTTTGAAGTATTTGGAGCAGATAAAAATGTTGGCGCATTCTTTTCGCCTATTCTTTTCAGAAACAACGATCCTTTCAATAAAACAGATGTTCACAACATCGAAGCATTTGGACCAGTTTCGACAGTTATGCCATACAGAACGATGGACGAAGCAATTGAATTAGCGCGAATGGGGAAAGGTTCTTTGGTTTCATCAATAGTGACTCCAAATGACAAAGAAGCAATGGAATATGTTGTTGGAGCAGCAAGCATGCACGGACGTATTCTAGTCTTGAACAAAGATTGTGCGAAAGAAAGTACTGGTCACGGTTCTCCGATGCCATTATTAACGCATGGCGGACCTGGACGAGCAGGAGGTGGTGAAGAAATGGGCGGTAAACGTGGCGTTTTGCATTACTTACAACGTACCGCAATCCAAGGTCATCCAACGACGATTACCAAAATCACTCAACAGTTCCAAGTTGGTGCAGAAATGCCAGAAGCAAATCCACATTTGTTCAGACAACATTTTGAAGAATTAGTGATTGGAGAAACAGTATTTACACACAAGCATACAGTTACAGAAGCGGACATTGTGAATTTTGCAAACGTCTCAGGAGATAATTTCTATGCACACATGGACGCAACGTCTTTGGATGGAACTATCTTCGAAAAAAGAGTGGCGCACGGATATTTTGTATTATCCAAAGCAGCAGGTTTATTCGTGGATCCAAAGAAAGGTCCTGTATTATTGAATTATGGAGTAGAGGAAGCACGTTTCACGAAACCTGTTTATCCTGGAGCAACATTAGGCGTGCGATTTACAGTGAAAGAAAAAATAGATCAAGAAAAACGCACCGATGACGATATCGCCAAAGGAATTGTAAAATTCTTAGTGGATGTGTATGATGAAGAAGGCGAAACTGTTGCGCTTGCTACAATCTTGACGATGGTTCGGAAATTAGATCAGAATTGATTTTTTATCTGTAGGAGCAGGTCGCGACCTGCCACTGCTACAGATAAAAAAATTAATATTCAAAATACGCAAACGGTTTAAACGTATCCGACACTGCTTGATACATCAATATCACGATAATTGCCACAGCTAATGCTTGCAAAGGCATTGGAAATCGTTTAAATAAATTTTCCCAAAGCGCTTTTACTTTTTGTGGTAACCAATGAACGATATATCCAACAAGAATTACCCAAAAAACGCTTTGGTACGTAGATAATACTTTTACGAAAGTTGCCCATTTAAAATCGAAGTGATTCCAAATGTGATTCAACATGGCTAAAGGTGCACCTTCATCTTCTAGTCGGAACCAGATTCGTGTAAACGTGATAAAGTTGAAGGTGATGAAAATCTTCCAGAAATGTACAATCAACCAACTTTTGTTCTCGTAAGGTGAAATCTTTTTCCAGTGATTGTATAGAATTAAAGCCAATCCATTCATCGTTCCCCACATCACAAAATTCTCACTTGCTCCATGCCACAATCCACCAACAACCATTGTAATGAGCAAGTTTAAATCACGGTGAACATATTGCTTGAAATTTGGGATTACCAACACTCCGATAATGTAAACTACTGTTAAACCAGCATAAATGAAAATCAATTCATACCATTGGGTTATGAAAATGAGGAAGATGAAAATAATGGTTGTAGCAACATACGTCCCAATTCCTCCCGTTTTATTCCCACCGAGTGGAATGTACAAATAATCCCGCAACCAAGAACCCAAGGATTTGTGCCACCTTCTCCAGAAATCTGCTACACTTACTGCTTTGTAGGGCGAATTAAAGTTTTCCAAAAGCTTGATTCCCATTAAACGAGAAAGTCCGATTGCAATGTCCGTGTAACCAGAGAAATCGCCATAAATTTGCAGAGAGTAACCCCACATTGCAAGAATACTTACAAAACCTGGATAGGCTTCTGGTGCATCAACTACTTTATCAATAAAGTGAACGGCAATGTAATCTGCTAGGACAATCTTCTTGATTAAACCTTTTGTTATTTGGATTATCGCGCCACTAAAATCATCTTTGTTTAACGCATAAGGCTGACGAATCTGTGGAAGGAAATCTTTGGCTCGAACGATTGGACCCAATAATAAATGTGGGAAAAATGTCACGAAAAATGTATAATCGAAGAAATTCTTTACAGGTTCAACTTCCTTTCTGTAAATGTCAATGAAATAGGAAATACTCTGAAACGTAAAGAAAGAAAGGCCAATAGGTAATATGATTTGGTCCACAGCAAAGTAATTTCCATCAAAAAAACTATTTCCCCAATAAGAAAGATGATTGAATACTTGAAAATTAGTATGGAACATTTCATTGAATGAATCCGTGAAGAAGTATGCGTATTTGAAATAAGCCAGAACCGTAATGTTTAAAAATGCAGCTATTCCTATGATCCATTTTTTCGATTTGTTAGTTTGAGCAGAATGCACCCATTTTCCGAAGAAGTAATTCCCTATTAAACTCGCACCAAGGAGAAGAATAAAGAGCCCAGATGCTTTGAAGTAAAAGAAAATACTAATTGCCGTTAAGAATACACTTCGAACCAAATAATGTTTGTAAATCATAGAGAATACAACCATAACAAGGATAAAGAACAACCAGAAATCCAATTGTGAGAAAATCAGTGGTTCTTTTGCGTCGAAAGAAAATATTTGCCAAATGCGCTCCATTTAGTGTGTTTTTTTATAATCGTTAATATTTTTCATCTGATCTAAATACTTCAAGAAAGCATCAATCAATAAATCTCCATTTAAATGATATCCCATGGCAGAAAAATGAACCAAATCACTTTGCATTAATCCATTTTTTAACCATGTTTTTGAAGAACCTAGTTCGCCCATAATTCCATAAAGGTCCCAAACTGGAAATTTATATTGCTCCGCCAATTCAGTGATTACCTCTCGTTGACGGTTTGTGTTTCGATTCAAGTATTTACGATTGTAATAAACATCATTCGGAACAGTAAGTAAAATCGCACATGTTGGTTTTGCTCTCAAGACTTTTTGAATCATTTTGTCCAAGTTCTTTTTGTAAACCTTGGGGTCAAAACTTTCATATGGAACAAAACCATCGTTCGTACCTACTGAAAAAGCAAAGAAATCAGGAGGATATAATGTTAGTTGTTCTTCAAAATCGGCATTTTCTAAATAGGTGTATAATCCAGCACCATTTATACCAATTGTTGTATATGAAATACCAGGATCGTCATTCATGAATTGAAAACTATAAATTTCTAATTCTAAGATCTCTCGAGTGATTCTAGAAAATTGAAGGTCCATATGATCTAAAGGATCAGAAAAGTGAACATCTGTATATCCTTTTTCTAAATTATTTTCGATGCGCGTGATCAAAATTTCATCCGCCCCGAAATTTAATTCAAAGGGCAATTCACCTTTATTGTGATAAATTCTAACACCAGTAAATGGTGGTTTAACAGTTGTTTTGTCATGCTTGAAATAGATATTAATCATTGAATCACTGCAAATTAAAGCTGCACCCATAACGCCATAATCAATGGTTGCGGGACGGTGATTTACAGAACGATAACCAGTCCAACTATTTGGGGATGAAAATTCGTAATTCGCTGGATTATTCGTTTTTGCTAAATCAAACGGAAAAACGATTCCCCTTTCACCACTAACTCCTGGCCAATTGGATTGTAAAAAAGTTCTGAAATCATGGGTATAAATATCAGCCTGTAGATGCGACGCACCCAAATGGTAAAAGTTTAATTTTCTACCCTTTTTTTGAATCATCGCATCGAACTCGGCATATAAATGCTCCCAATTTGGACTTTTAACTGAGAAGAATTGAAAGTTGTTTTTATCAAAAGAAATAAATGGATATTGTTTGGTAACGTTAGAATCTAATCTCGAAAACTCTGGAAAACAATACAAATTTAAGGAGTCACTTGTGCACGTGTTTATTGTTCCTTGTGCTTTAATTGAAAACACGAGTAACATGACGAGCAAGAAACCACTTATTTTTTGAATCACTTTTTACGTTCGTTTATTGAGTAATTCCTTGTTGCCATTTTGCATATTCAGCAGCAAATGCTTCAAAAAAGAGTTGAGACACGATACTTGCTCCTTTTGGACCAAAATGTATGTAATCTTTCCCTGCTAATCCTTGTTCGACCCATGAGGGCATTGAGTTGAATCCTCCCATTGCACCAAACATATCCCAATATCCTGCCCCTGCTTCCAATGTCACTTTTTTCATTTGTGCAACACAATAAGGAAGTAGAGGATAGGTCACAAATATTCCATTTTCTAGTTTAGACATGTCACTCGGACCTAAAACAACAATAGCAGCTGAAGGACGCAGTTTTTTAATCGTATTCAATTGACCTTTGAAATAACTCGCATAATTTCTGACGGATGTACTGTCTTTAAAAAATGGAACAGAATTTCCACCAAATTGCATTATAAACAATTCAGCATTCAAATCACTATACATTCTACCTAATAAATTTTGATCCATTGAACCGAAAATTGTTCCAGAGGAACCACGCATTCCGATATTACTTACCTGAACACCATAATCTCCTTCTAGAGAAAAACTACTGATTGTTGGGCTAACAGTAGCTGAAAAAACATATTTCAACTTTCCAGGTGTTGAAGGGAAAGTCAATTCAACCGAATGCGCTTTTCCATCCATTTCAAGGCTATCTTCATGAATTAAAGCACCATTTTGGTATACTTTCAATCCACAAGGCTTCACACAACTGTTGTAAAACATTTTCACATTATTGTATTCACGCGCTCTAGAATAGGCACCTTTTCCTGGTTCAATTTCAATCCAAGCTTCTTTAACGGATGTTTCATTTGCTAATCCTGCACTGTCCATTTCAGGAGTGAATCTTGCTGCAGAACCCATTGCGCCATATCTTCTGTTTTTCAGTTTAGCTCCACCATAGCAGGTATAACGCGCGAAATTTGGAGAATAAGTTTGCTTAAACGTCATTGTACTGTAAACATTTGTCGCTGGAATTAAACCTGGACCATTTCCCCCAAATTGATTTTGAATTCGTTGACGAATATAGGCTGTCATTCGATCTCCTTCAATTTGAGAATCACCGTAATGCAAAATGTGAATTTTCTTTTTTGAACCTGCGACATCTCGTAATTTTTCAAAAAAAAGATGAAGATTTGCTCTACCGTTTTCATTTAACGCAATTGATGTGGCACTTTCTGCGGATAATGCTCCCCCTGATGCCGCTCCAAGGTCTCCATTTGAACCATTTTTATGTTTCATTAATGGGTCGTCCATCTCAATACTACTCGTGTCAACTTTTGCAACAACACCTGTAATGTCCTTTTTATCCTGTTTAACTGGATTAAAAAATTCGTTTTGCGTTAAAAAGTGAACTTTTCCAATGCCAAGATTCCACCCGTCTTTCGGAATGAATAGCACTATTGGTGACACAATTAAAAATATGCCTAGAACAAATAGTAATACGTGAAAAGGTTTTAATTCTTTCAAATTGTAAATTTTAAACGCAAATTTAGTCATCACATCTGTGAATATCTGAGTTGATTGAAATTTTTCTTAACAATAAGAGATGCGTTTTACAACAATTTATATTTGGCTATAAGCATTGTTTTGACATGAAAAGTTGAATAATGATAAAACGTAAAGTGCCATCTTTTCATTTAAACATGTACTTTTTCTGTCAGGATGTCCGAATTATGAAAATGGCAACATCTTTGACTAGTGAGTTCGACTAAAAAAGTGAACAATGGCAGAGGAAAATGATGTAAACAATCAAGAAAGCGAAAAAGCTAATAAGGAAAACGAAACAGTTGTGGATGAGAATGCACAAGAAACAATTGTTGAGGAGAAAAAAGAAGAAACTCCTGAAGAGAAATATGCAGAATTGAATGATAGATTTCTTCGATTGTATGCTGAGTTTGATAATTTCAGAAAAAGAACAAATAAGGAGAAAATTGATTTGATCAGCAATGCAAATGCAGGTGTTTTGACTGATCTGATTCCGGTTTTAGATGATTTTGAAAGAGCAATAAAAAACAATGAGAATGATGTCGACATTGAAATAGTAAAAGAAGGTTTCCAACTTATTTTTAATAAATTCAAGGGTATTTTAGAGTCAAAAGGATTAAAACCAATGCATGCCAAAGGTTTACCGTTCGACAGTGAATTACACGAAGCAATAGCGAACGTTCCTGCATCTTCAAACAAAGAAAAAGGAAAAGTAATTGAAGATGTTGAAAAAGGATATTACTTGAATGAAAAAGTAATCCGTTTTGCCAAAGTTGTTGTAGGTCAATAAATATTAATTTGGGATTTATAATTTTTAATTCGGAATTAAATCCCGAATCCCGAATCCCCAATCCTTGTTTAAGGTATGAGTAAAAAAAGAGATTATTACGAAATATTAGGTGTTTCCAAAAATGCGGAAGAAGCTGAAATTAAAAAAGCCTACCGCAAATTAGCATTGAAGTACCATCCAGATAAAAATCCAGATGATGCAAGTGCTGAGGATAAATTTAAGGAAGCAGCTGAAGCTTATGAAATATTAAGTAATTCTGAAAAACGTTCGCAGTATGATCGCTTTGGTCACGCTGGAATGGGACAAGGTGGTCGTGGTCATGGAGGAATGAACATGGATGACATTTTCTCTCAATTTGGTGATGTTTTCGGTGGAGCTTTTGGCGGCGGTGGAAGTTTTGGTGGAAATCGTGGGGGCGGCGGATCGCGGTTAGTTCGTGGTACAAATCTTCGTGTGAAAATGAAACTGACTTTAGAGGAAATAGCCGAAGGAGTTAAGAAAAAAATCAAAGTAACAAAGTTGGTGAATGCCGACGGTGTAACGTATAAAAATTGCCAAACGTGTAATGGTTCTGGACGTATCATGCGAGTTGCACAAACTTTTTTAGGTGCGATGCAAACGCAATCAACGTGTCACATTTGTCAAGGTGCCGGTAAAATGATCGACAAAAGACCTTCTGATGCAGATGCGCAAGGTTTAAAACGTCAAGAAGAAGTTATTGAAATTGAGATCCCAGCTGGAGTAGAAGAAGGAATGCAATTGAGCGTTACTGGAAAAGGAAATGCTGGTCCATTTAATGGCGTTCCGGGAGATTTGATCGTTGTTGTAGAAGAAGTTGAACATGACGAACTGAAAAGAGATGGCGACAATCTACACTATGAAGCGTATGTAAATTTTGTAGATGCTGTTCTTGGTGAATCAATTGAAATCCCAACGATAAGCGGAAAAGCAAAAATAAAAGTCGAACCTGGAACACAAAGTGGAAAAGTTCTACGATTGAAAGGGAAGGGTTTACCACAATTGCAACGATATGGACATGGTGATCTTTTTGTTCACATCAATATTTGGACTCCCAAAAAAGTATCAAAAGAAGAAAAAGAAATATTAGAGAAATTCCGTGAAAGCGAAAATTTCAAACCTAGTCCTGATAAAAACGATAAAAGTTTTTTCAGCAGGATGAAAGATATGTTTCATTAATTAAAAAAGGCTTCCGTTAACTGTCGGAAGCCTTTTTTGGTATCATTGTAATCAAATCAATATTATGTCATTTCTCAATAACGCCAGCAAAGGAACGAATCTACTTTCAACGTATATTCTAACACTATGTTTAGTCATTTTGGCGTATGCAATAGTTGGTCAAATTCCACTATTGGTAGATTTGAAAATGCATGGTGGATTAGCAGATCTTGAAAACGAAGGAAGTTTGAATTTTGGACAATTATTGGGTCAAAATAAATTGTTAACGTATTTGATAATCCCTTTCATGGTTGTGCTAATTACACTAATTCTATCCATAAAGTATTTACATAAGCGCCCAATTATTTCCGTATTTACAAGTAGAGAAAGTTTTGATTGGAAGCGCTTTTTTACTGCTGCAATAATTTGGGGATTTATAATGGTCGTTTTCCTAGCAATTTCAATTTATTCAGGAGAAAACATAACTTGGAATTTTAACGCCTCAACATTTTTTCCTTTACTCTTAATCTCCTTGTTTCTAATTCCAATTCAAACAACGTGCGAAGAAGTATTGTTTCGAGGATACCTTTTTCAAGGATTCGGGCATTTCTATAAAAAAGGAATTATTGCGGTTGTCATCACAGGTTTGCTTTTTGGTTTATTACATGGTGCAAATCCAGAGGTAGAAAAGTTGGGATATATTGTTCTTGTTTATTATATCGGCACAGGTTTTTTTCTTGGCATAATGGCTTTGATGGATGATGGTTTGGAATTGTCTATGGGTTACCATGCAATCAACAATATTTTTGCTGCATTGATTTTAACAAACGAATGGCAAGCCTTTCAGACAGATGCACTTTTTATGGATCATGCAAAACCAACTTTCGGATGGGATGCTTTATTGACGATTATTTTAATCCAACCACTTTTACTTTTTATTTTTGCTAAAGTGTATAAATGGAAAAATTGGAAAGGCAAGTTTATTGGAAATTCCAAATCTTAAATTCCAAATCCATGCAGTTTCCAACATTTTTATTAGCTTTATCCATCAGCTAAAAATCACCAATGCTCGAAATTCAACATATCTCAAAATCATTCTATCGGAAGGTTGCCCTCGACGATGTTTCAATTCATGTTCAAAAAGGAGAAATACTTGGATTACTTGGTCCTAATGGAGCAGGTAAAACAACCTTAATCCGAATCATAAATCGAATTATTGAACCTGATAAAGGTCATATAAGAATGAACGGTGATTTGATGACGCAGCAACATCTTTCTCAAATTGGTTATTTACCAGAAGAAAGAGGATTGTATCGAACAATGACTGTTGAAGATCACGCTTTGTTTTTAGGACAATTACGTGGATTGTCAAAAAGAGATGTCAAAACACAACTAGAATATTGGTTAGAGAAATTTGAAATTACCGATTGGCGAAAAAAACGAATTGAGGAATTATCTAAAGGAATGGCGCAAAAAGCACAATTTATTTGTACTGTTTTACATGAACCTAAATTGTTGATTTTAGATGAACCTTTAAGTGGTTTTGATCCAGTAAATGTTGAATTAATCAAACAGGAATTAATAGAAATGAGAGCTAAAGGCAAAACGATTATTTTGTCAACGCATAATATGAAAAGTGTTGAAGAAATTTGCGATAGAGCAGTTCTAATTCACCAATCAAAAAAAATCATGGAAGGTCGCATTTCTGAAATCCAAGAAGAACGTAAAACTGGTGAATATGCGATAAAATTCAGAGGAAGTATGATTGCTTTTGTGAACGCATTATGGACAAGTTTTGAGTTGATTGATAAAGAAATATTAGGCGACGATAAGTTTATTGCACGAGTAAAAATGCGAGGGGACAATACATTCGAAGATTTATTGAGAACTCTATTAGGTCAAATTAAAATTGAAGCGGCATGGGAAGTGCTGCCTTCTATGCAAGATGTATTTATTGATTTAGTTCAAGTGAAGAAGGAGGTAAGCAATGCGTAATAGTTGGTTAATCGCCATGCGCGAATTAAAAGAACGTATCGGAGCAAGGTCTTTTATAGTAATGTCCATTCTTGGTCCACTTATTATCTTAGGTGTAATTTACATGCTTTTCGCGCTTGGAGGAGAAGGAAAACAACATTGGAATGTATTGATTACCGATCCAGCAAATATCATGGATAATAAAATCCTTGTGACGCAAGATAAATCTGTCAATTATTCTTTTGCAAACGATTACATCGAAATGGAAGATTTCCGCGATAGTAAGCAATTTCAGCAATTTGACGCAATGATCGAAATCAATGAAAAAGTGTTAGCCAATAAAACAGCTTTTGTCTTTTTCAGAGAAAAACCTTCTGTTCGTATGCAAACGAACCTGCAATTTCATATTGAAAGGAGATTAGAAGAAGTAATGGTTGGAAGGTTTACAAATCTATCTGTTAGGGAATTCCGAAAAATCAAACAACCGTTAAATGTCGCTTTTAGAAATGCGTACGATCCTTTTGATAAATCAGCTGATTTGCGCGCTTGGGTTGGATTCTTTTATGGTGCACTAATTTTTGTCTTTATCTTCTTGTTCGGCATGACAATTTTAAGAAGTGTCACACGCGAAAAAAGCAACAGAATAGTTGAAGTAATGTTGGCTTCTGTTCATCCAAACCAATTGATGCTTGGTAAAATTATGGGAATTGGAATTGCTGCATTTATACAATTCACCATTTGGGCGTTAATTGTTGGCGCAGGTTTGTTCTTTATGCGGGAAACCTTATTTCCTGATATGTTAGACGCTTCAAACCTTGTTCAAATGACACAAGAGATGAAAGATCAAACAGCAATGGATCAATTTCTTGGTGGAATAGAATACAATCAGTTTGTGGATTTAGTCTATGAGCGAATTCAATTTGGCACGATGACAACCTATTTCCTTTTGTTTTTTATTGTAGGTTATTTGTTTTACGGCGCATTTTTTGCCGCTATTGGTGCAACTTCTGGTTCGGAAAGTGATGGACAACAATTTGTATTACCCATCATCTTTTTATTGTGTTTTGCCCTGTATGCAGGATATTATTCCTTGCAAAACCCAGAAAGTACAATGGCTACTGTTTTCCATTATTTGCCTTTTACTTCTCCAGTCGTTGTAATGGTTAAACTTGCGCAAGGATACGAACCTGGACAAGTGTATCAATTGTATTTGTCATTAATAGTATTGATTTTAAGTGCCATTTTTATTCTTTTAATTGCTGGTCGCTTGTATAAAAATGGTATCTTACAATTCGGACATCGAATCAAAATTGGATTATTGTTGAGGTGGCTTAAAAAATCATAAATGAGGAAAGCCGTTATTGATCTAGGGACAAATACTTTCAATCTATTAATTGCAGATGTTCTTGAAGAACGTTTTGAAATTGTGCATTCTGAAAAGGAAGGAGTTGCACTTGGAATGGGAGGTATTAATCAGAATCTCATTGCACCAGAGGCTTATTTGCGTGGAGTCAATACCTTGATTCGTTTTAAAGAAAAATGTGATCATTTTAATGTCGAGGAAATAAAAGGTATAGGAACTTCTGCCTTAAGAGATGCTTCGAATGCGCAAGATTTTATTGATGAGGTGTTAAAAGTTTGTGGAATCAAAATAGAAATCGTTACTGGATTAAGAGAAGCGAAACTTATTTATGAAGGCGTAAAATGGTCGTACCGATTTATTGAACCTGCCGTAATAATGGACATCGGAGGAGGTAGTACCGAATTTATTTTTGCCGATAGAAATGGAATCTATGACATGATTAGCCTGAATATTGGCGTTTCAAGAATTCAACAATATTTTCTGAGTTCAGATCCATTAACAGCAACAAATATTAAAGATATTGAAGAGTGGTTAGAAGAAAAATCGGACGGTTTTTTTGATGGAAAAGAAGAACATATTTTAATTGGAGCATCAGGAAGCTTTGAAACGTTTTATGAATTGATTCACAACGAACCTTTTCCAGAAAAAATCAAGTCAGTTGAAATCTCAGTTGATTATCTTTTTGAGTGTTTGAATGAAATTATTGCTTCGACGCAAAGTGAAAGAGATTTGAATGAATGGATTATCCCTATCCGAAAAAAAATGGCACCAATCGCCGCTGTGAAAACAAGATGGGTTTTGAATAAACTAAAGATAAAGCGAGTTTACATTTCACCGTGTTCTTTAAAGGAGGGTGCACTGGCATAAGCGTTATAAACTACAAATTACGAATTACAAATCCCGAATTAATTTGGTCACTGAGCTTGTCGAAGTGCCAAATTCCTTCGTATCTTTAACCCAAACAAATAAATCATGGGAAAAATATTAATCATTGACGATGAAAGAGCAATCCGCAGAGCAATGCGAGAAATCCTTGAATTTGAAGACTTCGAAGTGGAAGAAGCAGAGAACGGAAAAGATGGATTGGATAAAGCAATTTCAAAATCGTATGATATTATTTTTTGTGATATAAAAATGCCATTAATGGATGGTATGGAAGTTTTGGATGAGTTGATAAAAGCCAAAATTGAAACTCCAGTAATCATGATTAGTGGACATGGAAACATTGATACTGCCGTTCAAGCAATAAAAAAAGGTGCTTTTGATTTTATCGAAAAACCATTGGATTTGAACCGTATATTGGTAACAATTCGCAATGCCAGAGAAAAGGTTGGACTAGTCGAAGAAACGAAGCAACTTAAAACTACTGTAAAAAGATTTAAAGGGAGTTCGATTATTGGTGAAATGGATTCCATTATCAAGATCAAAGAAATGATTGAAAAAGTTGCTCCTTCTGATGCTCGTGTGCTGATTACTGGTGAAAATGGAACCGGAAAGGAATTGGTTGCTCGTTCATTACACGATAATTCGAACCGTCGTAAAATGCAATTTATTGAAGTAAATTGTGCTGCTATTCCATCTGAATTAATCGAAAGCGAATTATTTGGACACGAAAAAGGCGCATTTACTTCAGCTGTAAAAGATAAGAAAGGAAAATTCGAATTGGCTTCTGGTGGAACATTGTTCTTAGATGAAATTGGTGATATGTCTGCCAGTGCTCAAGCGAAAGTATTGCGAGCATTGCAAGAAAATGTTATTCAACGAGTAGGAGGTGAACGCGATATCAAAGTTGATTGCCGTGTTGTTGCTGCGACAAATAAAGATTTGCGAAAAGAAATTGAAGAAGGACGATTTAGAGAAGATTTATACCACCGTTTAGCCGTTATTTTAATTCATGTTCCTTCATTGAATGAAAGACGAGGCGATATTCCTTTGTTGGCTGAACACTTTATGACGATGGTTTGCGCTGAGCATGGTATTCCAAGAAAATCGTACACAGAAGACGCATTACTAGCACTTCAACAAACGGATTGGTCTGGAAATATCCGTGAACTAAGAAACATCGTTGAACGTTTAATCATTCTTTGTGATAATTCAATAACTGCTGATGACGTTAGAATGTTTGCTAATCCAAGAGCAAAAGCTTAATAATAGTGTTTTATAAAAGAGCAGTATTCCGTTCATGTATAGTTGGATAAAGTTTTGTAAATAAACTAAATAGAAAGAATTATTCGACAATGTCACTCATTAATTTTGCGCCTCCCCATTCAAGAACTACAAAACCTGAACGATCCATTTTTGGTAATATTTGTTCACTTATTGAATTTTTCGAAATTTCGTTTGAGTCACAAAATAGAATGTAAATTCTATAAATGTTCTTTGGCTTAGGTGAAATAGTTAAATCAGCAAATAAATTAGCATCCTCATTCAGAACAAAGTGAATAAAATTACTTGAATTCTTATTTAGTTGTGGACCCCAAAACGTGATAAAATCGGCTTGTTCTTTTGAGTTCATTCCAAATTCAGTAAGTTTCTTTTCTAAAAATGAAATAGTTGAATCCTTGGAAACTATAGACCCTTTTGAAATTTCGAAATCATTGAAAGTCAATTTCTGCTGAGATTCCCAGAATAAATAATTGTAACTATTATCACCAATCTTTAATTCTCCATTTGGACTTGCAGTTACTTCCCATCCATTTTCATATGTTGGATATGTAAACGTGAATTCTCCTTTTGGTTTAACACTGACCTTAACGATTGTGGGAATCTCAGGATACAAATAAATCACAGGTTTATCAACCATAATCATTTGCTCTTCTGCTTTTTGAAAAAAGATAGAAACATAAGTTTTATGTTGTGACTTACCAACTATTGAATCTGTATATATTTCATAATAGTCGGAAGAATAATAGAAAACGAAGGCGTAAGAACCCGATTTAACGTTTAAATCGAAATGATTTTGCGCATCTAATTTTGTATGTTGGTTCACACCATTAAAAGAATATAAAAGTTCAGTTTTTGGATTAACCTGTGTTTCGGTCAAATTGTAAAACGTAAAAGAAAAGGCAGATTCATTTGATTTTAAACTTTTGTCAAATTGTGCACTGTCAATTCTATATTGCATGTAAAGTCCTTTATCTTGAGATGCAAAAGCCATGTAAAAAGTAAAAAGGAAGCAAATGAATGCGATATTTTTCATGTTTTTTTAGTTTTCGGTATAACAAGCAACAGTTTTTGTTGGCTTCGAAATGGTACTTCCTCCCCATTCAACAACAGTAAATCCAGAACGATTAATTTTTGCTAATTGCTGTTCTTTGATCAACATGATTTCATTTGTAGCCAAAGGAGCTGTAAGAATGTAAATTCGATAAAGATGATCTGGTTTTGGTGAAATTGCCAAATCAGCAAACCTGCTGCAATCTTCATTCACGACAAATTGTATAAAATTCTTTGGGTTTTTAACTAATTGTGGACCCCAAAAGGTAATGAAATCTGTTTTTTCTGAATCATTTAATCCGAATTCATTTAGTTTTTCTTCTAAAAAAGCGATGGTATTTTCTTTTTCAACAATGAATCCCGTACCCCAATCTATCATGAAATCTTCAATTTGTTGCGATGATTCCCAAAAAAGATAGTTGTATTTATTTACGCCAATTTCAAGCTCACCAGAAGGATTTGCACTTACTTTCCACCCATCGTTATATGCGGGATACATAAACGTTAATTCACCTTTCGGCAAAACCTTGACTTCAACGATTGTTGGTGTTTCAGGATATAAATAAATAACTGGTTTTTCAACTTCAACCATTCTTCCAGCTCGCTGCCAATAAACGGAAACATACATTCTTTCTTCAGATTTTATTTTCATTGAATCTGTGTGAATCTCGTAATATACATTCGAGTAATAAAAATCGAACTTATAACTAGTGGAAGGAAGATTTAAAGTGAATTGATTGAAAGTATTTAAAGTCGCAATTTTTTCAATACCGTTATACGCATATAGAACATCGCGGTTGTTTTTATCGAAAGAGAAATTGTGAAATGAAAATGTAAAAGCAGATTCATTACTTTTTAAAGTTGGATCCTTTACGACGCTATCAATGGAATAAGGGGGAATATATTTTTCTAAATCATGAGCAAATGAGAAGAGTGAAATAAACAGGAATGCGAATGCGAAAATCAATTTCATAAGTTAGTTTTTGATTGATTACAACAGTTTTTGAAATAAGTTCAAATCACTTAAGAATTAAGCAAGAATCATTCCAGTGAATTTTTTGATTGATATTTTCAATTAATCGATGAATAATAGGAAAACCAATGGAGATCATAAATTAGGAATATAGATGCTTCAAATTAGCTAAGAATATTTTGGAAGAGTTTCTGCACCAATTAGCGAGTTCAGCGGGAGAATAAAAATAAAAATAGTTCCCGCAGAAATAGCGGATAAAAGCACTAAAGGGTTTATAGTTGTTAATTCTTTGAATTCAATTTGTTGTAAACATGTGACGAGTCAAATTGATAATAACGCAGTTTTTGAAAGTCAATTGCTTAAAAAAAATCTATAAAAATGCGTGTTTTGCAACTGGCTTTTATTAATTTCACACATATTTTTAGACTATGAACGTAAAAGCATTTTTTATTAAAAATTGGATTCATTTTGCAGTTGTTGCATTTATCTTGATTCTAGCCGCAATCTATTTTAAACCACAAGTTGATGGTTACGGATTAAAGCAGCATGATGTTGAACAATGGCTTGGCGCATCCCATGAAACAGATCGTTTTCGGAATAATACTGGTGAGGAAGCACTTTGGACAAACTCAATGTTTGGAGGTATGCCTGCGACACAAATTTCAGTTGTGTATACTGGAAATTATGTCAAAATGATGTCTTATGAATATTTTAGAATGTTTCCTGGTCCGATGGGATTACTAATTCTTCATCTAATAGGTTTTTATATACTCGCACTTTTTTTACGCATTAACCCAATCATCGGAATTGTCGGTGCTGTGGCATTTAGTTTTGCCAGTTATGAAATTGTCATCATTCAAGCTGGACATTTAACTAAATCAATGGCCACAGCTTTTATGGCACCTATGCTGGGAGCCTTTATATACGCCTATCGAACCAATAGAATGTGGGGAATTGCATGGTCTGCGCTTTTCATGACGTTAGAACTAGCTATGAATCACGTTCAAGTAACGTACTATTTTATCTTCGTACTGATATTTGTAGGCATATATTTTTTCTTTGATTCAATTAAGGAGAAATATTTTAAACCTTTTTTAATTACAACCGGTGGACTTATTGTAGCATATTTAATTGCATTTGCAGCGAATATTGGAAATATTGCTTTGACTGCAGATTATGCAAAAAATACCATTAGAGGTGGAAATGATATTAACATAAACCCAGATGGCACTGTTGCGAAAAATCAATCCATAGGTTTGGATAAGGATTATATCACTCAATGGTCATATGGAAAAGGTGAAACGTTTACCTTGATTTCACCAAACATTAAAGGTGGAGGATCTTTTGCAATTGGTGGAAGTTCATTTCAAGATATTGTTGAGAATTCTGATTTGAGCGCTGGAGATCAAAATGAGGTTTTGAAATCACCTGCCTATTGGGGTGAACAACCTTTTACTTCAGGACCAACTTATGTTGGGGCAATTGTACTTTTCTTTGCTTTCTTAGGTTTAGTATTTCTGAAAACAAGATTAAAATGGTCGCTGTTTGCGGTCACAATATTGGCTGTTTTATTATCATGGGGCAAAAATTTCATGGGATTAACCGACTTTTTTATAGACTATATTCCTGGATATAATAAATTCAGAACTGTTACAATTATTTTAGTTTTGGTTGAATTGTGTATACCTGTTTTGGGTATTTTGTTTTTGGACATGTTAATTAAGGAACGGGAGAGTTTTAAAGAGAAAAAGAAACAATTCGTAATTGCAATTGGTGTTTTTATAGTTGTTTTGGTTGTTGTGAAATTTGCAGGATTAGGGGATAATTATTCTTCTAAAGCGGAACGCGAAATTTACGAAAATACTTTAGAAATTGAGCAAGGTATAAGAAATCAAATTTTATCAGCTGATCCTCAAATGATGAAGTCAAATTATAATGTGGATGTTTCTGTGCCTGCTCAAGTAGATGCTATGGTAGCACAAGAAGCAGAAAAAGTATATCAAGGATTTGACAATTTAAAATTAATCCGTCAAGATATCTTTAATTCAAGTATGAATAGAACTATCTTATTTGTGTTCTTTGCTGGATTATTGATTTTATTGTTTTTGTACACTTCAATTCCAAGTATAGCTTTAGCATTTGGAATATTGGTCTTAACAATGATGGATATTATTCCTGTTGCTTACCAATATTTAGGAGCTCAGGAAGAAGGAAATAAATTAAAATATTGGGAGGAAGTAGGATTAACTACTTATCCGATTTCTTCTAATACGGCGGATGACCAAATTATGTCAAACGAGTTAAATTTGAACTCATCGTTAAAAGCGAAAGTCGAAAAAGCAGGTCGTGAAGGTGCGCAAAAAGCAACTGACTTAGGTTATACGGGTTTAGCAAAAAAGAATGTGGTTGATTCATACCGCTATTCAGCATTGAATTTCGCTACAAATTACCGTGTTTTTGATATGAATGGCGGTTTCCAAAGCAATAGAGCATCTTATTTTCATAAGTCTTTAGGTGGATATCATGGTGCTAAATTGAGAAACATTAATAATCTGTTTGATTTCCATCTTTCTCGCATGAATAATAAAGTGTATGATATGTTGAATGTTAAATATTTTATGCAACAAGATGAAACTGGTGTGGCGATGGTTCGTCCAAATCCGAGTATTTTAGGAAATGCATGGTTTATTCAACGTGTTGAGAAATATGCTACACCAAATGATGAAATTCGTGCATTGGGAAGTCAGTTTAAAATCGCTAATAAAGGTCAAGGTCAATTCTTAGTGAATTATATCCAGCAAAAGGAAGCAACAATTTATGGTGCTGAGAAGATTCAATATTTGATTCCAGGAAGAGATACAATCGATATACCGTTAAGTAATGGAATGACAGAAGGTACAGAAGCCATGTTTGTAATGGATGCAAGAGGACAAACTAATTTGGTGCCAATTATGACCATGACTATGGACACTGCAAAATCGTTTTTATCTCTAGTGTCAATTAAAGTTATTAATGAGTTTAAGCCTGCTGAAGAAGCAATAATGTTGACTTCTGAATCTTCTAAATTAACTACATCAAAGTTCTCAGGAGAAGGCTCAATTAAACTGTTGAGCTACGCTCCAAATAAATTGACTTATTCAGCGGATGCAAAAGGCAATCAACTAGCTGTTTTTTCTGAGGTCTATTACCCAGAAGGATGGAAAGCCTTTGTTGATGGGAAGGAAGTCGAAATAAGAAAAGTAAATTACCTGTTAAGAGGATTAGAATTAACTAGTGGCAAACATAAAATTGAATTTATTTACGATAATTCAAAATATCTTAAAGTAAATAACGTAGCTAGAATTGGTTCGGTATTATTATTTATTCTTTTCGGAATTACGATTTTTTATAATTGGAAAAGGAAAAAAATCAAAGCTTAAAACAAAAAAGAGGATTATTCAAAATCCTCTTTTTTTATGCGGTCACCTATTGTAAATTGTTTGAGGGATTTTTTCCCAATTAGTTCTTTCAGATACTTTGGATGAAGACTATATCCTGGGCGTACAGAACGAATATGCTCATTTAAAACCGTTTCTCCAATGTTCAAATCTTTTGCGATGTATAATGACTTAGCAAAGACTTTTCCAGCAACTTGCTTCTCCGTTAATTCGAATGAGACTTTTCCTATTGCCAATTCAGCTTGGCGAACAGCGTTTACCATTTCCTTAAATTCACTTTCATTCATTGAAAAGGAAGCATCTGGGCCACCGATTGACCGATCTAAAATAAAATGTTTTTCGATGATTTTAGCTCCAAAACAAACAGAAACAATTGGAACTATCGAACCAATTGTATGATCTGAAAGGCCAGTTAATAAATTAAACTCATCTGCTAATTTTTTCACCATGATCATATTTGCTTCCTCAATTGGGGCCGGATAGCTAGATGTACATTTTAACAATACAATTTGATGATTTCCAACTTCCAAACATGTTTCTATTGCTAATTTAATATCATCGTATTCAGCGATTCCAGTTGAGATAATAATTGGTTTTCCTTTTGAAGCGGTATAGCAAATCAAGGGGATATCCGTTATTTCAAAAGATGCAATTTTATATGCAGGAACACCAAGTTTCTCTAAAAAATCAACGGATGTATTATCAAATGGTGAGGAAAAGCAAATTAATCCTTCTTCTTCAGCTGTTTTAAAAAGTTCAGCATGCCATTCCCAAGGGGTATAAGCTTCCTTATACAAATCATGTAAATATTTACCGTCCCAAATTGTCCCATGAATTTTAAAATCCTCTTTTTTGCAATTTAGCGTAATTGTATCAGCGGTATACGTTTGAAATTTAATAGCATTAGCTCCAGCTCTTTTTGCTGCTCGAATCGTTTCTTTGGCTATATCAATACTTCCGTTATGATTAGCAGATAATTCTGCGATGATAAAAGCAGGACTGTTCTTATCAAGTGAGTAATTCCCGATTTTAATCATTTTTCGTGAATTGTTTAGTAAATAAAAATGTGTCTTGATTAATTTGTTGTTTAAAATTATATCGTTCAAATGTTTTAACAGATGGAATATTGTCCTTAAAAACAAAGCCTTGAATAGAATCTAATTCATTCATTGTAAACCTTTTTTCTAAGGCAATTAATCCTTTTCTAAACAAGATGTTGCCAATTCCTTGCCCATGATAATCTGGAGCAACAAGATAACTTATTGTGGCAATTTTATCCAGTATATCAAATCGAATACTACCGACAAGATTCGACTTTATTTCAAGTACGAGGTAATAACAAAAAGGGGATTGAATTTTTTTACTGAACCATTTTAAGTGCTCTTCCCAATCAATTTTTTCTTTATTAAACGAAAATTGTCGAGTAGTAGAATGGTTTGCCCATGAAAAAGTCAACTTACAATCAGTTATATCCGCTTCTCTAATTGAGTATTCGTCCTCTGATGATATCTGTTTAATTATTTTATGAATTCTTTCAATTGAATGTCCATCAATTAATGCCGATGGGGGATTAGTTTCATTTAATACCAACAGCGCACTTGATATATCTGAAGATGAAAAATTCTTTGCATCTACAAATGTTTTCAATTTTAAATGTTGCTGATAAACGAACGTTTGATTTTCAATATAATACCCACTAATGATTTTCATTTTAGCAGTAATTCCTTCAAGTAAAATTCCACTGCATGGCAGGATCCCAAATTCACATGTTTCCATTAAAAGGGCCATTTCTGCCTCTTGTAAATTTTTATGAAAATGGATGTTTTCTGATTCGAATTCAATTAATGATTCAAAAAAAAGATAGCCTGGACCCAGAACACAATGAATTTCATGAAACTTATCACTTCTGATAACTTCCTTAAGTGCTCTTAATGTGATGTTTAATGGATCTGAACCACCAAAGCAAATCATTATGCTATTTGAAGATTTAGTAACTGATCCTTTTTTAGCTAATTCAAGAAAAGTC
Organism: Flavobacteriales bacterium; assembly: GCA_947470515.1. Lineage (GTDB taxonomy): Bacteria > Bacteroidota > Bacteroidia > Flavobacteriales_D > Crocinitomicaceae > M0103. The sequence continues at coordinate 30,672 of CANITF010000003.1, forward strand.
TTGCGCAGCAATGCATAATCCAAACCAATGTAAAATTGAGTGTAAATTGGACAAATATAGTTTTGACTGGACAATGCTGGAGTAGGATTTAAAATAACATCAGCTAATAATTTTCGATTAGCAAGGTCATCAATGCTTATAATTTTTGCTCCTAGGGAATGTATTGCTTCATGATAACTTAAATCAAAGTTATAACCATCGATAATTACAATGTCATGTAATTTGATAATGGATAGGAAATCATTACTTTCATTTAATTGAATAAAATGATATTTTTCATTTTTTAAAACCTTGAAATATGTTTCAAGATTGTCTGTACTAAAGAAAGTAATTTCAAAATTGTCGATTGAATCAGCTATTGAAAGGCATCTTGTAAGATGTCCATAGCCAATTTCTTGATTGGCGTCAACTCGAAATAACAATCGCTTTGTCATTTATGTAGTTGCGAATATTTTATTTCTGCCTGCAACCAATCCTCCAAGGTATCAATATCTTGAACTTTTAGTTCTGGTAATTGATACGAACCAACTTTTCCTTTCCAAAGAGTCTTGTTTTTCTGAAACTCAGGCACATTGAAAAAGTAAAATGAACCAGCATCGTGGTAAGTTAATTCTAAATCCTGAGATCTAGTTTCAATTAATTCTGGATGTAATAGTTCTATTTCTTTTTCTATCGTTAATCTAAAGGCTCTTTGAATTGGAAATGAATAAACTACGCTTGCTATAACAGTATCAAATTTCCCAGTTTTATAAAGGGCATTGGCATTAATTAAATCTTCAAAATTAATAAGTGGTGAAGTTGGATAAATACAACAAATCGATTCTAAATTTCCTGAATAGTGATCTATGACTTCCAATAATACATCTGAAGTGGTAGCGAAATCATTAGAATTGTTTTGAGATCTATAAAATGGAACTTTAGCGCCATATTTTATTGCAATTTCAGCAATTTCTTCATCATCAGTTGATACAATTACTTCATCAAATAAATTAGATAAAATTGCAGTTTCTATAGCATATGCAATAATCGGTTTTCCATGAAATGACTTGATGTTCTTTCTATGAATCCGTTTACTTCCACCTCTTGCTGGGATAATTGCAATCAAATTTTCAAAGTTTTGTATTTATTATTATTTCGTTTTTTCCAATAGAAACCAAGTAATGTCATCTTGAGGAAAAACGGGATCGTTTTTATATAAAAAACCGTAATCTATTAATTTTAGATCTGAATAAAGTTGAAGCATTTCTCCCGCAAAATCTCTTTTAAAAAGTCGGTCACTATGTCCTCGGTAAGGAATTGCAACTGGTGATGGGTTATAATATTCTGCAATTAATATATAATTACTAGAAGCATCATACAATTTTTGATAAACAGTTGATAGGTATTCTGGATTTATATGGATTAATACTCCTTTAATCAACGCTAATTCAACCTTTTCAATAGGTTCAAAATCAAAAATAGAACAATTATAAACTGAGTTTTCACCAATTATTTTCTTGAGTTCTTCAGCAGCTGTTGAATTAATTTCTATGCCATTTAATTTTAAATCTGGGTATAATAATTTCAGCGCCTTTAAATTCATACCGATATTAGCCCCAAACTCAATACATGATTTAATTTTTCCAGCTTGTTTTAAAGATTTGCTAAAAAAAGACAGGTTAGAAGCTAATAAGTATTCACCTTTGTTTCGATCGATATATTCTGTTCCGAATTCTCCAGCCCAAAAGACTTCTTGCTCAGTTTTGAAACTGTTTCCTGACATAAATATGGTTTTGAAACAAATTTAATGAAAATATATGTATCGTAATTGATAACGGAATCTTTATTTATAATAGGATTTAATCCTTTCAATTACAAATTTGATGTGTACATTTTCAATACTTGGATACATTGGAATACTGATGCATCTGGAGTAATATCTTTCGGCATGAGGAAAATCTCCTTCTTTCCATCCCTGATTTTTATAATATGGCATTAAATGCACAGGAATATAATGCACTTGAGCAAATACATTATTCTCTCTTAGATAGTCGTATAAACCTCTTCTATTAGTAACTTCTAAAACAAAAAGGTGGTAGGCATGTCCCTCAACAAATCCAGAGTAATTTATTACTGGATTGAAATCTTTGAACGCCTCAGTATAGATTTTTGCAATTTCTTTACGGCGATTTAGATTTTTGTCTGCCCTTAATAATTGCGAGCTTCCCAAAGCGGCTTGAAAATCTGTTAGTCTATAATTATATCCCAATGATTGCATTTCCATATACCAAAGCGGGAAATCTATTTGTTTCTCTGTGCTGTTGCCATTTGCGAAATCTATAGAATTTTCGAATAACTCAGTATTTCTTGTAATACCATGAGTTCTCAATTCTAAAAGCTTCTTATAAAGATTTTCATTATTTGTTGTAATCATTCCTCCTTCACCAGTAGCAATATGCTTTACCGGGTGAAATGAAAAAATAGACAAATCAGCAAATTGTCCATTACCTGCTTTTTGTTGCTTATTTTCTGAGTCAATAAAAAATCCACCAGGAGAATGGCATGAATCTTCAAGAATCCATAAACCGTGTTTATTTGCGAGTTTTTTGAATTCATCCAATTGTGTAACTCTTCCCGCAAAATCAACAGGTATAATTCCAACTATTTTTTTGTCTGTATTACTTTCTAAAACTGATTTTACAGATTCAATATCCATTAAATAAGTAGTTGGATCAATATCCGCAAAAAGAACATTTCCACCACAATATTTTACACAATTTACCGATGCTGCAAAAGTTATTGGCGTACAAATAACATATTCATCGCTTTTTATTCCTAATGCAAGAACACATAAATGCAGTGCAGCTGTTCCATTACTAACAGCTACAGCATATTTTGAATCTACGTATTGGGCAAATTCGTTTTCAAATTGTTGAATTTTAGGACCTTGTGTTAAAAAGTCAGATTGTAATGTTTCGATAACGGCATCAATATCACCTTGAGTAATTTCTTGTCTGCCATATGGTATCGGTTTTCTCATATGGAAAATGAAGGATCAACAAATTCTTTGATTAATTTTCTTAAACCATCAACTGTTTCCCATTCTGCGTTATTATTAGAGTTATAAGAAAATCCCTCTTCAACTTTTTTCGCATTGAAATGAGAAATAAAATCGGCTGTTTTCCAATTGGGAGTTTGGGGAAGTATAACGTAATATTTTCCTAGGTCATACGTGAAAAAAGAATCCGAAGAAGTAATCATTTCTTCGTGAATTTTCTCACCTGGTCGAATTCCAATAACAGGTTTTTGGCATTCCGGACCAATAGCTTCCGCTACATCAACTATTCTATAGGAAGGAATTTTAGGCACAAATACTTCTCCTCCCCAAGCTGAGTCTAATGCATGCATAACCATGTCAACACCACCTTGAAGCGATATATTAAAACGTGTCATTGATGAAACTGTAATTGGAAGAATTCCGTCAGTTTTTTTCTTTTTAATAAAAAAGGGAATTACAGAACCATTTGATCCCATAACATTCCCATACCGAACTACAGAAAATTGAATATTTCTTTTTCCCTTGATGTTGTTTGCCGCAATAAATAACTTATCAGATGTTAATTTTGTTGCACCATATAAATTTATTGGCGCACATGCTTTGTCGGTTGACAATGCAACAACACGTTCAACATTTGTTTTTAACGCTGCGTTGATAACATTTTGCGCGCCACCAACATTTGTTTTCACACATTCGTCTGGATTGTATTCAGCAATATGCACATGTTTCATTGCAGCCGCATGAATAACATAATCAATATTTGTAAATGCCCTTTCAAGTCTTTCTTGATCTCTAACATCACCAATAAAATAGCGAATTTGCGGATAAACTTTTTGAGGGAAATCTTGTTCCATTTCAAACTGTTTTTGTTCATCTCTAGAAAAAATAACGAGACGTTTAACCTCAGGATATTTGGTGAGAATATGTTTGGTCAACGCTTTCCCTAAAGAGCCAGTTCCTCCAGTAATTAAAATTGATTTTTCTTTCACGTGATGTTATTTTTTGAAATCATACAAATATATCAAAACATAGAAAATTAGAACGTATAAATTATTGCTTTAAAGTTGTTCCCAAATTTCGCCAGTTCGGATTTTATCATTTAAATTAGTTTTAATGTAAAATGCATCTAAATGAGGATATAAATTCTTACGGCCTTCTTTTATTTTTTCTAATTTATAGTTTTCAAAAACCCAAACAGTCTTTTTGAATTTTGGCATCTTTTTAAATAACCATGGAATGTAAAACAATTTCCCAATATGTAATAAGATGTATATTCTCAAAAATTTGAAATTCAGCTTTATCTTGTTATCATTCTTTTGTATAGAATTAAGATACGGTTTAAAACTTTTCACGATTCTCATATGATTCAAACCATCACTAAACCCGATTGAATTCTCAATAATCGCTTTTCTTCTTTTCAATATTGATTCTTGCTCAAAGTATGCTAAATTATTTTCTTCGAATAATTGCGAAAAAGCATATAACATTTCAGTTGGATTCTTAACTGATGCAGATCCTTTATAAATATCTACACGTTTGAAATCTGAATCTGAATTTATTATTAAAGTAGGTTTTCCAAGCAGCCATGCTTCCATTATTGATGTACTTTCAAAGGCCACCCATAAATCAGAAATTTGAATTAAATCTTGAATCTCTTCTTCATCTTTTAAATATAAGACATTCTCATGTTTAATCAATTGATTCATTTCATTGCGAGAATCTCTATAATCAGATTCAAAATTTTCTCGAGGATGTTTCTTTAAGATAAATAATACATCTGGATATTTTTCAATAGCTTGTCTTAAACAATCTTCAACAATATCACGCTGACTTTCTAACCATCTTTTCCCTTCTTCTCCAGGTTTTAATAGAATATTTAAGACATCATTTATTTCTTCATTATACAGTTTTCCAAAAGCCCATCCAGCATATCCAACAACCTTGGAATACTGTGACAAATTGTATTTTTTGAGAATCGCAGCTTTTTCTATTTGAGGAAGAATTTTGTATTTGTCAAAGCCAGGAGCCCCAGACACGATCACTTTGTTTTCAGGAAAATTATATTTTTCAATTAAAAAATCTTTTACGCGCTGGTTCCAAGTGAACTGAATTGGGCAATAAAACATTCCTTTCTTATTGTACCCTAAAAAATCATAGGTCATTTCAGTTTTAAAATTCCCTTCTGAGTCATGATAAAAGACTAATATATTATTTTCAAATGAATATTCTGAGATTTCTTTATACAGTAAATGTCCTCTTGTATTGGGCAATATAACTAAGTCTGGTTTTTTTTGATAAATTTTATGTGCGTTCCATACAAATTCAAATTGCACTTCAAAATTTTCAAATTTTTCCAAATAATAAATAAACGGAAGAAGCAAATGGAAATCTCTTCCTTCATTACTTACTAAAAAGCAGTAAGCTACTTTTTTAGAATTTTCTATCGGCTTTTTCATGAAGTTATTTCATTTAAATATCCTGCAATCTTTTCTGTTATTGCTTTATTCGAAAACTCTGATACTAACTGAGTTTGATTGAAATTTCCCGTTTCATTTTCAAGAAGTGCTTTTTTCAAATAATCGTACAATCTATCTTCATCTGTATACTCGAATGATTGGCCCTTTTGTTTTTCTTCAACAATCTTCTTTACATCCCCGTCATTCGGTCCAAAAACAAGTAATGGTTTTCCACTGCGCATCATTTCGAATAATTTACCTGGAATTCTTCCTTTAGCATTCAACGCTTTGTTGATAGGCAAGAGCAGGAAGGAAGCAGTTTCATATTCATCCATAACTTTTTGTCGTGGAATCATTCCCATGAATTCGGTAATTTCAAGAAGTTGAGTTGCTTTTAAGGCTTGTTTCACTGCATAATCCACTTCACCAGCAAATTTGATTTTCACTTTCGATGCGATTTCAGGAAACTCATTCATTAATTTGCGAATGACCTTGAAAAATGATTCAGGGTTTCGATCTTCTCCTAGCAGTCCGCCATGAAAGAAAATGAATTCAGATGACTCTTTAGCTGAATAGGCAGAAAAATCAGGTTCATCGTAACCGTAATAAATCACATCAACGTTTTTTGCACCAATTCCCTCCAAATCTTCTTTCCAAGTTGGACTCGCAATAGTGATTTTTTTAGCGGTTTTAAAAACTTCTTGTTCTAATTGATGGTGTTTTTTATCAGCTCGTTTTCCAATGTATAATTTAGAATAATAATCAACTTGCGTCCATGGATCTTGAAAGTCCGCCAACCAAGGAATATTGAATTTCTGCGAAATACGCATTCCAATAACGGTGTTCGTATGAGGCGGTCCATCCGTAATAATGGCGTCGATATGATTTGTTTTTAAATAATTCTCTAAATAACGAACAGAAGGCTTGATCCATTTATAGCGTGCATCTGGAATGAAGAAATTTCCTCTGACCCACATTCCAAGCTTATCAACGATGTTTCTTTTATTGGCAGAATTGGAGGTAATGTTTTGTAATGCCTGATTTCTTTTTCTTCCGGATAATTTCTTGAAAAGATTAATCGGTTCGTAAATAGGAACTTTATGAATTTCTAATCCTTCAGGAATGTCTTTTTCATTCGTGTAATCCAAAAACTGATAAGACGGATTTTCAGCTGTGAAAACAACTGGTTCCCAACCAAAATCACGTAAATATTTTACAAATTTTAAGCACCGTAATACTGTGATTCCTCCAGAAGGAGGCCAATGATATGTGATTACAAGTACCTTTTTCACGTTTTTAATTCTTACGTAAAATTAAGCAAAAAAATAACGGTGAAAATTGTTCACCGTTATTTCCGAAAATATTTAATAAGAGTCTTATATTTTACTAATTCTCAAAGATTCTTTGTTGTTCTCAGAAGCGATAACCACTATATACATTCCAGTTATAAGATTGGTCATATCAATTTGATAACGAAAAGTTCCACGATCAAGTTTTCCAGAATAAATCGATTCAATAAGTTTCCCATTCATATCGAATAACGTTATTTCAAACCGTTCTTTGGTTGGAATACCAACTTCTAATGTGGTAATTGTGCTAACTGGATTTGGGAAAACCTTGGATGCAAATTCAGTTGGTAAAGCAATGCCATTTTCATCTTTTTCTGCTTCTAAAAATGGATCTGTAACAACCGTTTGATCTAAATAATCCATGTATACATTCGAATACCCAATTCCACCGGCATAACCATAGTGCAATTGATCACTGTTTTCTATAATATTGATATCTTCTTGAATTGATTGTTCATAGGATATTTTTCCTAGAATCTCTGGAAGTTCAGCCTCGATCATTTCTGGAATTGCAAATTCAATACTTTCACTATTTTCTTTAACAGTTTGGTCTAAACTCGTATTATCAGAAAAAATACGCATTGCAGAATGTTGAATTTGTTGAATTGTTTCTTTCTCCTTTTCATCAGAACAACTGAATAATGTCAAGCCAAAAACGACTATAAGTGAAAATAACATCGCACTTTGAACGGTGTGTTTAGAGCCAATTTGCCACGCTTCAAATTCAGCATTAAGAGCAGCTTCTTGCGTGTTTGTGATTCTACCACAAACTGGTTGACCAATTAAACTTTTTAAGGTTTGTTTGATTTCGTAGTTTGATTTATTGGTAAAATCATGCACTTCAGTTGCACATTTTAGACAAAAAGCACCTTTTTGAGTTGGATTCATTTTATTCCAATTCTCTGAACACGGATCATTAATTCCAATATTTTTCATAGCTCTTGTAGATTTTGTTTAACAATTAATACGAACTTCAACTATTATTTAGTCCAACATTCGTTGTATTACACATAGATTCTGGATTCGTTCAATTTCCATAAATGAATTTTATTTTATTTATTAATCGAAGATGCCTTTTGTAAAGATTTTTTCTCATTTAAAAAAATGAATTCTATGGAAAAATCCTTCTGAAATGTTAGTATTTATAGGGATTCTACGTAATATAGCTATTTTGCTAATTTACAATATTGATTATGGTAAAAATATGTTATAATCCCATTTTAATATTAAGGCAAAAGAGAAGTTATTTTTAAATTAGTTGTTCGACATATTGCGACCGCGCAGCAGAGCCGAAGGCAATTCGCGAACTGTAAAAAGATCACCGAAATTTGTTGTTTCATTATCAATTCAACGTAATATTCAGAGATAGCTTATATTTGTTCCAACAGATTATGGGTATAGTTCAAAAAGATGCATTTCGTACAATGATTATTTCTTATTTAGGAATAGTCTTAGGCTATTTGAATAAAGGTCTATTGTTTCTTCTCATCCTCACTACCGAACAAATTGGATTAGTGAATTTGATTTATTCTGTAGGAATTTTATTTGCCCAATTTGCAAATCTTGGAACGATTTATACAACATGGAAATTCTTACCTTTCTTTAAAAATGAGGAAAAGAAGCACCATGGATTTTTGCCCTTAATGTTACTGATTGTCCTTCTAGGAATTACAATTTGTACAATTGCAGCTTTATTGTTTAGGTCGAAGATTGAAGGAATGTATTCGGTACGTTCTGCACTTTTTGTTACGTATTATTTGTGGATTTTACCTATTGGAATTTCTTATGTTCTATTTATGATATTAGAAGTGTATTTAAGAAGTTTTTACAAAAATATTATTTCTGTTGTCGCTCTAGAAATAGTATTACGCCTTTCATTAACACTATTACTTATGTTGATTTGGTTCAATGCCATTTCATTTAATGTTTTTATTATACTACATAGTCTTATTTACATTTTACCTGCGTTGGTTTTGATAATTTATTTATATCGCATCAATGAATTGAATTTGAGTTTGTCTAGCATAAAGATTTCTAAGCGATTTAAAAAAATATTGATTCAATTTTCGTTGTTTAATTACGTCAATACGTTGGGGAATGTTTTAGTGAATGCTTTGGATGTAATGATGATCGCTCAGTTTATAGGTCTTCAAGCCACAGGAGTATATACCACAGTAGTATTTCTCACAAGCGCAATTCAAGTTCCTTTTAAGTCGATTTTGAGAGTGAGTTCTTCCTTGGTCGCAGATTATTGGAAGCATCGAGAGTTTGACAAAATGAAAGAATTGTATCAAAAAGTGAGTTCCGTTTCTTTGGTTATTGGTCTGGGTTCTTTTGTGTTCGTTTGGAATAATATTGATTTTTTGTTTTCGTTTTTGAAACCTGAATTTCATGAAGGGAAATGGGTGTTTTTCTTCTTAATGATGGGAAGATTAATTGACATGTTTTTTGGATTGAATGGCTCAATTTTTTCTACTTCCAAAAAGTTCAAATACGACATAATATTCACCTTAGTTTTAATTGGTGCAGTTTTCTTTTTGAATCTACTTTTCATCCCGAAATGGGGTATAGCCGGGGCTGCGATTTCAACATCAATTGCATTAATAATTTACAATGTTGGTAGATTGATTTTCGTTTGGGCAATTTATAAAATACATCCTTTTCAGCGCAATCAATTTATTGTTATCGGCTTAGGACTATTAACGATTTATCTTGGGAGTTTAACGGAGGATTTGATTCAAAACAAATGGATTCAATGTTGTATTGAATCCATTTTAGTATTTGGTGTTTTCTTTCTTCCAATTTACTTGTTTTCACTTGAGAAAGAAACGGTCAATTATGTGAAAAAAGGCATTCTGTTTATCAAAGAGAAAACTGGAATTTCAAAATAAAAACTATTTTAAATTTTTGCTTTAGCATCACTAATAGCATTCGCTAAACCACTTGGTTTTTTTCCTCCAGCAGTTGCAAAGAAAGCTTGTCCACCGCCACCACCATCGATCTGTTTTGCAACTTCACGAATGATATTTCCAGCGTTAATTCCTTTATTTTCTATTACTGAATCTGAAGCGATGATACTAATTGAACATTTATCGCCTTCGTTTCCACCTATAACACCATAGAAATTATCAACTTCGCCTTTTAATTGAAATAAAATATCTTTAATCGAACCAGCATCCAAAGAAACAATTGTTCCAAGGAAATTGATTCCGTTAATTACTTCAATCTTGTTTTTCAAATCACCTTTTACAGCAAGCGCTTTTTCTTTTTGAAGCAATTCGATTTCCTTATTCATTTGATTGTTCTTCATCAATAAATCGTCCACAGCTTTTATCAAGTCTTTCGGATTTTTCAATGTCAATGCGATTGAATCGAGTGTTTTTGCTTTTTGTTTGAAGTAATTTTCTGCTGTTGTTGATGTAATTGCTTCTATTCTGCGTATTCCTGCCGCAACAGCTGTTTCAGTTGTAATTTTAAATAAACCAATTTTTCCAGTTGATGGAACGTGGATTCCGCCACAAAGCTCCACTGATTCACCAAATTTTATAACGCGAACAGCATCGCCATATTTCTCACCAAATAAAGCCATGGCTCCCATTTCCTTTGCTTCTTCAATCGGTGTATTGCGGCGTTCGTCCAGTGAGATGTTTTGCTTGATTGCTTCACTGACTAATGTTTCAATTTTTTCTAATTCTTCATCTGTCACTTTTGAAAAATGAGAGAAGTCAAAACGCAAATAATCTGGATTTACCAATGATCCTTTTTGCTCCACGTGCGTTCCTAAAACGGTTCTTAATGCATGGTGCAATAAATGTGTCGCTGAGTGATTACTAGCAGAATCTACTCTTTTTGATTCGTTCACAACAGCTGTGTAAACTGCTTCAAGATTACTTGGTAATTTCTCCGTTAAATGGATGATTAAATTATTCTCTTTTTTCGTATCAAAGATGAATACTTTCTCGTCATTTAATTCAATAAATCCTTTGTCACCAACTTGTCCACCGCCTTCTGGATAGAACGGTGTTTTGTCAAATACTAATTGATAAAAAGCTTTTTGTTTTTGACTCACTTTTCTGTATTTCAGAATTTTCACCAGAGATGTTAAAGTGTCATAACCAATAAATTCTGAAATCGCATCTGGGTGAACTTGCACCCAATCTTCTGTTTCAATAGCTGTCGCAGCTCTAGAACGGTCTTTTTGTTTTTGAAGTTCTTTGTCAAAAGCCTCCTCGTCAATTGAAAGATCATTCTCTCTTGCAATCAAAGAAGTTAAATCAACTGGAAAACCATACGTATCAAACAATTCGAAAACTTCCTTCCCATCAATGATATCATTATCTGCTTTTTTAGTTGTTTGAATAATGGTCTCAATTCGCTTAATTCCTAATTCCAATGTTCTAAAAAAGCTGATTTCTTCTTCACGGATTACCTTTTGAACCAATTCTTTTTGCTGAATCAACTCTTCAAAAGGATCTCCCATGATTTCACTCAATACAACAGACAAATCACATAAAAATGGTTCTTTTAATCCTAATGTTTGGTAACCATATCTAACTGCTCTTCTTAATATTCTTCGGATGACATAACCAGCACCTGTATTGGATGGCAATTGTCCGTCTGCAATAGAAAAAGCAATTGCGCGTATATGATCTGCAATTACTCTTAAAGCAATATCTGTTTCTTCTTTGACACCATATTTTACACCTGAAACTTTTTCCATGTGTTGAATAAGTGTTTGAAAAAGATCTGTGTCATAATTAGAAGTTTTGCCCTGTAAGGCCATTGCTAATCGCTCTAATCCCATTCCTGTATCAACATGTGTTGCAGGAAGTGGAACTAAACTTCCGTCCGATAAACGATTAAATTGCATGAACACATTGTTCCAGATTTCAATCATTTGCGGATGGTCATAATTCACTAATGATTTACCATCAATAATATCACGTTCTTTTTTAGGTCTGACATCAACATGGATTTCTGTACAAGGACCGCAAGGACCTGTATCGCCCATTTCCCAAAAATTATCCTTTTTAGAAGCTAAGATGATTCTGTCTTCAGGAATTAATTTTTTCCAAATATCAAAACTTTCAGTGTCCATCGGAACATTGTCAGTAGCATCACCTTCGAAAACAGTAACATATAAACGATCTTTAGGAATCTTATAAACTTCCGTTAAAAGTTCCCATGCCCAATTAATTGCATCTTCCTTGAAATAATCTCCAAATGACCAATTACCGAGCATTTCAAACATGGTATGGTGGTAGGTATCAACTCCAACTTCTTCCAAATCATTGTGTTTTCCAGAAACGCGTAAACATTTTTGAGAATTGGCGACACATCTATTTTTTGGAATGGCATTACCCAAGAAGAAATCCTTGAATTGGTTCATTCCAGCATTTGTAAACATAAGTGTAGGGTCGTTTTTAACAACCATTGGTGCTGATGGCACTATTTCGTGACCTTTTGATTCAAAAAAGGTGAAAAATTGTTCGCGTATTTCAGAAACTTTCATCTATCTATATGACGTTTTCGATTATTCAATAAGTTGCAAATTTAACTGAATTCATGAAAAGGAAAAGCCGAACTCAGGTTAATATTTGAACAAGGTGAAAACGAAGGTCTTAAACGTTTTTTAACAAGCTCAACAAAAGAAAATAATTACATTTGTTTCAGATGTCTAAAAAGAAGTACAGATATAATCCTAGAAACCTTTCGTATGAGGAAGTTTCGGTGAGTTTTGGTTCTCGGATCTTTCGTGTTTTTCTATGGATGGCACCAAGTATTGCAATGGGATTAATTCTCGCTTTTTTATTTTCACGAAAATTAGATTCTCCCAAAGAAAAACAGTTGAAAAGTGAAATTGAAATTTATAAAGAGGAATATAATCGATTAAATGCTGATTTAGATTTGGTTAATAAAGTGCTTGATGAAATGCAAAAGCGCGATGAAGATCTTTATAGAGTTGCTTTATATGCTGATAAATTCCCAGACGAATTGAGAATCATGGGGACGGGTGGAAGTGAGAAATACAACTATTTAGAAGGGTACACGAATTCAAAATTATTAAAAAGTACCTCTGATAAAATGGATTATGTTGAACGACGACTTAACGGTCAAAGTTTATCTTTTAAAGAATTGTTGGAATTAGCCAAAAACAAGGAGAAAATGTTATCAAGTATTCCTGCGATTCAACCAGTAAGTAATAAAAACTTGAAACACATGGCCTCAGGTTATGGTTATCGAATTGATCCAATTTATAAAACGAGGCGCATGCATACAGGAATGGATTTCACAGCGAATATTGGGACAAATGTTTATTCCACAGGAGATGGCGTGGTTGAGTCAACAGAAGTAAGTGGGTGGGGTTATGGCCGATGTATTGTTATCAATCACGGCTACGGTTATAAAACACGATACGCCCATTTGAGTGCTTTTAAAATCACCCCAGGTCAAAAAGTTAAAAGAGGTGAATTAATTGGGTTAGTTGGAAGCACTGGCAAGTCTACTGGTCCTCATTTGCATTATGAAGTTGAAAAAGGTGGGCAAAAAGTAAATCCAGTTCATTATTACCATTCTGATTTATCTCCTGCACAATATGAAAAGTTGATTCAAATGAGTCAGAATTCTTTTAACGCATTTGACTAAAAATTGAGTAAAAAAATGAAAATATCTTTAATTTTTCTTGGAATAAGTCTGAGTATAGCACTATTTTTCATCTTTCCAAAGGAAGCTATTGCTGATGAAAATAATGCTACTAGAAATACAAGTGATACAACAATCGTAAATGATTCTATTATCACACTTGTTGCGGTTGGAGACATCATGATGGGGACTAATTTCCCAAGTGATTCTTATCTGCCACCGAGAGATTTATTATTGCTTGAGCCACTTTACACTTTTCTTCAGAACGCTGACATTACATTTGGTAATTTGGAAGGAACGGTTTTAAATGCTGGAGGAACAGTCAAAAAATGTCAAGATTCAACAAAATGTTATGCATTCAGACAACCAGAATATTTTGTTGAACAATTGAAAATCGCTGGATTTGATTTTTTATCTGTTGCCAATAACCACATGGGCGATTTTGGTCAAGTAGGCAGAGATAATTCTTCTAAAGTTTTGAAAGAAAAAGGCTTTCGTTTTGCAGGTTTAGAATCGTGCCCATGGGATACATTGACAGTTAAAGGATTAAAAATTGGAATGACAGGTTTTGCACCAAATACGGCGTGTCTTCAAATAACAGATTATGAAACAGTGCGAAAGGTTGTTTCGAAATTAAATGAAATGTGTGATGTTGTTATTGTATCGTTTCACGGCGGAGCTGAAGGTTCTAGTAGGTCTCATGTCACTAAGAAAACGGAAATTTTTTATGAAGAAGATCGAGGGAATGTTTATGAATTTGCGCGAGTTGCTATTGATGCTGGTGCTGATGTAGTTTTGGGTCATGGTCCGCATGTCACAAGGGCGATTGATCTTTATAAAGGAAAATTCATTACGTATTCAATGGGGAATTTCTGCACGTATGGCAGATTCAATTTGAACGGGATTAGTGGTGTTGCTCCGCTTTTTCAGTTACGATTGAAAAGAGATGGGACCTTTATTGATGGAAATATTGTTTCAACAAAACAATTGGGTGAGGGTGGACCTGTTTTAGATCCATTAAATGGAGCTCTGCAGCAAATCAAGTTATTGACTGCTGCAGATATACCAGGTTTAAAATTGGAATTTGGAGAGAATGGATTTTTTAAATTCAATTAAAAAATTAGATGTTATCAATCTTCTTTTGTAATTTATTATCCTCAATAATTATATTGTTCTTTTTTGCAAATGCCGCTTGTGCTCCTTGGAAAGCACTATCAAATGAAATTTCTTTTTTCGCTAATTCATCATTTAAACTTGTCATTCTTGCCATATCTTCTGCAGTGATTTTGTCGCCTAATTGAAGAATCACTATCATTTCTTTATATTCATTTTGATAGGCTTTTTTGTAGAAATTAAACAAATCTAAAGCAGTGTTTTTCATTGATGCATCACCATCAAATGGTTCCATTTTAGAAACACGTTGAATTGATGAGTCACATTGAATAATTGTTTTTAAACGAACAGCTTCACAGCCGTCTAAATCTGTTTCGATTTTTGCAACTAAATCAAACATTAATTCAATGATTTTTGCTTGTTCCTTTATAATGGTGTCATTGTATTCTATGGGTGTCATTGATGGTTTGCTGTTGCACGATTGTAAAAGCAAAAAGGCAACTGTCAAAAGGGAAATAAATACTTTCATAGGGTTAGATTTTTTAATAAAAATACTATTTCAAATGAGATTGGCTCAATATTTTAGACATATTTTATCAAAACTTGTCAGTCAATCTGTCATTTCGACATAAAAATATGCTATGAAAGGTGTGTGAATGACAAATTAGTACGTTTTTGAAACTTTTTTTCTGGTGGCATAATGATTGACTAATCGAAATCAAGTTTTAAAAGTGAAAAAATAATTACAAAATGGGAAAAATAATTGGAATTGACTTAGGAACTACCAACTCGTGTGTTTCTGTGATGGAGGGAAGTGAGCCGGTAGTAATTGCTAACTCAGAAGGGAAAAGAACAACACCTTCAGTTGTAGCATTCGTTGAAGGTGGTGAGCGTAAAGTTGGAGATCCAGCGAAACGTCAAGCAATCACTAACCCGACAAAAACAATTTCGTCTATCAAAAGATTCATGGGTACAACTTATGAGGAAATGAAAGCGGAAGCAGGACGTGTACCTTACACGGTAGTTAAAGGAGACAACAATACTCCACGTGTGAAAATCGACGATCGTTTGTATTCTCCACAAGAAATTTCTGCAATGATTCTTCAAAAAATGAAGAAAACAGCTGAAGATTATTTAGGTCATGAAGTTACTGAAGCAGTTGTTACTGTTCCTGCATATTTCAATGACGCTCAACGTCAAGCAACAAAAGAAGCTGGTGAAATCGCTGGTTTAACAATCAAAAGAATTATCAATGAGCCTACAGCAGCAGCTTTAGCTTATGGATTAGATAAAAAAGGAGTTGATCAAAAAATCGTTGTTTTCGATTTTGGTGGAGGAACACATGACGTTTCTGTACTTGAATTAGGAGATGGTGTATTTGAAGTATTGGCAACAGACGGAGATACTCACTTAGGTGGAGATGACGTTGATGAGGCAATCATTGCTTGGTTAGCAGAAGAATTTAAAAATGACGAAGGATTGAACTTACGTGAAGATCCAATGGCATTACAACGTTTGAAAGAAGCTGCTGAAAAAGCGAAAATTGAACTTTCTTCAACTACTTCAACTGAAATCAATTTGCCTTACATCATGCCAGTTGATGGTATACCTAAACACCTTGTAAGAACATTACAACGTGCGAAGTTTGAGCAATTAATTTCTGACATCGTTGAAAGAACAATCGCTCCTTGTCGTTCAGCAATGAAAAACGCTGGATTATCAACAAGTGATATCGATGAAGTAATTTTAGTAGGTGGTTCAACACGTATTCCGATTATTCAAGATGCAGTAGAGCGTTTCTTTGGAAAAGCACCATCAAAAGGAGTTAATCCTGACGAAGTGGTTGCAGTTGGTGCAGCAATTCAAGGTGGAGTTTTAACAGGAGAAGTAAAAGATGTATTGTTATTAGACGTTATTCCTTTATCAGTAGGAATCGAAACAATGGGTGGAGTTTTCACGAAATTGATCGAAGCGAATACGACAATTCCATCTAAAAAATCAGAAGTGTTCTCAACGGCTTCAGATAGTCAACCATCAGTTGATATTCACGTATTACAAGGTGAAAGAACGATGGCGACTGACAACAAATCATTGGGTCGTTTCCAATTAACGGATATTCCACCAGCACAAAGAGGAGTGCCACAAATTGAGGTAACGTTCGATATTGATGCAAATGGTATCATGAATATTTCTGCAAAAGACAAAGGAACAGGAAAAGAGCAATCAATTAAGATTGAAGCTTCTTCAGGTTTGTCAGATGCTGAAATCCAAAGAATGAAAGCTGAAGCGATTGCAAATGCTGATTCAGATAATAAGTTACGTGAAGAAGTTGAGTTGATCAACAAAGCAGATTCTACGATTTTCCAAACTGAGCGTCAGTTGAAGGAATACGGAGATAAAATCTCTGCTGATAAAAAACAACCAATCGAAGAAGCATTAGCTGAATTGAAAACTGAATTCGAAGCGAGACACGTTGGAAATCTTGAAGCTGCAATGGAAAAATTAAATACTGTTTTCCAAGCTGCATCTCAAGACATGTACAATGCTGCAAATGCTGATGGAGGAAACACTGGAGGAAACGAAAGTGCTGAAAATCCAGCGGATGAAGTAACAGATGTTGACTTCGAAGAAGTTGATGACAAAGCAGATAAGAAGAAATAATTCTTACATATTTTAAGAAAAATGGGAACTCGAAAGGTTCCCATTTTTTTTTGTTTTAACTTTTAAAGGTGTCTTCTTATACGAGAGGAAATTACAGGTCTTTTTGGTCGAGAAGTATATTCAAAAGATTTTCAAGGGACAGCTTCAATTGAAATCAATTTAGAAGAGCAAGCAGGAATGTACTTGGTTTCAATCATTTCTGAAGGAAAGAAAAGTACTTCATATGTTGTGATAGAGTGATTATTTAATCTTTAATGAAAAATGGGAAATTGAAAGGTTCCCATTTTATATTTAAATATTTATTTCAGAAGTTTTAATTTATATCACTCTGTTTTAGGCTCATTTTCCTCACCTCTCGTCAAAGCAATTTTATTTGATTTAGCTGAATAATCCTCCCAATCTTCAATCAGCTCTTGGTCGTATTGTTTTGTTACCGAAATTGGAATATATTCTACTACAACATTCGTTTTGTCTAGCCCAAAATCTTCTGCAGGTTTTAGTCCAGTCATTTTAACAAAACGATATGCCTTAATACAAATGCTTTCGAAAGCAGTTAATTTGTTATCAGTTGCTACTCTTGAATTTAGAACAATAAATTTAAAATCTGGTTCGTCGAATTCACCTTTCACACTTGGGAAAACACTTTCTCCAGTTAATTCGCCTTTTTCAACCATTTTGCGTTGTATTTTACGCATCATGTATTCAATTCGATGTTCCTCTTTAAAGCCAAGTTGTAAACTTACATAATAGCAGGATTTATCAATTATTTCATTTACCGTATAGTGCACACCCCAGGGGTCACTAATTATTTCAACATGCAAAAACCATGTTACTCCAGCTTTGCGCGGATGTTTCTTGAATAATGAAAAGAATACAGTTGCGTCTATTTTGTTTGGTGTGTTACTCCTAGTTGGATATACTAAATTGGATGTTTCAAAATTAATGGTTTCGTCCATTTGAACCTTGTTCAATAAAGGGATTACTTTTTTCATTGAAATATATTCTGTGATACTTTTCCTTAAAATTTTAGCTTTATAATAGAAATATAGTAAAGTGAAGAAGGATGAAGCAAGTAATAAAGTAAACCAGCCTCCATGAACGATTTTACCTAAATTGGAAAGTAAAAATATTCCTTCTAAAGCTATGAAAAAGGCAAAAATTCCTAGATAAATAAGTTTCATTTTTGGGTACTTATGCAACAATAGGTAACACAAAAGAGTGGAAGTCATTACCATGTTAATAGTAATAGCCAAACCATACGCAGATTCCATAGTTGTTGATTTTTTAAATACTGCTATAACCAATAAACAGCCAGCCATCATAAACCAGTTTATAAATGGAATATATATTTGGCCTCTATGATCGCTTGGGTATTTAACGCGAAGATTAGTCCACAAATTAAGTTTAATTGCTTCGTTCATTAACGAAAATACTCCAGTAATTAATGCCTGTGAAGCAATGATCGTTGCAAGTGTTGCTATTCCGATTGCAAATGGTAACATTCCATCTGGTACCATGGCATAGAATATTGTTTCTTTAGGTTTTAATACGAATCCGTCTGACAAACACAAAGCTGACTGACCAAGATAATTTATAACAAGTAACACACTCATTACAGACCAACTAATTCGTATGTTTTTCTTTCCACAATGTCCAAGATCAGAATACAATGCTTCAGCTCCAGTAGTACAAAGGAAAACAGCGCCAAGAACCCAAAAACCACCTTTCACATTAACAATCAAATTGTATGCATAATATGGATTGAAAGCATTTAATACATCTGGATTTTTTGCAATATTAATAAGACCTAAATAGCCAATAAATGCAAACCATAGGATCATAACTGGACCAAATGCTTTTCCAATTGCCGCTGTTCCAAATTGTTGAATTGAAAACAAAAAAACAATGATACCAACTACTACAGGTATTACTGGAAAATCAGGAAAAATATTATTTATACCTTCCACAGCAGATGATATCGAAATAGCAGGTGTTATAAATCCATCTGCTAAAAGCGTTGCGCAACCAATTAATGCCGGAATTATTATCCATTTTACCTTCTTCGATTTCAATAATGCAAATAATGCAAAAATTCCTCCTTCTCCTTTATTATCAGCATTGAGCGCTAAATAAATATATTTGATAGTTGCAAGTAGAATTAACGTCCAAATAACTGCAGATAATCCACCCATGATTAAATCATAAGAGAAATCTTTTCCATTTCCAGTAATTGCTTGGAAAACATATAAAGGAGAGGTCCCAATATCACCAAAGACGATTCCAACTGTTATTAGCAATCCCGCTGCTGTTACCTTACTTGTTTTAATAGACATTAACCTTGTTTTTATATAAATAATTCAGAATAATTCTAATTATCTTCACCTCGTGTCAAGGAAATTTTAGAATGTTTTCCAGAATAATCTTCCCAATCTTCAACTAATTCTTGATCATATTGTTTTGTGACACTAATTGGAATGTATTCTACCATGACGTTCGTTTTGTCTAGCCCAAAATCTTCTGCTGGTTTCAATCCTGTTGATTTCACAAAACGATAAGCTTTAACACAGATAATTTGGAATGCAGTTAATTTATTGTCTGTAGCAACCCGAGAATTCAAAACGATGAATTTAAAATCAGGTTCATCAATTTTCCCTTTAACTGAATCAAAAACACTTTCTCCTGTTAATTCCCCTTTTTCAACCATTTTTCGTTGAATTTTTCTCATCATGTATTCTGTTCTATGTTCTTCTTTGAAACCCAATTGGAGATTAATATAGTAACAGGACTTGTCTATAATTTCGTTAACAGTATAATGCACTCCCCAAGGTTCGTTTAAAATATCTAAGTGCAAAAACCAAACAACTCCCGCTTTACGTGGTCGTTTTTTAAAGAGGGAAAAGAATACTGTAGCATCCAACCTGTTTGGGGTGTTACTCCTTGTTGGATAAACCAAATTTGATGCTTCGTATTGAAGATTTGGGTCGGCTTTAGTTGCATTTAACAGTGGGATAACTTTTTTCATTGAAACATATTCTGTAATACTTTTTCTCAGTAAACGTGCTTTGTAAAATAAAAACAACAAAGTAAAGAATCCAGTTGCTAATATTAACGTAAACCAACCACCATGAACAATTTTTCCTAAATTAGACATTAAGAATACACCTTCTATTGTCAAGAAAACACTAAAAATAACAAGATAAGCGACCTTCATTTTTGGATATTTCAGCATGAGTAAATAACATAACAAAATGGAAGTCATTACCATGTCGATAGTTATTGCTAAACCATAAGTTGCTTCCATAGCCGTCGACTTTCTAAAAATTGCGATTACAAGTAAGCATCCTGCCATTAAAAACCAATTAATAAATGGGATGTAAATTTGCCCTTTATGATCAGTTGGATATTTTACTCTTAGATTCGTCCATAAATTCAATTTGATAGCCTCATTCATTAATGTGAAAACTCCAGTAATCAGCGCTTGAGAAGCAATGATTGTTGCTGCTGTTGCAATTGCAATTGCGAAAGGTAACATTCCATCGGGAACCATCGCGTAAAAAATTGTTTCTTTTGATTTCAAAGAAAAACCATCCGATAGACATAAAGCTGATTGCCCTAAATAATTGGTTACCAAAAGAATGCTCATCATTGACCAACTTATACGAATGTTTTTCTTTCCACAATGGCCTAAATCTGAATACAATGCTTCAGCTCCAGTAGTACAAAGAAAAACCGCACCAAGAACCCAAAAACCACCTTTCACATTGACAATCAAATTATAAGCGTAATAAGGATTGAAAGCGTTTAATACATCAGGATTTTTCATAATATTGATGACTCCTAAATAACCTAAAAATCCAAACCATATTATCATTACCGGTCCAAATGCTTTACCAATCGCTGAAGTGCCAAATTGTTGAATTGAGAATAGCATCACGATTATACCCACAACAACTGGTATTACAGGGAAATCTGGAAAAATATTGTTGATACCTTCAACTGCCGAGGAAATGGAAATTGCTGGAGTAATGAATCCATCGGCAAGTAATGTTGCACAACCTATTAATGCAGGAATAATTACCCATTTGATACGTTTGGATTTTAGTAAAGCGAAGAGGGCAAAAATTCCTCCTTCTCCTTTATTGTCTGCATTTAGTGCGAAGTAAATATATTTTATTGTTGCAAGTAAAATTAATGTCCAAATAACGGATGATAACCCTCCCATTATTAAATCGTAAGAGAAATTAGTTCCATTTCCTGTTATAGCCTGAAATACATATAATGGAGATGTTCCAATGTCTCCGAACACAATTCCAATGGTTATTAAAACTCCTGCTGCAGAAGCCTTTGTAGTACTTATAGACATAGAAAAAAAAATTTCCGTAAATGTAACTGAATTCAATCTATTAATAGAGATTCAAATGAAATAAAAAAGACAATTTATTTAAATATTTTTCGGTAAAATATGAAGTGTATTTTATTTTAAACCTATAATTATTTAATTATTACGACGAAAAAATTGTGGGCAAAAAAAAATCCCGACGATAAGTCGGGATTCTTGCTATATAAAGTTTAATTACTTCTTATTTCTTCACTGCGTCACAAACCGCCTTGAAAGCTTCAGGGTGATTCATGGCTAAATCTGCAAGAACCTTACGGTTCAATTCAACTCCACCTTTGTGTACAGCTCCAATAAATTGAGAATAACTCATTCCATGTTGACGTGCACCTGCGTTGATACGCGTAATCCACAACGAACGGAAGTTTCTTTTCTTTTGCTTACGTCCTTCGTAAGCATAATTTAATCCTTTTTCAACTGCATTTTTTGCAACTGTCCAAACATTTTTTCTGCGGCCATAGTATCCTTTGGCTAGCTTCATCAAGTTTTTTCTACGAGCTCTTGATGCTACGTGATTTACTGATCTTGGCATAATTTCTAGTTTTTTAATAAAGAGTGCACCTTTGTTTCAGATGACTTAGCTACTCGTTACCGGGTTAAACAATAATAAACCTTTGTGTTTACATTCGTCAAAAGACGAATTACATACACAATTGTACTTTGATATTTGATACATCTGCTTGGTGAACCAAACCAGCTGCTGTCAAATTTCTCTTACGCTTCTTAGACTTCTTAGTTAAGATGTGGCTTTTAAAAGCGTGTTTTCTTTTGATTTTACCGCTTCCAGTGATTGTGAATCTCTTCTTAGCACTAGATTTAGTTTTCATTTTTGGCATCTCTCTTCGTTTTTTAAAGTTACCTTTATATAGCTTCTTTACAGGATTTGTGATTTAGGATTCGTAATTCCGAATTCCAAATTTAAAATCCCGAATTATTTCTTTTTAGGGTTGATCATGATAATCATCCGTTTTCCTTCTAGTTTTGGTAATTGTTCTACTGCACCAATTTCCGCTAATTCTTGCGCAAACTTCAACAATAAAATTTCACCTCTATCCTTGAACACAATTGTACGACCTCTAAAAAATACATATGCTTTCACTTTACTTCCTTCTTCCAAAAACTTACGTGCGTGAGCTAATTTGAAAAGAAAATCATGTTCATCTGTATTCGGTCCAAAACGAATCTCCTTCAATACAATTTTACTTTGTTTTGCTTTTAATTCTTTTTGCTTTCTTTTTTGATTGTACAAGAATTTACGGTAATCCATAATCTTACACACTGGAGGAACTGCGTTTGGAGAGATTTCAACCAAATCCATATCTTGCTCTTCCGCTAATTGAATAGCTTCAGCAGTAGAAATAACTTGTGGTTCTCCTCCTTCAGTTACCAAACGAATCTCACGAGATAAAATTTTCTCATTGATTCTGTGTTGGTCTACTTCCTCTCTTTTAATAAAAGGTTTTCTTGTGTTTTTTCTCATTTAATTAATTAAACTTTAGATGATAACTCATCTTCAATCGTTTTTTGTACTAATTCGGCAAACTTTTCAACGCTCATCGAACCTTTATCTGCTTCACCACGTTGACGAACAGAAACTTCATTGTTTTCAGCTTCTTTCTCACCAACAATCAGCATGAAAGGTGTTTTATTCAATTCTGCGTCCCGTATTTTTTTACCTATCTTTTCGTTTCGGTCGTCCACGAATCCGCGAATATCGTAATTATTTAGCAATTCTGAAAGTTTTTCTGCATACTCATTGTATTTATCAGAAATTGGTAAGATTGCATATTGCTCTGTTGCTAACCATAATGGGAAATCTCCAGCGCAATGTTCTAATAAAACTGCGATGAAACGCTCCATAGATCCAAAAGGAGCACGGTGAATCATAACTGGTCTGTGCTTTTGATTGTCTGCACCTGTAAATTCTAATTCAAATCTTTCTGGTAAGTTGTAATCTACTTGAATTGTACCTAACTGCCATGAACGACCTAAGGCGTCTTCAACCATAAAATCAAGCTTTGGGCCATAGAACGCTGCTTCACCATATTCGATAAATGTGCTTAATCCTTTTTCTGCTGCAGCTTCAATGATTGCATTTTCTGCTTTCTCCCAATTTTCATCACTACCGATATATTTTTCAGGAGAGTTTTTGTCTCTTAATGAAATTTGAGCTTTGAAATTCTCAAACGATAATGTTTTGAAAATATAAAGAACTAAATCAATTACTTTCTTGAATTCATCTTTTACCTGCTCTTGCATGCAGAAAATGTGTGCATCGTCTTGTGTAAAACCACGAACTCTGGTCAATCCATGTAATTCACCTGATTGCTCATAACGATAAACAGTGCCAAATTCAGCAAAACGAACAGGAAGATCTTTATACGAACGAGGTTTTGATTTAAATATCTCACAGTGATGCGGGCAATTCATTGGTTTCAACAAAAACTCCTCATTTTCATCTGGAGTTTTAATTGGTTGAAATGAGTCTGCACCATATTTCGCAAAATGTCCAGACGTTACATACAATTCCTTACTTCCAATATGAGGAGTAATTACTTGGTCATAACCAGCTTTACGTTGTGCTTTTTTAAGAAAGTTTTCTAAACGTTCACGCAATGCAGCTCCTTTAGGCAGCCACAATGGTAAACCTTGCCCAACTTTTTGAGAGAAAGTAAATAACTCTAATTCTTTTCCTAATTTTCTATGATCGCGGCGTTTTGCTTCTTCAACTTTTTCTAAATATTCTGTAAGTTCAGCTTGTTTAGGGAAAGTAATTCCATAAATACGTGTTAATTGTTTGTTCTTTTCGTCACCTCTCCAATAAGCACCAGCGATAGATGTTAATTTAACAGCTTTAAAACCACCAGTATCTGGAATATGTGGTCCACGACATAAATCTGTGAAATTTCCTTGAGTATAAAAAGTCAACGTTCCATCTTCTAAACCGTCAATTAATTCAAGTTTATACGGATCTTGTTTTTCGGTGAAATAAGAAATCGCATCAGCTTTAGAAATCTCTTTGCGAACAAAGACATTTTTCTCTTTCGCAATTTCCTTCATTTTATTTTCAATCTTCTCTAAGTCCTTTTCAGAAATGGAGTATTCCATGAAATCTATATCGTAATAGAATCCATTTGTGATTGGAGGTCCAATGGCTAATTTAACGCCAGGATAGAAAAACTCAACCGCTTCTGCTAAAATGTGAGCAGAAGAATGCCACATAGTCGATTTACCTTCAGCATCATTCCAGGTCAATAATTGTAAGGTGCAATCCCCATTAAGCGGGCGGTTAGCGTCAATAACTTGGCCATCAACTTTGGCAGCAAGTACATTTCTAGCAAGACCTTCTGAAATACTTTTGGCAACATCAAGTGCGCTAATACCGTTTTCAAATTGCTTTACTGATCCATCTGGAAGAGTTACATTCATGATTCTATTGTAAAAATTTGCAAACAAAGATAGTTATTCGATTGAATTTATTGCTTCGTTTTGTTGATAAACAAGGCTATTTGAAATGTATTTTTTTCTATCAAAAAAAAGCGTTCATTTGTAACGCCTAAAAATCAAATATCTACAATGTCGTTTCAATTTTTCAAACAGCCATTTTTGTTGCTAACAATTTGCCTATGTTCCGGTATTTTACTTGGTTTTGAATTGGTTGAATGGCAAGAACTATTTTCAATCGGAACTGTATTTATTCTTTTCACGTCACTAGTATGTTATTGGATGAAATGGTTGAATAATGGAATCGTATTGAGTTTGTCTAGTTTATTATTTGTGTTAATTGGAGCACTTTTGATTCAGAGTAGAGGAGGAGCTTGGGAAAAGAAACACATGGATTCATTCTATCAGAAAGGGGATTTGTTGTTGGTGAAAATGAGAGAAGTTGGACATTCTGATAGGGAGTGGAAAAAAATGACAGGTGATATTCAGTCTGTTTATGGGGACAATTCAAATTATGATGTAAAAGTGCCGGTTGTATTGTTTGTGAAATCAGGAAATTATGGATGTGAGACAGGAGATATAATTCTCATTTCCTCAGAACTTAATAAAATAAAAAACAATGGTAATCCAGGTGAATTTGATGCTGAAAATTATTGGAGTAAGAAAGGATTTAATCACATGGTATTCGTTGGGGAAGACGAATATAA
This sequence comes from Flavobacteriales bacterium, assembly GCA_947470515.1. Classification (GTDB taxonomy): domain Bacteria; phylum Bacteroidota; class Bacteroidia; order Flavobacteriales_D; family Crocinitomicaceae; genus M0103. The sequence goes on from CANITF010000003.1 coordinate 56,477, forward strand.
AATCATTCAACATGAAGAATTGCCATGGTATAGTCAACAAACAACTAATTTAAGGAATTATCTAAAAGCTTCTTTAGAGGAAAACTTGAAAGGCAAAGAATTGGCAATTGCGCTCGCTTTAATATTGGGGGATAAATCTCTTTTAGATTCAGAGATAACAACAAGTTTTACGAATACTGGAGCAATGCATGTTCTCGCAGTCTCAGGATTGCATATTGGGATAATTATGCAAATTCTAATGGTTGTTTTTAGTCAGTTTTCAAAAGTATTGAGTAGGAAAAAAGCAGTTATTATTGTTGTCATTATCATGTGGATTTATGCTGTTGTCACTGGATTGTCGCCTTCAGTTTTAAGGGCAGTTTTTATGTTTTCAGTTTTAGCACTTTCACAATTAACAGGAAAAAATCATAATTCGATAAATTCTTTGTTTTTTACTGCATTTGTATTAATGTTATTTGATCCTTATACACTTTATGATATTGGCTTCCAATTATCATTTTTAGCAATGCTTGGAATCTTTTTATTGTATAAACCGATTGAACAATTGATTTATTTGAAGAATAAGTGGTTGATGAAAATTTGGCAGGGAACAGCCATTGGTTTTGCAGCGCAATTGATGACGACTCCATTATCGTTGTATTATTTCCATCAGTTTCCAAATTACTTTGTATTAACCAATATTGGATTAATGGCTTCATCAGGTCTTATTTTGGGATTTGGTATCGTTTTGTTTACAATAAGTTGGTGGACTTCCATTGCTCGCTTTGCCGGGATGATTTTGACCTTTATCATTTTTGTTTCTTTAGCTTTTATTGAATGGGTGGAAGATTTACCTGGAGCAGTAGCATATGGATTTGAAGTTTCACTTATTGTCGTATTTGCTTTAGGGATGTTGATTTTATTTCTATTCTTATGGGCTCAAAAAAGAAGCCATGTAATTCTTGCTTTTACGAGTGGATTATTTCTTCTAATTTCAATAGTCGTTCAACGCTATCAAAATATGAATGTGAATGAAGTTTGTGTGTTTAATACACGACAAGTTATAATTACTGTTCGTAAGGACAATCAATTATTTTGCTTTTACAAAGCCAAACCTGACGAGGAAGAAAAAGTGAAATTTGCTGTTCAAGGGTATTTGAAATTGCATCCTTCCGAAATTCATTATTATTCATTGAACAAGAAAAATTGGAAATTAACTTCATCCAAAACCTCAATTTCAGTTCGAAAAGAAAAAGGCAGTATTGAAATGGATATAAATGGGAGAAAATATTCTGTTTTACTTTCAGATTATTCAGATGTGATAAATCTGAACTCAATTAAAATTGGAATGCCATGGATGGAAGCAGCTGTTGATCATTCCTTGAAAAATGGTGCTTATATTCAATCGATTTAGCCCGGTTTCACTAACCATCTTAAATATCCTTATAATTTCTCAGTTTTTTATAAAGGTGCGATAATATCGAGTACATAAATAGTGCAAAATTGCAACTTCGCTATATTACGTAGAAAGTCCATTTTTATTAAGATACAGAGGGACAAGTGAAAAAATTATTCATAATAAGCGCAAATAGATCTATTTATTTCAGGCAAATATATTGAAACAAGTTTTTTGTAAAAACGAACAGTTATTTTGCACTATATACTTCATTAAAATGAAATATTATTTTAATCTGAATGAAATATACCCTATAACAAAAAATGAAGTTTAGTTTTCGAATTCGCGAATTGCCTTCGGCTCTGCTGCGCGGTCGCAATATATCGAACATGAATTTAATTAAGTTCGTTAATTCATGTTCATATTATTGAATATTTAAACATCTAAATATTGTGTAGAGGTATTGATTTTATTACTATTTGGTCGTATATTCCAAAAAAAAGCACCAAAGTGATTCCTTGATATTTCAAATTCAAAAATTTAGCTCAAAAAAAAATCCATTCATCTGTGATAAATGGATTTTTTAAAAATAAATATTTTTTTTATCTGTTCAACATAACTGGCATAACCAACATCAGAACATCTTCATCTTTATTATCATTGACAGCCGGCATTAATAAACCAGCTCTTGAAGGTTCGCTCATTTCTAGGCGAACTTCTGTTGTATCTAGGTTGTTCAACATTTCCATCAAGAAACGAGAATTGAAACCAATTTCCATGTCATCACCATCGTAATTACATGTCAATCGCTCATTTGCTTCGTTATTGAAATCTAAATCTTCAGCCGAAAGTGATAATTCAGATCCTGCTAATTTCAATTTAATTTGGTGTGTTGTTTTATTTGCAAAAATTGAAACACGTTTGATAGAACTCAAGAATTGAGCACGGTCAATTGTTAAAACATTCGGATTCTCTTTTGGAATAACCGCCTCATAATTTGGATATTTCCCATCAATCAAACGACATACTAAAACGATATCCTTAAAAGAGAAAATCGCATTAGACTCATTATATTCCAATTCAACATCTTCATCACCATGCAAATTTGATTTCAATAAATTCAATGGTTTTTTTGGAAGAATAAAAGATGAACTTCCTGTTGCTTTAGAATCAGTTCTTCTATAACGAACCAATTTATGTGCATCAGTTGCAACGAAAGTTATGTCTTGTGGACTAAACTGACAAAAAACACCACTCATTACCGGACGTAAATCATCATTTCCAGTAGCAAATAATGTTTTGTTGATTGCCTTTGAAATTAATTCACCTGCAACATTTATTTTACTGCTTTTTTCAATTGTTGGAACTCTAGGGAAATCATCCCCATTATAACCAACCATCTTAGATTTACCGTTGTCGTATGCAATCTCAACTGAATAGTTTGTTTTGTCTACCAAAAAAGTACACGGTTGATCCGGTAAATTTTTTAAAACATCCAAAAGCAATTTTGCTGGAATAGCAATTTTTCCTTCCTCATTTGCTTCAACAGGAAAAGAAGTTCTCATTGTTGTTTCTAAGTCAGATGCTGACACAGTTAGTTGATTACCAATAATTTCAAATAGAAAATTATCTAAAATTGGTAAAGAGTTACTTGTACTTAAAACACCAGAAATGTTCTGTAAATGCTTCAGTAAAGTGGTACTTGAAATAATAAAATTCATTGCAAAATAATTTGTATCAAAGCTATTAAAGCCTTCTTATAAATTTACACGTTAAACAGTCTTTTTTTTATTTTTTTATTAACAATTCAAAGGATTAATAGCAATATTATAATTAACCCAAAATGATTAGATAACTTACTTCTTCTTACCCATACTGCCAAGATCCATAGGGAAATAAATATGACCTAAAAGCAAAGGGTTGAAAACAAAAAATTGACATTTCACAACTTGACCGCTTTGTAACTCACACCAAAATTTGTTTTGATCAATGTCCACTAAATCACCAAATTCAGTGGTCTCCTCAAAATTAGATTTAATTGGAAACAAGCGTAATTTCGTTACTTTCCCTGAAGTCTCTTTTAAGGAAATTGTTGAAAAAGGAGTTGTTCTTTTCAAACTATCAATTTGTTTTTCAGATAGTTCGTAGTTTGCGATGTCAAAATGAATTTTCTTGTAATTCTGCAGGTACAGGTAGATTTTTTTAGGATCAACATTGTTTAATTTTCTATCTTGTTGAAAAACGGCCATTGTATTTCCCTTTTTCGTAACGGTAAAACTGCGAATTGGCTCCTGAAAATATTTCACCTCCACTTTAGAGATTCTTTCTAATGGAACAGTAAAAATATTGGTACACATCCATTTTCTTTTATCTGCAAAAAACCGTGGCTCAATGATTCCCGATTCTCCTTTTACTTTCATCATAACAGGGATATCACTTTTACCTCCTTCTTTGGAATCCAGCAGCATTATTTGACCATAATGGTCTTGAGCTGAAGGTCCGATATACCACGTTTTTAGCCATTCACCATTTTGAAAAATCTCCACTTTTGTATGTTGTGATGACATTAATTTGGTGAATTGTGCATGAGAATTATCTGACAAATAACCTTTGAATTCAATGTTTTTAAAAGTTTCAAGTATGAAATTTACGTTTGTTTGGGCAATACAACCACCTTCTATGTCTGTCCATGTTTTGCCATCACGAATAATTTCAATAGAGTTTGAAAAAGCATCTGTAATGATGATTTTATCTACTGTTAGCGTATCTTCAATGCTAAATTCAATTAATTCTTTATCAGATTTGCCTTCATTCTTCATGAGTCCAAATGTATACCAAGCAAGAAATCCGATTAGTCCTAAAGCTAAAATAAGAATGATTATTTTTTTCATGATTTTTATTTTTTAGCGTATTTGCGTTTTCTAATATAACCCATGATAAGTGCAAAAAGAAGTACAATTGCAACTGGCAGAAGCAAGTTCATTATTTTATAGAAACGAGCATCAGCTTTAATTTTTTCTTTATCAATTGCATGAATGTCAATTTGTCTACTACGAATATCTAACACAGAATTATCACCTAACATATAATCAACCGTATTTTGAAAAAACTCTTGGTTTCCGAAATAAATTGGAACGCCAATTTGAGCTAATTCTGGATCCATGCGCAAATCATTTGCTTCGGTCGGAATAATCTTCCACTTTATACCATCTTTAGATTGCACTGAATCATATGAATTCGCAATGAATCGACCATTGCCTATTAACAAAACTTTTCCTTCTTTACTACTTTTTTCCAAGTAATGTATTGAAGGATTGTTAATGAACTCTTCAACTATTCTGTTCTTATAATGCGATTCAAATCTTCCTTCTGTTAATCCCGCTAAACAACGCTTGTTTAAATCTGAAGATGGATTTGCTATTAACTCTGGATTTTTCCCATAATTCAAAGGCATTGCTAAACTAACAAGTGGCGCTAATCCGGTAACATTTGAATTTGTAGAAGAAGTTAAAATCGGTGTCATTTTGTTGTTACTGTTTCCAACAAATTGCACTTCGTTGGCATATTTCAATGAAACTGGTTCTAAATTTCTGGAAATTGGATGTTTTGTTGGTGTTGCTAAAACATGGAAGAACCAAGGAATCAATGATTGTTTCGCAAAAGGAACTACTTTAGGGGCACATCGGGCATCCACGACATAGTTTGCTGTTAAACTCAAACCATAATCGAATAACATGCCTTCAAGCCCAGTTTCATTGCGAGTAGTATGGGTTGAACCATTTGCATTCAAAGTATCTTCGTTCAATGCTAATGCATCCAGAAAACACATTAACCTTCCTCCCCGCATTACAAATTGATCTATAATGTATAATTCTTTGTCATTGAACTTTTGTGTTGGATGAGCAATCACCAATCCATCGATATTGTCTAAAGCAGCGAGTGAATCATTTATCAATACATCTGCAATAGCGAAATAAGGAGCGATTAATGAGCGTGCTCGCTGAGTTTGTGCAAAAGTCAATTCTCCATGTCCTTGTAGAAAGCCAATTCGAGGTTTGTTTTCTTGTGTTGCACGACGCAATGAACTTATCAATATATACTCTAAATTATTGATAGAGTTTTGAATCATATCTGTTAAACCATCTAAACTATATGGTTTACCTGGAGGCGTGCCTGGTAGAAATTGAATTGTTTGAACAGTTGATCCGCCATAGTCAATTACTGCTCCTGGCCAAACTAACATTTGACTTTGAGAGCCATCTTTCATGTAAACAATATCCATCGGGATAATGCCTTTTCCTTTGCCATAAATTGATTCAAATAATAATTGTTGATCTCCTTCTGAACCGACATTTGGATTGATAAAAGTATATTCTATTCTATCTCCAGCATATTGTTTGAATTCTTTTAGTTTATCCTCAATAGCATTTTTAAAATGCTTTAATTCAGCAGGTAAAACACCGTCTAAATAGATTTTTAAACTCAAACGGTTTTTGAAATTGTCTTTGTTTTCTAAAAATGCAATCGTTCCTTCTGAAAGTGAAAACCGTTTGTCTTCAGTCATGTCGACGCGTTTATATAAAAACGAACTGATGATGTTAATTAAAATTATTCCTACCGCAACAATTGCAAGGAAGGACCAATTGAAAATGCCTTTCGTGAATTTTTTCTTTGTTGCCATGACTTATTTTTTTAATGTTTTAATCACTGTTAAAGCAGCAAAAATGAATAAACCGATGATTGAAAAGAAATAGACTAAATCGCTTGTATCAATGACACCTCTTTTAATAGCATCATAATGAAAAGAAAGACTTGTGTATTGAATAACATAATCGAATTTCCCCATTAAATTAAATGAACCTAACAGTTTGAATCCATCGAAAAAGATCCAGCATAAAAACATGGAAAGGATGAACGCAACTATTTGACTGCTTGTCAAGGAAGAAGCAAAAATTCCAATTGCTACAAAAGTTGAACCGAGTAAAATCAAACCAATATAGGAAGTAAATGTTGCACCTCCGTCAATTACACCAACTGGACTTCCAAGATAATACATGGAAATATAATAGATAAGCGTTGGAATAAGTGCTATAATTAAGAGCGTAACACCTGCGAAATATTTAGCAAGTAGAATTTTTAAATCTGAAATAGGTCGTGTAAACAATAATTCAATTGTTCCAGTTCTTCGTTCTTCTGCGATTGAGCGCATCGTGATTGCTGGAATTAGAATTAAAAAGATAACTGGAGATAAGTTGAAAAAAGGAATCAAATCTGCTTCTGTTCCCTCTAAAAGGTTGGTGTTGTAAGAAATAACCCAGTGAAATAATCCCGAAGCAATCAAGTAAATGAGTATAAAAATATACCCAATGATTGATCCTAGGAAACTTTTTATTTCTTTGAAATAAAGTGCTCTCATTAAAAAATAGTTTGTTAACGAGTCAAATTTAAGATTTCCTTTTGAATCACCAATACGGATTTAGTGCTGATGGTATATTATTGATTAAAAGGTTTTGTTGGGACGTATGGGCGAATTGCAATTAGCTCATACGCCCCAACAAAAAAGTCTCGTTGAATATTCAACGAGACTTTTAAGAATTAATTGATGAAATATATTAGTTAAGCTAATTTCACATTCATGGCATTCAATCCTTTTTTACCTTCTTCAAGGTCAAATTCTACTTCGTCATTTTCTTTAATCTTATCGACTAAGCCTGAAACATGCACAAAATACTCTTTGTTTGATTCTGAATCTGTAATAAAACCAAATCCCTTGGTGTCATTAAAGAACTTTACAACTCCTTTACTCATTACTCTTTGATTAGTTAGTTTTCAAGTAAAGTTATATTATAATTTGAAACGGCAAAATTATTTTAGAAAAAAAATGCAGATTTTTTATTTTTTAATCCTTGATTTCAAAGCCATTAAAGTGTTCAGTAACACTCCATGCTTGTGGTTTTTCTGCAAACCAAGGCTTTATTTTCGGCCATATTTGACCAAATGTTTCAGATTTACGGTAGTTTTCTAATGCTGCTTCATTCTCCCAATGACTATATGTCATCACACTTGTTGGCGTATCAAGATCTCTTAATAATTTCATTCCTAAACATCCTGGAAAGCTATTTACTTTGTCTTTAATGGTATCGAAAAAAGCTAGAAAATCGTCTATTTTATCTTCTTGAAAGTGCAGTTGAACAATTCGAATGAGCATTAGAATAAAGATTCAAGTGTTTCTCGTGAGCCTCGAGGTGTAAATTCAATTCGAATTACATCTCCTATTCTCATTCCAAATAATTTTTCAGCACCGCCATTGCTCAAATTTGCTCCTCTGTTAATTGCTATTTCTAATAACCCATTGTTATTAAAAATGGCAACGCGTTCTCCATTCGGTACAGAGTTATAAGTGGAAGAAATAACATCAATATGGTAATCTTTGTTACGATAATAAATAATAAAAGGAGAATCTTTTCCAAAACGCTCGAACAATGATTCGTGAACATTTGAAATTAAATTTCCATAATTATCTATATGGATAACATTTCCTTTAATCAAATTGGTTTCAATTACAGCTGTTTGAGCAAATGCTTTTTTGTACGAAGCAAAAGGTGAAGCAAAGGTTTCAATTTTCTCTCCATTCATAATTCTACACGCAGCTGGAACCAGCATATTTTTTGTTGGGAATTTGAATAAGTCCATGCGTGAAAGCACATCGTCTAATCTGTAAAATTGATCTGGTTGTTCATCTTTTAAAAATGCACCAAAAAAACCGTTGTCATTTGATATGAAATAATGTCCCTTGTAAACCAAAACTGATGGAAAAGAACCTTCAGAACCACTAAAGTTGACCATTGGCTCACTATCAACTCCCACAACATGAACTGTTCCTTCAGGAAATTCTTCAAAGCAAGAGGAGATATAAAAGGCAGCTTCAGCAACATCAAAAGGTTTGACAGTATGCGAAACATCAATAATAACGGCAGATGGGCAGTTTTTTAAAACGGCTCCTTTGATTGCTGCGACGTAATGATCGCGCACTCCCATATCTGTTGTTAATGTTAATATTTGCATATCCGATCTTTCGGTCGTTTGATGAGCCGAATAATTTTCTAATTTTGAACCAAAAATAAGGTTAATCGGTGTAATTTTTGTCAAATCACCTAGAAAATAGTCAGATTGCAAGAGAAAAAGATTGAAATAAGTGGAATTAATCCTGTAGAACTGTTCGGAGTGAACAATTCTAACCTGAAACACCTAAAAAGTTTCTTCCCAACATTACAAATTACCGCACGCGGAAATGAAATAACTGTAACAGGTGAAGAACGGTTGATGGATGAATTTGAAGAAAAATTCGAATTGTTGCTGAATCATTTTCATGAGTTCAATGAAGTGACTTTAAACAACATTGATAATTTAATGTTGGAAGGTGGTTCAAAATTGCTTTCAAAAGATAATGGTTCCGATACGCTCGTCCATGGGAATGGCGGATATAAAATCAAAGCTAGAACTGTCAACCAAATAAAATTAGTGCAAGCGGTTAATAAAAACGATATGGTATTTGCCGTTGGACCAGCCGGAACAGGTAAGACTTATACTGCGGTTGCATTAGCTGTTCGAGCATTAAAAGCAAAGGAGATCAAACGAATTGTATTGACGCGTCCTGCAGTGGAAGCTGGAGAAAATCTAGGTTTTTTACCAGGCGATTTAAAAGAAAAGTTAGATCCGTACATGATGCCTTTATACGATGCATTGCGTGATATGATTCCACCAGAAAAACTAGCTGATATGCTGGAATTTGGAATCATTGAAATCGCTCCTTTGGCATTCATGCGCGGAAGAACATTGGATAAAGCGTTTGTGATTTTAGATGAAGCACAGAACACCACTCCCATGCAAATGAAAATGTTCTTGACTAGAATGGGTAAGACTGCTAAATTTGTTATAACAGGAGATATGTCGCAGGTAGATTTACCAAATCGTCAGAAATCAGGTTTGTCATATGTATTGGATGTGTTGAAAGATGTTGATGGAATTAGTGTAGTTAGATTAGATCAAAATGACGTGATTCGTCACAGCCTTGTAAAGAAAATAATTGCTGCTTTCGACGAAGCAGAATCAAAAGAATAATAGATTTTAACAGTAAAAAAATGAGCAACGCAATAATTAAAACTGATTTTGAATTTCCAGGTCAAACCAATTTTTATAAAGGAAAAGTAAGAGATGTTTACACGCTTGGGAACGGAATTTTAGTGATGGTGGCTTCTGACCGAATTTCAGCTTTTGATCACATTTTACCGAAAGGTATTCCGCACAAAGGACAAGTTTTGAATCAAGTTGCAACACTTTTTTTAGATGCAACACGTGACATTGTTCCGAATTGGTTGATAGGTACCCCAGATCCTTCCGTTGCGATTGGTTATGCATGTGAGCCAGTGCGTGTTGAAATGGTAATCCGTGGATATTTGGCTGGTCATTCTGCAAGAGAATATAAATTGGGAAAACGAATTTTATGTGGCGTTGCTTTACCTGAAGGAATGAAGGAAAACGATAAATTTCCTGAACCGATAATTACGCCTGCAAGTAAAGCTGAAGAAGGACACGATGAGGATATTTCTCGTGAAGATATATTGGCAAATGGCATTGTTCCAGAAGCGATTTATTTATTGATGGAGAAATATACAAGAGCTTTGTTTAAGCGTGGAACGGAAATGGCTGCTGAACGAGGATTGATTTTAGTTGATACGAAATATGAATTTGGAATTAGAAATGGTGAAGTGATTCTTATTGATGAAATTCACACACCAGATTCATCTCGTTTCTTTTATGCTGATGGATACCAAGAACGTCAGGATAAGAATGAACCGCAAAAGCAATTATCGAAAGAATTTGTGCGTCAATGGTTGATTGAAAATGATTTCCAAGGATTAGATGGTCAGACAATGCCTGTCATGCCAGATGAATTTGTACAAACAGTTACCGATCGTTATATTGAATTGTACGAAGTAATTACTGGTAAAAATTTCCAAAGAGCTGATACATCGAACATTGAAGGAAGAATCCAACAGAACGTTGAGGCCTTTTTAAAAACGATGTAAAATAATTTCAAAATTTAACCATATTAGTAGGTTTTTGAAAATACATGCCACATAGTTGAATTTCAGGATGTAAACACACGATTTACAGTATAGTCTATGTTTTCTATGTGCCTATGTGTTTAAATTTTTGTTTCCCTTTCGATTCTAGCTTTATAACTAATTCACAAATTCTTTTAACAACAATTACATACTTTTCACCTTGTCAATGTGTATTTTTGCACCTGATATTTTAGAATAAAACAAATGGAGAAATTTTCAAAAGCATTTTTTTCGATGCGCATGATGGCAACAGGAATGATTGTCTTCCTTTTAGCTATTGCAACTGCAACATTTTTAGAATCTGCTTACGATATTCAAACAGCAAAAATTATTGTTTACAATGCAAAATGGTTTGAAATATTGTTGGTATATCTTGGGTTGAATCTTATTGCTAACATCATTAAATACAACATGTTTCAACGTGCAAAAATTGCACAATTGACATTCCATCTTTCATTTATTGTGATACTTATAGGTGCTGGAATTACACGATATTTCAGTTTTGAAGGACTGATGCTAATTCGAGAAGGCGAGAAATCAAACTTTATTTATTCTTCTGATCCTCATTTTTGGTTTAAAGTAAATGATGGAAAAATGCAAACACCGCCATTTAGTGAAAAAATGTTATTGTCAGAAATTACGAATAATTATTTACAATATGACTTTGAATTCCCTAATCACCCTGATGGTATTCAAATTGAATACGTTGATTTTCAAAAGAAGATGATTGATTCATTGGTTATCAATGACTCTATTAAAGGCATTGCATTGGAAATCATTACAGATGGGATGAAGTCCAACTATTTAACAAAAGGTGGATTTTTAATGGTCGGAGAAGAGGCTGTTTCATTTGAAAAAAGTGACGCAATGCCTGGAATAGAATTATTTCAGCAAGGTGCGAAAATCATGATTAAATCCAAGCAACCATTCCGTTACTTGCCGATGGCTGAAATGCAAAAAGCGAGACAATCGGGGAAAGAAGTTTCTGATTCTTTGTTCGTTCAAGTTGCTGCCGACACACTTGTTCCTTTTCAAACTACAACATTGTATCAAGTTGGTGCACAACAAATTGTTTTCAAGAAAGTAATCAATCATGCACGAAAAATGCTGATGTCATCTGGAAAAAGAAATGTTGGTTCAGATTATTTAACTGTAAAAGTTACTGATGGAAAGCACTCAAAAATTGTGCAATTAGAAGGTGGTATGGGCGCAATACCCCAACACGTTGTTTTCAACTTGAACGGCTTAGTATATGAAATGGAATATGGTTCATCCAAAATTGAAATTCCATTTTACATAGCTTGTCGCGATTTCAAATTAGACCGTTATCCAGGTTCGCAGGCGGCTTCTTCTTTTGAAAGTGAAGTTTCAATATTAGATGAAAAGAATAATTATACAAGAGATCAAAAAATATTTATGAATAACGTGATGGATTATAATGGCTATCGTTTCTTTCAATCAAGTTATGATCCCGATGAAAAAGGAACACGATTGAGTGTAAATCACGATTGGTTGGGAACAAATATAACATACCTGGGATATTTATTAATGGCAATGGGGATGATTTTATCCTTATTTGCGCCAATTGGACGATTCAGAGAATTAAATGAAAAATTAAGGAAATCACGAGAAAAAAGAGAGTTGTTGATGAAGTCTATTTTAATCGTTTTAGGTTTTAGTTTATTTGGAGTTACCAATGCACAAGAGCAACATTCAGCTGGTGACGGACACAATCATGCAACTACTCAAGCACCAAGAAAAGCGGTTTTTAGAGTAATATCTGAAGAGCATTCAGATCAATTAGCTTCCTTGCTGGTGCAAGATTTTCAAGGTCGAATTATTCCAATGCACACGATGTGTGATCAGTTATTGCGCAAAGTTCACCGAGGAAATAAGTTTGAAGAGTACAATGCAGTGCAAACAATCATGAGTATGCACATGTATCCAGATCATTGGATGGATGTGAAAATTATTCAAGTTTCAAGTAATCTTAAGGAAAAATTAAAAGTAACGGATGAATTTGCTTCATTCAAGGAATTGGCTGATAATACTGGTCAATTCAAATTGATGACTGATTATGATTTGGCGCATCAGAAATTGGAATCTAAACGCAATGAATACGATAAGAAATTGATCAAGTTGGTAGAGAAATTTCAAGTTGTTCAATCCATCTTTAGCTGGCAGTATATGAAGCTGATGCCTGTTGCCGAAGACAAAAACAATACGTGGTTTGTTCCATTAAGCATGGAATTAATGCAAATTGATTCTATTTCTTCTGGATTGGCATTGCGTTACATTTCGAAATTGGATCGTGCAGCAGAATTTAACAAATACTATGAGGTAGATAATTTACTTGTTGATTTAAAGAAATTTCAACGTGAAGAAGGAGTCAAAGTGGTGCCATCCGAAACGAAAGTAAATATGGAAATCAGCTATAATAAGATGAGTATTTTCAAAAATTCAAGTATGATGTATTTGACTTTTGGATTCATATTATTAATCATATTCTTTATTCGAATTTTCATCAAACCTTCACCAAGAGCATCGAGAATATTCAAAAGAATTGGACAAGTAATAACAGGATTAATGATCATTGCATTTGTTTATCACGGCGTTGGTTTAGGATTTAGATGGTACATTTCTGGTCACGCTCCATGGAGTAATGGATACGAAGCTGTTATTTTTATTGCTTGGGTCACAATGATTGCAGGTTTTGCTTTCTCCCGAAAAAATCCAGTTATTATTGCAGGAACAGCAATTTTAGCAGCAATGATGATTTTCGTTACAGAAATGAATTTGTTGGATCCAGAAATCACACCTTTACAGCCAGTTTTAAAATCTTATTGGTTAATGATTCACGTTGCTATCATCACAGGTAGTTATGGTTTCTTAGGATTAGGAGCAATTCTTAGTTTGGTTAATTTGAAATTATACATTTTTAGAACACAGAAAAATGGTAAAATCGTTACCTTGAATATCAACGAATTGACCTACGTTTCTGAAATGACCATTACAATTGGTTTGTTCATGTTGACTATCGGAACATTCTTAGGTGGAATATGGGCCAATGAATCATGGGGTAGATATTGGGGCTGGGATCCAAAAGAAACGTGGGCATTGGTCTCCGTTCTAGTATATGCGGTGATTTTGCACTTACGTTACATTCCAGCTTTGAGAAGTAAATTTGTTTTCAATGTTGTAAGTCTTTGGGGTTATTCAGCAATTTTATTTACCTTCTTCGGAGTGAACTTCTACCTAGTAGGATTACATTCTTATGCACAAGGTGAAGGGCTGGGGAGAATACCACCTGGTATCATCGCTACAGTTATTATTTTTGTTTTGTTCACTGTTTTTGCATCAATTCGAAATAAACAATATGCTAATAAGGTTAGCGAGTTGGAGTAATAGTTAGAAGTTATTAGTTGCTAGTTGCTAATTACAACAAAACTATGTGTCCTATGTTTCTATGTGTTTTAAAAAAGAAGTTACAAGTTGCTAATTCCGAATCACACCTAACCTATGTGTCCTATGTTTCTATGTGTTAAAAATAAATCCCGAATTATAAATCTTTAATCCAACGAAAATGAATTTTCACAATTTTAAAGTAAACGACATTGCCGGTCATGAGTTTGACTTAGCATTATTAAAAGGAAAAAAAGTATTAGTTGTCAATACAGCTTCCGCTTGTGGTTATACACCTCAATTTGGATTGCTAGAAGAGTTATACGAAGAGTTTGGTGATGATGGTTTAGTTATAATGGGTTTTCCATCTAACGATTTTGGGGCACAAGATCCAGGAACAAATGATGAAATCGCTGCTTTTTGTCAAATGAATTATGGTGTTACTTTTCCAATGATGGAGAAAATCAACGTTATTGGCGAAAACACACATCCTTTATACAAATGGTTGAAAGAACAATCGAAATCAGAGGTAAAGTGGAATTTTCACAAGTTTTTAATTGACGAAGAGGGAAATGTGATCAAGGATTTTGCTCATTCTGTTGAGCCGAATAATACTGAAATCGTTTCTTTAATTCAATCTTAAACGGACACCGAGCTTAGTCGAGGTGGAAGTTGAGTGCTATAATAATTTAATTAGTTTTTGTATTTTTGACCACATAGCGGTGCGCTGAGCATGTCGAAGTGGCACAAAGTTCACTAAGGCGTTTTATTAGTTAAATATTTACAAATACCGAATCCCAAATTATGAATCCCGAATCATTTAAAGTAGACATCCTCGCTTTTGCAGCTCACCCAGACGATATTGAATTATCTTGTTCAGGAACAATCATGAAACACATTGCTGAAGGCAAGAAAGTTGGAATTGTTGATTTGACACAAGGGGAATTAGGTTCGCGAGGCACAATTGAAACGCGTTATGCAGAAGCAAAAGAAGCGTCTGAAATAATGGGGATTTCCGTTCGTGTAAATTTGAAAATGGCTGATGTTTTTTTTGAAATCAATGAATCAAATAAAAGATTAATTGTAGAACAAATAAGAAGATTTCAACCAACTATTATTTTAGCTAATGCCATTGAAGATCGCCATCCTGATCATGGAAGGGCATCCCAATTAATTTCTGAAGCTTGCTTTCTTTCTGGATTGAAAAATTTTGAAACAACTTGGGAAAACGAAATTCAAGTTGTATTTCGCCCAAAATCCGTTTACCATTATATTCAAGATCATTATATTAAACCTGATTTTGCAATTGATATCACTGAATTTATTGACCGAAAAATAGCTTCTATAAAAGTCTTTAAAACACAATTTTATGATCCAAATTCAAAAGAGCCTCAAACACCAATATCAGGTGAAGAGTTTTTTGATTTCATCAAAGGTAGAATGCTGGAAATGGGCAGACCGATAGGAGCGAAATATGCAGAAGGCTTCACAGTTGAAAGAAGTATAGGTGTAAAAAGTTTGTTTGATTTGGAATAAAAGAAGAAATTCTTACTAATAGATAATAATTATTTGCAACCTTTTGTAAGATTTAATTGTCTTACTTTAGAAAACCAACAATTCATAAAATGAAATTTATTCTAATTCTCACAATATTAATAACTGGAAATCAAATTTTTGCACAATGTAATGGTTCTGAACCTCAAATAAATCTTGGAAATGATACTGTTCTCTGCACTGGAGAAACGCTGGATCTGTTAGTTCAACCTATTTATGATTTTTATTCATGGTCAACAGGTTCTTCTAATAATAGTATTACAGTGAATTCTTCAGGTGTTTATTCTGTGAATGCTTCAATTATTGGCGCAAATGTTATTCTCAACGGTGATTTTGAAGGAGGTAGTACTGCTGCTTTAAATAATTTCTCAACATCTTATATTCCTGGTTCTGGCGGTACTTGGGGAATATTATCAAATCCAGGTACGTATGCTATTTCTTCTTCTCCAAACAATGTTCACTCTAATTTTAGTAATTGTCCAGATCATACAACCGGCAGTGGTGACATGTTAATTGCTAATGGTTCAAGCACCGCTGGGACCAGTGTTTGGTGCCAAACGGTTACTGTTTATCCAAATATTGATTATATTTTTTCCTGTTGGGCTATGAATGTCATTTCTGATCCTAATATTTCAAATTTGCAATTTTTTGTAAATGGTGTACAAATTGGCGGTATTTTTTCAACAACACCAATTGGGTGTGAATGGTTGGAATTTAATGATGTTTGGAATTCAGGAGCAAACACAACTGCACAATTATGCATTGTAAACCAAAATATAACAGGAGGCGGAAATGATTTTGCAATTGACGATATTTATTTCGCTCCGGTTTGTCTAATATCAGATACTATTGTTGTTAGTTATGATACTACAGTGATTAACGCTGGACCAGATTTGGTTTTTTGTGAAAATTCACCTGAAATTTGTGTTGCAACTTCTAACGGAAGTGTAAGTAATTATTTATGGAACGATGGTACTCAAGGTACTGCTCTTACAGCCATTTCATCAGGCACATATAGTGTATCTGGAACGTCGGCAAATGGTTGTGTTATTTCAGATTTTGTTGATATTACTGTTAAACAAGTTGATTGGGCAATAGACCAAATATTCACGGGACCAACTGATTGTGGTGCGTCGACCGGTTATGTTTCAGTTACAACAAATGGAGTTTTTGAAGCAGGTTTTCCTCCAATCTATACATGGTCAGGTCCAGGTTCAGGAAGTTCGAATTTTATCAATGCTTCCGTTTGGGATAATCTTTCATCGGGCTGGTATTATATTGATATTGTTTCAAATGGTTGTCATGAAGTTGATTCAGCGCAGGTGGTGCCCTTAAATTCACCAATAGCAGGGATTATTGCTACGCCGCTTTTTGGATATACGCCACTTACGGTTGACTTCTCCAATACGAGTCAAAATGCATCATCCTATTTGTGGGACTTTGGTAATGGTATAACAGTCCCGATTGGCAATCAGAATAGTCAATCACAAATATATACAACAGGGGTGTATGAGATAATGTTGGTTGCATACAATGGTAATTGTTCTGATACTGCATATACAACGATTAATGTTCTTGACCCACCAATAATTCTTCCGGTTTCTTTGATAACGAGTAATGTATTTACTCCGAATTCGGATGGTTCAAATGACGTATTCACTTTTCAACTTGAAAACATTGTTCAACTAGAAATCAGTATTTTAAATAGATGGGGAGCAGTTGTATTCACTTCAACGGATATTAATTTTTCTTGGAATGGCAAAGTAAACGGCAATCCTGCTTTAGAAGGAGTTTATTTTTACACCTACAAAGCGGTTGGTGCCCAAAATGAGCAATTTGAAGGTCATGGCTTTCTTCATTTAGAATTGTAAATTGAATCTCGATAAGTTGAAATTGGAAAGAAACTGAGGTGTGTTATTTTTAAAATAATCGGCACTTAAATTAGTATAAATCCGCTTATTAACTTTTCACGTTGTTTAATTCATATCTTTAGAATTAAATTCTTAGCTATGAAAAAACTTCTATTATCATTTTGTTTATTGCCTTTAATTGGGATTTCTCAAGTATGTAACCCCTCGGGAAATATGATGCTATTCTCTAATTATGATGGTGGAGTATTAAATATTAATATTGATGCAAATATTCCTAATTTAAAAATTGGCGTTGTTACTTATGAAGGCACAACGATCAATCTTTCTGGAGCTTTTGTAAATAATGTTACGGCTGTCTATTATGCAGGATATAATGCATCGAACGGGCATTGTGGTTCTGTGATAAATACTTCGATTAATGGAGCACCTGTTTCAGCAAATTCAACAATTGCTATAATGCCTGCTTCAACTCTTTCCAATCCGAATGGATATAATAATATTATTTGTGCTTATTCTTGTGATAACACAACAAATCAAGGAGGTTGTAATACGATTGATCAAGTGGAAGCATTCTTTCAAACACAATTTGGAGGTAGTTTGTATGCGCATTATGTCCAATATAACTGTTGGTCTGGATCATATAACCTAAGTTCAGGTGGTACATGTTGTCCTGCTATACCTTTAGGATCGACAACGAATAGCGTTACTAATAGTTCATGTTTTAATTCTTGCAATGGTACAGCAGATTTGACTGCTTTCGGAGGTACACCTCCATACACTTATACATGGGGAAATGGTGATATCGGGAATCCATTAACTGGGGTTTGTGCTGGTATATACAATGTTGTTATTACGGATGTAGCAGGCGGTAGTTACTCAACATCTGTTACCATTACTGAGCCTTCACAAATAACCGCAACTTTTGTGAATTCTAATGAAACTGGTGCTTGTGATGGTATCTCAACTGCGATTGCATCAGGCGGAACTCCAAGTTATTCTTATCTTTGGGACGATCCATCAGTACAAACAACAGTTACTGCGGATGGACTTTGTCAAAGTGCACCTTGTGTTACCATAACTGATGTTTCTGGTTGTATTGAAACCCTTTGTACAACAATACTTTCGGTTGCGGATATAGATGAATTACAGGCAGATAATAAACAAATTTTAAAAATAATTGATGTTACCGGCAGAGAAACTCAATTCCGACCAAATACGGTTTTGATATATATTTATAATGATGGCTCACATCAACGAATTCTTGTAAATGAATAATTTATAGAAGCTCTTCAGAAATGAAGGGCTTTTTCTACCTTATATCAATTATCCCAATTTTTTTTTCTTGCCAAACAATTTCAGCACCTGCTGTTTTTCCAAGTAATTCTTTCCCTAAAGGAGCTGCGGCTGTCATGCAGAAGATTGTAGTGTTCTCTATTTCAATTGCACCAATTCCAACCGAGATGTAAAATATACCAATAGTTGTTTCAACCAAGCTTCCGAGTTGAATTTTAATGTGCTTTTGAGTTGCATCAATGCGGTGAAGGATTTCTGCCAACTTATTCATTTCGGAGAGTTGTCCAGCAATCTTTTCTTGTTCCAAATGCGCCATTGCTCTGCCAGTTTCATGTTTATCACCAGCTGAACTTTTCGTCTCATTGGAATTGGCGTCTAAAGCATCTGAAAGTAATATTGACAGTTGAGAAATTCTAGTCTTCACTTCTACTGTTACACTGGCATGAATTCTTTCTTTATCCATTGAATTGCTTATTATAAAGCGATGTTAATTCTTCAATAATTTTTTCATCAGAGTAATGAAGTGCTTTCGTTCGAATGATCTCAGCATCAAAAGTTAATCCTTCAAGAATTTTTTCCATTCCGATAGCCAGTGACAAAGAGTCGTTGATTTTAACTTGAATTCCCATTTCATGAGGCAAATCAAATCCAATTCCAACAGGAGTTGTGATGGTTGGAATGCCGCATGCCCAAGCTTCAGCTAAAACAATTGAGAATGTTTCGTAAGCGGAAAATAAGACAAAAGCATCTGATTGTTGGTAATAAGAAACGAGTTCTTCGGGAGTACAAGGTCCACCGAAATTTATCTGATTTGCCAACTCTTTGGAATCAACTAATGCTTTTAATTCAGTTGTTGATTCATCTGATACGATTGTTAATTTGAAATCAGAATATCCTTTATCTTTCAATAATGAAACTGCCTCAATAATGCCAATTGGATTTTTTAATGCTTTATCGAGCGTTGAAATGTGAAGAAAATGTTTGGTTGTTGATGGTTTTTTTTCTTTTGGTACAAAAAGGTTTGTGTTTATGGGATTTGGGATTACTTGAATGTCTTTATCAACAAAAAAAGAGGTTAAATCCCGTTTCAAGAATTCGGAAACAGCAATCAGTTGATCAATGTGTTTTCTCGTGTATTTCAAAATGAATTTATCCTTTAACGACCAGCTATTTCTTTTCTCGGCTCTATAATAAGAACCATGTTCTGTAACGATTAATGGACAAGAAAACTTCTTTTTTGCTCGGACAAATAGATATCCTTTTGGAACAATAACATGGGCATGAATCAGATCGACCTGCTCAATTAAATTTAAGCCAAACTCAAAAGCTTTGTCTTGTTCTTTTCTACGTGAAAAAAAGTTGGAGCCTTTTGGATGATAAACTAAAATTTCTTTGAGGTTTTCGGATTCAGCTATTGAGCAATCTAGATCCTTTAAATCCGGGTCTGCAACAGTATATAAAACCGTTGTTTTATAAGAATCAGCAAGAATTTGTGCTTGACGTTGAACAAAATTCCCCAAAAACGGTGCAAATTTATTTGGATACCAAGAACTTAAAATAAGAATATGTTTTTCCTTTTCAATCATTCAAAGGACAAAATACGGATTATACTAACGTCTTTTCAAAAACTGACTTAACTTGTTCCAAAGCAAAATCAATTTCTTTTATTGTTGTATAACGAGAAAAAGAAAAACGAACATTAGGTCGCGAAGGGTCTGCGTTTATTCCTTCTAAAACGTGAGACCCTCTAATTGCACCAGAAGAACATGCACTTCCGCCGCTTACTGCCACTCCTTTCAAATCTAACGTAAATAATAAAATCCCCGCTTTTGGGGTTGAAGGAAAACAAACATTCAGCACTGTATAAAGAGATTTCTCTGGATCTGTTTCACCATGAAAATGAACAGTCGGAAATGCTTTTTTCAAATTATCTATAAGATAAGTTTTCAAAGATTGAACATGGTTTTGATGTCCCAAAACATCTTCAAAGGCTAATTCCATTGCTTTTGCAAGTCCAACAATTCCATAAACGTTTTCAGTACCTCCTCGTAATCCTCTTTCTTGCGCTCCACCATGAATTAGAGGTTCCATTTTAATGTTCTTATTGACATACAGAAATCCTATTCCTTTTGGTCCATGAATTTTATGCGCTGCACATGTGATGAAATCAATATCCAACTCTTTCAAATCAAATGTATAATGTCCCATGGTTTGGACAGTGTCTGAATGGAATAAAGCGTCATATTTTCGGCAAAGCATGCTAACTTCTTTCATTGGCAATAATGTCGAAATTTCATTGTTTGCATGCATTAAGGATACTAATGTTTTTTCTCCAGTTTGTAAAAGTTTTTCTAAATCAACTAAATCTACTTCACCTTTATCGTTGATTTTTACATAGCTAACTGTTGCCTCACCAGCATTTGCAATCATTTCAGCTGTATGGCCAACTGCATGATGTTCAATAGTCGATGTGATAATATGTTTCACACCCATTTGATGAACTGATGAATAAAGTGCCATATTATCTGCTTCAGTTCCGCCAGACGTGAAAATTATTTCAGAAGGTTGACAATTCAATAGTTTTGAAATAGTTCTGCGTGATGTTTCAATTAATGCTTTTGTTTGACGGCCATAAAAATGGGTTGAAGATGGATTCCCAAAATCATTTGTTAAAACTGGAAGCATCACCTCAACTACTTCTGGCGCAATTGGAGTTGTTGCAGCATTGTCTAAATAAACACGCATATACTTTTTTTGGCGAATATAAGGAATTGTTAGATAAAATTTGGGGTAAAATGACATTCATTCTTGAAGACTTATTCTTGAAAATGGACATAAAAAAAAGCGACCTGTTGAATAGGTCGCTTTTTTTAAATTAAGTTCTAATCACATCCATTTTGAAGCAAAACGATTGAAATCTTCTCTTAAATTATTGAAATTTGTTTCGAAAGATTCAACCAATTCTTTTTCTTTTGCATGATATTCCACTTTTCTATGGTCTATAGCGACTGGATTACTTTTAATTTCTTCAATTAAGGCTTGTTCATTCAAGTTAACTAAGTGAGCAATTTCGTCGATATTGTTTCGCTGAATAATCAATTGATTTTGATATCTTTCTACTTCAGCAAGTGCATCGTTTCCAGAGTTTTTTGAAGCAATTTCTTCAAGTCTGCCAGTTAGAATAACAACTTCATCTTTGTAAAACTTCAATTTGCTTGTCCATTCAGTATTTTCAGAATGTTGATTGTAAATGGATTCGTTTGAGCTCATAATCTTAATTTTAGGTTTTGTTTATTTTTTTTATTTCTAGGTGACTAATTTAAAATACCATATCTCAAATGTACTATACAACCGATTAATAAAACATGACAATAGTCATTATAGTAAGATTTAATATTGAAATAAATGCTACTATATTAATGTCCTTTTAGTCTATAATATGAATTTCGTTTTCGAAAAAAATCATAGAATAGATTGCAAACCAATTTACTATTTTGGCTTGTGACAGCAACTCATTTCAACTTGAGGAGATTTTTTCTTTTCAGTTTTTGTAATTGAAACTTTTGGACTGATATAAGGAATGTCTAAATTCATTCCGCGCAAGATGATTAACGTACCAACGAGAGTGAGTAAAATAGGAACGGCTTTATTCATTTTTTTTCTCATTGCAGGGTTAATTCTATTTGCTGCAAAACCAACTGCAATCATGGATGGTAATGTCCCAATTCCAAAAGCTACCATTGCTAATGAGCTGTTAAGCAAACTGCCTCCGAGTAATGCATTCATCATTGCTACATAGACCATTCCACAAGGTAATAATCCATTTAAAACGCCCAGAAGCATAATTTTAAAAGGAGAATTTGAAGCGATTACGGTGCCAAGGCCTTTACTTACGAAAGTTTGAATACCTATGTGTGGCAATTTCGCATCAATTTTAGCAGAAATCCATTTTCTCCAAGCGAAAAGAATTAGAAATACTCCTGATATAATGCTTAACCATTGAAGAAAACCAAAAGTTTGAACCGTAATACCAATACTTCCAACTAGTGAACCTAAAAGAGCATAAGTGAAAATTCGTCCAAAATTATATTGAAGAATACCACTTAAAACTGTCCAATTTGATTTTCTGTTTACTGGTATAGCCATTGCAATTGGTCCACACATTCCAATACAGTGTAAATTGGATGTAATACCTAAAATAAGACCAGTTATTAATAATGTTTCCATAATGTATAATTATTAGTTACAAATTGCTAATTGCTAGTTTTTGAGCCAAAAGATATTGTTGTTTTCATAATTACAACTTGTAACTAATAACTCGCAATCGGCAACTGCGTATTTAGCAACTATTAAATGATAATCGTTTCTTTTTGTAAACATGTTGTTGAATTGTTTTCGAATCGAATTTCAACATTATAAGTTCCTTTCGATAATTCTGATTTAGGAATTAAGTAAGACTTTGTGCCTGAAACCAAGTATGATTTATCTAACTTCTTGTTATCAGGACGAATGAATATTACTTGAATTTTTGAGAGATTTTCTTTTTCAGGAATTTGGACTACAACAAATTCTTTTTGAGATATCATTTCGATTTTACGCTTCAATTTGTTGCCGTTTTCCATGGCCGTAATTTCTTGTTCATAATTGATCTCTCTTGAATAATAGTCTTCACTTTCCAGATCAATTGTGTGCGAAACTAGACTGATAACCAAAAAGGTTATGAAGCCAATAAAAAGTGCCATTGCGATTATTATTCCTTTTCCCCAATTCATATTTTCTATTTTGTTGCTGCCTGTCAATTAAAGACTAGGACCGATAAATTTTGTCTTAACCGTTTCAATCTCCTCACCGTTACCAAAAACTTTTACGTGGATGATTTTCTTTCCATTTTTAATCGAAGACAAAGGTAATTTAACGATAAATCGTTCTTTTAAATAATTTTCTTTCTTCAAAATTAATTTTTGAACGACCATTTCAATTTCACCTTCATTGTTCTCAACTTGAAGAATGATTTTATAATTATTTTTGGTTTTATTAATCAAATTAATTTCAAAAATGTTACTCACTTTTCCATCAGAAGTCATTTGGAAAGTTGTACCTCTCTGACGCATGATGTACGTTTCAAAATCTTTACGCGTTACGAGTAAAACGACTAAAACTGCTAGCATTGCGCCTAATAAAACGGTATATGCTTTTACCCGTTTTGTCCATTGGAAAGGGGTTCTGTTTTTAATTCCATTTTCAGAAACTATCCGAATCAAGCCTTTTTCAATACCAACAGATTTCATAATATGATCACAAGCGTCGATACATGCTGTACAGTTTATGCATTCTAACTGCGTACCATTTCTGATATCTATACCCGTTGGGCAAACATGGACACATTGACCACAGTCAATACAATCACCTTTTCCTGCTGTTTTTCGATCTTCATCTTTTTTGAATTTCGCTCTTTGTTCTCCTCTAACATGGTCATAAGCAACAACCATAGAATTGGGGTCTAAAAGAACACCTTGTAGTCTTCCATAAGGACAAATAGTTGTACAAACTTGTTCTCTTAATCGTGCAAATACTAAATAGAAAACAGTTGTGAAAATGGCAATTGAAATAAATCCTGCAAAATGTTGACCAATTGGATCCGTTTGAATTCTATATAATTCATCTGCGCCAATTATATAAGCAAAAAAGGTATTGGCAATAAAAAATGATATGATCCAGAAAACGGAATGTTTTGCAATTCGTTTAAAGATTTTTTCGCGGTTCCATGGTGAAGCATCTAATTTTTTTTGATGCGTCCAATCACCTTCAATGAAATATTCAATTCTTCGAAAAACCATTTCCATGAAAATCGTTTGTGGACATAACCATCCGCAAAAAAATCTCCCATAAATAATGGTGAAAAGAATGATGAAAATTACTCCGACGATTATCGTCAGAGCAAACAAGTACATGTCTTGTGGCCAGAAAACCTTTCCAAATAAGATGAATTTTCGTTCAATAATATTGAAAAGCAATAATTGATGCCCTCCAACTTTTATATGTGGGGCAACGAAAAGTGCTAATAATAAGATATAACTAACAATTTTACGTTTATTGTAAAATGGCCCAACTGGTTTCTTTGGGAAAATCCAAACACGTTTTCCTTTCTCATTAACTGTTGCTATCCTATCTCTAAAGACTTCTTCGTCGTCGTTCATGGTGTATAAATTGTCTACCTTGAAATTTGTATTAATCAGTCAGTGTATAGAGGTAAGGTAAAAAAGCTAACCGTATTTGTTTTAGAATTATCAATTATTCTATTTCTTGTATATTTTACCTTGAGGTTCTTTTCCTTTTATTATTGGCAGGGAAAGAACAAAAGAAGCAACTTGTTGAATTTGTATAGGATTCAATTTTGAAGCATGTTCTGGCATTCCATTCGGTGTTCCATATTTCAAAGTTTTAAATAAATCCTTAACATCTGGGCCATAAACCCAAGCATCATCTGTCAAGTTAGGACCAATATTTCCTTCTCCTTTAGGATTATGGCATACAACACAATTTGCGCCAAACAATGCTTTTCCAGAAGAAATCGCTCTGGCATCAGTCAATAAAGTGGCATTCGTTTCATCCACATTCATTGCCATTTTTGATAAGTAGGCATCTACATCAATTTTAGATTGTGCAATTTCTTTATCGTACGCTTGAATTTGAAGATCAGAAGTACGTAAAATATGGAAATTGAAGATGTAGATTACAGCAAAAATAATTGTTGCATAGAATCCCCATACCCACCAAGGTGGTAAATTATTGTCCAATTCACGAATGCCATCGTACTCATGTTGCATTAGAATTGTATGCTCTTCTTCAATTGCAACGGCATCTGTAAGAATTACATTAATCTTCTTGATTCTTCTCTCTTTTTTCAATTTCACAGCTTCTGGTCTTACCATTAGCATGAAATCTCTAAACATTCTTCTTAAATAAAGCAGAACAAAAAGTAAAATTATATTAATAAAAAGCATAAAATATAGGTCAATATCCTCGACCAAAATCCATGTCGCATCTTTTGCCCCTTCACCTGGATAAGAGAATGTTAATGCAAGAGAAGTATTGTTTGCCGCCATCAAACCTAAGAAACCTATTAAGACTAAAACTACATTAATGGTTGACGAATTTTTCGCGCTATTTTCTTCAATTTTTCTCTTAAAATAGTCTGATTTCACTAAAGATGTAATAGAGCTTGACATTATAATAATACCAATTATCAATACTACAATTGCAAGAATCAACCAATAGAATAATGTAAGGTTTTGCTTATAATTTGGAACAGTGATAACGTTCGTTACAGCGCCGTCTGCAGAAGGTGGAGCAGCTACATCAACTGGAGGTGTGTAAGCATCGATATAGCCTAAAATCGCATCTATTTCTTCATTTGAAACAACTTGAGGCGCCATTGCAGAAGGACTAAAAGATTGGATTTTATTTGCCATTTGACTTTTTCCAGTTGCAACTAACGTTGTCGAATTTTTCACCCAATCGTATAACATTTCTGCTTCACCTGCATCTGTCCATTTTTGTTTTACTCCTTTTAAAACTGGGCCAGTAGAGTTTTTATCAACCATGTGGCAAGCGTTGCATTTTGCCTTGAAAAGTTGCTCACCATCTTGAGCAAATGTGAATTGCGTTCCTATGAAAAGGGTAATCGCAGCTATACTTATATTGAAATACTTTTTCATACTATTATTTTTTAATATATGTCAGATATTTTCTGTTCTATTAGTGTCTGAATCTCCGTCAAGGAATGGAATGTTTCCTAGTTCTGTTACTTCCGTTTTACTCATTCGAATTACTCTTGTAATTACAACGGCAAAGAATACAACAAAGATTAATAAGGAAAATAGCGGATAGATTTCTACTCCATCAATGGTTGTTAAATTATGTTTGATAAATCGTAACATGTTTCCTGTATTTAACGGTTATTTTTTTGCTTTAACTTTGATGTCAGTTCCCAATCGTTGCAAATAAGCTATGATAGCAACAATCTCTTTTTTCTTCATCTTATTGATTTCATCTTTTTTGTTCAACCCTTTTTGAACTTCTTTTGGAAGGTTGTTTACAATATCAGTTGCAATCAATTCTGCTTGAACTCGCAAATCTTTTAGTGCTTGCTTTTCGTATCCTTTTTTATAAGGAACTCCAAGTGTTTGCATTGCTGAAATTTTGCTTTCAATCATCGATTCATCAATATCGTTATCCTTCATCCAAATGTATGCAGGCATGACAGTTCCAGGAGATACATCTTTTGGACGAATCATGTGTTGATAGTGCCAATAATTGCTTCTTAATCCACCTTCACGTGCTAAATCCGGACCCGTTCGTTTAGAGCCCCATTGGAATGGGTGATCGTATACAAACTCTCCTGATTTTGAGTATTCACCGTAACGTGCAGTTTCGAATCGTAACGGTCTAATCATTTGAGAGTGGCAATTGTAACATCCTTCTTTGATGTATAAATCACGACCTTCTAATTCAAGTGGTGTGTATGGTTTTACACTTGCAATTGTAGGAATGTTGCTTTTGACAATCATCGTTGGAATAATTTCAACTAATCCACCAATCGCAACAACAACGATTGCAAAAATCATGAATCGAATTGGTCGACGCTCAATTGCTCTGTGCCAGTATTCACCTTTCACTTTTGAATTAGCTTTAATTAAAGCAGGAGCTTCAGCTTCCTCATTTGCTAAGAAATTACCAGATTTCGCTGTTTTAATCAAGTTGTAGAACATCATAACCGCTCCAACAATGAACAATAATCCTCCTAAAGATCTTAGGATATAGTATGGTTTCATTGCATCAACCATTTTCAAGAAGTCAGCATTAACAAGTGTTCCGTCAGCGTTGAAATCTTGCCACATCAATCCTTGCATGAATCCTGCAATATACATTGGAATTGCATAAAGAATAATACCTAATGTTGCAATCCAGAAATGTTGATTTGCTAATTTTTTAGAATACAATTCAACTCTAAACATTTTAGGGAATAACCAATACAACATTCCGAATGTCATCATACCATTCCATCCTAAACCTCCAACGTGAACGTGTGCAATTGTCCAATCGGTAAAGTGAGAAATCATGTTTACATTTTTCAATGATAATAATGGTCCTTCAAATGTTGCCATTCCATAACAAGTTAAGGCTACAACCATGAACTTAAGCAAAACGTCATCACGAACTCTGTCCCATGCTCCGCGCATTGTCAACAATCCGTTCAACATTCCACCCCAAGATGGTGCAATTAACATGACAGAGAAAACAACACCTAAACTTTGAGCCCAATCAGGTAAAGATGTATACAAAAGATGGTGAGGTCCAGCCCAGATATACAAGAAAATCAATGCCCAAAAGTGAATGATAGAAAGTCTATATGAATAAACTGGACGTTGAGCAGCTTTAGGAACAAAGTAATACATCAATCCTAAATAAGGTGTTGTTAAAAAGAATGCCACCGCGTTGTGTCCATACCACCACTGAACAAGTGCATCCTGAACACCAGCATACCAAGAATAACTTTTAAAGAATGAAATTGGAAGTTCAAATGAGTTGAAAATATGTAAAATTGCAACGGTAACAAATGTTGCGATGTAGAACCAAATGGCAACATAAATGTGCTTTACTCTTCTTGTTAAAATCGTAGCAAACATATTGAATCCAAAAACTACCCAAAGAAGTGTGATTAGAATATCAATCCACCATTCAAGTTCTGCATATTCTTTACCTGATGTGATTCCAAACGGAAGCGTTAGCACAGCACAAAGTATTATAAACTGCCATCCCCAAAAGTTGATATAACTTAGTTTATCACTCCACATCCTTGCTTTCAATAACCGTTGTAAAGAATAATAAACTCCCATGAAGATTCCATTTCCAACAAATGCGAAAATCACAGCATTTGTGTGCAATGGTCTGATACGACCAAACGATAAGAAACTGAATCCTAAATATTCATTAAAAAATTCTGGAAAGGCTAATTGCAAAGCAGCAATCAACCCTACCAACATACCTATTATACCCCATATTACTGTGGCATAAGCGAAATACTTCACGACTTTATTATCGTAACTAAACTTCTGAACTTCCATCTGTTTGATTATTTGATTTTTGATTTAATTCGTCTTCAAAGAGAATTCTTACTGAAGGTGTGTAGTCGTCATCAAATTGCCCATTTTTTGTAGCCCAGAAAAAGGAGACCAAAAAGATTAAAGCGATTACTAAACTGACGATTAACATTAAATAGATAATTCCCATGTATCAAAATTACCAACTGGGTAGATTTCAAATTATGACTTAGATTATCCAAAAACCTGATTTCTGTCATGTTTTTGAATACAATTATTTTAACCTATAAAAAGAATGGCAATTTTTATTTCTTAAATCTGACAAGCAAAGTACTCAAAAGCACAATTGTAATTGAGCTTATTGGCATTAAAATAGCTGCGACAAGTGGTGTTAAATTTCCCGAAATAGCAAAACTTAGTCCAACTACATTATAGGAAACAGAAAATAAAAGACAAATTTTTAAAACTGTTTTAGAGAAATTTGAGATGCTTAATAAGTTTGCCAACTGGGATAATTTATTTGCTTCTATAATCGCATCAGATGAGGGTGTAAATCTAAATACATCTTCGGAAACTGCGATACCAACATCAGCTATTCCGAGCGCTCCAGCATCATTTAAACCATCACCGACCATTAAAACATATTTGCCCTTGTTTTTTAATTTTTCGATGTATTCATGCTTGTCTTTTGGCGTTTGTTCAAACAGCAATTGACTATTATTGGGAAAAATTGCTTCAAGAATTGACTTGTCTCTGTCTTTGTCTCCTGATAAAACATGTAAGGTATATTTGTGTAGTGAAGTCATTAATTCCGAAATTCCTTCTCTAAGCTCAGATGTATAGACAAAACGTCCTTTTGTTGAATTGTTTATTAATATAAAACTGGAAGTTTCATTTTTATCAATGCTCTTTTGTTCGCAAAAAGAAGGATTACCAATTTTGATATTCAAGGAATTTATTGTGCCTGAAATACCTTTTCCAGAAACTTCATCAAAACCGGTGATTTCTTCGTTTGAAGAGATATTTTGAGCACGTAAAAATCGCACAATAGATCTCGAAAGAGGATGAGTGGATGAGTTCGATAAAGAATACAACGCTTCAAGCTGGTCATGATTAAGTTCATCACCGATATATTCAACATTATGAGAAGATCCCTTGGTTAATGTTCCAGTTTTGTCAAAAACAATATCCGTGATGTGATTGATTGTTTCAATTACACGTGTATTTTTTAAATACAATCCTTTTCTTCCAAGTAATCGCATCACATTTCCAAAGGTGAATGGGGCAGAAAGTGCCAATGCGCATGGGCAAGCGACAATCAATATAGAAACAATAATTTGAGTAATGCGTGTTGGATCAATAAATGACCAAGCTATACCAGAGCCTAGCGCAATTAAAAGAATTATAGTTAGAAAATAAGCGGAAAGCTTATCTTGATATAGAAAACTTGTTGGATTTTTTTTGTCTGTTTTAACATCATTCCACAATTGCGTTAAATGACTACGGCTGCTTTCCTTTTCAACTTTTAATTCAATTCTTTGTCCAATTAATTTTCCTCCAGCATAAATAAAGTCGCCTTTAAATTTATTAATTGGTTTGGATTCCCCTGTAACGAAACTATAATCAATTTTTGCACTATCTGATAGAAGTATACTGTCGCAAGGAATTACTTCTTCGTTTCTAACAAGTATATGGTCATTTATTTTAAGGTTTTCAATTTCAGTGATTTCTTCAGTTTTATGAACAATTCGAGTAACTGCCACTGGGAAATAAGAGGTGTAATCACGCTCAAAAGAAAGTGTTTTGTAAGTTTTGTTTTGAAACCATTTACCGATTAATAAGAAAAAAATGAACCCAGCAAAAGAATCCATATAACCCGGACCATTTCCAGCAAATATGCTGTAAGTACTTTGAAGATATAACGCAATAATTCCAATCGTGATTGGCACATCCAGGTTTAGGCTTTTAAAGCGCAATGCTTTATAGGCAGAAATAAAATAATCATTGGCTGAATAGAGGATTACCGGAATTGATATTGCAAACGACAAATAAGAAGTGAAATTTCTGAATTCAGGATTATCGGTTCCTAATCCTAAATATTCTGGGAAACTCCATAACATGATGCTACCAAAAGCAAAACCCGCTACTCCTAGTTTATATAGATAGGTGTTGTCAAATTTCTTTTCCGTCTCAGATCGATTCCCAAAGTTAGGAGCATAACCAATTTTATCCAATAAAACGGCCAATTGACCCAAAGTGAAGGCTTCTTTTTTAAAGATTATTACTGCTTCACGTTTAGTGAAATTGACTTGACACGATAGAATATTGGGTTCAATTTTAGCTAAATTTTCTAACAAATAAATACAGGACGAACAATGAATTTGAGGCAAGAAAAGCGTCGTTCTGGCAGTTTGATCATCTTCAAAATCTATAAATTTATCTCGAATAGATTTAACTTCTAAAAAAGCGAATTTATGGATTGAACTCACATTTGGTTTAACACCTGCATTTGCTTCAAGACTATAAAAAGCGCCAAGATTATTATCTTTTAATAATTGATAAACAGTTTTACAACCATTACAACAAAATGCTTTTTCTTCAATATAATAACCTTTACCTATGACTTCATCACCACAATGGTAACAACTTAATGCATTCATATTGTTTGAGAAAACATGCGTTCTAACTTCTGATTTGGTTCTAAATCTTGATCGAAAATCATACAACAATTTCTTACAAAAGGAATTCCAACGGTAGTAACTGAAACTATATTGTTTTCAATTGTTACGAGTCCATCATCAACCATTTCTTGTAGTTCATTTTTAATTCTTTCATGAACCTCCTTGAATTTTGAATTTTGATCAAACGTCATTTTGAAATGACACATTAAATCTAAAATATAGGCTCGAATTTCAACATCTAAATCGGAAAGAATATGACCTCTGAATATCGGTATTATACCTTTTTCAATTTGATTGATGTACGCTTCCACCGTTTTCTCGTTTTGTGCAAATCCAAACCAACTATCTGAAATTGAAGACATCCCAAGTCCAATCATTAAATCAGTTTTTTGGGTTGTGTAACCCATAAAGTTACGGTGTAAATTTTTAGCATTAAAAGCAATTGCTAAATCATCATGGGCTAGAGCGAAATGATCCATTCCAATCTCCATATACCCACTTGATTCAAGCATCGTTTTGGCTGTTTCGTATAGCGCTCTTTTTTCTTCGCTTTTAGGAAGGTCAGATTCATCATAACCACGTTGCCCTGTGCCTTTAATCCATGGAACATGGGCATAACTATACAGTGAAATGCGATCTGGTTTTAATTCAATAGTTTTGATAACGGTGTCAATAATGTCATTTAAAGTTTGTTTGGGTAATCCAAAAACCAAATCATGACTAATAGATTTATAACCAATTTTTTTTGCAGATTCATGCACAAGTTTGACTTGATCAAATGATTGAATCCGATGAATTGCTTTTTGAACAACTGGACTATAATCTTGAATTCCTAAACTTAATCGTCGAAAACCAAAATTATATAATTTTTCTAGATGATCTTTTGAGGTGTTATTTGGATGAGCTTCAAAACTCAATTCAACGAATTCTGGATCAACGTTATCTGTATTGAAAATGGTTCTAACTAATCGTATTAATTCGTCAGCGTTGAAAAATGTTGGTGTTCCTCCACCAAAATGCATTTCTCGAATTACAGGGGTAAAAGGTAAATTTTCTACGTACAGTTTCCATTCTTGAATTAAAGTATCAATATAAGGTTTTTCAACAAAATGATTTTTTGTAATTCTTTTATGACAACCACAAAATGTACAGAGACTTTCACAATAAGGTAGATGGATATAGACACTGATGTATGAAGACTTGAAAAAAGTACAGTTCTTCTGAATAGTTTTTAACCAGTCATTCTCCGTTAGTTGATCATTTTTCCAAAATGGAACAGTAGGGTAGGACGTGTATCTTGGGCCTGCTACATTGTACTTTTCAATTATATTTTTGTCCATTCACTAAAAAGATGAGGGTCAAAGTTAGGGTTGGTTGACATTAAAAAAAATGATTTTAATCAGCTTTCAATTTATTAGATTAATTTTATCTTTATCCTGTTTAAATATTAAATATCAAAAACGATGTTAGATAAATCACACAAACATGTTACATGTGCTACATGTGGAGCAAGGAAAGACTCACTTTTTGGAAGTTTTTGTGATCATGATGTTGAATTAACAAACGAACAAAAAACATGCGCCTATTTTAAAAAAGGTCAGGCAATTTTCATTGAAGGAAGTTTTCCTAGAGGAGTTTTTTGTTTAAATCAAGGAAAAGTTAAGGTTTTTACCAGAGGAGACGAAGGGAAGGAGCAAATAATACACATCGCAAAGGAAGGAGAAATTATAGGTTTTCGTGCCATGTTCAGTGGTGAAGCCTATAAGGTTTCTGCATTAACGCTTGAAGAGTGTAATATCTGTTATATAGCCAAAGATGATTTTTTGAATATGATAGATACCAATTCTACCCTAAGAAATGGTATTATGAAAGAATTGTCAAAAGAATTAGGAGATAGAGCTGTTTTCATTACAAATATGGCACAGAAGTCAGTAAGGGAAAGATTAGCTTTCGCACTAATGATTTTAGGTGATATTTATGGTGACGAACAAATAAATTTGACGCGAGAAGATATGGCAAATTTTGTAGGTACAGCAACTGAAACATTGATTCGACTTTTAAAAGATTTCAAGGATGAGGGTATAATTGAAATTCATACCCGTAAACTTGAAATTATAGATCAAGAAAAATTGATTCATTTGGCGGGTAAATAATTACCATTTAGCATCTGGATATTTACTTGGTAGGAATTGCATCTCAGTCAATATGTAACCCATATATTCTGTATGATTACCTTGTTTTCCTCCAGTTAATTGAAAATCATTTTCAGGTATTTTTAAATGAGCCATAAAGAAAATTTCATTGACTTTCTGACTCCACAGACTTTTCACTTCTTTTAAATCAACTCCAATACCAGATTTTTTCATTTCAATATCCACGTCGTTTTCAGTGAAAAATTCATTGGAATATTTCCATAATGTATTTACAGCATGTTGCGTTTTGTCGTTTGCAAGTTGTGTTCCGTCACCTAATCGAATAAGCCATTCCGAACTTCTTCTTAAATGGTATGTGATTTCTTTCAACGATTTAAAAGCAATAGCAGATAGAAATTTATCCTTACTTTTTGTCAATTCTGAATAAAAATAGAAATGAAATGCATCAGTTAAAAATTGACGCACCATAATAAAGGCAAAATCTGTATTTGGTTGTTCAACTAAAAGGCAGTTGTAAAACTCATGTTCTCCTCTTCTGTAAGCCAAATCGTCACCGGTCAATCCTTTTCCGTCAATCTTTGCAGTTTGTTCTAAAATTGATTCGGCAATTCCAATTAAATCTAAAGCAACATTTGTATTGGCTAAATCCTCTTCTAGAAAAGGTCCGTGGCTTGAGTATTCACTTAAGCGATGACTCAAAATCAACGCATTATCTGCTAGTTGTAAATAGTATTTTTTTTGCGCTTCCATACTTTTTAAATTACATGTTTTTCACACCTTCTGGCATTGAATAAAATGTTGGGTGACGGTAAATTTTTTCATCTGCAGCTTCGAAGAAATATTCAGCTTCATTTGCTGTTACCGCAACGATTTCTTTGCTTGGCACAACCCATAATGCCGTTCCTTCTCCTCTTCGAGTATAAACGTCACGTGCGTTTTCAATAGCTAAATTTTTATCAAAGGCATGAACACTACCAACATGTTTAAAAGCTTGACCTGGTTTAGATTGAAGAAAAACTTCCCATAATTCTCCTTGATTTTCTTTTGCTTCCATATTTTTTTATTTACTGTATTTCTAAAATAGTATAATTGTTTTCTGAATAGGAAAAACTATCTCCAGCTATTTTCCCTTTAATACTTGGATAGATTGGTGAATCAACTGAAATTCCAACAATTCTTTTTCCTTCAAATTCAAATGGTATAGCTGCAAATCCAATTAAAAAATGGAAATTCTCAGTGGATACTAAAGCACCTGATGTTGCTTCTTTCTTTTCTGAAAAGTCCATATGTATCAGCGTATCTAATTCAATTTGAGCTTTATTTAATTTTTGTTCAAATAAGTTTTTAATTTCCAATGATTCAGATTGGTGAGATAAATCTTCCGGATCAATCGTGTCTGTTTCATCAATGTCAACCATCGTCAAACTTGAGTCAATTTTTTCTTTTAATTCAGAAATCAATTGTTTTTGAGCTGCAATGATTGATTCCTTTAAATGCTTTTTGTTCATATTTATATGTTATGTTTTTTTGCTGATGCGATTGCAGTTTCACGAACCCAAGCACCTTCTTTATGGGCACGAATATGGTGTTCTAATCGTTGTTGATTGCACGGTCCATTTCCTTTTACAACTGCCCAAAATTCATCCCAATTAATATCACCATGTTTATATGTTTCATCTTCCAGCAATTGTAAATTTTGATCAGGAACTTTTAATCCTATTAACTCAGCTTGTGGAATTGTTTTATTGATAAATTTCTCTCGTAATTGGTCATTTGATTCACGCTTTATTTTCCATTTCATTGCAAGTGTCGAATGAGGAGAATCAGAATCATCCGGTCCAAACATCATTAATGCCGGCCACCACCATCTATTCAGCGCATCTTGTGCCATTTGTTGTTGGTCTTTTGTTCCTTCCATCATGCGCCACATAATTTCATAACCTTGTCGTTGATGAAACGATTCTTCTTTACAAATTTTCACCATCGCACGAGAATAAGGACCATATGAGGTTCGTTGCAGTGAAACTTGATTGGTTATTGCAGCTCCA
Organism: Flavobacteriales bacterium; assembly: GCA_947470515.1. Lineage (GTDB taxonomy): Bacteria > Bacteroidota > Bacteroidia > Flavobacteriales_D > Crocinitomicaceae > M0103. The sequence continues at coordinate 92,085 of CANITF010000003.1, forward strand.
TCAACTAACCAACCAATTGCACCCATATCGGCCCAATTTAAGGCAGGATAATTAAAAACAGAAGCATATTTAGCTTTCCCTTCGTGAAGCGCTTGAATAAACTGTTCGCGACTAACACCTAGGGTTTCAGCGGCACTGTATAAATAAAGTCCATGACCGCCTTCATCCTGTATTTTAGCTAATAATATTTTCTTACTTCTCAATGAAGGAGCACGAGTAATCCAATTTCCTTCAGGCTGCATGCCAATCACTTCTGAATGTGCATGCTGAGACATTTGTCGAATTAAATTTTGACGATATTCCTCCGGCATCCAATCGCGCGGTTCGATTTTAATTTCTGCATTGATTTTAGATTCGAAATCAGCAAGTAATTGTTCTGTTGAGGGTGCAACTATTTCCATGTGTTTCTTTGTTAAATTTTAAGAGTCGCAAGAAAAATGTTGGCGACTAAATATCTTAGCAAAGAAATTAATTTTGCTTAAAATGGAATATGATTAAATGCAATTGAAAACATGATTTAGGTCATGTATTTTTATGAGTATATGCGATATTCTTAAAATGATGTTTAGAAAATAACAAAATGTATATTCTCTATTTTGTCGCCTTCAATTATTTTTATAATGTAATTGCCTCTATTTAATATTGGTAAAACAGCATTTGAAATATTTTCATCATAGTTTTTAGATGAAATTAATTTGCCTTCAGTGGTAAAAATCTGAATAGTTGGTTGAATTAAAATCCGATTAAAATTTAGTTGATCCGTTGATTGCGCAGGATTTGGATAAACCTCAATTTTTTTATCCTTTTGCACGTGTTTTAAGTCTAACTGCCCTTCTAATAATCTTACAAGACCTTTTGAATAGGTACCAATCCAAATATAATTGTTCGAATCTTTTGCAAGAGATAAAATGTGGTTCTCAGGAATTCCTGAATTGGAAACAGTATAGTTTTCCCAAAGTGAATTATATGTTTTAACAGATAAACCATTTTGGTGGGTACCAAGATAGAAGTTCTGGGAATCATCAATAATCATGGTTGTTAAACTATTGGATGCTAACCCAGAATTACTGCTGTTTTGCAATAACCAGGTTTGATTGCCTGTATCGGTAAATAATCCTTGAGCTGGACTCGCGTACCATGGTTTTCCGAGTTCATCTATTTGAACGGCAGCAACAGAATTATCAGGAACACCGGCATTCAGGATGGTGTAATTCTGCAAAATTCCGTTAACAATGTATATCAACCCACCATTTATTGTCCCAATATACTTATTGTTTTGACTATCAATTCCTATTGAAGTTATGTTGTTCGAGAAAATTCCAGAATTTGCAATCGTCCAAGTTTGCCAATTTGTGTCATCAAACATTGTTAATCCTTCCACAGTACCTATCCATTTATTTCCGGCAGTATCAATAGAAATTGCACGGATAAAATTATCAGGTATATTCGAATTTAAAGTGTTAAAGGATTGCCAAGTGGAGCCGTTAAATTTTAACAACCCACCCAAAGTTGTGCCTATCCAAATGTCATTATTCTCATCAACAGCTAATGCCCGAATGTAATCATCTGTTAAACCGGAATTAGTTGAATTGAAAATTTCCCAAGTTCCATTTGATAGATGCGCCAATCCATGATCTGTGCCAATCCAAAGTGCATTTGTTCGATCAACTAATAGACAACGAATTGTATTATTTGGTAAAAGTGAATTGGATTCATCGAAGATTTCCCATTCGGTTATTTGACCATAAAAAAAACTTCCACTGCATAAATACAGTGGAAGAAATAAAACTATTATTTTTTTATACATTTTTAGAATTATTCAATAATCATTCTTGTAGTATAATTTTTTCCTTCGAAAAAGATATTGAATAAATAAACACCTTTAGATAATGAACTTTGATTCATTTGCCAAGTGTTTAAGCCAGTTGAGTGATTAATATCTTCTGAATACACAACTTGACCAACTAAATTTAGAATTTCTGCTTTTAATGTTCCAGAATAATTTGTCTCAAACTCAATATTGAATTTACCATTATTTGGGTTTGGAGCTATTTTAATTGATTTTTTGAATGGAATATTTTCGCCAATTCCAGCACATGACAAAACAACTGCCTCAACTGGAACCAATGCACTTGAACATGTGCTGTTTGATGTCAAGATTTCCCAATCATAGAAATAATAGTAATAAGATGCCCCAGCTGATGCCCCATTTATCGAAACAATATTTGGTATTTCATACGGATAAGTAGCACTGTTGTTATTTCTGTACAAACCTGTTGTTGTAATATTTTTTCCAACAAGTCTCAAATTAGAATCAATTGGAACATTGAAATTCAATGTTGCACGACTAGAGCCTGCTGGCACGGTTACCGTTGTTGTAGCAATAACAGCAGCAGTTTCATCTTGCAACTGAATCGTAACATTTCCAGCAGATTGAGAATACAACAAGACCGACTCTAATGTGAAATTGGTGTAGCTGTTAAATACTTCGTACTGCTCAGTTGTCACATATCCACCACCACCAATGCCATTTGTATAAGGCTCAGCGTGAATTGAATCAAGGTATGAATCTGTATTTTGAACAAAATAAGTGGCTGACGCCGTTAAAACAGGTGTAGTAAAAGTGTTTCCATTTCCAACATAATTATTGTTACTATCATACCATGTAATATTTCCACTTGAAGTTGCATTTAAAACAACCGAACCTGAAATACATACCGTATCTCCCATTGTAACAGGTGCATTAGGTACAACATTGTTAACAATAAATGGCAGTGATGTACTAATTCCACAGTAATTTGTTACCTCACATGTATATGAATCAGGTTGTGTTACTGTAATTGACTGAGTTGTTTCACCATTAGACCAAAGGAAAGAACTTCCTGCGGTAGCAGTTAATGTTATTGATTGACCGTCACACAAGTTATTAGAGTTATTGGATGAAATTACCGGTAAAGCTAAAGAACCTGCTGATAACTGTTGTGTTAATGTAACAGGAACTGCAGTCCAGTTATTGTCATCATTTTCTTCCAAAAAGATATTGTTTTTATCAGCTTCTAAGACGATATAATAATTTCCATTACATGTATTTGGTGGAATATTTATCCACATTCCGTCTAAATGTTTACCATAGACGTCTAACCAACCAGAAGAAATTCCTTGCTCAACAACTGAACAATTATAGTTTCCACCACCTAGATTCCAATTTGGAAAATCAACATTATGCAGTGTGTTTCCACCTAAATAAACAGTGTTATTATCTCTACAATGCCCGTCATAAGTGCTTCCCGTTGATCCACATTGTCCATAATCCATTAAACAAAATCCAATTTTAGCACCACTTCCAACTATTGGCCAATTTAATGGACTAGGATCTGAAGTTTGAATTCTTAGCGTCATTACTGCCCAATCATCAACATGGTTATGACCGTGAGATGGATGGTAAGTTACACTTCCAGAATAATGGTCTTCATAACTCATAGCGTTCCCATTTTTATGGTAAATTCTTTGAGTAATAAGTTGTTTTGGGTTTAAATAACCATTCGGACAAGTAAATGAACCGGTAGATGGAACATTAAACACTGTGTCATTTCCGCAAAGAAAAGTTCTTTTTCCATTGTCATCTTGACCTCTCACAGTAAATGAGCCATGACCAATATTAGGTGTAGATCCAGTAACTCTCAATCTTCCATCATCAGAACCTTGTCCACCATAATTAGTCCCAGCTCCAGTTTGAGGATATTCAGTATACCCGCCATTACTGATGCCTTTCCAAGAAGCCGTAATATCTGGTAATAAAAGGCAATTTGCAGAACCGTCTTCACAAAGACACGATGTTGCATTAGTCGTGGTACATTGTGAGTTAGCTTGATATGATACGAAGCTTAAAAAAGTTAGTAGTAATATTTTTTTCATAGTTTCTAGTTTTAATTCTTGATTCTAAAAATAAGTAAAAAAAATTAGTTAAAGTATTCTTTTTAAATCTGATTCGTTTTTTATTTTAAGAAATAGTTGATTTTGAAATATTATTGCTTTTAAATAAAGGGAAATAGAATTAATAATTTTTTTTGTTTTTTTGTTTCAGTACTTTTATGACTGTATATTTATGCACAACCTTCAATACAATTTATTTTTTTAAACATGACTCGTCTAGAAATTGAAGAATCAACTATTCAAATTATCAATGATTCATTGAGTTATTTTTTGGAAAAAGAATTGGTTGAAGAAATAATAAAAATTGGGCAATTAAAAAATGTTTCTACTGACGAGTTGATGCTAAATGTAGGCGACCCTATGAAAATGATTCCCATAGTTTTAAGTGGCTCTGTGAAGGTTTCCCGTGAAAATGAAAATGGCGATGAGCTATTGTTGTATTATATTGAAGGTGGAGATACGTGCGCAATGACATTGCAATGTTGTGTTCGTCAGTCAGCGAGTGAAATAAAAGCAACAGCAATGGAGCCATCACTATTGTTGATGATTCCTATTGAAATGATGGAAAATTGGATGGGTAAATACAAATCTTGGAGGGAATATATTTTACAAAGTTATCATACCCGATTAATAGAATTAATGGAAACTGTGGATGCAATAGCATTCATGCGCTTGGATGAACGTTTGAAGAAATACCTTATTGATCAAGCTAAGTTATTAGGTAGTTTGGAAATCAATCATACACATCAGCAAATTGCAGAAGATTTGCATTCGTCAAGAGTTGTTATTTCGCGCTTATTGAAACAATTGGAAATTAAAGGAGAAATTAAATTATATAGAAACAAAATTATTCTTGGGTCTATCTAAAGGTTAAGTTAGAATTATTTTGTTCAATTAAAACTAACCTAAACATTCTTAAAAATTGTTCGACTTGAAACTTTATTGAAACAGAAATGAAAGCTAGTAAAACAGAAGAAGAATTTAAATTAACAGCACAAGGATCAATTGGAATATTAGCACTTGGATCCGTTGGAATTCGAAAGTGGCGAGAAGTTGTTAAAGAGAAACAGAAGTCTAAAAAAGCCAAATCTAAAAAAGATGAGTAACCCACCAACAAAAAAAATACTTTTGATAGGATGGGATGCGGCTGATTGGAAGGTCATTGACCCATTAATCGCTCAAGGTAAAATGCCTGCTTTAAAATCTCTTATTCAACGAGGTGTTTATGGTAAATTACAAACCTTAGACCCTCCGCTTTCTCCCATGTTATGGACAAGTATAGCAACTGGTTTTCGTGCCGATAAACATGGTATTGGTGGTTTTATTGAACCTAATCCAGATGGAACAGGTTTACGTCCTGTCACATCAACTTCTAGAAAAGTAAAAGCAATATGGAATATCTTGCATTATGAAGGCAAGAAAAGCAACATAGTAGGTTGGTGGCCAAGTAATCCAGCGGAGCCTATTAATGGTGTAATGGTATCAAACCTCTATCAAGTTGCGAATACGAAAATCGAAGAGGAATGGGTGATGAGTAAAGGTACTGTTCACCCTGATTCAATGATTGATGAAATGAAAGAATGGCGTGTTCATCCAGGTGAGATAACATTGGCAATGACTATTCCATTTATTCCAAATCTAATTGACGATTTAGAATTAAGAAAAGAAAAAAGAACCGCAGGTGTTGTTAAAGTAATCGCCAATGCTGCTAGTATTCATGCTGCTTCTACACATTTAATGGAAAATACGGAGTGGGATTTTATGGCAGTTTATCATGATGCAATTGACCATTTTAGCCACTTATCGATGAAGTTCCATCCCCCACATAGACCTGAAATTGATAGTAAAGATTATGAAAATTACAATGGAGTAGTTGAAGCAGGTTATCGGTTTCACGATATGATGTTGGAAAGAACTTTGGAATTGATTGATGATAATACTACCGTAATCATTATTTCTGATCATGGTTTTCATTCTGACCATCAGCGTCCTCTGAGTATTCCAAACGAACCATCAGGTCCTGCAATTGAGCACAGTCCTTATGGTGTAATGATCATGGCTGGTCCAGGAATAAAAAAAGGTGGCGAACGAATTAGTGGCGCATCAGTTTTAGATATTACTCCAACCTTGTTAGCTCTTTTTGGCTTGCCTGTCGGAAAGGACATGGAAGGGCGCGTTCTACAAGCTGTATTTGAAAAAAATGATGCACCACAATATATCGAAAGTTGGGAAAAAATTGAGGGAGATTTTGGAATGCACCCATCAGATTTACAAGAAGATCCATGGGAAGCAATGCAAGCTTTACAGCAATTAGTAGAACTAGGATATATTGACGAAATTGGGGATGATAAATTACTTGCTGTCGATAAAGCAAAAAGAGAGAATCAGTATTATGTTGCTAGAAATTTAATTAATGGTGGAAAAATTGAAAAAGCAATTGAAATTTTAGAAATAATTTTTGCTGAATCAAAAATTCTTCGGTATGGCCAACGATTGGCATTTGCCTATTTAACCGTTAATAAGTTGATTAAATGTCAAGAATTGATTGACGAACTTAGGGAAGAGGAAAAGAAAATATTTATAACAAGGAAAAAAGAAATTTTAGAAAAGAATCCAGCTGATCCATTTGCAAACCAAGAAATGGAAGAACCCATGTATTTGGAGTTTGTTGAAGGTTTATTGAATCTTCAAATTAACAAACCTAGAAAAGCATTGCCTATTTTAGAACGGGTTCAAAAGAAAAACCCAAATAACATTCAGGTTGCAGTAAATATTGGGAAGATTCACAATGTACATAAAAACTATCTAGCGGCAGAAAAACAATTTATCAAAGCACTTGCTATAGATGATCGAAATCCCCGGGCTCATCATGGATTGGGTATAGCCTTTTTACGGAGTAATAAAATAGAACTGGCAATTGATGAATTTTTATTAGCAATAGAAGAGAATTTTTTCATGCCAAATGTTCATTATCATTTGGGAGAAGCATTTTTCAAAGCAGAATATTATCAGCAAGCATTAGAAGCATTTGAAGTTGCGGTGCGGTTGTCACCTGGAATGACAAAAGCGCATAAATGGTTAGTAGAAATTTACAGTAAGCATATAGTGAATGATACTGCCAAAGCTGAACATGAATTATTTTTAAAAGACAATATTAAAGGGGAGCTGAATATTATAACAGGATTGATTGGCTCCGGTTTTGAAGAAATATTGGAAGAATTGGTGAATAACGGAATTGGTGTTGAACAAAATAACAGCGCAAAAAATCTTTGGGATAAATTCCTGCTTCCTAAGACAAAAAAATTACACTTAGAATCGGATTGGTTAAAAGAAATAGGTAGCAATTTGTTATATGTACAACCTCAATTCTTAAGTTTTTTACCTCCAAATTTCAATTATAAACTTATAGTTTTGAAAAGAGATATGAAAGAAGTGATCGAAATTGAACTTAAGATAATGGGCAAAAGAATTAAAAAGGAAACGTTACCAATAGTCCATTTTCATAAGAATGAAAAAAATCTTTTCAAAATTGATAGTTGGATTGAATCACAACCTAATATTGAAATATCAATTAACGATTTTGCTGAATTCAATTCGAATTCTAAGGAACAAATTGATCAACTAATAAATTTCCTTGGGTAATAAGGATAAAATAATGTACTTTTAACTTTAATTTATTTAAATAATTGAAAATGAAGAGAGTAATTACTATAAATGAATCAAGACTAGCTCGGTTTTCTGCTGTTGCTGGAGCTGTTCTTGCATCAAGTGCTGTAAATTCGCAGATTGTTTACACCAATGTTGATCCTGATATAATCATTGATACAGCTAGTGGTCAATATAACTTGGATTTTAATGCCGATGCGATGATTGATGTTACTTTAAATGTTATGAATGTAATGGAATTTACCTCTATAAGCACTTCTACTTCAGCTGTATATGCGGGTTCTCTTGCAGTAGTTACTCCTGGAATAGGAGCAGGTGTTGTTAGTATTATGCTAGGTTCTAGTTCATCTTCTTATGTTACTGCAATGAATAATGGTGATTTAATTGGAACTGCAGCTGTATTTGGTGGAAGTTCAATGGCTGCTTTAGCCGTTGATATTACGATAACTTCAAGCTCATCCTCGTATCAAATTTCTAATGGTGCATTCTTGGGAGTAAATGATAAATTTTTAGGGGTTAAATTCTTAATCGGTACAAATACACATTATGGTTGGGCTCGTTTAGACGTTTCAGCGAATGCAGATACAATTCGATTGAAAGATTATGCGTATAATGTTGCAGCAGATTCACCAATTCTTGCAGGTCAAACCCTAGGACTTGATGCTATATCTGTTGAAAATAAAGTAACGATTAAAACAACATTAGATAATGCAACAATTAATGTTACACCAGATTTAATTGGTGGCCGTGTTGTGATGTTTAATATAGCTGGACAAGAAATCAAAGTAGTTCAAATTACAGATGTTAATACCGAAATTCTTTATGAAGGGGTAGAAACAGGGATTTATACTATTACTGCTCAATTTGATGGTGGAATGGTAAATAAAAAGGTCTATATAAAATAGAAATGCTCACACGAAAAGTTTATAAAAAGCGATATCAATTTAGATTTCGCTTTTTTTGTTTTCAGCTCTTAAGTCTTTTCAGTTCAACTTTTTATATAGAATAAATGAACGTTCAAATAAAAATTTTGGATTCGAAATAAAATAAACCTAAATTTGAATTCTAAACTACCTAATACTAAGAGGATGAATAAAAAAAATACTATAAATGAGTCTAAATTAGCTCGATTTTCTGCTGTTGCAGGAGCTGTTTTAGCAACCGGTGCCGTAAATGCTCAAATTGTATATACGGATGTTAATCCAGATGTTCTTGTTGACGCAATTAGCGGTCCTTATGATTTAGATTTTAATAGTGATGCTGCTGTAGATGTAACATTTGGAGTTCAAGCAATTGTAAATCAAACTGGCTCTCAAGGAGGATTTTCATTCACCTTTAATGGTTCTGTTGCAACAGTTATTCCTGCTATTGGAAATGGTGTACAACAAATTTTAGGAAGTGGTAGTAGCTCAACTATGGTTGTTACGCCATTAAATAATGGAGATTTGATTAGTTCTGGAGCTGTTTTTGGTGGTTCTGTAAGTGGCAGTCTTTTAGGAATTGCAGGAATTGCCGATATTCCATTATTAGCAATGACTTATCCAATAAGTCAAGGACCATTCCTTGGGGTTTCAGATAAATTTCTGGGTGTTAAATTCATGGTTGGTGCAAATACGCATTATGGATGGGCTCGTTTAAATGTTACTTCAGGTGCAGATAAAATTCTTATAAAGGATTATGCTTACAATCAAAATGCTGATTTACCGATTCTTGCAGGAATGATGGTTGGATTAGATGATGTTGCTGTTGATCAAAAAGTAACGATAAAAACTACTTTAAATAACGCTACCATTAATGTTACTCCAGATTTAATTGGAGGTCGAATTGCACTGCTTAATATGGCTGGGCAAGAGGTGAAAATTGTCTCAATTAATGATGTTAACACTGAAATTCAATTAGAAGGAATAGATACTGGAATTTATATAATTTCAGCTCAATTTGAAAAAGGTAATGTTACTAAAAAAGTATATGTGAAATAATATTTTTTTTCTTTAATAGGAAAAGCGAAGTTAGTAATGACTTCGCTTTTTTTATGAATGAAAATGGAATCTATTTTAATTTGACCTTCCAACGAATCAATTTTGATTAAATTTGTGGAAAATCTAATAATAATGTCTGAAATAATTGTAATAACTGGATTACCGCGATCTGGAACATCTTTGATGATGCAAATAATAGATAAAACTGAGATTCCAGTTCTGTCAGATGGAAAAAGAAATAAAGATATTAGTAATCCAGAAGGATATTTTGAACTCGAGGCAGTAAAAGGAATCGTTGTAAATAATTCATTCTTAAATGATGCAATAGGAAAAGCAATTAAAATTGTTACCCCACTTCCAATCTATTTAGATCTCAAACACAAATATAAAGTGATTTTTATGAGAAGAGAAATGGATGAGATATTGAAATCTCAGGAAAAAATGCTTCAAAAAGATCAATTAAGTGAAAGAGAAAAATTTAAAACAATATATGAATTTCATTTAAAAAAAACATATCGTTTTTTAACTGAAAATAAAATTTCTTTCATTGATATCAACTATAATGAGCTCATGAGAAATCCAGAGGATGAGTTAACGAAACTTATTTCCTTTTGCAATATCACTAGTGAAATTCAAACATTAGCGCAAGTTGTTAAACCAGAATTATATAGAAATAGAAATGAAGTCAACTAAAAAAACAAAAGTTGTTTCAATTGTTTTAGATGGCAAACCTTTTGAAGTTCCACCTGGTGGAACCTTAGGTTTGTTAGCTCTAGGGAATATTGGGATTAGAGCTTGGAAAAAGTCAAAAGCAGAATGGTTGAAAAACAATGAAAATGACACAGAAGAAAAATAAAGTACTTTTAGTCGGATGGGATTCTGCTGATTGGAAGGTAATTGACAAACTGATGGAAAAAGGGCTCATGCCCTCGATTAAAAGTATTGTTGACAATGGAGTCAGAGGGAAAATTGCAACGCTAGACCCTCCACTTTCTCCAATGCTTTGGACATCAATGGCAACAGGTGTGAGACCTTTTAAGCATGGGGTATTAGGTTTTGTTGAACATGATGGAGCAGGTGGTGTTAGACCTGTTTCTTCTCATTCCAGAAAAGTGAAGGCAATTTGGAATATGCTAACAATGGAAGGTTTAAAATCTAATGTTGTTGGTTGGTGGCCAAGTAATCCTGTAGAATCCATAAATGGGTGTATGGTCTCGAATTTATTTCAACAAGAAAAAAACGGAAAAGAGACAATTGATGTTGAAGATTGGGATGTTCCTGAAGGTGCAGTTTTTCCGGAAAGATTAATTGAGAGATTAAAAGAATTGAGAGTTCATCCAAGTGAAATTTCAGGAAATTTAGTAATGCCTTTTGTTCCCAATGCAATTGCTTTAGATAAAAAGAAAGACAAACGATTAACAGTTATTTGTAAATTCCTAGCGCACGCTTCTACCATTCATGCTGCGGCGACTGAAATTTTAGAGACAGAACCATGGGATTTCATGGCTGTTTATCATGATGCTTTAGATCATTTTAGCCATGCATTTATGAAATTTTATCCTCCAAAAATGGAGGGTATGGAGGAGGAATCATATGAATTGTTTAAAGAAGTTGTTATTGGAGCGTATGTTTTTCATGACATGATGTTAGGAAGATTATTGGCTATGGTTGATGATGATACAACAGTAGTGGTTGTTTCGGATCATGGTTTTCATTCGGATCATTTAAGACCAACTCACGTGCCTCAAGTTCCTTCTGGACCCGCTATCGAACATGCGCCATATGGAATGTTTGCAGCAAGAGGACCTGGAATTAAAAAAGGTGAAAGAATCTATGGAGCTAGTATTCTAGATGTAACACCAACCTTATTATCACTTTTTGATTTGCCAATCGGAAGAGATATGGATGGTAAACCTCTTTTGGAAATTTATGAAAACCCAAAAGAAATCAGGTACATAGATAGTTGGGAAAATAACACCAATTTTGGAGGTGAGTTAGTTGTAAAGAGTAAAGGTGATAAAAGTACCAATGAGGCTGCAATGCAACAGCTTATAGATTTAGGGTATATCGATGATCTAAAATTAGATACTGAATCAGACGATCCAACAGAATCATTGAATTTGATTTTGAAAGAAAATAATTTTTACTTGGCTAAATCTTTCGCAAATGGAGGGAAATATGATGAGGCATTGGAAATTTTATTGGAAATTGAAAATAAAAAGAAGCCTGATTTTAGACATTTAGTTGATATAGTAAGTTGTGCGTTAAAAACGAAAAGATTTAAACTTGCTGAAGAATATTTAAAGTATATACGAACGAATAAAATTGCCTCTGATAATTATGTCGATGTAATGGAAGCAAAAGTGAATATAGGTTTAAATATGCCGGATCAAGCTATGAAATTCTTGAAAAAAGCAGAAAAAAATCAACCGGATACTACAGAGATTTTAATGGAGTTAGGCACTCTTTTAAATAATTTATTCGAGACCAAAAAAGCGAGGGAATGTTTTGAAAAAGTTGTTAAAACGGATGTTGATAATGCTTATGCTCAATATGGAATTGGTATTTCATATTTGAGAGAAGAGAATTATGAAGAAGCATTGGAATACTTTTTAAATGCCATTGATCGTAATTATTATTATCCTTTAGCGCATTTTCATTTAGGTGAGACTCTTGCATTGATGAAAGAATATGATGCTGCAATTGGAACATTTGAACTTGTACGCACAATGTCTCCAGAACTTTTGAAAATTTATCGTTGGTTATTAGATTTATATTCAATTAAAGAAGATACGGTAAACATAAAGAAATATGAGGAAATAATAAGTAAATACCATCTTGGGGAAAAAATAATAATAACTGGCTTACCTGGCAGAAAAATAGAAAAAGTACTTTCAGTACTAGTAAAATTGGGACTCGAAATTGGAGGGGATCCATCTGATATTTTGGGAGGAAAAATTGAAGTGTTAGATAAAGATTGGTTCTCAAAAATTAATGAAAAAATCATTTATGTACCGATAAATTATATTGCGAGTTTAAGCGCAAAATATTCATTTAGAATCCTATATATCAATGATGAACTTGATACTGTAATTGATGATACACACAAAAAAATAAAGAGAAAAAACAACACTTTTGATGCTGATTTAATTGAAATGTATTCAAAACATGAAAGAGTTGCACGCACTTGGATGAGTCATCAGCCAAATCTCGATATCCTTTATATTAACAATTATAAAGAATTAAGTAGTTTAATTGTGTCTAAATTTTTAAATTAACTATTTTTTCTTTATTATTGCAACACTTATTTAATCTAAAATTAAAATATGAAACAAAATTTACAAAACAGAATTTCGCGTTATACTGCTGTTGCTGCTACTTTGGTAGGTGCTTCGACTGGTGTTAATGCACAAATTGTTTACACTGATGTAGTAGATGTATTATCTGATCCTGTTCAAGATGCAGCGCCATTTGTTTATGGTTTAGATGTTGACAACGATTTGACAGTTGATTTCGTCTTGTTTTCGAGAGATACGTTGGTTGCTGCAGGACCAGCTCACGTAAGATTGACTTTGGTTGCTCCTTATGGAACTGTTGGAAATGCTATTGCTGGTGATGTTCCATCTGCTTACAATTATGCGTTTGCAATGAATTTAAATGATGCAATTGATAATACATTAAATTGGATCGCTGCAACAAACACAATGGCTTATAATGTTGATTCTGCTAACCCATACAATTCTTATTGGAATGGTGTTACTGACAAATATTTAGGTCTTCAATTCAAAATTGGTACTGCTACTCATTACGGTTGGGCACGTTTAGACGTTTCTGCTATTGGTGATGTATGGACTTTGAAAGATTACGCTTATAATGGAACTGCAGATGCTGCTATCAATGCAGGTCAAATGACTGGTTTAAACACATTGGCATTAGAATCTCTTTTACATTTTGTTAACCAAGAAAATAACACTGTTAAAGTTGTTATCAATGGTGATTTAACAAATGGTACTATTAACCTTGTATCAACTACAGGTCAAATTGTTTCTTCTGCTAAAGTTGATTCAAACGAATCTATCGTTGATTTAAACGGTTTAGCTTCTGGAGTTTATGTAATCTCTGCAACTTTTGCTGAAGGTTCAATGACTAAGAAAGTTATCGTTAGATAATAGTTCAAATAGAATTTAGAAAGCCATTCGTCTTTGACGGATGGCTTTTTTTATGAGCTAAATTGTGACATAGAAGCATAAAAAAAGCCTTTCAATTGAAGGGCTTTAATTTTATATTTTAGCTTATACCGTTCTTCCAGGATAAACTTTCAACGCTTCTTCTAAACATATTACTGCTTTGCTCAATGAATCTTGATTTAAGACATATGCAATACGTGCTTCTTGCTGACCTGCACCTTTGGTTGAATAAAATCCATTTGCAGGTGCCATCATAACTGTTTGACCTTCAAATTCAAAGTCTTCTAATAACCACTGACAGAATTTTTCAGCATCGTCAACTGGGAATTTGGCCACACAATAAAATGCACCACTTGGTTTTGGACAAAATACTCCTGGAATTTTATTTAACCCTTCAATCATAATGTTACGACGCTGCACATATTCTGCAACAACATTGTCAAAATAAGATTGTGGAGTGTTCAAAGCCGCTTCTGAAGCAATTTGATCTATTGTTGGTGGAGAAAGACGAGCCTGACCAAATTTCAAAGCAGCAGCCATAATTTCTTTATTCTTCGTGATTAATGCACCAATTCGAGCACCACACATTGAATAACGTTTTGAAACAGAATCAATCATGATGACATTTTCTTCTAAACCATCTAAGTTCATAACTGAGAACGGGATCGCTCCGTCGTAACAGAATTCTCTGTAAACTTCATCTGCGAAAAGAATTAAATCATGCTTTAAAACAATAGCGCGTAATTGTTCTAGTTCTTCTTTAGAATATAAATATCCTGTAGGATTACCTGGATTACAAATGACAATTGCTTTGGTTTTAGAAGTGATTTTTTTCTCAATTTCTTCAACTGGAGGTAAAGCAAATCCTGTTTCAATTGTTGATATTACCGGAACAACATTGACTCCAGCCATTACAGCAAATCCATTGTAATTTGCATAAAATGGTTCTGGAATAATAACTTCATCACCTGGATTACAGGTAACCATAAATCCGAAAATCAACGCTTCTGAACCTCCTGTCGTAATTAAAATATCCTCAGGATTAACATTGATTCCAGTTTTCTTGTAATATGCAGACAAACCGTTTCTGTAACTTTCAAATCCAGCTGAATGACTGTATTCTATTACTTTTCGGTCCATGTTTTTGATTGCATTTAAAGCAACTTCAGGAGTTTCAATATCTGGTTGACCAATATTTAAATGGTATACAATTTTTCCTTTAGCCTTTGCTGTTTCGGCATAAGGAACCAATTTACGGATTGGTGAAGCAGGCATTTCTATTGCCTTTTGAGATAATTTTGGCATTTTTATTTTTATTAGTGGTCAAATTTACGTCAAATGTTCAAATTGTACGGCTGTTTTGGTTTCTTTTTAGAACTTTGGAGTATGAAAACGCTTTTGCCCTTCTTACTTCTTTTGTTATTTGTAGGATGTAAATCTGATTATACGCCAAATAAAGAATCAAAGAAAGCTAAAATTACAACATTTAAAGTTCGCAATAGTGCGAACAGTAGTGTAAATATAGATTCTGTTTTATTGCTGAACAATCTTGTCGACGTTCATTCCTTGAATAGTATTATTTGGTTTGATTTGAAATATACTACAACAGATAATTTCATGGGAATAAAATTATATGATCGAATTAATAAACCCTATTTACAAAAAGATGTTGCAGAACGCCTTTCGAAATGTCAAGATTTTTTAACAGAAATTGATACTAGTTTCCATTTACTGATTTATGATGCTTTTCGTCCAGTTTCGATTCAAGAGAAAATGTGGAAGGCACTTGACTCAATTCCAAGCAAAGAACGCGGTAAATATGTTTCTAATCCATTAAATAAAAGTTTACATAATTTTGGAGCTTCTGTTGATTTGACTATTTGTAATTCAAAAAGAATTCCATTAGATATGGGAGCCGGTTTCGATGAGTTTAAATCAATTGCACATCCCAATATGGAAAATTATTACCTCTCGACGGGCGAATTGACATTGAAACAATTGGAAAACAGAAAGTTGTTGAGAAAAGTTATGCGTTCTCAAGCATTTAGAAATTTACCAACTGAATGGTGGCATTTTAATGCATGTTCTAGAAAGGATGCTCTTTTAAAATATGATGCACTAGAAACTGAACCGTGATAAGGAAGCTTTATTTTTTAATTATTCTTCTACTAATCTGCTCAGAATTCTTCTCTGAAATAACTTCAAATAGATATGATCCACTTGAGAAGTTTTCGATATTCAAAAAATAATTATCCTTGAAATTTTCTGTCAAGATCATTCTACCTTTTGGATCAAATACATTCAGAATATAATTACCTTGATTAATCATATTGATGGATATCTGATTCTCCGTTGGATTTGGAAAAATGCTTATCTCATTATCTTTAGTGTCTTCAGATAATTCAGCATAAGCAACAAATGTTGGATCGTTTACTGGAATTCCTGCATTGTTGATAATCCAATTATTAGGATCGATAGAAACTACCGCTGTAACAAGTCCTATATTTTCTATAAAGAACTGATTTGAATTAGAATTTATATCAAATCGAATAGTTGTGTCACTTAAACCACTTCTTGAAAATTTAATTTCTAAAGGATTTGTAAACGTTGGGGTAACACTTGACATTGATGCCGTATGCGTTATTTCAAGCACTAAATTAGTCCCCATTGCATTCCAACGTGAGTCATAAATTGGGAAACCTTCGCCAAAATACCATTCCTGGAAGAAATTCGTTAGATCGATTCCTGTCGCAACTTCAAATGTGTTTTTGAGGTCTAAACCAATCGCAACACTATCATGAAATTGAATTTGAAAATCACGCAATGTTTGAAAAAATAAATTATCATTATTGACGATGTGACGCAACGTATGAATAATAGACGCACCTTTTTTGTATGTCAATCGGCTATTATAGATTCTGGCAATATCCAATGTGTCAGTGAACCAAATACTTCCACCATATACAGTTTTCACTGAGTTATGCCATCCTGACATCAAAGCAGCCTTTTCAGATGGATACATGTTTTCCAGCATTAAATATTCTGAATAAGTAGCAAATCCTTCGCTTAACCATACGTCAGAAAATGAAGCAATTCCGATATCATCTCCCCACCACGAATGTGCCAATTCATGAGCAGTAATTTTCTTTTCAAAAACACCAATTGTTGTCATTGTTTGATGTTCCATTCCTCCACCCAAAGGAGCAACACATTGTCCATATTTTTCATTCGAAAAAGGATAAAGGCCATATAAATCAGAATATAATTCAAGGAAAGAAGGTACTAAGTCACATTGTGCAGTTATGGAAGGTAAAGTAGAAGTATTTCCGTAGATGTAATTTTGAATCAAAACTGAATCTCCCGGCATTTGAGTTGGGTGAGCGTAAACAGAATATTCAGTATATGGAGCAATAGTGGCACAAATCAAATAATACAAAATTGGATTTCTTTCTTTCCATTCATAACGAGTTGTCCCATTTCCAAGATCCACAACATTTTCTAAAACGCCATTTGAACCAACTTTGCAAGTCGATGGAACCGTAATATTTACAGAACTGCTATCAGCTTTATCTTTTAAAATTTGTTTACATGGAAACCATTCATGTGCAAGAAAAGGACAAGAAACAGTCCATGTGATTCGGTCGGACATAGAAGCAGCATACGCATTTGTTACACCACTGCCACCGAATGGATTCGATCCCGGATTTGGCGGTGTCCCTGAATAATCGACTTCAATTATAAATGAAAAATTGGCTGACTCATTGATTGGAATTTTTAAGACAGAATTTGTTCTATTATAAGGTGTTGAAACGCCGTTAAGCCTAATTTCAGAAATTATCAATGTGGGAAATAACTCTAATACTACAGAATCCAAATTGTCGATCGTTTTAGCATGGATAAATGCTGTTCCGCTGACATCTGTATTCAAATTCGACATGTTCAAATCCAATTGATAGAAATGAACATCGTATTTATTTGCTTCAGATTCTTCAATAGGAGTAAGGGTTTTGATACCTGCTCCTAGGGATTTACTACCTTTTAAATCCGCACAACTTTGAACTTCTTCTTGGGCAGAGATTGCCACTCCAATAAATAAACAAAGTACAAGGATTAAAGCTGATTTCATTAAAATAAAAATTAATTTTTCTGAACCTTTTCGATTTTGATTAGTGTGTCATTCAATTCAAAAACGAACAAATAGGTTCCTGATCGATATTCTTCTAATGAGATTTTTGTTGAATTTGAAATAATGGATTTTTTAAGAACTTTACCGTTCAAATCAGTTATTTTCAGTGAACAATTAATCATCTCATTTGGCAAATTTACTTGAACTGTTCCGGCTGTTGGATTTGGAAAAATGGTAATTAAAGCAGTTGAAGAAAACTCACCGATTTCAGTATAAAAATTAGCGTCATTGACATTCGTTCCAACTTGATTAATAATCCAGTTATTTGGATCAATTGCCACAATGTTTGTAACTGCCCCAATATTTGGAAGGTAGTATTGCGTAGAATTTCCAGTGATATCAAAACGAATTGTAGTATCTGCTTGACTCGTTCTTGAAAATTTAATTTCAATTGGATTCGTGAAAGTTGGAGTTACACTTGGTTTTGATGCAGTATGTGTAATCTCGAAATTCAAGTTATTTCCAACTGCATGTCTGCGTGTGGAATAAGTAGGATAACCTTCTCCGAAGTACCATTCATTGAACATATTGGTGAAATCTATTCCACTTACTGCTTCTAGTTCGGCTTTAACATCCAATCCTTTAGCTACGCTATCAGCGAATATCGTTTGATAATTTCTTAATGCTTGAAAGAATTGAGTATCGTTATTTACCATAAAACGCATAGTATGAATAATAGACGATCCTTTATCATATGTCAATCGACCACTAAAGATTCGTGTTTCATTTAAGCTATCTAAAACCCAAACACTTCCTCCAAGTGAACTCATCACATTCGTATGAACATCCAACATGTACTGATCTTTTTCAGCTGGATATAAATTTTCAATCATTAAAAAATCAAGGTAAGAAGCAAATCCTTCATTTACCCAAATATCAGCCCAAGAAGCGCAAGTAACATGATCACCAAACCACATATGACCAAGTTCATGTGCAGTTAAACTTTTCTCAAAGTAACCTTGGGTTGTCATTGTTTGATGCTCCATTCCACCTGAAAGTGGTGCCATACAATGACCGTATTTTTGATCATCAAAAGGATAAGGCCCTACTAAAGTTGCAAACAATTCCATGAAATCTGCAGTTTCATTTATATCTGCTTGGAAATTGGGTAACGTTGCCGGATTGTCGTAAATATAATTTTGAATCAATACTGGAGCCGGTGACCCAACAGGATTAGCATAAACATTGTATTCAACGTAACGCGCAACTGCCACTGAAATAAGATAATAATCAATTAAATGTGTGTTTTTCCATTCATATCGAGAGGTGCCATTCCCTAAGTTAACAACGTTTTCTAGCAAACCATTTGAACCTGCTTTACAAGGATTAGGAACGGTAATTTTAACAGAACTGCTATCTGCTTTATCTGTAAGAGATTGCTTACACGGCCACCATTCATATGCTGAAAAAGGTTGTGACAAAGACCAGGTTACCTCATTCCCCCATGATGGTGAATTGGCATTCGACATCCCCGCACCACCTAATGGATTTGTAGCAGCAGTTGGAGGAGTACCATTATAATCTATAGCTATTATAAATGACTGTCCTGAACTTGCATTTACAGGTGCTTTAACAGCAGATAAATTTCTTGAAAAAGTAACAGGAGTGCCATTCACTCTAATTTGAGTAATCGTCATTGTCTGAAACAATTCAAATAAAGCAGAATCTAAAGCCATATTTGCCGTAGCATGAATTTCAACTGTACCTCCAATGTCAGTAGATAAATTATCCATTTCAACATCCAAGGTATAAAAATGCACGTTGTATTTTTCTGATTGTGCAATTTGAGCGACAGTCAAAGTGTTACTTTTTGCTATTTGAGATCCTTTAATGTCTCTTTTATAGCAGTGAGTTGAATTTTCGTTTTGGGAGAAAGAGATAAGCGTTGACAATCCGAAAACGCAAGGAAGTATTAATTTTTTCATAATTCTAGTTTATGCAACTAAATTAAGAAATTCTATTTGAAACTTTTAACTTTTTTGTTTTGGTGGTTGAGATGAAGTAGGAGCGGTTTATTCAAGATGATAATTACAAAATTGTCTAACTCATATGAGTAACAGTAATTGAAGAATTAAAAACAACAAATCCTTTAGTTCTTTTGTCAGCGTTTTCAGCGGAAATTGTTTTTATATTATTACTATCTAATATTTAATGAATACAAAATCAAGTCGAATTATCAACGTATCATGTCCTCTTCCAAAATCCGTATAAAATGAAATCCTTTCGGTCCAAAACCTTCATTGTAAAAGAATTTATGCGCTTTGAAATTAGCCGTATAAGAATCTAAAGCCATCATTGAACAACCTTCTTCTTTCGCTTTTTCATTGAGGTAGTTGAAGATTAATTTGCCTACACCTCGAGAACGAAATTTAGAGGAAACAACCATATTATCAATTTCCAAATATTTACCACACCATAATTTTGTACCTATCCAATAGCCTGCAATTCCCAGACAATCGTCTCCTTCAAAAACAGCTACTTGACCATATTTATTATTTGGAATCATCGCCGTTAAATCTGTATCGTAATCTTCTAATGTCAATGAAGGATAAAGCTCTTGCATGACGGATAAATAATTCAACATTTCCGCTTTTCCATCTAATTCTCGAACAATCATTTTGCGTGTTTTATTATTAATTCTGTATAAAATAACTCATATATTCTGCGGTACTCATCATTCCAAGAATAACTTTCTTTGAATCCATGTGCTTCAACAGGAAATACCGCTAATTCCCAGTTTTCTTTTCCTAATTCAATAAAGCGTTGACTCAAACGAACAACATCTTGAAATTGAACATTGTCGTCAACCATTCCATGAAGCATCAACAATTTTCCTTGCAATTGGTTCGCATAATAAATTGGTGAACTCTTTTTATATGCTTCAGGATCAGTTCCAGGATAATTTAAAATGTTGCTCGTGTATTCGTGGTTATAATGCGCCCAATCAGTCACCGATCTTAATGCTGCAGCACAAGGAAATTCAGTTGGTGTTGTGAGCATCGCCATAAGTGAAATAAAACCACCATAAGAGCCTCCATAAATTCCAATTCGTGAGGAATCAATACCGAAATTGTTGACCAAGTAATCTTTTCCATCCAAATGATCTTGTAAATCACGTCCGCCCATGTGACGATAAATCGCCGTTCTGTAAGCACGACCATAACCTTCACTCGCTCGGTAATCGATATCTAATACTGTAAAACCATTGTCAACGAGTAAATTATGGAACATGTATTCTCTGTAATAATTGCTCCAATAATTATGAGCGTTTTGAAGATAACCAGCACCGTGTACAAAAATGACAGCAGCTTTGTTTTTATCTTTTACTTCAGGTTCATACAATCTCGTATAAACATCCACGCCATCAGATGCTTTAAACGTTGTTACTTGTGGTTTTTTCCATGCATACGCATTAAATTCTTTGGTTGTTGAATTGGTGATTCTCGTCATTTTAGCATCCGGAACATTCGATGCGGTATACAATTCCCAAGGTTGATTTTTGTATGAATAACGAATGGCCAGTGTTTTTTCGTCAGGAGAAATGGAAACTTCATGTGCACCATCAGTAGTTAAGATTGGAACTGTTTTTTGAGGAATGATATCATAACGGAGGAAATCGCGGTTTCCAGGATGAGAACGATTGCATATAATGTAGAATTTACTTCCATCATTTGAAAGCTGAACATTATGAACTTCCCATTTACCAGAAGTCAATTGCTTTTTTTCTTTTAGTTTAATAGAGTAGGTATACAAATGAGAATATCCAGTTTCTTCCGATTGAAAATAAACCGTCTGACCATCATTCATCCAACCCAAAGTACCTTCTTCTGCATTCCAACCAGAGATTCCTGGTCCACCAATCCAAGCTTCGTCGTGCTGATGTTCAATTTCAAATACTTGATTCGTTGTTAAATCGATTAAAACAATCCAACGGTCTTTGTTGTCGTATGAACGAATGTCACATGCTGCAAAACTATTCGCACTAGAAAACTTCAAAGAATGCATGATAATTTTTCTGTCCTTTTCATAAGGTGTTGCATCATTGAAATAGCCTGGTTTTTTACGGATATCCGTCAACTTAGAAAAGTCAATTAGAATGACAGTATCATTTTCAATTGAATAAATTCCCAATCGGTGACTTGGATCTTCATCACTCACCTTTGCTCGAGCTGGACTTGTATATGTATGTCCGTCAGCTGCAATGTGATTTTCAACATGTGTTTCCTTTTCTTTTGGGTATTCAGAAATTCTAAATCCCACGAAACGATTGTCGGGTGAAATTTGGATGTTGTCAATTGCATCTTCTCCAAAATAGTATGATTCAGGAAATTTATAAATGGTTGTTTCCTGTGCTTTGCGCCAATCCTTGCGTTCCTTTTTGTCTTGTAAGTATTCAAAAAGTTCGATTTCTTCTTTTGTCACGAATGTTTTATCCTTTTTCACAGGTTTTTCTTCCCCAGGTTGAAAATTGGTGAGTTGAATGATTGTTCCTGCTATTGCATTATAAGAATACACGTTATTTTCTTGCTGAAAGCAAATGATGTTTTCATTTTTTGTTCGTTGAATATTATAAATAGGCGAGGATGATTGATAAATTAACGTTGAAATTTTTGTCTTCTTATCATAAGCAACCAATGCTCCTTCAATGCTATAATAATTTATAAGATTGTTTCTTTGGGTATAGTCAAATTCAATGATTGATTTAGGATCTGCTTTGGCAGTAATATTTGTTTTGCCATTGAAAAGATGAGCATACGTTGAATTTCCAAGTTCATTTTGTGGATTCCATTCAAAGAAAATAGTTTTTCCGTCTGCACTCCATCTAATGTTCTCTGGAAGATTCCCAACGAACTCATTTCCTTTCATGATTTCTTTAATAGAAAGGGAAGAATTGTTTGGAACAGTTTGACAATAAACACTCTGATAGGAGAGGATTAGAATTGGAAGAAGGAACTTGAACATGTAAAAATCGTTTTTGTAAAAATAAGTATTTTACGGTTGGAATTGACTCTAGAGAACTGTAAATATCTTTAAGAAGTGATGATGAAACAAAATCTAAACTGAAAATAATTACGATCGGATTAAAATTTCAAGCTGATTGTAAAAGATGAGTGAGTAGTATAAATAAAATAATAAAAAGATGATAAATGTTTAAAAAATAATCTTAATTTAGGTTAGAAATTAATCAAAAATAAATGAAGAGTAAAAAATGTCTTAACTGTGATTCTGTATGATTCATTTGATTAGTTTGATTTTGAGGGGATAGGGAGGAGGTTGGAATAGATTTTAAAATATTCAAATATGATTGATAACAATTACAAACATTCAGAATTGACATCCAAAGTTATCGGCTGTGCAATGCGTGTTCATTCAACTTTAGGTAATGGCTTTCAAGAAGTGATTTATCAACGTGCTTTACAAATAGAAATGTCTATGGCCGATATTTCATTTTCTCGTGAGTTTGAGATGCCTATTCATTATAGGAACCAACACATCGGAACAAGAAGAGTTGATTTTTTAGTAGATGAAATATTATCAGTCGAAATTAAAGCAACTACAAAAGTAGAAGATGTTCATTTTGCACAAGCAATCAATTATTTGGAAGCTTATAATTTAGAAACAGGGCTATTAATTAATTTCGGAGAAAGAAGCTTAAATTTTAAGAGATTGAATAATAAGAAGTTTGTAGAAACGGAAAATGTTTAAACTGTAATTTTGAAATGCTCGTTTTAAAATCATAACTAATCATTTTAATCAAAAGAATCACAGTTCAGACAATGGGAGTGGGAGTTTTTAGAAAATCTAAAATAATTCTGAATCCCGAATTTCAAATTCCAAATTAAATACTATCTTTGCACCCTTAAATTAATTTATAAACCGGGGTTTCGAACCCCACATTGTAAAAACAAAAATTATGGCAACTAGAATTAGATTGCAAAGACATGGTAAGAAAAGCAAGGCTTTTTACCATATCGTAGCTGCAGACAGCAGATCAAAAAGAGATGGTAAATTCATTGAGAAATTAGGAATTTACAATCCAAACACAAACCCAGCAACAATCGACATCAATTTTGATCGTACATTAAGTTGGGTACAAGTTGGTGCTGAAATGTCAGACACGGCGCGTGCTATTTTATCTTACAAAGGTGTTTTGTACAAAAACCACTTAATTAAAGGTATCGCAAAAGGTGCTTTAACTGCAGAGCAAGTTGAAGAGAAATTTGCAGTATGGTTGGCTGAGAAAGACAATAAAATCACCGGTAAAAAAGATGGTTTAGCTAAAAATGAAGCTTCTGATAGAGCAGCTCGTTTGAAAGCAGAAGTTTTAGCAAATGAAGCTAGAGCGGTTGCAGTTGAAGCAAAAAACAATCCTGTAGAAGTTGTTGAAGAAGCTCCAGTAGCAGAAGAAGCAGCAGAAGAGGTAGTTGAAGAAACTGCGGTTGCTGAGCCTGTCGAAGCAGAAGAAGTTGTTGAAGAGGCTCCAGTAGCTGAAGAAACTGCGGTTGCTGAGTCTGTCGAAGCAGAAGCTCCAGCTGAAGAAGCGGCTAGCGAAGAGGAAACTCCAGCAGCAGAATAAATAGTAGACATTGAATGAATAAAGCGGATTGCTTTCATTTTGGATATGTAGCGAAACTTCACGGATTTAAAGGTGAAGTTTCGCTGTTTTTAGACGTTACGAATCCAGAAGATTATGTATCGCTCGATGCCGTTTTTGTTGAAATAAACGGCCAATTGTCTCCTTTCTTTATTACGTCATTCAAATTAAAAAACAACGGATTCGCCGCAGTAAAATTTGAAGGTGTAGATACCGAAAATGCAGCACGAGTAATGTTGCGTAATAACCTCTACTTACCTGCTCAAATACTTCCAAAACTTTCAGGAAAGAACTTTTACGATCACGAAATCGTTGGATTCAAAGTGATTGATGTTAATTATGGTGAAGTAGGTATTATGGAATCTGTTATTGATCTTAAGGTAAATCCTTTGCTACAAATCATGAATGGCAAAAAAGAAGTGCTTATTCCCTTAATTGAAGGAATTGTTGAACAAGTTGACCGCAAGAACAAAATATTAACCATCAATGCACCCGCCGGATTAATAGAATTATATTTAGCATAATGAAATCTTAACTTGTTCCTTTTTTGTTCCTGAGCTGACTCCACTGAGCTCGTCGAAGTGTGTCGAAGGATTACTTTTACCTTGATAATCTGCACTAACGTTTGATTTAATCAAAGCTTCGCTTTTCTTCCTTTTTACTTTAAAAAAAAATGCCTCCCTTTTTATTTAAACATTTTTCAATTTCACAGAATCGTTCAGCTTTAAAAGTTGGAACGGATGCCATGTTGCTCGGTGCATGCATCATATCTGAGAATGAACGTCTTGGTTTGGATATTGGAACTGGAACAGGCGTTTTATCACTCATGGTTGTTCAAAAGAATCCTACTATTCAAATTGATGCAATTGAATTGGATAATGAAAGCAGTATCGATTGTCAAGAGAATTTTACGCATTCGAATTGGTCGGAACGATTATCTACCATTTCAGCTGATTTCTTAGCACATGAGTTTGTTAAAAAGTACGACCTCATTTTTTCCAATCCGCCATTTTATCAAAATTCATTGGTAAACGAAAATCACCGAACGGCTGTAAGCAAACATGCTGTTCATTTGCCGTTTGAATTGTTATTTGAAAAAGCCTCAAAACTTCTTACCGACAAAGGTTGTTTTTGGCTTATTTTTCCGTTTGATGATTTCGAAAAAGTCACACTTCTTGGAAAGGCTAATGGATTGTTTATCGAAAATAAAATCACCATTGAAAGTAAATTAACTGTTCCAACACGTGTAATTCTTTCGTTTCGAAAAACCATAAATCAAGTATCAGAAAAAATAGTGGTAATTAGAAATTTAGATAATTCTTTTTCAGATGATTACATTGAATTAACCAAAGATTTTCACGGTAAAAAATTACAATAATTTAATCTGTAGAAAATAGTGCTTAAACATCAGTATATATAAGATTGCCTTTTTTTTAAAAGATTCTTCGAAAATTGATAGTAAAGATGAAACTAAACAATAAATTTGCGTACGTTTTTTAATTGAGTTAAAAAGTGTTAGTTTTTGTAACTTACATTCTCATAAAAAACAAAAGATTTATTGATTAAATTGATTTAAAATATGAAATCAACGAGTATAGATTATTTACCAATATTACTGCAGATTATCGTAGTTGGTGGTTTTGTGATGTTTGTATTGTTCATCACCCAATTTTTAGGACCAAGATTACATTCTAAAAAGAAAGATTCTAACTGGGAATGTGGAATTGAATCTGTTGGAGACGCTCGTTTTCCTGTTTCTGTTCGTTATTTCATGACAGCAATTCTTTTCGTGTTATTCGATGTAGAAGTTATTTTCTTCTATCCGTATGCTGTCAATTTTAAAGCATTAGAATTAGAAGGACTATTTGCCGTTATTTTATTCGTAGCCTTTTTCTTAATTGGCTTTTTCTATGTACTTAAAAAAGGAGCTTTAGAATGGGAAAAATAGAAGACTTAGAAGTATTCAATGGTGAAGGATATCAACTTTCACGATTAGATAAAGTTATAGCTGCTGCCAGAGCGAACTCTGTTTGGCCATTGCCATTCGCAACATCATGCTGCGGGATTGAGTACATGGGTTCTATGGGAAGTAACTACGACGTGGCACGTTTCGGAATGGAAAGAATGTCCTTTTCTCCACGACAAGCAGATCTTTTAATTGTTGCTGGTACAATTTCGAAAAAATTAGCACCAATTCTGAAGCAAGTATACGAGCAAATGTCTGAACCGAAATGGGTTTTGTCTGTCGGTGCTTGTGCTTCTTCAGGAGGAATTTTTGACACATATAGTGTTTTGCAAGGGATAGATAGAGTAATTCCAGTTGACGTATACGTTCCTGGTTGTCCTCCAAGACCTGAGCAAATTATCGATGGTATCATGAAAATACATGAACTAGTAAAACATGAAGGCATGAGAAATCGCTATTCGGATGAATATAAAGCGAAGTTGGATAAATACAATATTGAGGTAAATGGCAAGTAAATTGACAAACGAAGCGGTAATAGAACGAATCAAAAGTCAATTTGGTTCTGATATCTTATCTGCTGAAACTCCGTACGATTTTTTGACAATCGAAGTTCAAGCAAACAAACAACACGAAATTATTGAATGGTTGAAAAAGGATGAAATTTTAAAGATTTCTTTTTTGACAAATCTAGGTGGTGTACATTATCCGGAGCAGGTAGGAAGAGAATTTGCGGTCGTGTATCATTTACAAAGTATGACGAATAATTTCCGATTGAGATTGAAAATATACGTTTCAAAAGAAAATCCAGAAGTAGATACAATCGTTGATTTGCATACAGGTGCAAACTGGATGGAAAGAGAAACATTCGATTTCTTTGGAATTACGTTTAAAGGTCATCCAAATTTGGTTAGAATTCTGAATGAAGATTCAATGGATTATTTCCCAATGAGAAAGGAATACCATTTAGAGGATGGAACGAGAGAAGATAAAGACGACCGATTCTTCGGAAGATAAAACACAGCATTATGAGTACTTGGGAAGAAGAAAAAATACACGATGATGCAACATATGAATCATCACTTGATACAATTGATGGAAGTATTGCAACATTAAATCTAGGACCTACACACCCAGCAACACATGGTATATTTCAGAATGTTCTTAAAGTTGACGGTGAAAAAATTCTTGGTTCAGAACAAACTATAGGTTACATCCATAGAGCGTTTGAAAAATTAGCTGAAAGAAGACCTTACAATCAAATCACAACAATTACAGACCGATTGAACTACTGTTCATCTCCTATTAATAATATTGGATGGCATATGACAGTTGAAAAGTTGATTGGTGCTGAAATTCCTAAACGTGCGCAATACATGCGTGTAATAATCATGGAATTAGCGCGGATCTCAGATCACTTGGTGTGTAATGCAGTAATTGGGGTTGATACTGGAGCATTAACAGGATTTACCTATTTGTTCCAGCAGCGTGAAAAAATATACGATTTATTCGAAGAGGTCTGTGGTGCTCGTTTGACTACAAATATGGGGAGAATAGGTGGTTTTGAAAGAGATTTTTCTCCTGCTTTCAACGAGAAATTGGAAGCATTTTTAAGAGATTTCCCAAAGGTATTTAATGAGTTTGACACCCTTTTGTCGAGAAACAGAATTTTCATGGATAGAACGAGAGGCGCTGGACCTATTTCTGCTGAACGTGCCTTAGAATATTCATTTACTGGTCCAAATTTGAGAGCGGCAGGTGTTGATTACGACGTGCGTGTCATGGAACCATATTGTTCTTACGAAGATTTTGATTTTGTAGTACCAGTTGGTACTACAGGTGATACATACGATCGTTTTCAAGTGCGTCAAGAAGAAATTCGTCAGAGTATAAGAATCATTGAACAAGCTCTAGCAAAAATGCCTGAAGGAAGTTATAAGGCAGATCTCCCAGAATTTTATTTACCACCGAAAGAAGAGGTTTATAACAACATGGAAGCGTTAATTTATCACTTCAAAATTGTAATGGGTGAAACACCAATTCCAGCTGGAGAAGTGTATCACTGTGTTGAAGGAGGAAATGGGGAATTAGGATTCTATTTAATAAGTGATGGAGGAAGAACTCCTTACCGTTTACAATTTAGAAGACCTTGTTTTATATATTATCAAGCATATCCTGAAATGATTACAGGATCATCAATCAGTGATGCTGTATTGACATTAAGTAGTATGAATGTAATTGCTGGTGAATTAGACGCATAATTATGAGTAGCACACACGTTGATTTAAGTAAAAGACACGCTGAAACACCATGTTTCAGTCCTGAAAAATTGGCCGAAGCGCAAAAGCTTATGAGCCTTTATCCTGAAGGAAAACATAAAAGTGCCTTGATTCGCATTCTCCACATGGCCGAAGAAGAATTCGGAGGTTGGTTGAGTATCGAAACAATGGATTATGTTGCAGGAATTGTAAACATCGAACCAATTGAAGTATATGAAGTAGCTAGTTTCTACACAATGTTCAACTTGGATCCAGTAGGAAATTATGTATTTGAAGTTTGCAGAACTGGACCTTGTATGTTGGTTGGAAGTGATAATCTCATTTCATACATTGAAAATAAACTAGACATCAAAGTTGGTGAAACAACGAAAGATGGAATGTTTACATTGAAAACAGCTGAATGTCTTGGAGCATGCGGTTACGCACCGATGTTACAATGTGGTAAAAAATACCATGAGCATTTGACAAATGAAAAAGTTGACGAATTGATTGCTGCTTACCGTTCAGGTGAGTTGCCAAAATAATTAGAATAGCATGGCAAGAAAGTTACTTTTAGAACATGATAGTGTACCGGGAATTGAAACCTTTGAGGTTTATAAAAAACATGGTGGTTATCTTTCTGTAGAAAAAGCCTTAAAGAAAATGTCTCCGCAAGAAGTTGTTGAGGAAGTTCAAAAGTCAGGTTTAAGAGGTAGAGGTGGAGCTGGATTCCCAACAGGGATGAAATGGTCTTTCCTTGCAAAACCTGAAGGCGTTCCAAGATATTTATTGTGTAATGCTGACGAAAGTGAGCCTGGAACATTCAAAGATCGTTATTTGATGGAAAAACTTCCACATCTCTTGATTGAAGGAATGATCGTTTCAAGTTATGCGTTGGGTGCAAACCTTTCATACATCTATATTCGTGGCGAATATATGTGGATTCTTGATATTCTTGAAAAAGCAATCGATGAAGCATACGCTAAAGGATACTTAGGGAAAAATATTTTAGGTTCTGGTTTTGACCTTGATTTACGAGTAGCTCCAGGTGGAGGTGCATATATCTGTGGTGAAGAAACAGCGCTTATCGAATCACTTGAAGGAAAAAGAGGAAATCCAAGAATGAAACCACCATTCCCAGCTGTTAAAGGTTTATGGGGATGTCCAACTGTTGTAAACAACGTTGAAACATTAATGGCTGTTGTTCCAATCATCAATGAAGGTGGTGACGAATATGCTAAAATTGGTATTGGAAAAAGTACTGGAACAAAATTAATATCTGCAGGTGGAAATCTTGCTCGACCAGGAGTTTACGAACTTGAAATGGGTCTTTCAGTTGAAGAATTTATTTATGGTGACGATTGGTGTCGTGGAATTGCAAATGGTAAGAAGTTGAAAGCGTGCGTACCTGGAGGTTCTTCAGTTCCAATTTTACCAGCACATTTAGTTACTAAAACTGCTGCAGGAGAAACACGTTTGATGACTTACGAAAGTTTGGCTGATGGAGGTTTTGCTTCAGGTTCAATGTTAGGTTCAGGTGGTTTTATCATATTTGATGAAGACCAATGCATCGTTCGAAACACATGGAATTTTGCACGTTTCTATGCACACGAATCATGTGGACAATGTTCACCATGTCGTGAAGGAACGGGGTGGATGGAGAAAGTCTTGAACCGTTTGGAGCATGGACAAGGCAACTTGCGTGACATTGAATTGTTAGAAGAAATCAATAAGAAAATTGAAGGAAATACAATTTGCCCGCTCGGTGATGCAGCAGCATGGCCAGTAGCAGCAGCAATTCGTCATTTCCGTGAAGAATTTGAATGGCACGTTTCTCATCGTGAGGAATCGCAAACGAGAAATTATGGCTTGTTGAAAGAGTCATTAGTAGGATAATAGGTTAAACGCTTTTAAGCAAAAAAATAAATTTATTATGGTAAAAGTTACCATTGACGACATCCAAATAGAAGTAGAAGAAGGGACATCAATCCTGAACGCTGCTCGTTTAATTGGAGGAGAAGTGGTGCCGCCTGCAATGTGTTACTACAGCAAACTTCCAGGAACTGGAGGGAAATGTAGAACATGTTTAGTAGAAGTTGCTGCTGGTTCTGAAAAGGATCCACGTCCAATGCCGAAACTAGTTGCTTCTTGCTCAACACCCGTGCAGGATGGAATGATTGTAAAAAACAAAACAAGTGAAAAGGTTCATACGAATCGTGGAGCTGTAGTTGAGTTTTTATTAATCAATCACCCATTAGATTGCCCTGTTTGCGACCAAGCTGGTGAATGTCATCTTCAAGATTTAGGTTTTGAGCACGGTGCTGAAGGTACACGTTACGAAGAAGAAAGAAGAACATTTGATCCAATCGATATCGGGAACAAGATCAAATTGCACATGAACCGTTGCATCCTTTGCTACCGTTGTGTGCATGTTGCTGATCAATTAACTGAAAAACGCGTTCACGGTGTTTTGAATCGTGGTGAACATACTGAGATTAGCACCTATATTGAAGCTGCAGTAGAAAATGACTTCTCTGGAAACATGATTGACGTGTGTCCAGTTGGAGCGTTGACTGATAAAACATTCCGATTCAAAAGTCGTGTGTGGTTCTTAAAACCAATGGAAGCGTCTTGTGAATGTACAAAGTGTTCTGGTAAAACAGTCGTTTGGATGTTTGGCAATGAAATCTACAGAGTAACAGCAAGAAAAGATAAATACGGAGAAGTTGAAGATCAAGACGGTAAAGCTGGATGGATTTGCAACGATTGCCGTTTTGAGAAAAAAGATCCTGCACAATGGAACATTATTGGACCAAGGACAATTAACCGTCATTCGGTGATTTCTCAAGGAAAATATAGTACTGCAAGAGCTAATACACAAAAAAAGATAGAGAATGGAGACAAGTGAACTAATTGAAAAATTCATTGTAATCGTTATTTTATTTACAGTGTCTTTAGGTGTTGCTGCTTATGCTACCTATTTCGAAAGAAAAGTGGCTGCTTGGTTTCAAGACCGCATTGGTCCTGACAGAGCAGGGCCATTTGGTATTCTTCAACCATTAGCAGACGGTGGAAAATTATTCTTCAAAGAAGATTTTATTCCCGAAAAAGCAGAGAAATGGTTGTTCATACTAGGACCTGGTATCGCCATGTTCGTTGCGTTAATGACGGGTTGTGTGATTCCTTGGAGTACAGCGCTTGAATTCGGAGAAAATATCGTTGAAATGCAAGTTGCTGATGTCAACATTGGAATCTTATTCATCATGGGCTTTTTGTCAATCGGTGTGTATGGAATTATGATTGGTGGATGGGCTTCAAACAACAAATTCGCCTTGTTTGGTGCTATTCGTGCAAGTTCTCAAATGATTTCTTACGAGTTAGCAATGGGAATTTGTGTGATTACAATTGTCATGATGACTGGAAGCTTGAGTTTGAAAGACATCGTTGTTCACCAACACGGTTTCTGGGCAGACGGGTATTTCACTTGGAACGTTTTCAAACAACCATTAGCTTTTCTAATTTTCTTCATTTGTGCTTTGGCTGAAACGAATAGAGCACCTTTCGATTTACCAGAATGTGAAAGTGAATTAATTGGAGGATACCACACAGAATACGGTTCTATGAAAATGGGATTCTATTTATTTGCTGAATACACAAGTTTATTTATTTCATCTGCTGTTATTGCGGTATTGTTCTTTGGAGGATTCAACTTCCCAGGAATGGATAATTTTGAAGGAAATACATTAGCACTTTTAGGAATTGCAGCAATGTTTGCAAAAACATTCGTCTTCATCTTTCTATTTATGTGGATTCGTTGGACAATCCCACGTTTCCGTTTCGATCAATTAATGCATTTAGGTTGGAAAAAATTAATTCCAATTTCACTGATCAACATGTTAGTTACTGGTCTTGTCATCGCTTATTGCGAAGGCTGGTTTAATTAAGTATTTATAAGCTATGCAAAGTTTAACAGATAGAAAAAAAGTTGTTGGTAATAAAGAGATGACCTTTAAGGAAAAACTCTATTTACCTGCTATTTTCAAAGGAATGGGGATTACATTTAGTCACTTGTTCCGTAAACACAATACCTTGAGATACCCAGAAGTGAAACGTGAGTTTGCTCCTGTTTATAGAGGACAACACGTTTTGAAAAGAGACGAACAAGGTCGTGAAAATTGTACTGCTTGTGGATTATGCGCTGTTGCGTGTCCTGCTGAAGCAATTACAATGGTTGCCGGAGAACGTCAAAAAGGAGAAGAAGGACTTTACAGAGAAGAGAAATACGCTGAAATGTATGAGATCAACATGCTTCGTTGTATTTTCTGCGGTTTGTGTGAAGAAGCGTGCCCGAAAGAAGCAATTTTCTTGACAGACAGACTTGTACCATCTACGTTTGAGAGAGATGAATTTATTTATGGTAAAGAACTTTTGGTAGAAGATGTAAATCTTCGTATTGATATTACGAAAAGACAACTTACTGGTAAAAGAACTGAGAAATGAATTTAGAAACAATCGCAATAATCTTGGGTGGATTAACTATCGGTTCAGCACTGATGGTTATTATCAGTAAACACCCTGTTCGAAGCGTACTATATTTAGTATTGACTTTCTTCATGATTTCAGCCAATTACATTTTGATGAATGCACAATTTATCGCTATTGTAAACATCATCGTTTATGCCGGTGCAATCATGGTATTATTCCTTTTCGTACTGATGTTATTGAACTTGAGTCGGGAAAACGAACCCAAAAGCAGTATCATGGTAAAATTAAGTGCTGTCATTGCTGGCGGAACGTTATTCACTGTTTTTATCGCAGCCTTGAAAGATGGTGTTGCTGTAGCTGCAACAACTGCGACAGATGCTGACAGTATCGGTTTGGTTGAAAATCTTGGACATTTATTGTTTACGAAATATGTATTACCGTTTGAAGTGTCTTCGGTCTTGTTCATTGCCGCAATGGTAGGAGCTGTGTTATTGGCGAAACGTGAAAAACAAATAATAGAATAAGTATGGTTTTAGCAACTATTTTCCAAAGTGGTGTTTCGATAGAATTTTATATCGTTCTGTCCACCATATTATTTGTCATCGGAATGATTGGCGTAATGATTCGTCGAAATGCAATTATTTTGTTGATGTGCATCGAATTAATGTTGAATGCAGTAAACCTGTTGATGGTTGCGTTCTCAACCTATTTTGGTCAGGCTGATGGACAAATCTTTGTGTTCTTTATCATGGTTGTCGCAGCGGCAGAAGCTACTGTTGGACTTTCCATCTTGGTAATGGCATATAGAAATCTTCGCACGACAGATGTCAGTATTTTTAACAAATTAAAAGGATAAGCGATGTCAGTAGATCAATTAATATTAATGATTTTGGCGTTACCTCTTTTTGGAGCGCTGATCAATGGTACGCTTGGAAAAAACATGTCGAAGCAATTAGTAGGTTCAATCGCTACAGTTGTGATGTTTGTTTCTTTCGCACTTGCTTTAATGGTTTTCAATTCAAACCATACTACTCAACTGATTCAGTTATTTGATGTCATCAAATTGGATGATTTTGCATTGCACGCACGTTTACAAGTTGATTCGTTGTCTATCTGGATGACATTGATTGTAACAGGTGTTGGTTCATTGATTCACTTGTTCTCAATGGGCTACATGAGCCACGATAAAGGATATTACAAGTTTTTTACGTATTTGAACTTGTTCATCTTTGCGATGTTGATTCTTGTGCTTGGAAGCAACTACTTCATGTTGTTCTTCGGATGGGAAGGAGTAGGGATTTGTTCTTACTTGTTAATTGGTTTCCATTACAGCGACGAACAAAAAGGTATGTTGAACGGTGTTGCAGCGCGCAAGGCGTTCATCATGAACAGAATTGGTGATTTAGGATTACTAATCGGTTTGTTCTTAATCTTATCGCAGTTCAAAACATTAGAATACACAGAATTAGCAAATAAATTGACAATCGAAAACATTGAACCATCAACGTGGATGATGTTTGGAATCACACTTTGTTTATTCATCGGTGCAACCGGTAAAAGTGCGCAAATTCCATTGTTCACGTGGTTACCAGATGCGATGGCGGGACCAACTCCTGTTTCAGCATTGATCCACGCAGCAACGATGGTAACAGCAGGTATTTTCTTAGTTGTTCGTTCTAACTTCATGTTCGAAACACCGGGAGCACAAATCACGCAAGACATCATGTTGTATGTTGGTTTAGCAACTTCTTTGGTTGCAGCGTTCATTGCAATGCGTCAAAACGACATCAAAAAAGTATTGGCGTATTCAACCGTTTCACAATTGGGATTGTTGTTTGTTGCATTGGGAATGGGAGCTTATACAGCTGCAATGTTCCACGTTACAACACACGCGTTCTTTAAAGCACTTTTATTCTTAGGATCGGGTAGTGTGATTCACGCCATGTCTGACGAACAAGATATTCGTAAGATGGGTGGATTGAAAAAATTCATTCCGATTACACATTTAACATTCTTAATTGGAACATTGGCAATTGCTGGTTTCCCATTGTTATCAGGTTTCTATTCGAAAGACGAAATTCTTGCACATGCTGTAATGCACAGTCCAGTGATTTATGCAATCTTGATGGTTTCTGTTGCAATGACAGCGATTTACATGTTCAGATTGTATTTCTTGACGTTCCATGGTTCTTTCCGCGGATCAGACGAGGCAAAACACCATTTGCATGAAAGTCCAAAAAGCATGACGATTCCATTGTTGGTATTGGCAATTCTTTCTGTATTTGGAGGTTTGTTGAATTTGCCAGGTGTTATCCTTGCAAAAGGAACACATTGGATGTCACATTACTTAGAGCACAATACACGTGGACTTGAATTGATCAAAACAGAACATTTGACAAACAGCCAAGCGATGCTTTTAATGGGCGGTGCGGTGTTAATGACACTCATTATTCTATTCGGAACATTTGTCGTGTATGTGAAACGCAATAGCGTTGCTAAATCTGACGAGCAATTGAAAGGATGGGAATTGGCGTCGAACCAAAAATTGTATTTCGATGAGATTTACAATGCCTTGTTTGTGAAACCAATTGAATGGATTTCAGTGAAATTACACCAGTTTGTGGAATTGTTTGTGTTGAATAAATCAATTCTTGGATTTGTTGGATTGATCGATAAATCAGGAAACATTGTTCGCAAATGGCAATCTGGTATTGTAGCGAGCTATTTGTTTTGGATGGTTGTTGGAATCGTTGGATTAGTAGTGTATTATCTTGTAAAATTTTAAGTTTTGGAAATCTATATTATACCCTTATTATTTGCGCTAATTGCAGCTATCGCACCTAAGAATTTGGTGAAGCATGTTGGATTAATTGGAGCACTTGCATCCTTGGTTGTTACGCTTACACAAGTTGTTACGTTTTCACCAGCTGATACAGTGACCTTGTTTGATCCTAATTTCATCACTTCTTTTGGATTGACATTCAAAATGGGCTACGACGGAATGGGCTTGTTCATGGTCTTGTTAACGAATGTCATGATTCCAATTATTTTGTTGAGCAACTTGAACCGCAGCATTGCAAATGAGAAATCATTCAATTCAATGGTCATGTTGATGCAATTTGGATTGGTTGGTGTGTTCACCGCAATGGACGGAATCATGTTCTATGTATTCTGGGAATTGACATTGATTCCAATTTTCTTAATTGTTTTATGGTACGGAGCACCTGAACGTAAAAACATCCTGATCAAATTTTTCATCTATACGTTTGTTGGATCATTGGGAATGTTGTTATCGTTGATGGCGTTAGGAACGTATGCAAAAGATTTCTCTCACGAAAGTTTAGTAGCAATTCAATTGGTTCCTAAAACGGCCTTTTGGATTATGGGTGGATTCTTTTTAGCATTCGCTATTAAAATCCCATTGTTCCCATTTCACACGTGGCAGCCGACAACCTATACCGTTGCACCGATGGCTGGAACGATGTTGTTATCTGGTTTGATGTTGAAAATGGCTTTGTTCGGAATGATTCGTTGGATGATTCCTTTGGCGCCAGAAGCAATGGCAGATTTTAAATGCATCGTCATCACACTAGGATTAATCGGCATTTTATACGCAGCAATCATTGCGATTAAACAATCGGATATCAAACGTCTTTTTGCTTTTGCTTCTATCAGTCACGTTGGTTTGATCGCAGCAGGAATCATGTTGTTCGACAAAGAAACACTTTCAGCAGTATTCATTCAAATTGCGAATCACAGTTTAGTAGCAGTAGGTTTATTCTTAGCGGCTGGTATTTTAGAAAAACGTCTTGGAACACGCACACTTTCAGAGATGGGTGGTGTAGCTAAATTGGCTCCTAAGTTCGGATTCTGGTTTGCGGTCATTGCATTTGCATCCGTTTCAGTTCCGTTCACTTCTGGATTCATCGGAGAGTTTTTATTGTTGAAAGGCTTATACGGCTATAATTGGATGGTTGGATTAGCAGCTGGAACTACTTTAGTGTTTGGCGCAGTTTATACGCTTAGAGCTTACCAATTGAGTATGTATGGCGCTCCAAAAATGGAAAGTTTCAAAGATTTAACATGGAACGAGCTTTTAGCGTTCTTCCTGATTACCGTTTTTATTCTCATCATCGGGGTGTATCCTCAAGTAGTGATTGATTTTGTTGGACCTAGCTTGGATAAATTATTCCTTTCTATGCAAGCTTCAAATACCTTAATACCATAATATGGACGCGTTAATTGTAGTTTTTGTTACAGGATTGATTTCCATGTTTATCGCAATGGCGAATAAGCCTGCGTATGTCTTGATAACCGCAGTTGTTGGTTTATCCGCAGCACTTGTATTGATGATTAATTCTTGGTTCAATCCAGCTTTCATTCACATCAAATATGATGGATTAGAATTCGATAAAGTGGCCATCCTTTACAGTGTGTTGGCAATGAGTTTCACCTTGTTGATCATTGTTGGTGGTTATTCGTACTTCAAAAAGGAAGTAGAACACACAGGAGAATACATTTCTTTGTTGTTGTTCTCTTTGGTCGGAGCACTGTGTATGATTGCTTTTACGGATTTGTTCATGTTCTTCCTAGGATTAGAAATTCTTTCGATTCCAATCTACGTATTGGCGGGAAGTAAAAAGAAAAACATTCTTTCTTCTGAAGCGTCGTTGAAGTATTTCTTTACAGGTGCTTTTGCAACCGGTATTTTACTTTTCGGAACGGCATGGGTGTATGGCGCGACTGGTTCGTTTAAATTGAATGAAATCGCTTTAGCAATAAACGACGGAACGGCTCAAGGGCCACTTTTATCGATTGGTGTGCTAATGATGATGGCTTCGTTCTTGTTCAAAGTAGGAGCAGCGCCTTTCCATTTTTGGAGTCCAGATGTATATGGCGGAAGTCCAAACATCGTGACAGGTTACATGGCAGCTGTTGTGAAATTAGCTGGTTTGTTTGCCTTCATGAAATTGTTCACGTTTGTATTCGGTGACTTACACAGCTTGTGGTCTGGCGCCTTGTTTGGTTTAATCATCTTAACGATGTTTGTAGGAAACCTTTCTGCCTTAGGACAAACAAAGTTCAAGCGTTTATTAGCGTATTCAAGTATTGCGAACGCAGGATATGCGCTTTTAGCAATCATCGTTCAAGATTTCGAAAGCGTTTGGAACTTGTGGATTTACCTATTAGGATACGGTTTCGCAGTGATTGCGTTGATCATCATTTCATTGATCGTAAACAATGAAGAAGACGATATCTCCGCTTACAAAGGCATTGGACGTAAAAACCCGTTAATTGGTATTGTAATGATTTTGGCGCTTTTATCAATGGCAGGTGTTCCACCTTTAGCTGGTTTCTTTGGTAAGTTCATGGTGTTCTCCAGTGCATTCAACGAATACCCAGTGTTGGTGATTCTAGCAGTTGTCAACTCAGGAATCGGAATGTTCTACTACTTACGTCTATTAATGACCGCAATGTCTAAAGAAGACAACGAAGTAGTGGCAACCTTGAAACCAACGATCATGCAATACATCGTTTTGGCTGTTTGTTCAGTGGCGCTGATAGTGGGTGGTTTGATTACGATATAAAAAAGGATTTATAGATATTGAAAAGGGTTGACCAGGGTTGACCCTTGTTTTGTGGGGGGATTTTTGTTCATAAAACGGGTTTAAACACCTTGTAAATCCTCAGCATAAAGTGGACCGATCATAAGTTTAAACTTAGAGAGTGTTTCTAATAATAAATATTTTCAAGAACTACTGAAGACTATTAATGAAATAATCTAATACTCAGAACTCGAGCTTTTACCAAACTGAATTTGGTTTCCTGGAAAGAAGGGGCAGATAGAAATGGTTTGATATTGTTCGAAAAACCATACGATTCCGTAGGTACCCCAAAGAAATTCGAATTGCAAACACCATCAGAATTCTCATCGTGATATAATGCAATTGCATATTCTCCTGGAGGTAAATTCTTGATGGTATACTTAAATGTTTCGTCTTCAACTTTGACGCGAAATGTTTTGTATTCTTTGCCAATTTTCGGAAAGCTTTCCTTAGTATTGTACAATCCAATTTGTATTTTTCCCTTCATCACTTTGAGATTTGGGATGACAATATTTATCTCCCCAATTTTGGTTTCATTAAAACTAGTGAAAAGTATAAATGGACCACAAAAAACGAATGGTAACCAAAGTATTCTGAACAAAGAAGAGAGCATAGTCAGATTTTGAATCGGGTTATATAAACTACTTTTGAAAAACACAAACCGAATTTAGATTATTTTTTTAGAAAAACCAAATTTTAAGCGACTAATAACGAACGGTAGATTCAACAACTAAATGCAAGTTTATTGTCTTGAATACATTTAGAAAAAAGATAATTAGGTGTTTTAAAAACATAAAATACTTTCTCACCCCAATCCATTGCATACTTTAAAGATTATTCCTAGATTCAACTCGTTTTTAGAGATAGCCACTTTAAAACGATAGTGAAAAGATATTAGTTATAGCTTTTTTTAAAGTAAAATGGATAGAAGACGATTTTTAAAGCAATCAAGCTTACTTTCACTTGGAGGGTTATTAATTCCTTCCACTTTTTTCTCTTCTTGTAGAAAAGAAACCTTGTTTGAAGACATTAACTATGATGGCAAGGTACTCATTATTGGAGCTGGAGCAGCAGGATTGTATGCAGCTTATATCTTAAAATCCAGGGGAATTGATTTTCAA
The DNA here is from genome assembly GCA_947470515.1 of Flavobacteriales bacterium. Lineage (GTDB taxonomy): Bacteria > Bacteroidota > Bacteroidia > Flavobacteriales_D > Crocinitomicaceae > M0103. The sequence goes on from CANITF010000003.1 coordinate 132,064, forward strand.
ATCTTAGAAGCGAATACCAATTACGGCGGACGATTAGGTCGTTTAGATGGTTTTGCATCGTTCCCGATTGATCTCGGAGCTCAATGGCTGCATGGCCAAAACAACATCTTGGGTGATTTGATAAACAAGTCTGGGACAAAAATTACGATAGACGACAGTGAAGAGAAATATTGGTTCAACAATCAACTTATTTCAACGTTACCAAAAGATCTCAACGCCTTATTTACAAATGAAGAAAACGTTCCAGATGTATCTTTCAAAGATTATGCAATCGCGGAAGGTTTTGGGGACGAATACAAAAACATCGTAGAAAATATTGCAGGTGATTCGGGAGCAGCAGCGTCGCTTATCTCTGCCTATTGGAAAGTTCAAGAAGAAGAAAATTGGGTTTCTGGAGATGAAGATTTCAAATTTGAAGAAACCTATTTCGATTTCATTGACAAGCAAATCGCAACACATGTAAAAGACAAAATTTCTTTGAATACGATTGTTAGTAAAATTGACTATTCTCAAGATGACATTGTGATCACAGACAGTAATAACAATACGTATGCTGCAAATAAAGTAATCATTACGGTTCCAATATCCATCTTGAAATCAACTGATATTCAATTTGTACCCGCTTTGCCGGAAGAAAAAACAACAGCATTTTCGAAAATTGGAATGGGAGCTGGTATGAAAGTATTTTTGAAATTCACCACGAAATTCTTTAACCAAAACATCATAGGTGGTGCAATTTGCGCGGCCTATGCAGATGATAGTATTGGGAAAATTCAGTCCGATATTATTTTATTGGCCTTTATAATGGGCGATCAAGCTGCTTATTTGACAGCCTTAGGAAGTGATGTTGCGATCACAAATGCCTTGCTTCAAGAATTAGATGGCATGTACAATGGACAAGCCTCCGCATCATTTGTATCTTCTCATGTTGAGAATTGGACAACCAAACCGTTTATTAAAGGAGCCTATTCGTACAGCACTATCGGAATGGGTTATGCTCGGCAAATAGCGGCTAAGCCCGTTGATAAAAAACTTTATTTCGCTGGAGAAGCAATGAATGTGAACGGACACCATCAAACTGTTTTTGGAGCTGTGGAATCAGGATATAATGAAGTTGGGAATCTTTTAAAAGACGTTAAAGGATGAAAAATATAACCGTAATCGTTGTTTTTATGTTGGTGTTCTTCCGCTCAAATGGGCAAGAAGTTAAAGTTGATGTAGGCTATAAATACCTCTATTCCAATCAATGGGATAAAGCCATTCAAATGTACAATTTTAGTCGGCCAAATTTGATTGAAAAGCAACCACTTTTGATGCATGGGTTGAATACGTCAATTTCGTCCATTTTTAAATCTACAAAAAACGTAAAACAGGGTTTGAATGTATCGTATTCTTATTTCAGAAGTTTGGCAGAAAATGAAAATTCAATCAATCTCATCAACCTTCATTTCCTAAACATGGGTTATATGCTCCATTATGAAAACAGTGAAAAACTAAAAGGACTCTATACCGATTTTATGCTTTCCGTTACAAGTTCTGGGGTTTTTAGAAGATTAAACGAAGCTCCTTTTATATATGATGAAACGCAATCCAAAGCTTTTGGAATTGGAGGGGAAATTAATGTGAAATGCGGGTACTATTTTAAATTAAAAAACAAGGCCTATTTTTCGCCGTATGTTATGTGTGGATACACCCCCTATTTGTTCTCTCCGAATACAGAAGTAGTTATAAACCAAACAAAAGGACTTGCAAGTAAGAACTGGACAAGTATCCTAACGGGACAAGTTGGATTGGCATTTCATTTAAAGTGAGAAGCATTGGTCTAAAAAGTGAAAAAGTATGATTAATAAATTTTCCTTTCCTGAATGAATAATTTATCCTTTATATCCAAGTCTAAGTGGCTTATAATTTTATCTGCGCTATTTATTGGAATTGTATCTTGCAAGTCGACAAAATTAAGTCCAACGCCTTTGATTGGCAAGGAAATGACTGTAAAGCTAACGGTCATACAAAATCAAATGCCAATGTCGTCAAAAAGTTCGTACGTTATTATTGACATTCAACCAGAAGATAGTACTTTCAATGAAAATATTCGATTGATAGAAATAAGTGCCACAAGTGCTAATGGGACATGGAGTTCAAAAGATTTTGATCACAAAGACTTTTATGGAAAAGGGTTTAAAGGGTATCAAAATTGTTCCAGAGATTTCAATCCCAGTATTGGAAGGAGTGATTTCAAACTTAAAATTGAATCTGAATCAGGACAGATAAAATTGTTTGAAATTGAAAACGTTCAAGTAATGACAGTTCAATAAAGGCCGTTTTGGAATAATAATAGCCAATTTAAACGCCTCGGAGTTAGCTCATCTCTTTTAATGAATTTCGAAAAACAATTTGTTAAACATCTGTCCCGTAGGGTTTATACTTAACAAATTAACATCAACCTTACCTGTCCATTTGTTTCCAAAGGAGCACGGTGCACACAAGGAAGAACCTTACTTTCAGGATGATCAATCGCCAATCGCCAGATATGACCAAGAACTAAGTTGACAGGAATCGCCGAAGGTTTTGCTTGATAATGCAAGTCAAAGAAATATTCACTTAAAAAGGCTTCAAATCCTTCGTCTTCTCCACCATAGAGTTTTTGAAGTTCGTGACGAATTTCGGGAATGAGAATTTTTTGTTCTGCTTGTGAATTGGGAATGAGCTCACTTGCAGCGCCATAATACGTGCATAAAAACGTGTCGGTTGGAATAGGGGAGCGATCTACATGATAAGAGTAGACATCCGTTGGGAAAAACGGAAAAGCATCATCTCGTTCATAATATTTGATCAAATTAAGGATTGGAGAAGCACCATGAGACCTTAATGATTTTAAATCAGTAATTAGAATTTCACGAGCAAGATTTCCCTGTTCACTGAGGTGAAGTGCACGAAGCTCTTCTTCACCCAACTCTATCATGTTCCCTTCAAAATCGACCTTTTTTACAATCTCAGAGAAATCACCGATTAATTCACGTGCCCAACACAACGCATTATTCTCTCCACGAAAAGGCGTAGAAACAAGGTCTTCAAAATTTGTGACCGTTTGAATATGGTTTCCGAAAGGTGAAAAATCGTTCATAATGGTAAACGTATGAAATTATTTGAACTAAATAAATCTCAATTTTTCGCGTCCTTTTTTGTTTAGAATTTTAAAACCTTAAAAACTCATTTCTTGAAAATGATTTATAATGCCAATCAACTTATTCAAGTAAAATTTTATTAGTCAGAAGCTTATTTCCTGAAGTTGCTTTTAACAAATAAATCCCCTTTGGCTCTTTACTAAGATCTATTGATCCGTTTGCAGAGTTTGATTTGTAAACGATTTCACCCTGTAAATTATAGATCTCGATTTCAATTAAATTCAAATTATCCGAATTGATTGAGAAAATTCCGTTTGATGGATTTGGTGAGATAGTTATAATATTTAAAGCGTTTTCATTCAATCCTAAACCACTAATGGTGAAACAAGACGAAGTGTCAGAACAACCATTTTGCGTATTTATTACTGCATAATCACCATTCGCCGTGGCATTAAAAATCTGATTTGTTGCATTTACAAGGAATGAATTGTCAAAACAGTCAATCCATTGGTAGGTTCCAACCAAAGAATTTGCAGTCAGTGTACTTCCAGTCAGCGTGACAGAATTATCAATGATTGCAACGGTAACGGTTAAAAGTTGTGCTGCTGATGATCCACAAATGTTGTTAGCAGTAACCAAAATATCGCCACCTGTTGAAAAAGAAGCGGTCGGAATAGAATTCACTGTTGATGTTCCTGTCCATGAAGCAGGTAAGGTCCACGAGTAATCAATAGCGTTTGGATCGTTGGTTACAGAATAGGAATTGGTGCTATTTTCACAGATAATTGCATTTCCCTGAATAATACTTGGCGTTGCAGGAATAGAGGTAGTGTTAATTGCTAATGTTTGAGATGGAGAAGCTCCACAGCTATTATTTGCCGTTACAGTTACGTTCCCACTGGTTGCACTTGATGTTGTATTGATCGAATTTGTGGTTGAACTTCCCGACCAACCAATTGGCAAGGTCCAAGTATAAGAAGTTGCTCCAACCATTGGTAAAATGTCATACGTGTTTGTTGTCGAAGCACAAATTCCAGCATTTCCATTTATTACTGCCGGTTGCGCTAAAACACCGTTGGCTACATTAATTGTGAGTGATTGTGGAGTAGAAGAGCCGCAAACATTAACAGCAGCTATTGTAATATTTCCACTCGTAACAGATGCAGTTGTGGAAATTGAATTCGTCGTGGAAGTTCCAGTCCAACCCAAAGGCAAAGTCCATAAATAAGAAGTTGCTCCTGGTACAGATGTAACATTATACGAGTTTACTGTTAACGCACAAATTTCAGTATTACCGTTCACACTTGTTGGCGCATTTGGCATGCTATTCACAACAGTTATTGCCGCTGTTCTTAAAGGGGATGACCCACAACTATTATTTGCAGTGACAGTAATATTTCCACTTAAACTGCCGCATGTCGTCGCAATAGAATTAGTCGATGATGTGCCTGTCCAACCAACTGGATATGTCCAAGTATAGGAAGTTGCTGAAGGTATCGATACTACCGAATACGTGTTTGAAGTGCTTGTACAAATGGTTGTGTTTCCAGTTATTGGCGCTGGAGTAGGAGGAATGCTTGTCACTGTAATGGCTAATGTTTGAGGAACAGAAGAACCACAAGACACATTTGCTGTGACAGAAATATTGCCACTTGTTGCACTTGAAGTTGTGGTAATGGAAGTCGTTGAAGATGTTCCTGACCAACCTCCAGGTAAAGTCCATGTGTAAGATGTTGCTAAAGCGACAGGGGAAATACTATATGTGTTCGACGTTCCCGAGCAAATTGCTGTATTTCCTGTTATCAATCCCGGTTGGGCTGTTGTTGGACATGCAGAAACGACAATTGTTCCTTTCATACCCATTGCAGCATGTGGTGTGCACACAAAATAATGTGTTCCAACGGCTAATTGTGCTGGTAAAACCATTCCTCCTCCAAACGCAGTTTGAAATCCTCCTGGCAATGGCGTGTTTCCATTTGCATTCCAAGTAGTTAAGCTCACTTCACGGGCATCGTGGGACCCACCAATTGTAAAGACAACCGTATCTCCAAAAAGAATATTTGTAGTGGCTGGAGTATATGTAAATCCAGAAGTATTAATAGTCCAAATAGTGCAAAATGCAGATGTACTTACTGTAATTAAAAGAAGCGTGAGAAGTGATTTTAATTTCATGTTATATAATTTGTAATTCGTGATTTGTAATTTGTAATTCGCAATTTTTTGAGATAAGTATATAGCTTATTTCACTTGTTCATTTATCCAATTCAACATCAATTCCAACGCTACTGGCGAAATAGTTTGTTCAATTTCCGAATATTCACTTGGTGAACCTGTCGCACATTCTTGGAACAAATGATTCAAATTGGCCAACTCTTTTGTCGTTACTTTTTGATTTCCACCTTTAATTAAAGCAGCATGAATAGCAGTTAAATTTTCTTTAGAGGGAACTTGTAAATCTTTCGATCCGTTAATAGCCAATACAGGACATTTTACCTTTTCCAATATAAATGAAGGATCATATTTTATAAAATAGACCAGCCATGGTGTAGCAATTTGTTCAACAGTATAGTTTACATAATCTTCATCAGAAACACCTTCCGGTTTACCCGCATCAGGACTTTCTATTAATGACGCTAACATGTGAATTGTCAAGTCTTTTTTCAATTGCGTTGCGTCCGTCGATTTTTTAATGATTTCAAATAATTCGGTGTTTTCCTTTTTTCCGAGTTGAAGATTGTCTTCACTTTCGCCAGATGCGCGACCAATTAATTCTTGTTGCAATAACAATAATTCATCTCCTGGTATTCCTGTTCCAGCCAATAATACGATAAAAGCTACATTCTTTGATTTGGCTGCAACAATCGGAGCAATAATTCCTCCTTCGCTGTGTCCGACTAATCCAATTTTCTTTTTGTTAACGCCTTTTTTGGTCATTAAAAATGCAACAGCTGCTTGCACATCAGCAGCAAAATCTTGCGTAGTAGCAGTTTTAAAATCTCCAGTAGAAAAGGCTGTTCCGCGGTCATCGTACCTCAAAACTCCGATTCCATTGCGCGTCAAATAATCTGACAAAACAAGGAAAGGTTTGTGACTCATTAATTCTTCATCACGATTTTGTGGTCCACTTCCAGAGATTAAAATAACAACAGGATAAATACCTTCTTTTTTAGGAAGTGTTAATGTTCCTGATAATGTAACGCCCGCTTTTTTGTTTTTAAATGTGACTTCTTCGGAATAATAGGGATATGGTTCAATTGGATTTTGTGGTCGTTTAGCTTTGATTATTTCAATCTCATCATGTGATAAATTCATCGTAAATGTTTGTCCTGCTTGACTAAAATTACCAACTATAATGTTGTCTTTTCCCAACGTTCCAACGTATTCGATTTTTGCTTTCTCGATTTTAATATTCAATAGATTGTTTTCAAAACTCGTTGAAGAAGTCGGGATATCCTTGGCTCCCTGATCTGGGCTATCCATTGTGGAAGTATAACCAGTTGCTGTTTTTGAAATGTTGAACACAAGCCTAATCTGCATTCCTTGAATCTTTAATACACCGTTCCATTTACCAGTGATTTCTTGACTGAATGAATTGAAAAAACTTAGAAAAGTAAAAGCGAATAAGATGAACTTCTGCATTTTTTAGGGTTAATTTGACTATTATTTTTAAGTGTTAAAATTAACTATTTTTTAGCGAAGAAGAAATTGATGAGAGAATTATTACCTTTTAATAGTATTTAATTTCTTTGACTAGAGACTCTAAATCAATAAATTGTATCTTGTTCAGATTGCTCATTGATCAATTTATAAGTGATATCGCTAAATTCGCTTAATTTTCTAAAAAAAAGGAGTTATTGCCTTTATATTATTCCTTTAGCAATTTCTTTTTGAATGGTATGACCAATGTCTTTATTGTACCAATTTTGTAAAGCAACTTTTTGATCGACAACCGACAATTGTTGCGCTTTTGATTCAAGAAACAAAATAGCTGCTGGCTCAGGTCGTGGACCCCAAACAAATAAATCTTTATTGTTACCATCTCTAATAATCAAGCGGGGAATAGATTTTACTCCATTTGTTAAGTAGTTTTCTATTTCAGAATTTTCACTGTCTCTCAGTTGGATTTCTAGCGTTATTAATGGATTCAATTCAGCCAGTTTCACGATAAATGGGACACAATGTGCAGCATCACCACACCAAGGTTCAGCAATGATAACCCACGTTTGTTTTTTTGAAATTGAATTGACGGCTGCAAGTGATTCTGGAAGAATTCCACCTTTTTTTAGCCATCTATTTTGACGTGAAAAATTGAGTTTTGTATATTCTAAAAAATGAGGATCATCGTATGGCGAATGAATAATTTTCCCTGCTAAAACCTCGTCGAATGTCTGTTGATAGTCTTTAAATGTCATGTCTTTGAATTTTTCTGTAAAGTTAAGGTCACTTTTAAAAATGAAAGCAACTTAGATTACAAATCATGTGTCTAAAAAAAACTTTTGGATTGCAAGAATGCCTTCATTTTATCAAGGGTAAAGACAAAAAAAAGTCCACAAAAACGAATTTCTGTGGACTTATAAAATTGAATTTATGACTTATTGAGGTAAGCAAACTACAGTTATCTCTTTCATCTCCATATTGCCGTCATGGTCTTTTTCAACGTCAACTACTAGTTTTACAACGGATGTATCTGCCACGTTATTCGTCCACGAATAATCCAATGCATAGTTTGCTGCATGCACATCATGGATTTCTGAAAACACATCACTTCCTGTTGTTAAATTGGTAAAAGTAACTGTGTATCCATGCATTTCTGCAGATCCATTCACCGACCCTGTTAAATGCACCACTGAACCAAATGGAATGGTGTCATTTGCACTTGGCGTATTGAAAGTGATTGTTGCGGTTACGATTTCATCTTTCTTACAAGAGATAAGTGAAATGGATAATAATGAGATTATGATAATTGATCTTGTCATTTTTTATGTTTTTTAGAAATTAAATAATTGAGTGAAATAGACACCAATTCTTTTTGTTGAACCGTTCCATTTCCTAAGTTTTGATAAATTGGGAGTTGCCCATAAAGTGATAAAAACCAGTTGGAACGAATAATATTCAAGCCAATTTTTCCACTGATTATTTCACCATTGTTCATGCTTTCATTGGTTGTGTAGCCATGTATCCGGTCTTTTAAAATTAAACTTGCTTGGAATCCAACGAATGGCCGAAATGTAGTCTTCGAAAATTTGAACATTCTAAAAATAGTTCCTCCAATCGAGGATGAATTTCCATATTGATAACCAAATTTATTTTGCAAAGAATAGGAGTTTGCCGCTTCAATTTGTCCACCATTTTTGCCCGATTGAAAGATAAAATTGGCAGACAATGTAAAATTAAAAGCACCAGTTCCAGGAAACATATTCGACATGGTATGCGCACTTTCTGCATATTTCCCAGTCGGAGTTTTTATTCCAAATCCAATATTCAATTGGCGTTGAATAATACCATTCGTATCTTTTTGAATAACTGGTGTATAGAAGCTCTGTAAGCCAATATCACCAATTCCAGACTGAATAGTTTTTGAACCACTTTCGATTTGAATCGCATATGAATAAGGAAGTGTCCCAATTATTTGCCATCGATTGGACAATTGAAACTTTCCCATCAAATCAGATTGAAGAAAATATTCGGTTGAGTTGGTCGAAACTCCCGTTAAAAGTGATTCACTATGGCTGCAATACCGCCTATAAGTTGAACGAATTCCAATAAAATGGAAATCATTTGTTGGTGTAAAACCATTCATGCCAGATGCGCTAACACCGCCACAAACATCGCATGCCACAGTTGCGAAATGCAGGTATACACCAATTGTTAATGCAACATATTTGAGCATACAATTAGATTTAAATAAGTAAAATAGGACTAATTGTTTTAGTTCCTTTTATTATGAAAATCGGATGGTAGGTGGATGGAAAATAGCAGATAAATGCTCTTTCGAATGAAGAGAAGCATAGGTGTAAAAATGCGTTATATGTTCACTTCTAAACGATGAAAAAATAGATGGTTTTATCTGCAAAATCGAGCAACTTTGAAGTTCAATTTTCCCAGTATAAGGATTATGTTTTTTGTTGGATGCATTTTTCAATTCCTCCGCCTCCAACTTTTTCAATTGCTTTGCCAAGTAACACTTACCATTACATTTCATGGCTGGTTTATCCTTGTTCTCACATTTTTCTTGAGCAATTCTTGTTTGATCTATCTTATACCATACTTCCCAACCTAGAAAAAAGAAACTTTTCCCTAATAAAGCTGTCGTTAATAAAATGGTAAAAAGAAATCTCATCAATAAATCGCAGGAAATTCAATTGGATTTACTTCATGCATGATTGCATATACTTTCTCAACAATATCATCGATACTTGGCTTGGAAAAATAATCTCCATCTGAACCATAAGCAGGTCTGTGATCTTTTGCACTCAACGTTTCAGGTGCCGAATCTAAATGAACATAACCATTTTGTTCAACCAAAATTTTGTCAAGAATATATCCTGTTGCACCGCTGCTCACATCTTCGTCAACAATCAACAAACGATTTGTTTTTGCAATTGAATCCTTGATCATGTGATTGATATCAAACGGCAATAATGTTTGAACATCAATTAATTCAACATCGATACCTAATTCTGCCAATTGCTTTAGTGCTGCTTCACACAAATTGAAGGTTGAACCATAAGATACCAATGTTAAATCAGTACCTGTTTTTACAATTTCAGGAATCCCAATTGGTTCTTTGAACTCGCCAATATTATTCGGCATTGGTTCTTTTGTTCTATATCCATTAAGAGGTTCGATAACCAAAGCTGGCTCATCCGCTTCCATAAATAAGTTATAAAAACCTGCTGCTTTTGTCATGTTCCGTGGAACACATACATGAATTCCTCTCAACGAATTGACAATCATTCCCATAGGAGAACCACTGTGCCAAATTCCTTCTAAACGGTGTCCACGCGTACTTATAATTAAAGGCGCTTTTTGTCCACCTTTTGTTCTATATTGAACAGTTGCTAAATCATCTGAAAGCACTTGAACAGCATAAAGCAAATAATCCAAATATTGAATTTCAGCAATAGGTCGTAAACCACGCATCGCCATTCCAATTCCTTGACCAATAATGGTGCATTCACGAATTCCAGTATCTGTTACACGTAAATCTCCAAATTGCTCTTGCATTCCTTCAAGAGATTGATTGACACCACCAATTTTACCTGCATCCTCTCCGAAAACTAATGCTTCAGGATATTTTTCAAGTATTTTTCTGTAATTCTCTCTTAATATAATTCTTCCGTCTTCTTGCGCATTTGAACCATCATAAGTTGGTGCTACAGCATTTATTTTAAGTGCAGAATATTTAGATTGAGAATGTAAATGTGAGCTGTATCTCTCAAAGTTTTCATCAATACGTTGCTTAATCCAAGAAGATAACGCTTGTTTCGAAGCAGATTTTTCTTCACGAACCATTCTTAAAACTTTGCGTGTTGTCGACAAAATATCTTTTCGAATCGGTTCAAAAGCTTTTTCTAAGGCCTCAATTTCCTTATTGATAAATGCAGCGTTTGGACTTTCATTACTCACAGCCTTCATCAAAGAAATTGCTTCAGAAATATCATTTTTAAAATCATCCGTGAAAGCCTTCCAAGCATCATTTTTTTGAGTTCTAACACTCGCTTTCGCTTCTTTATGAATAGCTTCTAATTCTTCTTCAGTTGCAATTGTTTGATCATCAGCATTGAACGTCAAGATCCAAGATTTGAATTTATTGATGCAATCAAAATCAGTTTCCCATTGTAACCGTTCCTCTGATTTATACCGCTCGTGTGAACCAGAAGTTGAATGTCCTTGCGGCTGATTTACCTCTTTTACATGCACTAAAACTGGAATATGTTCTTCACGTGCTAGCGCAACTGCTTTCTCATACGTTTCACACAAATGCGCGTAATCCCAACCTTTCGTTATGAAAATTTCATGCCCAGTTTTGTCCTTTGTGCGTTGCATTCCAGCTAACGCTTCAGAAATACTTCCTTTGGTTGTTTGTAATTCTCTTGGAACAGAAATTCCAAATCCATCATCCCAAACAGACATTACCATTGGAATTTGTAAAACACCAGCAGCATTGATCGTTTCCCAAAATGGTCCTTCAGAAGTGGAGGCATCGCCAATTGTTCCGAATGCTACTTCATTCCCACTATTTGTAAACTTTTTGAATTTCTCTAAATCTTTTAACGTTGGGTGATTCCTATAAATTTTTGATGCTTGGGCCAGACCTAATAAACGCGGCATTTGACCGGCAGTAGGTGAAATATCTGCAGAACTGTTTTTTTGTTCCATCAAATTTTTCCATTCTCCATTTGCGTCCAAATTTCGTGTTGCAAAATGTCCACCCATTTGTCGGCCAGCAGATTGCGGTTCAACAACTTCATCCGTGTGAGCGTATAATCCAGCAAAATATTGTTGAACAGTTAATTGGCCAATTGCCATCATTAATGTTTGGTCTCTATAATATCCCGAACGGAAATCTCCGTTTTGAAATTGTTTCGAAAGAGCTATTTGTGCAAGTTCTTTTCCGTCACCAAAAATACCAAACTTGGCTTTTCCAGTTAAAACTTCCTTTCTTCCTAATAAAGACGCCTCACGCGAAAGACACGCTAAACGATAATCGTTTAATACTTCTGTTTTAAAAGTTTGGAAATCCAATGATGTTGATTTTTCGACGGTAGATTCTTTTGTCATAGATAGCTTTTACACTGACAAAGATAATAAAAATTGAGATTGAAAATAGTTCGTTTCTAAGAATGTATTTTCTTATTTTTGAAGCATGAATTTAAAAGAGATTTATAAAAAGTATTCTCCTTATTTTGTCGATGTTTGGCAGTATTTAGTAATTATACTAATTTTCATTTTAGCCCTAATATTTTTTCTTTAAGCAAGACCGAAATTTTGTATCTTCGTTGAAATTCGATTTCAAATGAAGATTTTCTGCTTATTTTTTCTGGTTCTTTTTTCAATTACAATCTCTGCTCAAAATAATATCGATTCCATGTCGCATGTTGATTATCAAGCATTGCATAATGCTGATTTAAATGATGTTTGGGGATATGTTGATGAATTGGGGAATGAATATGCAATAGTTGGAACAAGCAAAGGAACTTCAATCGTTGATGTGACAATTCCAAGTAACCCATTTGAAGTTTTTTGGATTGCTGGGACTGAATCAATCTGGAGAGACCCCAGTGTCCATGGGGATTATGCATATGTTACAACGGAAGCTACAGATGGACTTTTAATCATTGATTTAAGTCCGTTGCCATTATCTAACGTTTTACCAACGACAACCTATACGGGACCTAGTGGATCGCCTTGGCAATCTGCACACACCTGCTTTGTTGATGAAAATGGTTATGCTTATATTTTTGGAGCAAATAGAGGTAACGGAGGTGCTATTATATTGGATGTTCAAACGGACCCAATGAATCCAATAGAAGTTGGTGATTTTGACAACTGGTATGTTCACGATGGTTTTGTGAGAAATGACACGATGTATTTGGCGCATATATCAGATGGCATTTTTAGTTTGGTAGATGTTACTGTAAAAGCTGCACCAATTCTTCTTGGAACAAAAACAACACCTAATAATTTTACGCACAATATTTGGCCAAGTGATAATGGGCAATATGTATTCACAACAGATGAAATATCAGGTGCGTTTATTGCGGCATATGACATTTCGGATCCATTGAATATTTTTGAAGTAGATCGTATTCAAAACTCTCCGGGTCAGGGAGTCTTGCCGCACAATACACATGTTTCGTATAATTATTTGATAACAAGTTATTATTCAGATGGAATCGTAATTCACGATGCGACGCATCCACATAACATGATAAAAGTTGGAAGTTATGATACGTACCCAACTCAAACAACTGGTTTTGATGGTTGTTGGGGTGTTTATCCATTTTTTTCTTCAGGAACAATTCTCGCAGCTGACATTACTGAAGGATTATTTATTTTAAAACCAACTTATATTCAAGCTTCTTATTTGGAAGGAACTATAACCGATGCTTCTACACTTGTAACGCTTAATAATGTTGCTATTCAAATTGTTAGTAACGATCAAATAGATTATTCAAATACTTCAGGTGAATATGCAACTGGAATTTTAGGAGTAGGGACATATTCAGTTACTTATTCTAAAGTTGGATATTTTCCTCAAACTGTTACTGTTACTTTGACACAGGCAGTTATTACTCTTCAAGACATTCAACTTGTACCAATTCCACCGTTTAATTTAACAGTCAATGTTGTTGAGGCTGGAACTGGGAATCCAATTCCAAACGCCCAGATTTCCTTGCAAGCATCATTGATTGAGCATGTAGGATTAACAAATGGAATTGGACAAGAAAACTTTGTCTTGTTTTATCAGGAACCTTATGTGATTACTGCTGGAGTTTGGGGGTACTTTACAACATGCTCTTCTCAAGTAATAGATCAAAATACCTTGACGATAACAATCACTTTAGCGAAAGGTTATAACGATGAATTTACGTTTGATTTTGGGTGGACCGTTTCTGGAACAGCGTCGACTGGAGCTTGGGAAAGAGGTATTCCGAACGGTTCAAATAGCGGTTCAGCTCCTTCTTATGATGCTGATTTTGATTGTGGTAAAAATGCTTATGTTACTGGAAATGATGCAGTTTTAAATCCCGACTTAGATGATGTGGATGGTGGTTATACACTTTTGACTTCTCCAACGATGGATTTAACAACCTATCCAGATCCATTTTTAAATTATGCTCGTTGGTTTTATTGTTTTTATGGTGCCGTTCCCGATGATACGTTACAAGTAATTATCTCTAACGGTATAACTTCAACAGTAGTTGATGAAATTGGTTCAGATCCAGCTCAGTTTTATTTATGGACACCAAAAAGCTTGAGGATATTGGACTTTATAGCTTTGACAAATTCTATGCAAGTGTCATTTAGAACATCCGACCTAGATCCTGATGTAAACATCACAGAAGCTGGTGTTGATTATTTTTATATTTCAAACTCAACTGTTTTAGGAATAGAAAATTTCGATAAACCGAAAATTAATGTGTTTCCCAATCCTTTTGAAAATTGGTTAGTGATCGAAGGAGCTGAAATTGGTAGTAAATATGAGGTATTTAACCTTCAAGGTCAAAAAGTGCATGGAGGAGAAATAGATGTTATTTCTAAAAAAATAAACACACAAAATATACCTTCGGGCATGCTATTTGTAAAAATCAATAATGACGTTTATAAGGTTATGAAAGAATAACTGTTAACTAAAAGTAAAACACTTATTTCAGTAACTTAGGTCTTTGAGTATATTTGTCACATACATTTAAAAGTAAGTCTTGGAAAGTAATATCGATATATCTATAGTTGTTCCTTTATACAACGAAGTTGAATCACTTCCTGAATTACACGCTTGGATTCAACGTGTGATGAAGGAAAACAATTTTTCTTATGAAGTTTTATTTGTTGACGATGGAAGTAAAGACGGTTCATGGAAAGTAGTTGAAGCGCTGAGAAATGCAGATGCGAATGTAAAAGGGATCAAATTTCAACGAAACTATGGTAAATCTGCTGCATTACAAGTTGGATTTGAAGCTGTAAAAGGAAATGTTGTGATTACAATGGATGCTGATTTGCAGGATTCTCCGGATGAAATTCCGGGACTTTATAAAATGATTGTTGAAGAGGATTTTGATGTTGTATCTGGCTGGAAAAAGAAACGATACGATCCACTAACGAAAACAATTCCAACAAAATTATACAATTGGGCAGCACGAAGATTGACAGGTATTTATTTACATGATTTCAACTGCGGTTTAAAAGCATACAAAAACGAAGTTGTAAAAAGTATTGAGCTGTATGGCGACATGCACCGTTATATTCCGCCGCTCGCAAAATATGCTGGTTTCACTAAAATAGGTGAAAAAGTAGTGCAACACCAATCTCGAAAATACGGAACTACCAAGTTTGGAATGAGCAGGTTTCTGAACGGCCCACTGGATTTATTGTCCGTTGTCTTCATGGGTAAATTTGGTAAAAAGCCAATGCACCTGTTTGGAGCGTTAGGCGTTTTGATGTTCATTATTGGATTTGGTTTTGCGTTTTATTTAGGGATTGAAAAATTATTTTTTCATAAAACAGCTCGCTTATTAGCTGATAGAACAGAATTTTTCATCGCATTAACAGCAATGATCGTTGGAGTTCAATTTTTCCTAGCTGGATTTGTTGCAGAACTAATTGGTAGAAATTCATCAACTCGTAATGTTTATTTGATTGAAAAAAGATTGACGGATGAACAAGTGGGGAATTGATTCAACTTGGACATTGTTTCTGGATCGGGATGGTGTAATCAATGAGCGCATCATGAGTGGCTATGTCACGACAATTGAAGAATTCATTTTTCTACCAGAAGTTCCACAATCAATTGCCAAATTATCGCATCTTTTTGGAAATGTTTTTATCGTAACAAATCAACAAGGAATAGCAAAAGGATTAATGACAGAAAGTAACCTTTTAGAACTTCATGCTTATATGCACGATGAAGTAGCTAAAAAAGGTGGTGAAATCACAAAAAGTTATTATGCGCCTGGAGCCTCTTCGCCGAAAAATGAATTAAGAAAACCAAAACCTGGAATGGCTTTATTAGCACAACGACAATTTGAAGGAGTTGATTTTAATAAGGCAGTAATGGTTGGTGATACGGATTCCGATATCTTATTTGGACAGAATCTTGGCATGAAAACTGTGAGAGTGCGAACGGTTGAAACGATAAAAGTTCCTGCCGATATAACCGTAAATAGTTTAGTAGAATTTACAAATTTATTGATCAAATGAAAGTAGGGATTGTTTTATTATTGACTTGTTTTAGCGCTGGCTTATTTGCCCAAAACGTTACAGATGCTAAAGGAAAGAAGCAAGGAATTTGGAGTAAAACATATCCAGGGTCAAAAGTGTACCAATACAAAGGTCAATTTAAAGACGATAAACCAGTTGGGACTTTCACCTATTTCTATCCAACAACAAAAGTAAAAGCAATCATTAAACACGATGTAGGAAGCAATAGATCAGTTGCTTATTTCTATCATGAGAATACCAAATTAATGAGTGCTGGAATTTACCGTGATCTGAAAAAAGATTCAATCTGGTTGAATTTTGGTCCGTCAGGAAAGTTAAGTAGTTCTGAGACGTATAAAAATGATTTATTAGATGGTAAAAAAATTGTTTATTACGTTCCAGAGGAAATAGAAGATAATTCAAAACATATTTCTGCAACAAGTACCCACGTTGCTGGAAAAATAGATGGAGAATACTTAGAGTTTTTTGAAAATGGTACAACAAAAATCAAAGGATCATATGCGTTAGATAAGAAAATTGGTGTTTGGTATCATTACCACCCAAATGGAAAAAAGATGATGTTGGAACGTTTTAAAAATGGTGTTAGACACGGTTGGGCATTTGGTTATGATGAAAAAGAAGTTGAAATTGGAAGATTCTATTATTACTATGGAAGTCGTTTAGAAGGAAAAGAACTCGAACATAAATTGGCGCAATTCAAAGAAAAGGGAATCAATCCAAACGAGTAAAGCTTTTTTTTTATATTTTCGTTGGAAGAATGAAAATGGTTCGCTTATATATCAGTTTATTGGTTCTGTTAATAGTAGCAGTCGTATCGTGTAAAAAACAAGATGCTGCACCTCAATTCCATTATGATTACTTTGATTTAACACAAGGACGTTATATTGATTATGATGTCATGGAAATTAATCATGATGTAGACCAAGCAATAGAGCACGATACATCCTATTATCAATTGCGAACGTTAATTGGTGATACTGCAATTGATAATCAAGGAAGAATAGCACGTAAGTTTTTTCGATACACGCGTCCAAATTCTGCAGGAACATGGGTTCTTTCCGATGTTTGGACCGCACTAATAACTGAAAATAGAGCTGAGTTAATTGAAGAAAATCAAAGAATCATCAAATTAGTTTTTGCTCCAACAATTTCAAAAGAATGGAATCCAAATGCTTTTAATATGTACAATGAAATGACATCTTATTACAGAGATATTCATGAATCTCAAACGTTTGGTGCTTTATTTTTTGATAGTGCTTTAGTCGTTGAACAAGAAGATTTCTTTTCTTTAGTTGATAAAAAAAGAAAGTATGAAGTGTATGCAAAAGGTATAGGATTAGTTCATAAATATTACAAAGACTTGACTATTTCCAATTTCGACACCTTGAATATTCAAAAAGGTCAAGAGCTTTTTTACACATGTTTTGCATACGGAATACAATGATCTTTTTCTTAGAAGATTGATTATATTTGATTCTTATGAAGATTTCAATTTTCTCTGCTTTTTATCCTTTTAGAGGAGGTATAGCTCAATTCAATGCACGATTGGTTCGCTCTTTGGAAAAAGAAAATGAAGTTTCAGCCTTCACCTTTAAAAAACAGTACCCCAATTTCTTATTTCCGGGAACAAACCAATATGTTGATGAAAAAGATATAGTTGACAAAATTCAAGCAAAAAGAATTGTCAGTACATTCAATCCGTTTACCTATTTAGGAGCTGCAAAAACAATTAAAGGAGCCAATCCAGATCTTTTTATCGCCAACTATTGGATGTCTTTTTTTGGTGTTTTCATGGGCATATTTGCTTCGAAACAAAAGAAAGAAACAGCTAAATTGGCCATAATTCACAATTTGATCCCACATGAACAACGCTTTTTTGATAAATGGTTCAATAACTTCTTTTTGAAACGCTACGATGGTTTTGTTGTAATGTCAAATAGTGTAAAAAATGATCTTTTATCATGTAAGCCAAATGCGAAGTACATTCAGTTGAACCATCCGTGGTATGATCATTTTGGTGGGATAATTTCAGCTTCCGAAGCACGAGAAAAATTAAAAATTTCCCCAACAAAAAAAACGATTTTATTTTTTGGGTTAATCCGAGATTACAAAGGATTAGATTTATTAATTGATGCATTTTCTGAATTGAATGATGAATACCAGCTTGTGATTGCAGGCGAAGTATATAGCAATTTGCAGAAATATGAAAATCAGATTGCTCAGTCAAAAGCTCAAAGTAGAATCTTCTTTTTCAATCAATATATTCCTGATTCAGAAGTTCAGAATTATTTTTCAGCAGCAGATGTGTGTGTGTTGCCATATCGCTCTGCAACTCAGTCTGGAATAACAGCTACATCTTTTCATTTTGAGGTTCCAATTATTGCGACAAATGTTGGAGGTCTCAAGGAAATTATTGACCCACCAGAATTAGGTTTAATCGTTGAAGAACCAAACTCAAATATGCTGAAAGATGCAATTTGTTGCTATTTTGAGAACAATATGAAAGAAAAATTCCAAATTAATATTCGAAAAGAAAAAGAATCGAATACATGGAGTGAATTTGCTAAAAGCCTGATTTCGTTTAGTAAAACAATATAATTCGCCTTTAATTTTAAAATTATTTAGCATCTGAAAACGGCCATGTTGATAAACTTGGCAAATACCTCTTCAACTTTATTGACATTAATAAACGTAAATTCTATATTTGCAGGCTTAATAAATAACTAACTGTTTTACGAACATGCGTAATAAAGGATTTTTTTGGTTTATAACGATATTATTAACGGCGGTTTGCCTTTATCAATTATCGTTCACTTTTGTATCTAATTCTGTTGAGAAAAAATCAGAAAAAGAAGCAAATGAAAGAGTTGCTGACTTAAAATTACAGTCTGTTGCAACTGGCGATAGTGCGTTACTTCCAAATGGAGTATATGTTGACTTCACTGAGCCAGAAGGGACAGAACTTGCTAAAGCTGCTTTTATCAACCAAATTTTAAAGGAGAAAGCAGAAAATAAAGTATATCCAATTTTCGGATCAACTTTCGCTGAAACAAAGAAAAGAAGTTTAGCTTTTGGTCTTGACTTAGTAGGAGGGATGAGTGTTACATTGGAGATTTCAGTTTCTGAATTAGTAAAGAACTATGCACGTAACCCTCGTGACCTTCGATTCAAAAAGCCGTATGAAAGTGCGTTGAAAATTTACAATTCTAAAGGTGGTGATTTTATCACATTGTTTATCAAAGAAAATAAGCGTTTGAATAATGGGACTCCTGTTGTTCGTTTGCTGGGAATTGCTGAAATTGATGGATTAAAAATGAATTCAACAGATGATGAGGTAGATTCTTATTTCAGACAAATTGCAGCATCTTCAATGGACGGTGTAGAGCAAATCATGAATAAGCGTATTAACCAATTCGGTGTTGCTCAACCAAACATCAACAAAGATGCGGTAAACAATCGTTTGTATATTGAATTACCTGGAGTTCAAGATGAGGCAACAGTTGCTCAGAAGATGGTTTCTATGGCAAACTTGCAATTCTTTGAAACATATTTCCCAAGTGAGATTGGTGGACAATGGCAACAAGCAACGTCACTATCTAGAACTAAAGAAGTTATTATTGATGATTTAGCTGTAGTTGCAGATTCGAGTGATACTTTGAAAGATAAATCATTGGAGTCATTATCAACTTTGGGCGGTTCTCAAAAAGGTTTGTCTGATTTCGTTAAACCAGCCGGAGATTATGCGCTTGGATATGTTGCTGCAGAAAACAAAACAGCGGTTGATTTAATCTTAAATAGAAATGACATTTTAGCTTTATTTCCAGAAGATGTAAAGTTTATGTGGTCTGCAGAATTGGAGCAAGTTGCAACAAATTCAAAAGAAATGGCTTATGCATTATATGCTATTCGTATTCCTGAATCAGGGAAACCAAGAGTTGGAGGTAAAGATGTGAAATCTGCTTCAACAGGTTATGATGAGCAATCAGGAAAAATCACTGTTGATTTGAAAATGACAGATGATGGAGCTGATAAATGGGCTGAGATGACTTCTGATAATGTTAACAAAATCGTTGCCATTACAATGGATAATGTTGTTTACAGCGCACCTCGAGTAATCAATGCTATTACTGGCGGAAGCACACAGATTTCTGGTTCGTTTACAATTGACGAATCAAAAGATCTTGCAGGTTTATTAAATGGAGGAGCTCTTCCAGCGCCATGTGTTATTAAAGAACAAACGAAAGTAGGACCAACAATTGGTTTGGAAAACTCTCGTGCTGGTTTGATCTCATTCGGTTTTGCATTTATTGCAGTTTTACTTTATATGTACTTCTACTATGGAAAGGCAGGTTTGGCAGCAAACGTTGCTTTAACTGTAAACGTTGTATTTATCTTTGGAAGTTTAGCTTCATTTGGAGCTGTTTTAACGTTAGCGGGTATCGCTGGTATCGTTCTTACAATTGGTACCGCTGTCGATGCGAATATCTTGATCTTCGAGCGAATCAGGGAGGAACAAGCCCGTGGAGCAGATTTATTAACTTCTGTAAATACTGGATTCAAAAAAGCACTTCCTTCAATTATAGATGCGAATGTCACTCACTTATTAGTAGCAATCATCTTGAAAGTATTTGGAAAAGGTGAAATTGAATCATTTGCGACGACATTGATCATCGGTATTTTTACTTCTTTGTTCTCTGCAATTGTAATTTCGAAATTGATCTTCACAATTTGGTTGACGAAAGGGAAAGCAATTTCTTTCCATACAAAATTCTCTAAAGGTTTATTCCAAAACTTCAATTTTGACTGGGTTGGAAACAGAAAGTATTTCTATATCTTTTCAATCTCTGTAACAATCATTGGAATGTTCGCAATGTTCTCTCGTGGATTGAAACAAAGTGTTGAATTTACAGGTGGTAGAACGTATGTTGCAAAATTTGAGCAAAAAGCGGACATGAACTACATGCGAGCGAACCTTTCAAAAGTATTTGTTGAAAACGGTGAAATTGCTTCAATTGATTTGAAAACAAAATCGAATGATTACAATGTTGAAATCGTTACCAACTTCATGCGTGAAAACGATGGCGCAACTGCTGAAGTAAAGGCAAAATTGAAAGAAGGTTTAGATAAGTGTAAACCTAAAATGGGGAAATATGTTATCGTGGAAGAAAGAAGTATTTCTGCCTCTGTTTCTAAAGAATTATGGTCTTCATCTGCAATTGCAATTTCTCTTTCTTTACTGGCAATCTTTGCATACATCTTTATGCGTTTCGGTCACTGGCAATATTCACTTGGTGCAATTGTCGGATTAACACACGATGCTTTCTTTGTATTATCAGTATTCGCATTGTTACACGGTTATTTACCATTTAGTTTAGATGTGAATCAAGCATTTATTGCAGCGATTCTGACTGTCATCGGTTACTCCATGAATGATACCGTAATTGTATTTGACCGTATTCGTGAAAATTTACGAAATAGTCATGACGATGAACATCATTATGATATTATTAATAAGTCATTAAACAAAACGTTGAGTAGAACATTTAATACATCGATGATTCTTTTCGTAGTTGTATTAATCATGTTCATATTTGGTGGACCAGCAATTAAAGGATTCTTGTTCGCTCTTCTTGTAGGAGTTGTAATTGGAACATATTCCTCTTTATGTGTTGCTACACCAATCTTAATTGACTTTTCTAAGAAATTGAAAAAGTAATTAAAATTAAAATTTTCAAAGCCGACCGTCAACCGACGGTCGGCTTTTTTTATGCTGAAAAATAAAATCATTAAATACGTGAATCGTGATTCATTGATTTTAATTGGTTATG
>CANITF010000004.1 GCA_947470515.1 Flavobacteriales bacterium
AGTGTCACAGCAATTGTTAGTATTTCTGGTGGTGGAACAGTTACAAATAATGGCAATGGAACGATTAGTTATGTTCCAGCTGCTAACTTCAATGGTGTTGATACGATAATTTATACTGTTTGCGATCAAGGACTTCCTTTACCTGCAATTTGCGTAAATGATACACTTTTTGTTACAGTAAATGCTGTAAATGATTCTCCAATTATTGACAATGAATTTCATGTCACAGATTTTGGGGTTTCAGTGACTGGAGATTTAACGAATTTAGGAGATGCTGATATAGATGGGAATTTGGTTGTAACAGTCAATCCAATTATTAATCCAACAAATGGAAGTATTACAATTAATTCCGATGGAACGTATACTTATATTCCAAATCTTGGTTTCGAAGGGAATGACACAATAGTTGTCCAAATTTGTGATGATGGTAGTCCACTTCCTGCGATATGTGTGAATGATACCATCTTTATTACCGTTTCAAATTGCTTGAGTAATCCTTTAGAAGATTGCGACAACGATGGTTTAACGAATGACGAAGAAATCACAGCTGGGACCGATCCATTGAATCCTGATTCAGACGGTGATGGGGTAATTGACGGAACAGAAGTTGCTGACGGAACAAATCCAACTGAACCATGCGATTTGTTGATTGCAAGTCAAACGGTTGTGCCAAACGCAGCTTGGGGCTTGTTAGATTGTGATACTGATGGTTTAACAAACGACGAAGAAATCACAGCTGGAACTGATCCATTGAATCCTGATTCAGACGGTGATGGCGTTTTGGACGGAACAGAAGTTGCTGACGGAACAAACCCAACTGAACCATGCGATTTGTTGATTGCAAGTCAAACGGTTACACCAAGTTCAGCTTGGGGCTTATTAGATTGTGACACTGATGGTTTAACGAACGACGAAGAAATCACAGCTGGAACAGATCCATTGAATCCTGATTCAGACGGTGATGGTGTAATTGACGGAACAGAAGTTGCAGACGGAACAAACCCAACTGAACCATGTGATTTGTTGATTGCAAGTCAAACGGTTGTGCCAAACGCAGCTTGGGGATTATTGGATTGCGATAACGATGGTTTAACAAATGACGAAGAAATCACAGCTGGAACAGATCCATTGAATCCTGATTCAGACGGTGATGGCGTAATTGACGGAACAGAAGTTGCTGACGGAACAAACCCAACTGAACCATGCGATTTGTTGATTGCAAGTCAAACAGTTACACCAAGTTCAGCTTGGGGCTTATTGGATTGTGACACTGATGGTTTAACCAATGACGAAGAAATCGCAGCTGGAACTGATCCATTGAATCCTGATTCAGATGGTGATGGAGTAATTGACGGAACGGAAGTTGCTGACGGAACAAACCCAACAGCACCATGTGATTTGTTGATTGCAAGTCAAACTGTTACACCAAGTGCAGCTTGGGGACTGTTAGATTGTGACAATGATGGAATTAACAATGGAACAGAAATAACGAATGGTTCTAATCCTCAAGATCCTTGTAGTCCAAACAGTTGCAATGATATTATTGATGTTCCGAATGCATTCACACCGGATGGTGATGGAATAAATGATGCATTGGTAATTACTGGAATTGAACAATTCCCAGAGAATACATTGGTTATTTTCAATCGATGGGGGAATATTGTTTTTGAAGCAGAGAATTACAAAAATGATTGGACAGGAACAACTAATGCAGGAATTGTATTAGGTGGCGAAAACCTCCCAACAGGAACATATTATTACCTACTTGATCTTAAGCAAGAAGAGCAAGAAATAGTAAAAGGATTTATTTATATCCAACGTTAAAATAATTGATAGGAATTATGAATACACAAAAATTAATGTTGTTTTTGGGACTACTTTTAACAAGTAGTTCTATAACATTTGCTCAACAAGACCCTCATTTTACGCAGTATTTTGATAACGCATTATTTGTTAATCCAGCATACGCAGGAAGTACAAAAATGCTTTCAGCAACTGCAATTCATAGAGAACAATGGGTTGGATTTGAAGGAAGACCATCATCAACAACTTTTAGTATCCATTCACCTCTTTCGTATGAGTCTGTAGGAGTTGGATTTACAGCGGTAAGAGATGTCTTAGGGCCACTTAAGCAAACAATGTTTTACGGTGATTTCTCCTATAGTCTTCGTTTTAAAAAGAGCCGCAGTTTAGCTTTTGGATTGAAAGCTGGGTTGAATCTAATAAATATGGAAACGGCAACATTAAATACAACTCAGGAGAGTGATCCTCATTTAATAACGAATACGTTGAATAAAGTAAATCCTAATTTTGGATTTGGCGTTTATTACCGTTCTCCAAAATTGTTTTTTGGACTGAGTACTCCGAAAATTATTGAGCAGAGTTATGATGGTTCAGCAAATAATCGAGAGAAAAGACATTATTTTGCACTAGTTGGTGGAATTATTAAGATGAATACATCATGGAAATTGCGACCAACGGCTCAAGTAAAAATGACAGCTGGTGCACCTATAAGTATGGACCTATCTGTTGCTGCAATTCACAGAGATCAACTTTATCTTGGTGCTATGTACCGCTACGGTGCGGCTTACGGAATATTTGTTCAATATCAGATTTCGCAGCAGTTTCGGTTGGGTTTAGCATCGGATTTTGGAACACAAGCACTTCGCAATTATAATAATGGAACATTTGAAGTAATGCTGTCCTACGATTTTTCTTTTAACAAGGAAGGTGTTCGCTCGCCGCGTTATTTCTAAAGTAATTCAAAATGAATAAAATGCTAAAAATTAACACCTTAATTGGTTTTCTTTTCCTTACTAGTTTGCTTTTTGGACAAACGGCTAAATTAAAAAAGGCGGATGCCAATTACGCAAATCTATCCTATGTATTTGCTGCTTCAAGCTATGAAAAATTAGTTGGAACTGAAGTTGATAGTCCTGCAATGAAAGCAAAACTTGCCCATTCGCATTATCAAATTGGGAATATGAAACGAGCAGAAGAATTTTATACGTTAGCTTTTTCATCATCGCAAGATCTTTCGTTGGAACATTATTTTTATTTCGCTCAAACGTTAAAGCAAAATGGTAAATACGCTGAAAGTGATAAATGGATGACGCAATTTCATGCAAAAGAAATCAAAGATCAACGCGGAGTTTTATTTGCGAAAGACCAATCTTATTTATCAAAAATACTTGGGGAACAAGCACATTTTACCATCGGAAATATTTCCTTTAATTCAGCAAAGTGTGATTTTGGAGGATATGACTTTCAGAAAGGTGAAACACTTTATTTTATTTCATCTAGAAGAAAAGGATTAATTCGAAGAACGTGGACATGGAATGCGGATAACTTTTTAGATATCTATACACGTAAAATTTCATCAGAAAAAGAAGTGGTTAAACCATTCTCAAAAAAAGTAAATTCAAACTTCCATGAAGGTCCTATTTGTTTTTCTGCAGATGAAAGCCGTGTCTATTTTACGCGGAATAATATTGCCAAAGGGAAACTTCGAAAAGATCAAAAAGGGATTCAGAATTTGAAACTCTACTTTGCCGAAGTGGATGAAAAGGGAAATTGGAGCAATTCATTTGAATTAAAGCTCAACTCAAAAGAATATTCTGTTGGCCATCCTACAATTTCAAAAAACAGTAAAACACTTTATTTTGTTTCTGATATGCCAGGTGGATTTGGTGGAGCAGATATTTATAAAGCAGAAATTCTAGCTGATGGAAACCTTGGTCAACCAATCAATTTAGGAAATAAAATAAATACGGAAGGTCAGGAAATGTTCCCTTGGCTTTCTAAAGAAGGACAATTGTTTTTTGCGTCGGATGGATTAATTGGACTTGGAGGATTAGATATTTTTGTGGCCGATCTTTCTAAAGATGGATTAGTCAATGCAATTCAACATGCAGGAATCGGAATAAATAGTGAAAGAGATGATTTTGCTTTTATTTTAAGTGGAGATCATAAAACGGGTTATTTTTCTTCTAACAGAGATGGCGGTCAAGGTGACGATGATATTTATTCTTTTGAGATGATTAAACCGTTCCTTTTTAGTTTGACATTGAAAGGAATTGTCACAGCAGCAAATACAAATGCTATTTTACCTAATTCAACAGTTACATTGCTTAATTCGAAAGGAGATATTGTTGCAAGAGTAATTGCTGACAAAAATGGGATGTATAGCTTTACTATTGAACCAGAAGAAAACTACACCTTAGTATTCAATGATTCAAAATTCGAAGAAAAATCATATTCCGTAACTGCTAAAAATGCAACTTCAGGAGTTTTAGTACAAGATGCTCAACTGGATTTAAAACCTGATTATGGACTTCTCTGTTTAATCACAGATTCTAAATCTAAAAGTCCTTTGGAAAATGTACAAGTTACGATTAAGGATAAAATAACGGGGAAAGTTCTTATTGATCAGTTAACAGCTGCATCAGGGGATATTCAAAAAGTTCTTGAAAATGCTAAAAATGGTGATGTAATTAATTATGAAATTACACTTGAAAAAGACGGATATTTGTTAAAGACGCTCCTTTTTAATCATACAATTACGCAAGCAGGCATGATTAATATTCATGAAAATTTAGATCTTTCTATGTCTAAATTGGACGTAGGAATGGACCTCGCAACTTTAATAGATATCAAGCCAATTTATTTTGACCTTGGCAAGTATGTTATTCGGAAAGATGCTTCCTTAGAGTTGGATAAAATTGTAAAAGTCATGAATGATTATCCAGCAATGAAAATTGAATTAGGTTCTCATACAGATTGTCGTTCTAGCATTGCTTTTAACGATAAATTGTCCGCTAATCGTGCAAAAGCATCTGCCGATTATATTAAATCACGTATACAAAATCCAGAAAGAATCTATGGAAAAGGGTATGGTGAGTCAAAATTGAAGATTGATTGTCCTTGTGAAGGAACCGTAAAATCTTCTTGTTCAGAAGAAGAGCACCAACAAAATAGACGTACAGAATTTGTTATTCTGAAAATGTAATACATAAAACAAAATTGAGATTGAGCCATATCGATGTAAATTGATATGGCTCTTTTGTTTATCAGTCTTTCTTACTACTTTTACTTCCTATTTTAGATTACATGAAAAGAGTAAAAATTGTTGACGTTTTAAATCAACCACAAGTTGGACAAGAAATCCTTATTAAAGGATGGGTAAGGGCTTTTAGAAGTAACCGTTTCATTCAAATAAATGACGGGTCAACTATAAACACCTTGCAGGCTGTTGTTGATTTTGAGAAGTTCGATGAAGCAATTTTAAAAAAAATCACTACTGCAGCAGCGGTTGGCTTAAAAGGAATTCTGATTGAATCTCAAGGTTCAGGTCAAGCAGTTGAATTACAAGTAACAGAAATTGAAATCATTGGTGAAGCAAATCCGGATGATGTCCAACGAACTGTGATGCAGCCAAAGAAACATAGCTTAGAATTTTTACGCGAACAAGCGCACTTGCGTTTTAGAACGAATGTTTTTGGAGCTGTTTTTAGAATTCGACATGCAGTGGCTTATTCAATTCATAAATACTTTAACGATAAAGGTTTTTTCTATTTACATACGCCAATTATCACCGGTTCAGATGCTGAAGGTGCGGGTGAAATGTTTAGAGTAACGAATTTAGATCCGAAAAATCCACCATTGAATGAAGATGGAACGGTAAATTACAAAGAAGATTTCTTTGGAAAGGCGGTTAACTTAACTGTTTCTGGACAATTAGAAGCAGAATTGGCAGCACTGGCTTTGGGTCAAGTTTATACATTTGGTCCAACATTCCGTGCTGAAAATTCAAACACTTCACGTCATTTGGCAGAATTTTGGATGATAGAACCGGAAGTCGCGTTCAATGATTTATTGGATAATATGAATTTGACAGAAGATTTCTTGAAATATATTTGTCAATATGTGATGGACAATTGTGCGGATGATTTGAGCTTTTTGAATGACCGCGAAGTTCAAGAACAAGCACAAAAGCCGCAAAACGAACGCAATGAATTAACATTAATCGAACGGTTGAAATTTGTTGTAAACAATGAATTCAAACGATTAACCTATACAGAAGCGATTGATGTACTTCAAAATTCAAACCATTATAAAAAGAAGAAATTTCAATATGAAGTTTCTTGGGGAATTGATTTGCAAAGTGAACACGAGCGTTATTTAGTAGAAAAAGAATTCAAATGCCCAGTGATTTTAACCAATTATCCAGCTGAAATCAAAGCGTTCTACATGCGTCAAAATGATGATGGAAAAACCGTTGCAGCCATGGATGTTTTGTTTCCAGGAATTGGTGAAATTGTAGGTGGTTCGCAGCGTGAAGAAAGAATGGACATTCTAAAAAAGAAATGCGCAGACTTTAATATTGATGAGGAGGAGTTATGGTGGTACATGGACACGCGAAAATTTGGCTCTGTTCCTCACGCGGGCTTTGGTTTAGGTTTTGAAAGAATGATCATGTTCGTTACAGGAATGACAAATATTCGAGATGTAATTCCATTCCCAAGAACACCTCAAAATGCTGAATTTTAAAAGATTTTTGTATATTTAGTCAAGATTGATAGCTTAAACACCGATGGCCTTAAAACAATATCTCGCTCAGAAACTCGAACAACGACTTTCACCACAGCAAATTCAGTTGATGAAATTGCTGCAGGTTCCGACCATGGAATTGGACCAACGGATCAAACAAGAAATCGAGGAAAATCCAGCATTGGAAGAAGGAGCAGAAGAGAAGGATGAAGATGAATTCGACAATGAGGATGATTACGATAAGGACGACGACAACGATGATGCCGATTTCGATATTTCAGCATATATAGACGAAGACGGTTCCGATTATAAGACAAAGGCAAACAATACAAGCAAGGATGATGAAGAACGCGTTATTCCTTTATCTGGTGAACAATCATTTCAAGAGAAAATGACAGAGCAATTGCATTTGCTTGACATGGATGATGTTCAATTCATGATTGCTGATACCATTATTGGAAATATTGATGAATCAGGATATTTGAACCGTGAAATTGAAGCAATAGTTGATGATTTAGCTTTTTCTGCAAATATTACAACCACTGAAAAAGAGGTTGAAGAAGTATTGATAATTATCCAAGATTTGGATCCTGCTGGAGTGGGGGCAAGAGATTTGAAAGAATGTTTATTGATACAAATAAACCGCAAACAGGATGGTGATATTACAAAATATACTGCCAAAATAATCTTAGAACAATTCTTTGATGAATTTACAAAGAAACATTACGATAAAATCTCCAAAAAGTTAGAAATTGAAGATCAAGATTTGAAGGAGGCAGTGGCTGAAATTCTAAAATTGAATCCTAAACCAGGAGGCTCAATGAAGGAATCTTCTAAAAATCACCAACAAATAATTCCTGATTTTATGATCACAGAATTTGAAGGGCGATTAGAATTGACATTAAACGGAAGAAATGCACCTGAATTAAAAGTGAGCAGAGATTACGAGCAAATGCTCAGAACGTATGCTGAAGGTGCAAAAACTTCCAGATCTGATAAAGATGCATTGCAATTTGTGAAACAAAAATTGGATGGCGCAAAATGGTTCATTGATGCAATTAAACAACGTCAAAACACGCTGTTATTGACAATGAATGCCATAATGGAGTATCAAAAAGAATATTTCTTGACTGGCGATGAAACGAATTTTAAACCGATGATTTTGAAGGATATTGCTGAAATCGTAAGTTTGGATATTTCTACAATTTCTCGCGTTGCAAACAGTAAATACGTTCAAACAGGTTACGGAATTTTCTCGTTGAAATACTTTTTTTCTGAATCACTTTCAACGGACTCTGGCGAAGAAGTTTCTACACGCGAAGTCAAGAAAATATTATCTGAAGCAATTGAAGGGGAGAAAAAGAAACGTCCACTTACGGATGAAAAATTGGCTGATTTATTAAGAGAAAAAGGGTATAATATTGCTCGCCGAACGGTTGCGAAATACCGAGAACAATTGAATATTCCTGTAGCCCGTTTAAGAAAAGAGTTATGAAAATTTTAGCAGAAATTCTTTCATGGGTATTCCTTCCTTTATTAACGCCTGTTTATGGTTTGTTAATCGCAATGTACGTGGTTTCACAACCATTTCCTGTTGATGCCCATGAGTCACTTTATTTATTACCAGATTCTGCTAAGTTGGCAATTTTTTATATGTTTTTAATTTTTAGTGTTCTTGCTCCTGGTATTTCTTTCGTGATTCTGCGAAAGCAAAATATCATTACAACAATCGATATGGAGAACCAAAAGGAGCGAAATATTCCGATGTTCATTACGCTCACTTATTGTTTGATTTTATATTCAGTTTTTCTATACATTTCTAAAGAAAACGTTCTACCAAAATACGTTTATGCTTTACCGTTTTCAGGAATTTGTGTGACTGTAATTTATACGATTATTAATCGTTGGATTAAAATAAGCCTTCATGGTGGTGGAGTTGGAATAATGAGTGGCTTTCTATTTGCCTATGCTGTTGAACAAGCAGAATTTCAATTTTGGATTTTAATATTTGCAATTATAGCTTCCGGATTAACGATTTCAGCACGATTATTTCTTAAGAAGCACACGCAATTAGAAGTTTACACTGGCTGGTCATTGGCCGTAATATTGACATTTTTAGTAAATTATTTATATCCAATCGGATAATTCAAATTCAAAACAATGAAATCTCCAATTTTAAAAAGCACATTTATTTTTACAATTTTATTGATCCTAGTTTCTTGTGGTGGAACAAGTAAAGGAAAAGGAATCAATTTATTTACTATTGATCAAGACAAAGCTCTAGGCGCGCAAGTAGCGCATGAAATAGACAGTAATACTGCTGAGTATCCCTTATTAGATTCAGTACAATACAAGCAAGTTTATCAATATTTGTATAAAGTACGAGATAACATTTTGAACTCAGGTAAAGTCGATTTAAAAGATGAATTCGCTTGGAGGTTAAGAGTTATACATGACGATAGTACCTTAAATGCATTTTGTACTCCTGGAGGATACATTTATATTTATACGGGAATTTTAAAATTTTTGGATTCTGAAGACCAATTGGCTGGGGTGTTAGGACATGAAATTGCCCATGCTGATATGCGACATTCAACAAGACAGATGACAACTATGTTCGGATTTCAAATATTATTGGATGTGTTAGCAGGAGATATGGCAGCAATTAAACAAATTACAGGAGCGCTAGTTGGATTGAAATTTTCACGTAAACATGAAGAAGAAGCTGATGAAAAATCTGTTGTTTATTTATGCCCAACTCAGTATAATGCAGATGGTGGAGCAGGTTTCTTTGAGAAAATTCAAGCATTGGGTGGTGCAAGTCAACCAGAATTTTTAAGCACGCATCCAGATCCAGGAAATAGAATTGAGCATTTCCAGAATTCTAAAGTTGTATTGGGCTGTAAAGGCGACAAAAAATTTGAGGTAGAATACGCTGCTATGGTTGTAAAATTGCCGAAGTAATAATTTCCCAATATTCATCGTGGAAAATCAAAATGAAAGAAAAAAGAGCTTCTCTTGCAGATATTGCAGCTAGCGTTGGTGTATCGAAAGGACATTGTACCAATCGAATCTTCTTAATTACAAATTCGTTAAAAACTTCTTAATCACTATTCAACAAGTTTTCTTATTTTGCAGTGGAAATTAGCTTTAATTTTTATGTGCGTTTTTGACATTTTGTTCAGAACTTAAAATAATGAGTATTCAATGAGAATCGACCACCAAGCCGAAATATTTGAAATTATAAAACGCAAAATTAAAGGAAATGATTCTTTAGGAAATGCTGTTGGAGAGGTTCTTAGTATCAGTCAAGATGCTGTTTATCGAAGATTTCGAGGAGATACGTTATTAACGATTTATGAAATTGAAAAATTGGCCAAGCATTTTGATTTTTCGATTGACGCACTTTTTGAAATGAATAAAAACAAGCTAGTTTTTGATTTTCAAGCTTTCTCAGCGTTTGATTTTAGTATGGATTCCTATTTACAAAACATGCTTGATAGTGTTGTCCATTTGAAAAAACAGAAAAATCCTCACCTTACTATTTCAGTTAATAACACACCTTTTCTGCAATTATTGAATTTCCCACATTTAGTGCGATTTAAGTTGTTTTTTTGGGCCAAAACACATTTGCAAATTGAGAAGTACAAAGAGCAGCTTTTTCAACATGAAAAGGTTTCGGAACAAACATTTGGAATTGGAAAGGAAGTATTGCGTATTTATAATTCCATTCCCTCAAGAGAAATTTATGACCCTGAATTATTGCGGGGTTTTACACGAGAAATCTATTATTACTTCAATGCGCAACATTTTCAAGAACCAGAATATGCATTATTCCTTTTAGATAACTTAGATAAATTTGTGGACCATTTAAAAGATCAAGCAGCACAAGGAAAAAAATTTTTATACACTACGCAAGCGCCAGCTTCTGGAAATGATTTTGAAATGTATCACAATGAAACCTTGAATGCGACCACAACCATCCACTACAAAACCGATGACTATTCAGGACTCTTTATTGCACATAATATCATGAATACATTGCATACCACAGATCAAGTTTATGTTTCAGATAGTGAGAGCGTGCTTTTGAAACAAATTGCCAATTCAAGTATGATTAGCACTGTAAATGAGAAGGATAGAAACAATTACTTTTCTCAAGTTAAAAGCATGATCAATGGTTACAGAAAAAAAATTGAAGCTGATTTAGAAGTCACTAATAGTTAATTCCCACTTATTCTTTCCTGATTATTTATTTGCGTTTTTCGCAAGTAAGAAAATTATGCTTACGCTATTCAGTTAACATCTTGCCTTCTTCTGCATGTACATTTGTCTTAACAAAAAGCAAATGTTATGAATTATGTACGTGTTAATTTCAAGTTTCAAAAAGTATTTAATGCTATTTTATTAGTTCTGGCTTTTTCAAGTTGTTCTATTCAACTAATCGGCCAAACTAATCCATGGGAGAATCAATCCAAAGAAAATCCGTGGGAAACAACCAAAAAAGAACAACCAAAAATAAGCACATCGAGCATTGATTCATCTGAGATTAGTACAAATTCTGAAACTCCAATAGTAAAAGTTGATTCGACGTTGAATGGCGTGAATCAATTAGTAAATGAAGTCGACACCAGTTCTAATGTAATCGTTACAAAAATTGAAAAGGTAGATACAGAACAAATAAGAATTGAAAAAAGCAATCCACTTAATTTAAGAGAGTTAGAATATATTACAAAAAAGAATTATGTGCCTCCTGTGGCATTTATTGGGTCATTCTTGACTGGAGGAGTTTTTCTAATACTCGCTTTACCTGTGAATATGATATTCTCCGTTCTTCCAACCCCAAGATCGAAATTATATGTTGCAAATTATATTACTGAACACCCTAAAGCTACCAGAGAAGAAATCAAATCTGTAAAAAAGGGAATACAAAAGAAAAGATCCTTAAAAAGTTTAGGAGGTTCCTTGGCAGGAATGGGAGTTGGAATAGTTGTATGGCTTGCCGTAATATTAAGCAACTTTTGAAAATCACGTTAAATCATAAAAGAAATAATAATCAAAAACTAAAAATCATGAAAAAAGTAATTTACAATTTAGCCTTAATTATCGGTTGTGTGAGCACAACTTTAGCACAAACAAAATCATCTATTGCGGTAACAAATCCAAGTGTTAATGGGTTATTTGCAACGCCAACAATTGCATCAAAATTGATTCGCTTAGAATTAATCAAACTGAACATTTACACTGTCTATGACGAATTTGACATGTCAGATGCGTACAAGAAAAACCCTGAGTTTTTAAATAATTGTGTCAGTAAATCCTGCTTGGTAGAATTAGGCAAGGAATTGAATGTAGATTATACTGTTTCTGGTAGTTATGATGCTTTAGGAGATAAAATTGTCTTAACAATTAAAATAATTGATGTGAAGAACAATTTGATTTTTAAAACTGGAACAAAGGAATTCGATAATCAAGAGCCAGAACTTCAACGCATGACAGAAATTCTTTTGAATGAAATGCATGGAATTGAATCCCAAAAAGAACTTGTTGATCGCTTGAAATTTAAAAATGAGCTAATTACCTCTAATAATGTTGGAAAAGTAAACAATTCTGGACCTCGAGTTGGATACGCATATATGGTTGGAAGCTTAGCTGAATTTGCAACACGTTCAACAGATCGTGGTGGTTTAGATATTTTCCCTGGAATCAGTATGATTGGATATCAAGTTGAAGGACAATATGTTGGAACTGAAAATTTTTCAGCGTTAATTGAAGGGGTTTTTAATGTTTCAGGTTTAGAACAAGGGCAATTTATTCCAACAGCAACCATTATGAATGGTTTTAGATTCGGTAAAGCAGGGTGGGAATTTGGTTTTGGACCTGGTTTTGGTTTGAAAAAGGTAACGAATGGATTTTTTGACTCAGAAGGGACATTTGGTGATAAAGACACCTATTTTAACAATGAGGATTGGATTTCTTATGCGGTTAAAGAATCTTTGGATCCAACCCAACATCCAAGTTTTTTTAATACAGATGGTACAATGAAATCATTAACAGAAATAAATTCTAAATATAACTTTTCAAGTAAACATGCAGATACAAGAGGCGATTTGGCTATAAGCACAATGTTCGTTATGGCAATCGGAAGAACATTTAGAGCAGGATCGTTAAACATTCCTGTAAATGTATTTTATTCTTCAAGAAAAGGAGGAGGAATGGTAGGATTAAGCGTTGGTTTCAATGTTTTGAAAAGTAAGAAACCAATCAACTCTAAAAAGTAAATTTGTATATTTTGATCTTTATAAAGGAGTGATTTTTTCACTCCTTTATTATTAAATTCTCAAAATTAATTAGCTGTTCATCTGAGGCTTTTGACTCTTAAAGTAATTCTTGTTTTGTCAATGACTTTTGTCATACATTTTTAATTCGAATTATACGCTTTTTACTCAGCCATTCCAACAGATAAACTATCTTCCGTTTTTGTGACTTTTAAGATTCCTTGTTTTGTTAATGCCTTAATACTCACATCCCATTGTTTTCCACTCAACCCAGATTTCAACTTCAATGAATTTAAGTCCATTTCACCTTCCTTCTGAATAATGTCAAAAATCACTTTTTCATTATCACTTAATTCAACTTTCACAGCATGAACTTCTGGTCGCATTTGAGGGAAAAACAACACTTCTTGAATAGAAGGATTATTTGTCAAATACATGATCAAACGGTCCATTCCAATTCCCATTCCAGAGGTTGGTGGCATTCCATATTCCAATGAACGCAAGAAATCGTAATCAATAAATTGACCCGCTTCATCATCACCTTTTTCAGCTAAACGAACTTGTTCCTCAAAACGTTCTCGCTGATCAATCGGGTCATTTAATTCCGAATATGCATTCGCAACTTCCTTTCCACAAACCATTAATTCAAATCGCTCTGTCAATTCTGGATTATCCCTGTGTTCCTTGCACAATGGCGACATTTCCTTCGGATAATCTGTGATGAAAGTTGGTTGAATGTAATTTCCTTCACATTTTTCACCAAAAATCTCATCGATTAATTTCCCTTTCCCCATGGTAGTATCCACAGCGATTCCCATGCCTTTTGCAGCATTGAATAATTCTTCTTCTGATTTTCCATCAATATCAAATCCGGTGAAATCAATGATCGATTGCCGCATCGTTACTCTTTTATAAGGAGCTTTGAAGTTGATTTTATGTTCGCCGAAAGTTGTTTCCGATGAACCATTAACTTCCACAGCACAATATTCTAAAAGTCGCTCTGTGAAATCCATCATCCAATTGTAATCTTTGTATGAAACATAGATTTCCATTGCAGTAAATTCAGGATTATGCGTTCTATCCATTCCCTCATTTCTGAAGTTTTTAGAAAATTCATACACACCATCAAATCCACCAACAATCAATCTTTTTAAATATAATTCATTGGCAATACGCATATACAAAGGTATGTCCAATGCATTGTGATGCGTCATAAATGGTCGAGCAGCTGCACCACCAGGAATTGGCTGCAAAACGGGCGTTTCAACTTCCATATAGCCAGCATCATTGAAAAATTGACGCATGGCAGTGAATAATTTTGTTCGTTTGATGAATATTTCTTTCACATGCGGATTCACAACCAAATCAGCATATCGCTGACGGTAACGCATTTCAGGATCTGTAAAAGCATCGTGAATTCTGCCTTCAGCATCAGTTTTTGGCAACGGTAACGGTTTCAATGATTTGCTCAATAAGGTAAATTCTTGCACATGAACAGACGTTTCTCCAACTTTCGTAGTAAACATGTATCCTTTTACCCCGATGAAATCACCTAAATCTAATAGTTTCTTAAAAACTTGATTGTACATGGTTTTGTCTTCGCCTGGACAAATTTCATCCCGGTTGAAATACAACTGAATACGTCCTGAAGAATCTTGTAATTCAGCAAAAGACGCTTTTCCCATGTCACGTTGACTCATCATTCGACCAGCCAGACAAACCTGTTTACCTTCTTCGAACTTATCCTTTATAACTGTCGCATAGTCAGTTACTGGATATAAATCTGCAGGATAAGGATTAATTCCCATCTCACGCAATTTATTCAACGATTCTCTGCGTTGGATTTCTTGTTCGGAAAGTTCGAATGCACTCATGTTATTCATTTTATGGGCACAAAGATACTTAACAATTTGGAATTTAGAATTTGGAATTGTTGACTCCCTATCACATTCGGGTTGGAATTAGATTCGCTAGATGTTTCCAAACTCATAATTCATGCTTACATTTGAAGAATGGAATTCGAAACATATCATACAATAAAATCGCTACACATTATCTTTATGGTGAGTTGGTTTGCAGGTTTATTCTACATCGTACGGTTGTATATCTACCATACAGAAGCGCAAAAAAAACCGGAAATGGAACGAGCTATTCTGTCCACACAATTCATTGAAATGGAAAAAAAATTGTGGTGGATCATCACGACACCGGCAATGATTCTAACGGTTATTTTTGGAACTTGGTTGCTCATCGCGAATCCCGGACTTTTGAAAATGCCTTGGATGCACATCAAATTGGCTTTTGTTGTTTTGTTGTTAGTCTATCATTTTGTTTGTCAGAAGATATTATTTGATGTTAAAAAAGGAATTTTTAATTGGAAATCAAACGGTTTGCGCATTTGGAATGAAGTAGCAACATTAGCACTTGTTGCAATCGTTTTTTTAGTGGAAATGCAAGGTTCGTTAAATTGGATTAAAGGCACAGTCGGGTTCTTCGCAGTTGCGATTGGATTAATGATTGGAATTAAAATTTATAAAAAAACAAAAAAATAAATATGGTAGCGTTGAATTGCAATTCAACGCGATTATATTTACAAAACATAATTTAATAGTTTACCATGTACAACAATCTTCTCACTGAACAAAAAGGACAAATTTTAATTATCACAATCAACCGTCCTGCGCAATTAAATGCGTTAAACAAAGAAACAATTGAAGAATTACACCGTGCTTTAGCGAGTGGTGATGAAGATTCGGATACGGGTGTTATTATTTTAACTGGTTCAGGTGAAAAAGCTTTTGTTGCTGGAGCAGATATCAAAGAATTTGCAGATTTCACCATTTCACAAGGTGGTGAATTAGCCTTTGAAGGTCAAAAAATCTTATTTAATTTCTTAGAAAATCTTTCAACTCCTGTTATTGCAGCTGTTAACGGTTTTGCATTAGGTGGAGGATTGGAATTAGCAATGGCTTCGCATATTCGAATTGCATCAACCAATGCACGAATGGGATTACCTGAAGTTTCTTTAGGAGTTATTCCTGGATATGGAGGAACGCAACGCTTAACACAGTTAGTTGGAAAAGGAAAGGCTAACGAAATGGTTTTCACTGCTGGAATGATGAAAGCTGACGAAGCACTTGCATGGGGATTAGTGAATCACGTTGTTGAACCAGAAGACTTATTAGCAAAAGCAGAAGAAATTGCAAATAAAATTTTGAATAATTCGCCTACAGCTATTGCATCTGCAATTCGTTCAATCAATGCAAATTTCGAAGATGGCGTGAACGGATTTAATGTTGAAATTGAAGAATTCGGAAAATGCTTTGGAACGGAAGATTTTAAAGAAGGAACAACCGCATTTTTAGAAAAACGTAAACCAAATTTTAGAAATTAATGTCGAACCCAATAAAAAATTTATTGGGTCAAACTGCTGTTTACGGACTCTCAAGTATCGTAGGCAGGTTATTGAATTATCTACTAGTTCCGCTTTACACATCTGTTTTTGCAAACCCATCAGATTATGGAGTTGTTTCCGAATTGTATGCTTGGGTAGCATTTTTGGTTGTTTTTCTAACGTTTGGAATGGAAACGGCTTTCTTTCGCTTTTTGCAAGATAAAGAAGATAAAGACAAAGTATTCTTAAATGGTTTTTTAACGGTAATCGGGGTAAATGTAATTTTCTTCATTGCACTGTTGTTTTTTAACCAGAATATTGCGGATGTCATGTTGTATTCTGATCATCCTGAATACATTATTTTACTCGGAGCAATTGTTTGTATTGATGCAATAACTGCTTTGCCTTTAGCAAAATTAAGGGCTGAAAATAAAGCCAAACAATTTGCTTCCATTCAATTTGCATCAATAGGAGTAAATATTGGGTTAAATTTATTTTTAATGCTAGGTGCTTTTGATCCAGCAAGACCTGAAGAAGGCGTTTTGTTCATTCTTTTTGCTAACTTGTTTGCTTCACTCGTCAAACCGATTTTGCTCTACAAGCATTTCTTGAACCTGCGTTTAAACTTTGATTTCACACTAGCCAAAGAAATGGGAATTTATGCAATACCACTTGTGATTGCTGGATTTGCTGGAATTGTCAACGAAACAATTGATAGAATTTTATTGAAACATATTTTGTATGATGGTTCAACCGTTGAATCACTCACATATGCTGAAGGACAAGTTGGAATTTACAGCGCTTGTTATAAATTAGCCATGCTCGTAACGATTTTATTGCAAGCATATCGATACGCAGCCGAACCATTTTTCTTCGCGCAAATGAAAAACGAAGAAAAAAACAAAGTCTATGCGAAAGTGATGAATTTCTTCGTTGCAATGGTTTGTTTGGTATTTCTTGTCGTATCGTTGAACATCGATATTTTCAAATTATTCATTCGAAATGAAGCGTATTATGTTGGTTTGGGAGTTGTGCCCATCTTGTTATTAGCAAACGTTTTTCTCGGTATTTATTACAACCAAAGTATTTGGTACAAGTTAAGCGGACAAACAAAATTTGGCGCTTTTATAGCAATAGCAGGAGCAGGATTAACACTAATAATTAACATAATTTTTATCCCAATTTATGGATTCATGGCTTGCGCGTGGGCAACGTTGATTGTATATGCTTTCCAAATGGTTGCGTCGTATTTACTCGGGCAAAAATATTATCCTATCAAATATAATTTGCGAAAATTTGGTTTGTACTTGGGAGTCGCATTGTTCTTCTATTTTATTACGCGAATACTTGATATTCAAGGCTCAATGGGTAAATTATTTGTCCACAACGCGCTCATATTACTTTATATTGCGATGGTTTATTCTTTTGAAAAATCATCCTTTAAAAAAACAACGTAGATTGTTAATACTTCGTTGTTGATTTCTAAGTAATCATAAGCATTTCATCCACTTTCTTTTTCGTATTTTTGAAGTCAATTAAAGGCAAATGCAAGTTAAAATTATCAATCAGTCAAAGCATAGTTTACCAGCTTATGAAACTTCTTCATCTGCAGGACTAGATGTTAGAGCAAACTTGTCTGAACCAATTGAATTAAAACCGTTGGAAAGAGCCCTAGTAAAAACCGGACTTTTCATGGAAATATCAGCAGGTTTTGAATGTCAAGTGCGCCCAAGAAGTGGCTTGGCTTTTAAGAATGGAATTACGGTTTTAAACTCTCCCGGAACTATCGACGCAGATTATCGTGGTGAAGTTGGAGTGATTTTAATTAACCTGTCTAATGAAACTTTTGTAATTCAAGATGGTGAAAGAATCGCTCAATTGGTATTTGCAAAAGTAGAACAGGCTGAATGGAATGCTTCAATCGAATTATCAGAAACCGAACGAGGAGCTGGTGGATTTGGTAGCACAGGAGTTAAGTAATTGAGAATTCAGAATTCAGGATTCGGAATTTTTGAAAAAATAATATAGGGAATAAGAGTTTAGGATAAATCCTGAATTACAAATCCCAAATAAATAATTGTAAGTATGAATATAATAGTTCCAATGGCGGGACGCGGAAGTCGTCTTCGTCCACATACATTAACAGTCCCAAAACCACTAGTTCCAGTAGGAGGGAAACCGATTGTTCACCGATTAGTGGAGGATATCGCTGCTGTTTGCACAGAAAAAATAGATGAAATTGCATTTGTGATTGGTGTTGATTTTGGAGATGATGTGGAAAAAGAATTAATTGCTGTTGCAGCAAGTTTGGGCGCAAAAGGATCAATTCACTACCAAGAGAAACCACTCGGAACGGCACACGCTGTTTTGTGTGCGAAAGAAAAATTGAATGGACCAGTTGTTGTTGCATTTGCAGACACCTTGTTCAAAGCGAATTTCAAAATTGACCCAAACGATGACGGAATTTTATGGGTAAAGCAAATTGAAGATCCTAGTGCTTTTGGGGTGATCAAAATGAACGAAAAAGGTGAGATTATTGATTTCGTTGAAAAACCAAAAGAGTTTGTTTCTGATTTGGCAATGATTGGGATTTATTATTTCAAAGATGGAGCACGTTTGCGCACTGAATTAGAATATTTAATTGATAACAATATCATTAAAGGTGGTGAATATCAATTGCCTGATGGTTTGCGTCGTTTAACGGAAGCGGGATATAAATTTAAGCCTGGAGAGGTTATTGAATGGCTAGATTGTGGGAATAAAGAAGTAACTGTGCACACCAATCAGCGCGTGTTGGAATATGATTTTGAAAAAAATAAAATGATGGTTGCTGAATCAGCGGACATTATTGATTCTGTTATCATTCCACCTTGTTTTATTGGCGAAGGAGTTGTCATTGAAAATTCAGTTGTTGGGCCACATGTTTCTTTAGGAAAAGGCACGCGAATCATGAATTCTATTATTACAAATGCTAATATTCAGCAAAATTCTGAAATTACAAATGCTATTTTAAAAGATTCAATGATAGGCTCCAATGCAAAATATATCGGTTCGGCACGTGATTTGAGTCTTGGCGATTTTTCAACTGTGAACGAATGAGGTTTTATAGCTATTTAACAATTTTCTTAATTTTATTTTTTACTTCCTGCGGATCATCGAAGAAATCTAAAGAAGCTCTTGGTTTTTCAGCTGCGGAATATCCGTATATTGAAAAATTCCATGAAGGTGTTCGCTTAAAAGCACGCGGTCAAATAGATGAATCAATTGCAATGTTTGAACAATGTCTGCTGATCAAACAAACAGATGATGCCGTTTATTATGCTTTGTCGGAATTAAATTTGATGAAAGAGAATCAAGCTAAATCAGCAGAATATATATTAAAAGCTGCGGAATTAGATCCAAACAACATTTGGTATACCCAAGAGTTGGCCTATATGCAATTTGAACAAAGTAATTTTTCAGAAGCAGTTAAGAATTTCCAGAAATTAGTAAAGCATACACCACAAAATGTGGAATGGTTATATGGCTATGCAGAATGTTTGGTTAAGTTGAATAAAACTACTGAAGCGATAAAAATGTTTGATAAAATGGAAGATCAAATAGGCGTTAACCCTGAGCTTTCTATCCAAAAATTCAAAATGTATGTTGAAATAAAACAGCCTGAAAAAGGAGTTCTCGAATTAGAAAAAGCACGTAAATTGTATCCAGAAGATCCGCAATTGTTGGCTACTTTGGTTGATTTTTATTTTCAAACAAATCAGGCTGAAAAAGCACTTTCATTCTTGGAAGAATTGGTTAAAGCAACTCCAAATAATGGGAGAGCACATTTGGCATTAGCGGATATTTACCGTCAACAAGGAAAACAAGCAAGCGCTTATGTTGAATTGAAAAAAGCGTTTCAATGTGATGATGTTGATATCGATACGAAAATGAAAATCCTTATTAATATCCACGAAGCAAGCCAGAAGATAGATCCTGAAGTGTATGAATTAGTAGAAATTTTGGTAACGCAATATCCAATTGATGCAAAAGTTCATTCGATCAAAGGAGATTACATGCTGCGCGCGGAGAAAGAAGATGAAGCGCTTAAATCCTACAAAGAAGCATTGAAATATGATAAAACGCAATATCCGATTTGGAATCAAGTGATGATCATGGAATACCAAAAATCAAAATTTGAGGATTTATATGCTGATAGTAAAGAGTGTTTAGAATATTTCCCAACGATTGCAGCTGTTTATCTTTTAAACGGTTTAAGTGCTGTTCAATTGAAAAAATTCGATGAAGCAATCACGACCTTAGAAACAGGAAAAGACCTCGTTGCAAACGATAAATCAATTGAATCGGAAATGTATAGCCAATTGGGTGAAGCTTGTTTTGGAAAGGCAGATTTCAAAGCTGGGATTGAAAATTATGAAAGAGCAATTGTGTTAGATCCAAAAAGTTTACTGATAAAAAATAATTACGCTTATCGATTAGCTTTGGCGAAAATGGATTTACCACGTGCACTGATTTTAGCTGTTGAGATTGCACCAGAAAATTGTGAGGTTGCACACTTTATCGACACAAAAGGTTTTGTACATTTTCAAGCGCAAAAATATGTCGATGCTATGCGTTATTTTGAAAAAGCGTATAAATTACAACCTTCTGATAAAATTATCGTTGAACACATGGGAGACGGTTATTTTAAAACAGATAATAAAGATAAAGCTGTAGAATATTGGATTAAAGCCAAAGCATTAGGTTCAACCAATAAAAACCTTGACAAGAAAATTGAACGAAAAGAATATTATGAACCGTTGTATTAACTATTTCACTTTTATTGGAACAATGGTTCTTTTGTTTTCATGTGCAAAGCAACTGACCGATGTGCAACATGAAAAATTGCCGCGTAAAAAAACACAAGATTTAATTGCTACGATGGACAGTTTATCCCTTATTAAACCAACGTTTTTTTATACTAAAATTGCTACTGAATTTTCGGATACAAACCGTAATATTAGTTTCAAAACTTCTATTCGAATGGTGAAAGATAGTGCCATAAATACAACAATTACTTACGCTAAAATTCCAATTATCAATTCAATTATTACTTCTGATACCGTAAAAGTTATCAATAAAAGAGATAAATGTTACATCATTCAAAGTTTGAGTTATATCAAAGACAATTTTGGGATTGATTTTAATTATCGCAACTTGGAAGAACTGATTTTGGGAATGCCGTTGGATTATGACACAACACAAAAGTACTTTCAAATGCACGATCCGTATAATTATATTATTTCTTCCCACAAAAAAAGAGAGATGAAACGATTGGATAGAAATGGCAGGCAAATTGAGCGAAATGATATTTTGGTTAAATATTTCCTAACGGATGATGCAACAAATTTGAAGGCCATGTTTATTGAAAGTCCATCCGATTCAACAACGATTCAAGTTGATTATTTGACGAGGGAATTGGTTCAAGGATATAATCTACCAAAAGACGTATTTATAAAAATTACTTCACCACGAAATCAGATTCAAATCAACTTAACATACGATAAAGCTGAAATAGATCAGCCCCAACCATTGTTTTTTGTAATACCTGAAGGTTATGAAAAGT
The DNA here is from genome assembly GCA_947470515.1 of Flavobacteriales bacterium. Classification (GTDB taxonomy): domain Bacteria; phylum Bacteroidota; class Bacteroidia; order Flavobacteriales_D; family Crocinitomicaceae; genus M0103. The sequence continues at coordinate 21,827 of CANITF010000004.1, forward strand.
GCGAATAAAATAACAATAGTCTTTTTCTTTTTTTGTGCAACTTCCTTGTTTGCTCAAACTACTAGTGAGAAGTTAAAAACAGAGCAATCGCGTTTGGAAAAGAAAATTTCCAATACAAAATCACTGTTGGATAAGTCAAAAAGCAATACTGAAGCTTCTTTGAACGAATTGCGTTTAATTGATAATCAAATAAAATTTAGAGAGGAATTGGTTTCAAATTTTGATAATCAAGTACGTGGCGCTGAAATAAAAGTTGTCGAAAAAGGATCAGAAATCAAAGATTTACAGAATAAACTGGCTAAATTAAAAGCACAATACAAAGATTTACTTTTATACGCCTACAAGCACCGCAACAAATTTGGAAAGATGATGTTTGTGTTTTCATCTACGAATTATAATGAAGCAATTAAACGAGGAAATTACCTTGAGCGAATTGCGGATATTCAAAATAAACAGTTTTTAATAATCCGTCAACATCAAGGGTTGATTAAGAAAGAAATTTCTTCCATCGAAAAAGAGAAACAATACAAATTGGCTGTTTTAAATGAAAAAAAATCTGAAAAAGCGGCAATTGAAAAAGACAAGCAAAAGCAAGAAGTAGTTTACAAAAAGTTCAAGCAGGAGGAAGGCGCTTTGGTAAGTCAACTGAAGGCTGACGAAAAGAAAAAAGCCGTTTTAAAGCAAAAAATCAATGCTGCTATTCAAAGTGAAATTGCGGCGGCCGAAGCAAAACGTAAAAAAGCCGAAGCTGCTGAAGCTAAAAAGAAAAGTGCGGGAGGAACGGCTTCAACTACCTCAACAGCAACTAAGCCGGAAACTGCGCCAGATAAAGTAATCAATGTTACTGTTGAGACCAAAGAAACGGCTGCTTTAAGCAAAAGTTTTGAAGGAAATAAAGGCAAATTACCATGGCCAGTAGATAAAGGTTCGTTGACAGAAGGTTTTGGGAAAAATGCACATCCCACATTGGATAACGTATTCACAAACAATAATGGGATTGATATTAGTTCTCCAAAGAATTCGCAAGTTCGAGCTGTCTTTGAAGGAGAAGTGACAAGTGTTTTGAGTATCCCAGGTGCTGGGAAAGTAGTGATTATTAAGCATGGAAATTACAGAACGGTTTACAGTAACTTGCAAGACACCTATGTGAAAACTGGGTCAAAAGTTTCGACAAAACAAGCAATTGGATCTTTATTAGTGAGCGATGGTGCATCTGTTTCTGTTGCGCATTTTGAAATCCATCAAGTAGTTGGAACATTGGTTCAATGCTTGAATCCTTCGCTGTGGGTGACTCATTAAATGAAATTACAATAAAGCTTTTTTATTATTTAGCGATATCTCCAAAGCAATAAATATCGCACAGATTCCCCAAACTGGAACAGCTGCCTTGTCTGTGTCTAAGAAATTATTTAGTACTCCGTGAACAAAGTAGGTCGTTAAAGAAAGAATCATGGATAAAATCAAGATCCGCATTTCTTTGTCTTCTTTTGGCCAGATGATGAAAAGTGTAATTCCTTTGTAGAAAATGGCTGCTACAATCAAAAGAATTTATTGTGCGTATTAAATTTAGTTTACACTAAACAGGTTAGTGTAAACAAAAAAAGTTGAATGATGCTGATTTTATATTTTGAAAGCACTTATTTCTGGTCTTTCAATATTCATTCAAACCATCATTTTTCAAACTTCGTAATGACTTTTTCACGGTTTCTTATAAATTGATAAGTGGAAGAGATATGGATTTTTAGAATGATTTAGTCCATTTTAATTCGCTTGCTTCTTTTTCAGTGAAATCTCTAACGCAATAAATATCGCACACATTCCCCAAACTGGAACCGCTGCTTTATCTGTATCTAAGAAATTATTTAACACACCGTGAACAAAGTACGTCGTTAAGGAAAGTATCATCGACAAAATCAAGATCCGCATTTCTTTGTCTTCTTTTGGCCAGCGAATATAAAGTGTGATTCCTTTGTAGAAGATAGCGATTACAATTAAGACCATGGAAATAAATCCAATTGTTCCCATTTCAGCTAAAGGGCCTAGATATTCGCTATGCGCATTGCCTAAATTCCCAAAATTGGTTGAAATAATAGTAATGTTTTCGGCATGTTGAAAGCGCGCATATTCAAAAGCAAAAGTTCCAGGTCCAAAACCAAAGAAAGGGCGTTCTTGGTACATGTCAATTGCACACGTCCAACGATTGATTCTTTCTAAATTAGACGCATCCGTTGTAACATTCGTTGCAGATTCTAGCTTCTTTCCAAAGTCCTCTGTAGTATGCTCTGATTTGTTTTTGGCCATGTTCATCTGAATGGCATCCCAAGAGAAAAAGAGTAAAGCACCGATGAAAACTGCAATCCCAGCAATGAATCGAAATTTGATTTTAAAGCGGATAAGTCCCCAAACCCCAACCGCAGCAAATACACTTAACCATGCTGCACGTGTATAAGAGAAAAACAAGCCTAAAAGCGTAATTGAAATGAAGCCAATGATGGTTGCTTGAACCAAAGGATGGTGTTTTTTGGAAAAGTACAATCCGAAAACAAGTGGAACACTTAGCGCGACAATTGCACCATAAATTGTATGGTCTTTGAAAAATGGCCACATCACCCAATGACCTTCTTTTTCACCAAATTGATAGGATGCGTGTACAATTAAAGTATACGTTATGGCAATCATCATTCCGATGATAAACAACCAAATAAAGCGTTTGATGTTTTGTGAATTCACGAAAAATGTTGGTCCAAAGATTACAATTGGAACAATAAACCATAAGCGGGAAAGCAAATATTTTAAGGATGTAATGGGATCAGTACTTGTGATAGAAGTAATAAATATCCAAAACAAATAAAATCCTAAAGCCCAAATAATTGGGCTTTTCCATAGTTCTTTATTGATAAATTGTTTTTGAATTTGAAGTAAGATGAACAGCAACATCAATGTGAAAAGAATGGGTTCCGTTGGCACAAACAAACCAAAACTTTCTGTGTATTCTTCAATGTTGACTGAAAGTGGGGTTAAAAATGCCAGACTGAGGAACGTCCATTCCGTTTGAAAAATCGCGAAATAAATCGCCATTAATCCAAAAGGAAATAAAGACAAATAGGAAATATTCTGTTGTATAAAATATACCGACAACAGGATAAATACTATTCCAAGGAAAAGGAAAAGACTATTTCGTTGGATGAATTGCACAGAATTAAGCTAGTTTCTTTAACTCTTTGATTCTGTCAGCAATCAATAATGCAAAAACCATGAAGACAAATGTTCCAATCATAGAAAGCAAAACTATAATCAACCGTTTTGGCTGGTCCTTTTTATCAGCGACTACTGCTTGTTCAACAACGAATTTGTGGTTAAAAACTGAGTTTGCATCGGATTCAGCTTGTTCGTATGAATCAAGAAATTTCTCCAGTTTCACAATTTTCTCATCACGAATTTGTTCTAACGCATCGAATTTGGCGCCGTATTTCAAGTTAACATCTATTTGCTGACGCAAGAAAGTTCTATCCTCTTGATTTTTTGCATCCACGAAAGCTTGAAATAAGTTCGTTCTTCCTTCAATGGAAACGACTCCTAAATCAGCTAAACTGTCCATTTTCACCAAAACAAGTTTTAGATCTTGATCCAAAAGATTTTTCTTTCGGGTATTAATTTCAAACGCTGGCCACGTTCTTTCAGCCACCATGTTATTTTTAACCGTATCTATTAAATCAACAATTTTATTGGCCATTTCGGCTGCTAATTCTGGATCTCGATCCAACACATCGATTTGAATAGAACCGTATCGTGTGCGAATAAATGCAAAATGACCTTCATATTCTTTCATCAATAAATAATGTTTGTTGGCATCATTTGTATCAATGTCGTAATGCTTCATTAAATCAAATTGGTCAACAATTTTGTTCCGAATACGTGATGATTGAAGAATTTGAACCAATTGTTCTGATTGTTCTTCTTCACCAAAATCCATTGCTGCTGCTTTTGCATTTCTTTGTTCAGAGAATGAAACGGTACTTGTAGCAGCTGGAAAAACAATAGCTGTTGATAGATAAAGTGGCGTCATCATGAATGAAACTACCGTTGAAACTACTCCAGCAATTCCTGTAATTAGGATAAGTATTTTTCTTTTTCGCCAAATAAAGAGTAAAAGATTCTGTCTTTCCTTCTCCATTTCTTTCATTTGATCTGTCATTCGGTTTGTTTTTGATGTGCGAATTTAGTGTTTATACTGATAGACAGCTGATTTTCCTCGAATTAATTAGAATCAAATGTATCGGTATTAATTTGTTTTTGACAGAGTATTAACTCGATTTTAACGAAATTATTTTAAAAAGATAAAATATACTAGTTGTTTTCTTTAAAGGCAATTTTCAATGCTTTTAGATCGATGAATTTGAAAAGTAATAAACCGATAACGCCGAGTATAATTTGTAAGGAGAATGAAACGGAATGATTTGATGAAATCAACGGAAGGAGAAACATTAATAAGATGAAACTTCCATAATTTATAATTTGTAAGAAGGTTATTTTTATGGAAAAAAGTTGGTGGCAGAAAATCAGTTGAATCAACGCCGTAAAGGATTGTGTTATCAATGTTGCAAACGCAGAACCTGCTGCACCGTATTTAGGAATTAGCAATGCATTGAGAATGATATTTAAAAAAATGCCAATAATCGAAAGTTGATTCATGAATTTCATGTTCCCATTTGCTGTTAAAAGTGTACCATAAATTAGACTAATACACATTCCAATAAAGCTCCACATCAACCATTGGAAAGAAAGAATAGATTCAGTCACATTGTTTTTATAAATCAGTTTTAATAGAAATTCTGCATTGTGAAAACAAATGAAAGCAAGAAGTATTGCTCCACCAACCAATAGATTTCTTGAGGTTATTAAGAGTTGAAAGACCGTTTCACGTTTTGTTTTCAATAGCCTTGAAAAAATGGGGAATAAAAGGTTTGCGAAGATCATTCCGAACATAAAAAAAGCATCTAATAAACGGAATCCTTGCGCGTAAACACCAGCTTCAAATTTTCCGTTGGGATGAATTCGTTCGAGCATGACAGAGTCCGTGCGCGTGTAAATCATCATCAACAAGATCATTAGAGCGTATGGATAGCTCTGAAGCAAAATTGCCATTGAAAAAACCCAGTGGAATTTAAATTTTGGAATACCTATTTTTTGAACTAGTAAAACAAATGCTACCATAAATGTTATTCCATAACAAATCGTTTGAATCCAAATAAACCATTCAATTTGAAAAGATGCACCAAAAGTTGTAGAAATCAAAACACTGCCGCAAATGATAATCAGCAATAACCTATCTAAAACGGAAATCAATGCATCTGTTTTGAAGAAGTGTAAGCCTCCAAAATGACTTCTAAAATAAGCGATGAAAGTGATGAGTAATTGATTAAAAATCAAAACGTACAATATATTTAATTGAGCACCACGATAACCAATGCCAATGCCAATTGATAAAGTAACAATTGCATAGATTGCAAATAGAATTAAGCGAAAACTGAATATTTTTCCAATGTAGCGCGATGCAATATGAGGATATTGAGCAATATTTTTTGTGGTGAAATTGTTAATCCCAAGATCTGCTAGAATATTGAATAAATAGGTAAAATTTAAAATGGAAAAATACATGCCATATTCTTCCGCTCCGACGCGGTTTTGGACTGTAGCATCAATCCCAAAAATAGCCAATGGTTTTACCAAAAGGTTTAAAACAACAATTAGAACGAGATTTGAAATGAATTTTTTCTGCATCTGAGAAATTAACGCAAAAAGTACTGATTAATTTGAAACAAAAATAAAATTTTGATTGTCGTGTTTCTGTGAGTCAAATGAAACAAGCTGATCGTTAACAACAACAAGCGCTTTATAATTTAAATTCGACAATAATTCAATACAATTCGTGCGATTTTCATTGTTCCATAATTCTGCATAAATAACAGGGTGGTTACTTTCCAAAATCCGTTTCCCACCTTTTAATGCATAATATTCAAAATTCTCAATGTCAATTTTGATTCCCTGGATTGCTTCACCATTCAAGAGATTATCCAATGTATTCAATTGCACATTGTATTCATCTCCTTCGTTCCATTCAGTGATGGTTTCATGCTTGACATGACTCAATCCTTGCATCTTGGTTTTTCCTTGATGTGGTAAAATCATTTGAACATTTCCTTCTGTTTCACCAACAGCCGTTTCATGGATTTTTATCTTTTTTAACTGAAATTTTGCGATGATTCTTTTTAATACAGATAAATTATCTGGAATAGGTTCAAAAGCATGTATGGTTGAATTGGGTAATTTTTGTGCTAAATGAACAGTCATAATACCAATGTTTGCTCCGATATCTAGCACGGATCCCTTTCCATCCTCTAATAATGTCAAGAAATGAAAGAAGTCTTTTTCTTTGGAATCGGAACGTAAAGTCTTGATTTTAAACAGCGCAAAAACATACAGATAAGTCCGAAAACCCATTAATTTTTGCAATATGTATTTCACTGAATTCTTCACTTCTTCTAAAACATCGCTAAGTTAGATAAAGTTGGCGACTTTTTAAACGTTGCGCGTTATTAGTTGTGAATCACGAATTACAAATCGCGAATCGCGAACCTATTGGTTACTTCACCAAAAACTTAAATCCTTTTCCGTGAACATTCATTATTTCGATTGCTTCATCTTCTTTCAAAAGTTTGCGCAACTTGGCAATATAAACATCCATGCTTCGTCCGTTGAAATAATTGTCATCTCCCCAAATCGCGCGCAACGTAGCTTGGCGATCTAATATTTCATTTTCATTTTTAACCAATAATTTCAATAATTGGTTTTCTTTGGTTGTCAATTTTTTTACTCCCTCAGCTAAATGCAATAGGCGTAATTCAGGCTCATATTTAATTTTACCAACCATCAACAAAGCATCTTCATTTGCGTCTCGTCTTTCCACACGTCTGAGAATTGCATTGATTCGAGCAAGAAGTTCTTCCATTGAAAAAGGCTTTGTCAAATAATCATCTGCACCAATTGCGAATCCTTCCAACTTATCTTCTTTCATCGATTTTGCTGTCAAGAAAAGAATCGGAACTTTTTTGTCAATTTCTCGAATTTCTTTTGCTAAGGTAAATCCATCCATTTCGGGCATCATCACATCGAAGATACAGAAGTCGTAATTTCCTCCTGTAAATTTTTCAAATGCGCTTTTCCCATTGCGAGCAAGGTCTGCATCAAATCCTTTTGTTTTAATAAAAGTGTGCAATAAATGGCCTAAGTTTTCATCGTCTTCGGCAAGTAGAATGTTCAATTTTTTGCTCATATTTTTTCTTTCATTACAAGTATAAATTCTGATCCTTCTCCAAATTTACTTCGAACAAGGATGTTCCAACCGTGCGAGTCTGCTATTGCTTTAACATAGCTTAAGCCAAGTCCAAACCCTTTAACATCGTGCAAGTTTCCCGTTGGAATGCGATACAATTTATCAAAAATTTTGTTCATGTGCTCTTTTTTTATTCCAACACCATGATCTTTAACGCTTAAAAGTAGTTTCTTATTTTCTCGCTTCAAATTAATTTCAATCTCTGGAGCCGATAAGCTATATTTTATTGCGTTGTCAACCAAATTGGAAATAATATTCGTCAAGTGCATTTTGTCCGATGTAATTTCAATTGGTTCTTTTGGCAGATTTAAATGAATTTTTCCACCTGAATTTTGGATTCTAAATTGTGCGTTTTGTGCCACATTTTCAACTAACTCATTTAAAATAACATGTTCTTCTTTTAATTTTATTTTCCCTTTGTCCATTACGGCACTTTGAAGAATGCGCTCAACCAACAATCCTAATCGCTTGTTTTCATCGTTAATCATTTTGACAAAAGGAGCAATATCTGTTGTGTTTTGCTGAACCATATCTGGATCATTCAATGCTTCACAGGCCAATGAAATAGTCGAAATTGGAGTTTTGAATTCATGTGTCATATTGGAAATGAAATCATTTTTAATTTCAGACAATTTATTTTGAGCCAAAATCGTTTTGAACATGAACATCAAGGCTACAATTATTAAAATCATCAAGGTTAAACTGATGGTCAATGAACCCCACATTTCATGAAAGAGATAAACTCCTTTCTTGGGAAAATAGATGTGAATATACACATCTTCATCTAAGATATTACTAGGAAATAAGGCTGTTTTCCCAGTTAATAGTGTATCTAGTTTTTCATTGTAATTAGGAGGTGAATGGGCAAATTTAATTGGAATGCCATATTCATTTGTGATCATAAATTGATAGGTATGTGGTAAATCATCGTTCCCGATTTCCGTTCGAATAACAGAGTCCAAAAAAACAGGGTCAATGCGTGTTGATGGATCTTCGTAAACATTGTTTTTGAATGCTTCGACCATCATATCATTCACAAATTTGGCTTTTTTGAAAATTTGCTGCAAAACACGTTGATCTAATTGAATTGCTAATTTGACAGAATCGTTATGTGGTAAATGCTTTTTTTGTTTATCAAATAAATCTCTTAACTGCCTAACGTCACGCGCTAAAACCTTTTGTTCTGTTGTTAAACCAGTTAGTGAATCGTATGCTTTTCCCTTTATCACTAAGTAATTCTGGATTTCACCGTTTTCAAAAACTGCAGTGTCTTCAATTGAAATGGATTCCTGTGCAGATACTAAAAGTTTAAATTCTTCTTTTAAAACATCTTTGTATTGGCCGCTAAAATCGCGGTTCACAATGTGCATGTACCGACGAATATCTTCTGCTTTTTCATGGCGAACAGCGATTCGTTCTAAAGAAGTTGATAGATTTGTTTCAAACTGTGTGGATTTACGATCGTATAATTGCACCGTTTGGAACGCTTGAATCACTAATAAAGCGAGTAAAGCTATAACTACAAGAGCAACAATGAAATTGACACGTATTTTCCGCACGATTAATTTTTTAACGAAATTAATCTTCCATTGGTAGCTTTGACTTTAGCTTAACTTTTTTTAACAGCAAAGCTAGGATGTTACAATTTTTAAGGAAGTCATTTTCACCTCGGTTTTGTAATTTCTAATTCAAATTTTAAATTCGTATATTTGAAATTAAGAAAAAAAGTGATGTTAAGTTTGATGAAGAATAAAATAGACGAATTGCAACTACTTTGCGAAAAGTATGATGTAAAGTCTATGTACCTATTTGGCTCAGCAACAACTGAAAAATTTAATGATTCAAGTGATATCGATATTCTAATTTCATTTAAGGAAATTCCATTCGAAAAATATACAGACAATTATTTTGAACTTCACGAAATGCTTGAAAAACTGTTTAATCGAAAGATTGATTTGTTAACTGAAAAGTCACTTTCTAATCCTTACTTTATTCAGAGTATTGAGAAAACCAAGCAATTAGTGTATGCCGCGTGATATCAAAATGTACTTGCTCGACATTTCAAATTCTATTGATTCAATTTTTGAATATTTGGGTAATGAAAGGAATTTTAAATTGTACGACACCAACAAATTAATTAGACGAGCTGTTGAAAGAGAATTGGAAATTATTGGGGAAGCGACCAATAGAATAATAAAAATTAATCCAACTATTGACATTTCAAATGCAAGGAGAATTGTAAGTCTTAGAAATTGGGTCATTCATTCTTATGATAATGTGGACAATGTAATAATTTGGGGCATAATTGACAAAGATTTGCCTTTACTAAAAACACAAGTTGATAATATACTTATTAAAGAAGGTAAATAAGATATTAGCTTTAGTTTTAATAGTTGATTTTCATACTTTTTTCCAACTCAAACACGATTTTTCTGCTTTCAACGTTGTACATTCGTACGAATGTCAAATTTACGACACATAAGCTTGTTAATTGTCTTTTTGATTAGTGCTGTGAATGGTTTTTCACAGACAACGAGTTTGCGTACACGAACATTTAGTGCTACAGCAGATACGCTGAATTTAGACACGTTATCGATCTCACCCAATTCTGTTCAAGTTTTTTGTGGCGCTGAAAGGTTGTCCTTTAATTCCTATTATTTGGATTATGCTAAGGCACGTTTCGCATTAACAACTCCTTGCGGTGATTCGATTCGAATTGTATATCGGGTATTACCAATGAACCTAGCAAAGATTTATGGTTCTCGAGATACGAGTATAATTTATAATCAAGACAAAGGAGACAGAGATAAATATTTAATCACTAATCAATACGATGTTTCGGATGTTTTTGGTGGTTCTTCAATTTCTAAATCTGGAAGTATTTCTCGAGGTGTTTCTTTTGGAAATAATCAAGATTTAGGCGTTAATTCAACCTTAAACCTTGAACTTTCCGGTGATATCGCACCAAATTTAAAGATGATTGCTTCTGTTTCTGATGATAATTTACCAATTCAACCAGATGGAAACACGAATAAATTACAGGAGTTTGATCAAGTTTTTATTCAAATTTACAATGATAGAATGAAACTCATTGCGGGTGATTTTTGGATTTCGAAACCGAAAGGTTATTTTATGACGTACAAAAAACGTGGACAAGGACTCACTATGAATTATCAATGGAATGCGGATACTACCAAAGTTTGGAATACCCAAGTAAGTGGAGCTTTATCGAAAGGGAAATTCGCGCGACAAATAATTCCAGGAATAGAAGGCAATCAAGGTCCTTATCGTTTGAAAGGAAATGAAAATGAACCTTTTATTATTGTTTTGTCGGGAACAGAGCGTGTTTATATCGATGGGAAATTGTTAGAACGAGGACAAGAATTTGATTATACCATTAATTACAATTCGGCGGAAGTGATTTTTACATCTCGCAACCAAATAACAAAAGATTCGAGAATTGTTATTGAATTCCAATATTCAGATCAAAATTATGCACGTTCACTTTTCCAAACGTCAACAACCTTTTCTTCTAGAAAATTGAATTTTTGGTTCAACGTATATTCTGAACAAGATGCTAAGAATCAATCCTTACAGCAGGATTTGTCCTTTTCTCAGAAGCAATTGTTATCTCAAATTGGTGACACATTAGATCTAGCCCGAACAAACAGCATTGATTCTATAGGATATTTTGAAAATCAAGTGCTGTATAAAATGATTGATTCATTGATTTACGATTCCGTTTTGGTCTATTCTGTCAATCCTGATTCTGCTGTTTATCGCGCTACGTTCACATTTGTTGGAATGGGGAAAGGTGATTATGTTTTTAGTAATTTCAATGCACTTGGTCGCGTTTACAAATGGGTAATGCCAGTTGGTGGCGTTTCTCAAGGAGATTATGATCCTTCTCGTGTGATGATTACACCGAAACAAAAGCAAATGGTTACTTCTGGCTTTTCATATTCCATCAGAAAAAATCTTCGAGTCGAAACGGAAATGGCCTATTCTAAGAATGATTTGAATACTTTTTCAAAGTACAATAGTAGTGATGATCAAAGTTTTGCAAATCGAAGTAGGTTGATTGGAACAATTCCTTTAAGCCGTGATTCAGTGCCAAAATGGCAATTGGAAACGAAATTAGAGCTGGAAGCATTAGATCGTAATTTTAGTCCGATTGAACAGTACAGAGCCGTTGAATTTGACCGAGATTGGAATACGAGAAACAAGGGATATTCAGGAAATCAAGTTGCTTCAACGATTGGGATGAATTTCAAAAATCAGTCGTTCGGAAACATGAATGTAGAAGGACAACATTTTATCATTGGAAGTGATTACCAGGGTTTACGAACAGCAATTAACGGCAAATGGAAACAAAAAGGATTCAATGCAATTTGGGATGGAAGTTATTTATCAAGTAAAACAACCACTAAAAATGAATTTATTCGTCACCGTTCTGAATTTTCACAAGATATAAAATGGCTTAGAATTGGTTACAAGGATGATCATGAATTGAACCGATATTCGGGAGGAACAATGCCATTAGAAACGAATAGCTATCAATTTTTTGACTATCAATTTTATTTAGCGAATGGAGATTCGATTAAAAACAATTATAAGATTTTTTACCGTGAACGATATGATCAGCGTTCGGATAGTTTGCAATTAACACCAGTTGCAAAGGCCAGAACGGCGGGTGGAGAAATAAAGTTGACAGAAATGAAAAACCAGTCTTTAAATGTTGTGACGAGTTACCGTGAGTTAAAGGTGTTGAATTCTACTTTACTTAATCAAACGCCTGAAAAAACCTTGTTAGGAAGAATTGATTATGAGGTTCGTCTTTTAAAAGGAGCGTTGACGTGGAACAACTTTTACGAAATTGGATCAGGTTTGGAACTGAAAAGAGAATTCCTTTACATCAAAGTGAATGATGGACAAGGCGTTTATACATGGATTGATTATAATTCAGATGGGATCAAAGATTTAAATGAATTTGAAATCGCACAATACATTGACCAAGCGAGTTACATTAGGGTTTTTACACCGAGCAATGAATACATAAAAACATATTCAAACGAGTTTAATCAATCAATTTATTGGCGACCAGAACGTATTTGGTCTTCCAAAAAAGGAGTAAAGAAATTATTGTCTCGTTTTTCAGATCAAGTAAGGGTTCGAATCAGTAGAAAAACAAATTTATTCAATGGAATTGATGCTTTCAATCCTTTTTCAACCCAAATTAGAGACACGAATCTTATTGCAACTAATACGAATTTAAGGAATACTGTTTTCTTCAATAGAACATCTAGTATTGTTGGAGGTGAATATACCTTTCAAGATTTGAGCAGTAAAACATTGCTTGCAACTGGTTTTGATTCAAAAGCAAATCGGTACCATGAACTTTCAATACGATGGAATATTAAAAGAATTTTTTCAATTGAAGCGAAAGGTCAGATTGGGACAAAAGATTCAGAAGCAGATTATACCTCAGGGAGAAATTATTCCTTGAAATATTATTTCATCCAACCAAGTTTGATATATCAACCAACAACAACTTTTAGGATAACATTAGATGGCAAATATTCTGAAAAAAGTAATGCTATTCAATTTGGTGGAGAACAAGCAAACTTATATGAATTAGGGTCAACTTTTAAATACAATCAAGCTGAAAAAGGTAGTTTACAAGGTGGATTCAAAACGGTTAAAATTGATTATAATGGAAGTCAAAATTCAGCATTGGGATTTGAAATGTTAGAAGCGCTAAGACCAGGAATAAATTATACATGGAATATTGGTTATCAAAGATCCATTTCTAAAAATTTGCAATTGTCCATTCAATATAATGGTCGGAAATCTGAGAACACACGAACAATTCACTCGGGAGGAATGGAAGTTAGAGCGTTCTTTTAGACATGTATCATTTCGAGAAAGATTGATTTGACAATAAATTTTTGATTCGATATTTTTAACGTGTGGAGTTTGGATTTTGAACGAAAGCGAATCCATTTTGTATTAATCCATTTTGCATTAAAAAACATAAAAGAGATGAATGTTAGTATCACAGAGCCATGTCCAGAAGATTGGAACAAAATGAAAATAGGGCTTATTTCTCGTCATTGCGACCAATGTGATAAACCTGTGATTGATTTCACAAAAATGGATCGAGCAGAAATAATCATCTACCTTTTGTCTAATCCAGCTACAAAAACATGTGGAAGAATGTCGCGCGATCAATTTGATTTCCATCACGACGATATTCCGTTGTTAATTGAAGGTTTGAAGAAGAAAGGCGGAAATACTTCTTTTTTAATTCTTGCGTTGGTGTGTGTGAGTTTGGTTTCGTGTAAAGAAGACAACCGAAAAACAACTATTAAAACACCGAATCCAATTCATCAAAATTATCCTGACGGAAACACATTAGGCGAAGTAAGTATGCCAAATGATAGGAACGTAAAGGAAACAATTGTTCCAGAACATGTGAAAAAAGTTACAAAAGAACCCTCTATTATGCCTGAACCAATAATTATGGGAGAACCGGTTATGGTTGTTGATATTCAACTTGTTGAGCCTCCTGAAAAAATGGCGATAACAGATGAGGTTTTGAGTTATGCTGAAAAAATGCCAGAATATCCTGGTGGAGTTACAAAACTATTTGCTTTTGTATATGAGAATTTAAAGTACCCTGATTTTGAAAAAGAGAATGGTATTGAGGGAACGGTTTATGTGAAATTCACTGTTACGGAAGAAGGGAAAATTGTTAAACCTGAGGTTGTTCGTGGAGTAAATGGCGCACCGAATTTTAATCAGGAAGTTCTTCGAGTCGTTAATAAAATGCCAAATTGGATTCCAGGAGAAAACAATGGGAAGAAAGTAAAAGTGTATTTTACAATGCCGTTTAAATTTCGGTTGGATTAATTTTTTGTACTATCTAAATACATTTGATAAATCATACCATCTGATAATCCAATTTTAGGGACAATTAATTCGGTTGATTTTAATTCATCCAAAATATAGATGTATATATCCAATGCTGGAAGAATAACATCTGCTCTATCTGGCTTCAGTTGGTACTCATCTTCTCTTTGAATAAGTGTAAGTGAACCAAGTTTGACTCTTAAATCTTTCATTTTTTCAAGTGAAACAGGTTCCATTTGACCAACGCCTACTATTTTATGGACTTTATTAATATTTCCACCTGTTCCGAAGATTTTATGCGGAGAATTTAAATCCACATGTTCAGCGATCCATTCATGAATATTCGACCAGACATCATTTTTTACTTTCCCTTTTAATAAACGAATTGTACCAATTTCAAAGGATTTTGAGGCAATGCGCTCACCACTTTCAAAGACACTCACTTCGGTGCTCCCACCGCCTACGTCAATTACCAAAAAGGGAAGGGTTTTATCAAAATCAAGTAAGAAAAAAGTACTGAAGATTAATTCTGCTTCAACATCACCGCTGATTACTTCAATTTCAACACCTGATTCTTCAAGAATTTTTTCAATTATTTTCTTAGAATTGGTTGCTTCACGCATAGCCGATGTTGCAACAGCACGTAATTGTTTGACATCAAATATCTCTGAAATCAGCTTGAAAGCTTGAATTGTTTTTACAAAATCTTCCGTTTTTTTCTTGGAAATTTTTCCATCTTCAAAAACTTCTTCTCCTAGTCGCAAGGGAACACGCGTATAAGAAATCTTTTTTACAAAAGAATGTCCTCCTTCATGTTCAACCTCCCCTACAAGCAGTCGGGCGGCATTTGTTCCTATATCTATTGCTCCGAATTTCATACTTTTTACTGTCATTACTTATTGAAACCACATAGAAACATAGGTCACATAGGTTTTATAGCTATTTTTTTCGTTTTTATAATTTTGAAATACTACTTTTTACAGTTTTAGTAAACCCCATAACTAGCAACTTGTAATTCGCACTTCTTTTCTTCTTTGAATTAATCACTTCTTTCTAAAGAAAATACGAATCGGCACACCACAAAAATCAAACTTTTCTCTTAAACGATTTTCAAGAAAACGTCGGTAAGAATCTGGAATGTATTGTGGTAAATTACAGAAAAACGCGAATGCTGGTGAGTACATTGGCAATTGTTGTACATACTTGATACGAATATATTTTCCTTTCAATGCTGGGGGAGGAGTTGCTTGAATAATTTCTAACATCACCTCATTCAATTTGGATGTTGCAATTTTCTTGGTTCTATTTTCATGAACCATCATTGTTGCTTCTAACGCTTTGTGAATACGTTGCTTTGTCAATGTAGACGTAAAAATAATCGGCACATCATTAAAAGGCGCCAATTCTAGACGTAATTTAGCTTCGTATTCATTCATGGTGTTTTGATCTTTTTCAACCAAATCCCATTTATTTACGAGAACAACACATCCTTTTGAGTTTTTCTCAATGATATAATAAATATGTAAATCTTGTTTTTGTAATCCTTCTTCTGCATCAATCATGAAAATACAAACATCCGCATCTTCTATTGTTCTAACTGATCGCAAAACAGAATAATATTCAATATCTTCTTGCACTTTTGCTTTCTTTCGAATCCCAGCAGTATCAATTAATAGGAAGTCAAATCCAAAGGAATTGAAACGTGTATTGATTGAATCACGCGTTGTGCCTGAAATACTTGTTACGATATTTCTTTCTTCACCAGTCAAGGCATTTACCAACGATGATTTACCAACATTTGGACGACCAACAATAGCAATTCTAGGTAAGTGATCTTTCTCGTTTACAGATTCATCTTCAATGTTGAAATGTTTCACAACTTCATCAAGAATTTCACCTGTTCCGGTGCCATTTGTAGCAGATAAATCAAAAACTGGTCCTAGCCCAAAAGAATAAAATTCAGCAGATAACCCAATTCGCTTATTACTATCAACTTTGTTGGCAACAATAAGTATAGGTTTCTTTGATTTTCGGAGCATCGAAGCCACCGTATCATCTAAATCTACGATTCCAGTTGTCACGTCCACCATAAATAAAATTACAGTAGCTTCCTCGATAGCAATAACGACTTGTTTGCGGATTTCAGCTTCAAAAATATCATCAGATCCATGCACGTAACCTCCAGTATCTATCACTGAAAATTGCGCCCCATTCCATTCTCCTTTTCCGTACAGACGGTCACGTGTTACGCCACTAATTTCTTTTACGATTGCATCACGAGATTCTGTCAAGCGATTAAACAACGTTGATTTCCCAACATTTGGACGACCTACTATTGCAACTATATTACCCATACTTTTTTAGAACTGAGAACCGAGAACCGAGAACCGAGATGGTTTTAGATTCTGAACTCTATTTTTATCAATAATTTTTAGAATAGGATTATCCCTGGTTTACAATACACTTAACTTCTAACATCGACTAGCACTGAGCTTGTCGAAGTGAGCGGTCTATGCTCTCAGTTCTAACATCTATTCTTAATATCCGTATTTCTTTAATTTATTCGCTGTTGAACGCCAGTCTTTATCCACTTTAACGAACGTTTCCATGAACACTTTTTGATCGATGAATTTTTCGATTTCTATGCGTGCTTCACGACCAATTTTCTTCAACATTTCACCACCCTTTCCGATAACAATTCCTTTTTGAGAATCGCGTTCAACGATGATTAGAACCCGAATTCGTGTTAAATTCGGTTCTTCAATATATTCTTCAATTTCTACTTGACAGCTATATGGCACTTCCTTTTCGCAATGCATGAATATTTTTTCTCTTACAATTTCTGAAACGAAAAAGCGCATTGGTCGATCAGAAAGCTCATCTTTATCATAATAAGCTGGACTTTCAGGTACAAATTCAAGGATTCTATCCCACACCTTTTCCAAGTTGAATTCATGGAGGGCAGAGATAGGACAAATAATTGCTTTTGGTAATTGTTCTTGCCAATAATTGATGCGTTCAACCACTTTCGTTTGGTCGCCCAAATCAATTTTATTGATCAGACAAAGTACTGGAATTTTTAATGTTTTAATCTTTTCAAGTGTTTCCAGATGATTCATTTCGTTTTCCTTCATATCTGTTATAAAAAGCAAAACATCAGCATCTTTTAAGGAAGCATTAACATAATCCATCATGTTTTCGTGCAATTTGTATGCAGCGTTTACAACACCTGGCGTGTCAGAAAATACGATTTGGTAATCTTCATCATTTACAATTCCCAAAATACGGTGACGTGTAGTTTGAGCTTTAGATGTTACGATAGATAATTTTTCGCCAACTAAACGATTCATTAACGTTGATTTACCAACATTTGGACTACCGACTATACTTACGAAACCTGATTTGTGAGACATTTGAAGAAATTAAAGTGCAAAGAAACGAAATTTAAAGGGGGTGCGCAAATTTTCATTGTGTAGAAAGCGCTATTCAAATACATGTTTCTTTCGATTTCCTCAAATCTGTTCTTTACTTATTGAATTTTTCTAGCCAATAAAGCGTTCTTTTTAAATAATAATCAATTGGAAGAGTGCCATAATCTTGATAGTTGTATGTTCCAAAAGACATTGGCCTAGCAGGTTCAATTTGTGTTCCTTCATGCCATTCGTTATAGGAAGTGATTCCAATCCATTTAACATGAGCATCAATCGCACTTTGAAAGAAATTATCATAATAAGAACCGTCATCCCGATTTTTGGTATTCGCTATATTCCAAGGTCTGATGCGGTTATCGCTATATCCTGGTCCAACGGATGGAATAAATTTTAGGTGATGTTCATCTGCAAAATGCTGCAACTTCAGCCAATTATCTGGATTTGCACCATAGGTAAATCCCCGACTAGCGAAATAAGTATAAAATCCATCAAATCCGGAATTTAAAAAGAAAGAAGAATCCTCTTTCCAGCACCAAAGTCCGATTATATCAGAATCAAATTCAGAATTTCTAAATGAATTGGTTTTATCATTTTTAGCAAAAACTTCGCTCCATTCATTCGCAGGAATCATATATGAATCATAGACAAAGAAAAGAGGACGTTTTGTTACTTCTTCGCGATAAAACGCAGGGTGCTTTCCAAAATTTTCGATGATAAATTCAATCGCTTGTTTCGTTGCAAGTGGATTTTTCCGAACACACGGTTCGATTTGAAAACAAATCTTAAGATGATATTGATCAGCAAGATCTAAAATGGTTGGAACGCTGCGGAATGAATAATCGTTCTCGCCAAGCCAAGTAACAGCAATTACACCTATTCCAGCACTTGCCATTTCTTTCATATGGCGATCGATTGTGACCGAATCAGAACTTGAATATTCACCTGAAGCGGGATAATAATCAGCTCCAATATTCCCATTTCCTTCAAAAATAAAGGAGTTTGTATCTTTGTCATTTTGTGGCATTACGGGATGCTTCCAATGGTGATTTGCGCCATCCAAATCAACCGACCCATACCAATTATAGTAAAAGCAAAAGGCATGTGAATTGAGAGCTTGAGCAGACATAAGCATGCTCAAGCTTAAAGAATAAAAAAGGATTAAAAGCTTTTTATTGGTTATCAATTTCGTCTAAATAAGTATAAATTGGGTAGTCAATTATAGTCATTTTTATGATTTGTTGCTCAGGATTATTAATTGTTTCAGACACTTGTTTTACAGATGATAGCGAAAAATCAATTAAAACAGGTTTTTGAAGTGTGCATCCATGTGCGTCTTCCACACTGAAAATATATTCTCCATCTGGCAATGATTTTGAATCATCCATAAATGCTTGGTCATTAATTTTCACGAAATAGTAATCTGTATTTTCAATTTCCCATGGAGATCCACCAAGTATTTTAGCATTCATTGCACCGCCAACTGCATCTACAAAAGTGGTTACTGGACTATTGAAACTTAATTGTAATGGAGATGGGGTTTCAATAGTGACATATTGAACAGCCGTTTTACCGCGAGCATCACATACTTTAACAGAATACTCTCCATTTCTCAAATTATCTAAAACCATGGAATAAAATCCATTATCCCAAACTACAATGTAGGGTGCTTTACCACCGCATATTTCAAGTTCAATTTTCCCGTCCGTTTTCCCGAAACAAGATACATCTGTTTTTGTATATTCAATTTTTAAATCTTGTATTTTTTCTCGGTTAGAAGCCATTGCATTTCCGCTTAATGCGCTTAGAAAAAATATACCACCAATTAATTTTAAAGTTTTCATAATAGTTTTTGTTTATTAACTATGACAAAAGAACTTATCCCATTTCGATTTTTTTCGAAATAGCAAAGGGGTTATGAAATTATCAATGAATATAGTTAAAGAGAACTATGCGTAAATACGTAGTAACGGGTTTTTTGTAGACTAAAGATTCAAACTTTAGATTCTTTTGAGGAAGGATTTAGTGCAATTTAGTGCAATTTAGTGCAATTATTTTATCAATGCTTCAATTGTACTTTCAATTTCCTTCAATGTGTTTGGGCCTAAACCTACAGTAGAATATGTAACGATAGAATTCTTATCAATTATCAGATGGGTTGGAAAAGCTTTGACAGTGTAACTATTTGCTATCTCTCCACTACCTGCAATTATATTATAGTTAAAGGTTTTTGTTTTCAGAAAACTCTCGATTTTTGATTTGTCATTATTAGCAAATCCAAGAAATACGACATCCTCACCTTTAAATTTATCTACCAATTTATTAAGTTCAGGCATTTCCATTACACAAGGTTTACATTCAACAAACCAAAAATTTATTACAATCACTTTTCCCTTTAAACTCTCAAGCGAGTAACTATTTCCTAAAATGTCTGTTACTGAAAATGTTAGGGCTTCTTTTCCCAACATTTCATTTTCATTTTGCATCTTATCTGGCATATTGGCTTGAGCTTCCATCATAAATTTTTTCTCCTCTTCTGAAGCCTTACGCAGAACAAATGCTCTTACAATTTTATCACTATCGACATATGGTTCTGGCATATAATCACCTGACATCATAGCCTCCATAAAATCACTTTCTTTCAACAAAGTTAGATTTTCAAAATACATAGGCGTTGTCATTGGATTTAACATCATGGGTGTATTCGGATCAATGTCATCGGGACCAGCTTTCTTCAGTCCTTCAAGGGGATTTAATTGTTTCTCCTTGACAGATTTTTTATGTGAACTATTCTTTTGAGCAGTTACATTGCTTGAAAACAGAGCAATTATTAGTGTTATAATCCAGATTTTCGTTGTCATTTCCTTATATTAAATTTTATAATTTCTCTTTTAAATGAACAGATAGTAATCTATAAAATTATAAAAAGTATTGACATAACGTTCTTAGAAATCAAGTACTTGCGTTTGAACTAAATCAATCTAAATATTTGGAAACGTCTTTTTTTAACAAAAAATCAAAATTCCCTGTAAACGCATTGCATACAAGGAAATTATAAGTGGTCCCAACAGGAATCGAACCTGCATCTAAAGTTTAGGAAACTTCTATTCTATCCGTTGAACTATGGGACCAATATTTCAAAAAAAAAGGAACTCATTGCTGAATTCCTTTACTTTGTAGCGGGGACACGACTCGAACGTGCGACCTTCGGGTTATGAGCCCGACGAGCTACCAACTGCTCCACCCCGCACTCTATTCACTAAACATGAAGTTTAAATGCGCTGCAAAGATACTCAGAGTTTCGAGTAATTCCAAACTAAATATAAAAAATTTGAATTTTGAAATTTGTTGAGATTCAAAAAAGAATTTATTCAATCGAATCTTGTTACTTTTGTTTAGAAGAAACATTATCAGAAAAAAAAAAGTATGAAAACCCAAATCACTTATTTCGCTATCCTTTTCTCTTTATTATTTGCAGCATGTAATTCTAGCAGTCATAAAAATGAAACTTCTGAAGAAAGTAAAACACAACCTAAATTTCCGAATGAAAATCAATTGGAGGAAAAAATGGCCGCAATTGAAAACAACAAAGATTTATTAGTTGTAAACAGCTTGAATTACAACAATAACGCTGGGTCAACAGCTAGTGCAATTGCTTATTTAGATGCAGAGAAAAATACAGTAAAAATGGATGAAATATTTTCAGATGTAACCAATGGAAACTATGGAACACATACTTTTTACATTGAAAATGGGAAGAAAATCGTTTCTAAAGAAGTTTATTTTGACAATGAATTAAAGGTCCCAATCTTCGTTGAACGCATTTCATTTTATAATAAAAACCAAAAAGTAATTTATACGAAAGAACGAACTGCAGAATACGAAGAAGATTTGCCAAAAATGCAATTTCAAATTGCTAAATTGAAAGAATGCTCTCTTGATCGTACAATGAGAATTTTAAATCAAGAAAAGGACTTTGAAACAACTTTCCAAGGATTTGCCTCTGATGGTAGCACGAAATTTTTATTAGTTGGTGAAAATACCCCAGATGGTTTTGCTTCCTCTTTGGCTGTTCAACGTTTGGATAAAGAAATTGAAAAGTTGTCGAATAATGAAAAAGCGATGATTGGTAAAAAACTAGAAATTCAATATGATGTGATGGTGGATGAACAAGGGTTGACTTTTCAGATACTTCAGTCTCTTACAATTCTTAATTAACAAACATTAAGGAATATTTACAATTATTCATTTTTTATATCTATTCTTCAACCTTTAACCAAACAATAAAGCCGTTTGACATTTTTAACAAGATTCTCTCTTTTTGTTTGTTTAAACTTGTTCTTCAAAATAGATTAAAAATTCATGAAGAACCTATTTCAATTATTTCTAGGATTAATTTTCGTTTTTTCAATGCAATCTGCCAATGGGCAAGCAATGAAAGTTACAGGCGTAGTTTACGACACAACGGGTGTTAAACCATTACAAAATGCCATGATAATGGCTGTTCGTGTAAAAGATTCTTTATTATTAGGATTTACTCGCTCGGATAGCAAAGGTTTTTTCAATCTTACAAATTTTGATGCGGATACTTTCTCCTTGATTATTGCTCATCCTAATTTTGATGATAGAACCTATTATATTTTTGGAAACAAGGATAATTACGACATCAATATACCCACGGTTAAAATGACTTCTAAAACCAAAGAATTACAAGAAGTTATTATTTATGCGAATAAAAATCCGATTTATTATAAAGGCGATACCTTGGTTTATGTTGCCGATTCTTTTAAAGTTGCTGAAGGTGCAGTTGTAGAAGATTTATTGAAAAAACTGCCTGGTTTGAAGATTGATAAGGATGGAAAAATCACCTCGCAAGGTCAGGAAATAAATAAAGTACTCGTAGATGGAGATGAGTTTTTTGGAACTGATCCAACAATTGCGACTAAAAATTTGGCCGCTGATGGAATTCAAACAGTTCAAATTTACGAGAAAACTGATAGTGAAACGATCGGAGGTTCGGATGCTAAAATAAAAGTTCTCGATCTCAAATTGAAAGACTCCGCCAAAAAAGGTTATTTCGGAAGAGTTTCTGGAGCATCCGACTTGTATCTAACTCCAGGAGCGACATATACAGGAGCAACACCTTTCTATGAAGGAGAATTGCTTTTCAATAAATTTGACAGTAAACAAAAAATATCCGTTTTTGCATTGGGATCTAATACGCCACGATCTAATTTTGGGCGTGGAGACATGAATAAATTTGGTTTGACAAATGAAACCGGTGCAAATGGTAATTTTTGGGAAGCAGATAATTCAAAGAATAAAGGCGGTGTTCCCCAAACATTTAAAGCAGGAATCTACTTTTCTGATAAATACGGTAAAAAACAAAACACAGAACTTCTATTCAATTATTCCTATTATAATGACCGATTAGATTCCAGGACTGCCAATTATTCTCAATATTTTTTAGCTGACACAACCTATTACACGGAAGATTCAACGAGAAATCTCTCTACAAGCGAATCCCACAAATTGAATTTGACACTTACAACTCAATTGGACTCTTTGACTTTACTTGAATTCAAACCGTCTATAAGTTTTGACAGTGGTTTAACGGACAACACTTCTTTTTCACTCTTTAAAGGAGAAACTGGAATACAATCGTTATCAACTGAAGTTGGGAATAAAAATGATTCAAAAGGTATTAAGGTGAATAATACAGTGCGTCTTTACCGAAAATTCATGAAGAAAAGACGTGAATTTGAATTGCGTTATGATATGGTATTGTCAAATAATAAAACCGATGGATCATTATATACAAAATCACGATATACATTAGCAGGAGATACAATTATTGATCAAAAAAAAGTAAACAATAATTCTTCGACAAATCACTATGTTACGGCTTCTTATTTCGAACCTCTTTCAAAATATGTGAAAATTAATTTCAATTATCTTTTCGAATACGGTATCTCAACTCAAGAAAAATTAGCGTACGACAAATTGAATGGAGAGTACACTGCCATTCGACAAGATCTTTCCAACAACTTCGATAATTCGCGCGTTCAAAATAGAGCTGGTACAGAATTAATTTATGAAAAAGGAAAACATTTTGTTTCAGGTGGAGCTTATTTTAGAAACATCAATATCAACAATAACAATTTGTCAACAGACACATTAATTAATCAAAACATTAATAATATTCTACCAAAATTCAAATATGAATTTAAACCGAGTGTGAGTAAAAGGTTAACGTTTAACTACAACACGAGTTCGCAACAACCTTCAATAAATGATTTACAACCAATTCAGGACAATTCAAATCCTAACAGAATTCAAGTAGGAAATGCGAATTTGAAACCGAATTATGTACATACAATGATGTTGAATTTCAACACTTGGAATGCATTGAGTGGTAAATATATTTGGACAGGAGGATCATTTAATGTAACAGATAATGCATTTGCAACACAATCTACATATGATGATTATGGACGAACACTAACACAAACAGTAAACGTGGATGGTAATTTATCTGCAAATGTTTACGGTGGCGCAGGTTTCCCAATTCTAGATCGAAAAATTGAATTTCAACCTGAATTTACAGGATCTTTCAATAGATACAAAAGTTTTGTTGGTACAGAGGAAAATATCACCGATAATTATGCTTTAATCCCTGGGTTGGATATTGATTTTGAATGGGATTCTTTAGAGATAAGCTTGAGTTCAAGCTATTCTTATAATAATCCAATCAGTTCATTAAGTTCTGTTTCGAATACGCCATTTTCAATTTTTCAATATGGAATTGGATTTAAATGGACATTGCCAAAAGGATTTATTATCAAAGTTGATGGCGATTATACGAAAAATTCACAACCAGGATTAGGATTCTACAACACTGATTTTTTCATTCTTGATGCTGAGGTAAGTAAGAAATTCTTGAAAACAGGAAATTTAGTTGTATCGGTTACTGGAAATGATATTTTAAACCAAAATATCAGCGCAAGTAGAACAGTTACAGGAAACACAACAACAGACAATAGAACAACGATCATTTCAAGGTATTTTCTCTTGAAAGTGACGTATAGATTCAATAACAGAAAAATGAAAGAAGATGATTTTAGAGGTATGCATTAAAAGATTTCTTATTCTACTAGTAGTTTTATTTACAACTTCTTTTGGATTAAAAGCTCAGATCACTGCTGGGAAAATTGTTTTTGAACGCAAAACCAATCTAAAAAAACGGATGGGTGATAATCCGCGAATGAAGAATTTTATTACCGAAGAAAATAAATACCGGGTTGAGAATTTTGAATTGTTTTTTAATGATTCAAATACGGTGTTTCGACCTATCGAAGATGAGGATCCAGTTGAAGGGTTTTTGAAATATTTTACAACACGTAATACGGTCTACCAAAATATTAATTCTAAACAAAAATTCATTGAAATGGATTTATTTGGAACACCAGGCTATATTAAGGATTCAATGGATACCAGAGCTTGGAAAATAACGGAAAGTAAGAGAATGATTAGTGGGTATAATTGCCGCAAAGCATTCTGGCAAATGAATGATTCAACAAGAATTTATGCGTGGTTCGCAGTAGATATTGTTCCGTCAATTGGTCCAGAAGGATTTCAAGGTCTTCCAGGTGCAATTCTTGGAATGGCAACCGAAGATGGCAGTGTTGTTTATTTTGCCAAAGAAGTAAAAGTAATGGACGTTCCAGCAACTATTTTTCAATACTCAGAAAAAGGCAAAGATATATACACCGAAAAAGCCTTGATGGAAGAGCTGAAAGTAAAAATGGGTCAATGGGTGAAGCCCGGAGATTTGGAAGCAATGTTCTCCTGGCTGTAAGGATTCGTGATTTGGAATTCGTGTTTTATTCCGAATTCCAAATCACGAATCACGAATCACTCATTCTCCGCAACGACTTCAGTTACTTCAGGTAAATGAGATTTTAATAAATTCTCTATTCCACCTTTCAATGTCATTGTTGAAGAAGGACAACCTGCACATGAACCGCGCATTACGACGGTTACAACGCCGTTATCATAACCTCTGAAGTCAATTGCTCCACCATCGTTTTCAACTGCTGGACGTACATATTCATCCAACAAACTTTTGATTGCATCATCGTATTCTGATGGCAAATATTCCTTTTTAGGTTTGTCTTCTGTTGCCTCAATTACTGTTTTAGGAGCTGGCATTTGAATCAAAACATCTTTGCCGTCAGTGATCCATCCTTTGACAAATTCACGTAATTCCATTGAAATGAAATCCCAAGGAACGTTATCCGTTTTTGTAATTGTAATGAAATTCGCTGCCATGAAAACGTTCTTTACAAAAGGGAAATTAAATAACTCTTCAGCCATAGGAGAAAATCCTTTTGCATCTGTCATAGAAGAAAATTCTACTGAGTCTCCTGTAAGAAGTAAATATTTATTCGCGACAAATTTCATCGTCGACGGATTTGGTGTCATTTCTGCGTAAACTGTTACAGGTACATTCATTTTGTTCTTTTTTACAAAATTAAGTTAAACTTCCAATAATCAATTGTTATTTGTTTTTAATAAAACAATTATTAGCTTATTTTTGTTTTGTGAAATTTATACGATCAGTGATATTCATCTTATTAGTTGCCTTTACATTTATTGGAAATGTGGGGTTCAATGTTTTTACGCACACGTGTAAAAAAGATGGCGTTTTTCGTTCTTATTTTATTGAACAATCTGATCATTGTGATGAACATCAGGAAGAATCTCTTCCACCCTGTTGTAAGAAAAAAGCAATTAAGGATGATAATTGCTGCAATGATGAGGTGGATGTTGTAAAAATTAATCTTGATTTTTTTAATCAATACCAAGTTTCAATACACGGTGATTTTATACCAACTGAAGCAATTAATGTTGCCTTTGTAAAAGTTAATTCATCGCACTCAATTCATCAATTATCACATCATACGGATCCTCCTCCCAAACCGTGGGGTAAGGAAATCCTCATTTTACATCAAGTCTTTCGGATATAAAATTTAATGCTTAACACTCGTTATTCATTAAATTAAAATATATGAAAAGTAAACTATTGGTTTTACTTTTTCTGTCAGTTGCATTAACCTCCTTTTCTCAGTTGAAAGGGGTTATTTTAGGCTCAAATGATTTAAAAAGAGAACCGCTCATTGGAGCAAAATTAAAATTATTAAACAGTAAAATTACCGCAGTAACAAACGAAGAAGGGATGTTTGAAATAATTCTTCCCAAAGAATTACCAGACACGTTAATTATTTCCGCATTTGGTTATAATTCAGACACACTAATTGTCGATAAAAAAGACAGGTATATTTCATTAGAAATAACCTTGTTTTCTGATAAATTAATTCCAGAAGTTGTCATTCAAATGAAACGCGACACGCATTCAATTTCTCGTTTGAAAACGCTTCATGTGGAAGAGTTGACTGCTGGTGAATTAAGAAAGGCTGCATGTTGCAATTTATCTGAATCCTTCGAAACAAATGCTTCAGTTGATGTGAATATCACGGATGCTGTTTCAGGTGCCAAGAAAATTCAAATGATGGGTTTAGATGGAGTTTACACGCAAATTCAATTGGAAAATATCCCTTATTTACGTGGATTGGAAAGTTCTTTTGGATTAAATTCTGTCCCTGGAACTTGGATTGAGTCAATTCAAATTACAAAAGGAACTGGTAATGTTGTAAATGGATACGAATCAATGGCTGGATTGGTAAATCTAGAAGTGAAAAAGCCGCTGGAAATGGAAAAATTCTTTTTCAACTTCTACACCAATGCTTTCGGACGAGAAGAAATCAATTTAAATGCTGGACACATTTTGAATGAAAAATGGAGCACCGGTTGGTTTGCGCATGCCTCAAGCATGTTTGGTGAAATGGATCGAAATAGTGACGGTTTTCGGGATACACCAAAAGGGAATAACCTTGCATTCATGAACCGATGGGCTTATCAAGGAAAAAAAATGGAAGCTCAATTTGGTGTCAATGCGTATTTAGACACAAAAAATGGAGGTCAAACAGGATTTAACCGAACAACTAACGACGGTAAATATGGGGTTCAAATTGACTCAAGGCATATTGATGTTTTTGCAAAAACAGGATTTTTTCTCAAAAAACCGCAAACATCAATTGGTGTTGTCTATAATTTCAAATATCAAACTGTTGACGCTAAATTTGGAATTAGAGAATTTTCTGGTGAAGAGAAACGCGGTTATGTCAATGCCATTTATGATGGATATTTTGGAACAACAGATCATAAAATTAAAGCTGGAATAAGTGGCGTTTATATTGATATGAAACAACACCAAGATACGTTGACTTCTGACCGAATTGAAATTGTTCCAGGTGTTTTTGGCGAATACACTTATACTGGAGCCCGTTTAACAACTGTATTAGGAGCGCGTTTGGATTACCATAATTTATATGGGATTCAATTTTCCCCAAGATTACATGCAAAATATACTTTAACGGAAAAAACCGATTTGCGTTTTACTGCTGGAAAAGGATGGAGAGTGCCAAATTTCATGATCGACAATATTTCACTTTTAGCAAATTCAAAAACATGGGTTGTTCCACTGTCGTTAATGCCAGAAGTTTCATGGAATATTGGTGGTTCATTGGTGCAGGAGTTTAAATTGTTCGATAAAAAAGCGACCATCACACTTGATTATTATCACACGCTTTTTGTTAATCAATTAATTGTTGACCGTGATTTTGATAATAATGCTGTCGTTTTTAAAAACTTGGAAGGAAGTTCTTATTCCAATAGTTTTCAAACAGAATTGAGCTTTTCGGTTATTAAGAATCTAGAATTTCGTTTTGCGTATAAATTTTTGGATGTCAAAGCCGAATATGCAGGAATCATGCAACGACAAGTTATGATTCCAAGGCAACGTGGATTTTTTAATGTTGGTTATATCACGCGGGATAAACGATGGGAATACAATGCAACAATATCCGTTTTTGGAGAATCGAGATTACCAGGAATAACGCCAACTGATGGTGTTGAATATAGCGAAGTTTATCCTATGATCAATGCCCAAATAACGCATGTATTTAAAAAGTGGGATTTTTATTTAGGAGGAGAAAATCTTTCCAATTTCAAACAAAAAAATGCAATTATTGATGCTGAAAATCCTTTTGGTAGCAATTTTGATGCAACCCGTATTTGGGGACCAATAATGGGGATAAACGTATATGCCGGAGTGCGTTATTCGCTTAAAAGAGGAAAGCCTCAAACACAGAATTAATTAAATAATAAACTAAAACAAATAAAATGAAAAAGTACCTAATTGTATTAATCGGAATGTTCATCATGAACAGTGCTGTTGCACAAGATAAAAAAGCCAAATACCAAACAGTCGTAATTCAAACATCTGCTGAATGTGGAGATTGTAAAGGTCGAATAGAAGATGGACTGAATTATACCAAAGGAGTAAAATTTGCTGAACTAGACCTTGAGACAAAGAAAGTAACAGTTAAATTTTCTCCTAAGAAGATTAGTTTATTGCAAGTGAAAGAAAAAATTAACGCAATAGGTTACGATGCTGATGAGTTGAAAGCAAAAAGTGAAATAGTTAAAAAATTGCCACTTTGCTGCCAACCAAGAGGAATGAAGAAACAGTAATTGAATGTGATAAATTTGTGTGATTTCTTGCGCTTAATTGATTTTTCATTTTCTGTTCCAATCTTTTTTTACTAATTTTGCACCTCTATAATTTAAAGAAAATAAAATGTCATATTTATTTACATCAGAGTCAGTTTCAGAAGGTCATCCTGACAAAGTTTCTGACCAAATTTCAGATGCTTTAATTGACAACTTCATGGCCTTTGATCCAGAATCAAAAGTGGCTTGTGAGACGTTGGTTACTACAGGATTGGTTGTTTTGGCTGGAGAAATCAAAACTACAACATATCTAGATGTTCAATCAATTGCTCGTGAGACGATTAGAAAAATTGGTTATACGAAGTCTGAATATATGTTTGATGCAAATTCTTGTGGAATCATTTCGGCTTTGCATGATCAATCTGAAGATATCAATCAAGGAGTTGACCGTGCAGTTGCGAACAATGATTTTGAATCAAAAGCAAATGCTCAAGGTGCAGGTGACCAAGGAATGATGTTTGGTTATGCGACTATTGAAACAGATAACTACATGCCATTAGCGTTAGATTTAGCGCACAAAATCTTGGAAGAGCTTTCTTACGTTCGCAACAATGAATTAGAATTGATTCCTTATTTACGTCCTGATGCTAAGTCGCAAGTAACAATCGAATATTCTGATGATAATGTTCCTCAACGCATCGACACAATTGTTGTTTCAACACAACACGATGATTTTGCGCCTGAAGCAGAAATGTTAGCAAAAATTAAAGCGGATATCATTTCTATCGTTATCCCACGTGTGAAAGCGAAATTGAAACCAGAATTACAAGGATTGTTTAACGACCAAATTACATATCACATTAATCCAACGGGGAAATTTGTTATCGGTGGACCTCACGGAGATACAGGATTAACTGGTCGTAAGATTATTGTTGATACATATGGTGGAAAAGGAGCTCACGGTGGTGGTGCATTCTCTGGAAAAGATCCATCAAAAGTTGACCGTTCTGCTGCTTATGCGACACGTCACATTGCGAAAAACTTGGTTGCTGCAGGATTGTGTGATGAGGTTTTAGTTCAAGTTTCTTATGCAATTGGTGTTGCTAAACCATGTGGTTTGTTCATCAATACTTATGGAACTGGGAAAGTGGATATGACAGATGGTGAATTAGCAAAGAAAGTGGAAGCTATTTTTGATATGCGTCCATATGCAATTGAGCAACGTTTGAAATTGCGTAACCCTATTTATTCTGAAACGGCTGCTTATGGTCACATGGGACGTAAAAACGAAGTTGTTACAAAATCATTTAAATCACCAGACGGAAAAGTGAAAACAATGGATGTTGAGTTATTTACATGGGAAAAATTAGATTTCGTAGATAAAGTTAAAGCTGTTTTTGGCCTTTAATTTTCAGTATAAAAAATTACTAAAAATCCTGCTTCAAAAAAGCAGGATTTTTTTGTGGCAGTAAATCGAACACTAAAAACAACTGATTACCGTTTATCATTCTTTTGAAGTTATGAATTTGGACTTTATTAAATTTAATCTAAAATATATTCTATGAAAAAAATAACTCTTTTAACTGCATTCATTGGATTTGCAATTTGTTCATTTGCTCAATCAGCTGATGAAATCGTTTCAAAATATTTTGAAAACATTGGTGGCTTAGATAAAATCAACGCTATTGTTAGTGTTCAAATGAAAGCAAAAGTAGATTATGGAGGAATGAGCATTCCAATTGACATGGTTAATTTGAAAGATGGTAAGATGATGATGAAGATCAATTTTCAAGGGAAAGAGATTACTCAAATGGCATTTGATGGAGAAACATCTTGGAGCACAAATTTCATGACAATGAAAGCTGAGAAAGATGATTCAGAAAATACAGAAAATGTAAAAAGAGCAAGTTCAGATTTTATTTCACCTTTCGTTAATTATAAAGACAAAGGTTATTCAGTTGAATTATTGCCAAATGAGACAATTGAAGGTGTTGAATGTTTCAAAATAAAATTGACAAAAAAGACAATCCTTTCAGAAGAAAAGGAGATCCCAAATATCGAATACTATTATTTCGATAAAGAAAATTATGTTCCAATCGTAGTTGAACAAGAAATCCCATCTGGTGAAATGAAAGGTCAGATTTCACAAACCCTATATTCCGATTATCAAGAGGTGGATGGATTAATGTTTGCATTTTCGATGACTCAGAAATTAAAAGATGGTCAGGGACAAACTATTGTTTTTGAATCAATAGCGTTAAATAATAAATTTGAAAATTCAATTTTTAAATTCCCAGGAGAATAAAATCACATATTGGATATTCTATAATTTATGAAAAAAAATCTTTGTGCTTTCGTATTACTTTTTGTTGTTTCAATTAGTTCTGCTCAAGAAATTATAAAAATTGAAGGGAAAGAACTTTTCGGAGACCTCAAGGCCCGTCAAATTGGCCCTGCTTTAATGAGTGGACGTGTTTCCGACATTGAAGGACATCCGTCTAATTCTCGAACAATTTATATTGGTACAGCCGGTGGAGGTGTATGGAGATCTCAAGATGGAGGGGTAATTTTCAATTCAATATTTGATGAACATTGTCAATCAATTGGTGCTGTAGCGGTTGATCCTAACGATCCAGATAACTCATTGTGGGTTGGTACAGGAGAAGTTTGGACGCGAAACAGTGTTTCAATTGGGGACGGAATCTACAAAACGAATGACGGTGGAAAGAACTGGCAAAAAATGGGTCTCGAAAAGACTGAAAGAATTAGTGCTGTTGAAATTCATCCGAAAGACAAAAACACTGTTTATGTTGGAGCAATGGGAGCATTGTGGGGAGATAATGAAGATAGAGGTGTCTTTAAAACAATTGATGGAGGAAAGACTTGGACGAAAGTTTTGTATTTAAATGCTTTTACAGGTTGTTCGGATCTAGTAATGGATCCAACTAATCCAGAAATACTTTATGCATCATTTTGGGAATATAGAAGAACAGCTTGGTCTTTTAATTCTGGTGGATTGAATAGTTCCTTACACAAAAGTATCGATGGAGGAAAAACATGGGTGAAAATTCACACTGGTTTTCCAAAAGGAGTTTTAGGTAGAATTGCTGTTACTGTAGCTCCTTCAAATCCTTCGATTCTTTATGCTGTTGTTGAAGCAGAAAAAGATACTGAAAAAGGATTGTACCGTTCAGATGATGCTGGTGTTACTTGGAAACATTTAAATGGTGATTTTGGATTAACCGTTCGTCCATTTTATTTTTCACGAATTGTTGTGGACCCAAAAGATCCTAATACTGTTGTGAAGGCAGGTTTGTCAGGTTCAATTAGTCATGATGGTGGTAAGACCTTTAAAGGTCTTGGTATGATGCACTCAGACATTCATGATATATGGTTTGATGTGAAGGATTCAGACAAAATGTTTGTGGCAACTGATGGTGGGTTGTATCGATCTTTGAATGGTGGAACGACAATGGAAATCATCGAAAATTTGCCGATTTGTATGTTCTATCATGTAAGTGTTGACAATCAAACGCCGTATAATATTTACGGAGGATTACAAGATAATGGATCTTGGTTCGGTCCATCGGCTAGTCCTGGAGGAATTGAAGCGCGTGATTGGGAATCAATCGGTTATGGTGATGGTTTTAGAGTTTATCCCCATCCTACAAATCCAAAAATCATGTATTCTGAAATGCAAGGAGCTGAAGGAGTTTGGAGATATGACAGCGAGAAAAAGCAAGTAAAAACAGTTAAACCTTTTCCTGTAACAGGGGATCCAAAATACCGTTTCAACTGGAATGCTGCTATAACAACAAGCCAGCATCAACCGGATCGTTTATATATTGGAAGTCAGTTTCTTCACAAGTCGGACGACATGGGAAATAATTGGAAGAAAATGTCACCAGATCTAACAACAAACAATCCTGCGAAACAACAACAAGTTCAATCAGGAGGTTTGTCTGCAGACAATTCAGGTGCAGAAAATCATTGTACAATTTTCACAATCGCGGAATCACCGTTAGATGAAAATATTATTTGGATTGGAACGGATGATGGTAATGTGCAGCTCACAAAAGACGGTGGAAAGACGTGGTCTAATTTAACACTGAACATCAAAGGACTTCCTGTCAACACATGGTGTTACCATATTGAAGCAAGTTCATTTGATAAAGCAACGGCATACGCTGTTTTTGATGGCCATACTAAAAATGATAAAAACGCTTATGTTTATAAAACGATGGACAATGGACTTACTTGGAAATCTATTGTAACTGCCGATATCACAAGCTTTGCACGAAATATTCAGGAGGATTATAAAAATCCGAATTTGCTTTTCCTTGGGACGGAATTAGGTTTGTTTATTACCATTGATGGTGGATTAAGCTGGTCTAAATTTACGAATGGAGTTCCTGCTGCTGCGGTTCATTATATTGAATTGCACCCAAAGACGAATGATTTGATATTGGGAAC
Organism: Flavobacteriales bacterium; assembly: GCA_947470515.1. Classification (GTDB taxonomy): domain Bacteria; phylum Bacteroidota; class Bacteroidia; order Flavobacteriales_D; family Crocinitomicaceae; genus M0103. The sequence goes on from CANITF010000004.1 coordinate 55,667, forward strand.
ACATGGTCGCGGAATCATAATCATTGATGACATTAGTCCTTTGCGCGAATTGAATGCTGAAGTATTGGCTAAACCGCTTTATTTTTTCCCATCCAAAACATATGAAATGGATGAGACAAGTACATTTGGAGGAGCAAGTAGTGAAACCCAATTCATAGGTTCAAATCCATCTTCATCGGCACAAATTAAATATTACTTATCTAAAAGACATACGTTTGGAAAAATGAGTCTGGATATTTATGATAGCAATGACAAGTGGATCACAACAATTTCACCAGGAAAACAAAAAGGAATCAACATTGTGGAGTGGGGATGCAATTCAATGGCACCAAAAGTTGCTGCAGGAAAGACAATTGCTGGAAGCGCAATGTTTTCACCTCGTGTTCCAGCTGGAAAATATAAGGTTGTCATTACAAAAGGGTCAGAGAAATTTGAAAGTTCTCTAGAATTGAAATATCCTACAAATACTGTTTTCACTCCTGAGGAAAGAAAACTTCAAGAAGCTACAACAAAAACGTTGTATGACATGACAGAAGAGTTGGCTTACGTGGTTTACGAAATGGATGAGTACATTCTTCATTCGGAGAAAGTAATGAAGGAAAATGCAAGTTTAAAAAAGCAAGCATTGAAACTAAATACGGATCTGAATGCATTAAAGGATGTTTTAGTTGTAACCAAAGGTGATAATTATGTTGGTGCAGGTGAGCCTCAATTGAGAGAAAAAATTGGGGATCTATACAGCACAATTGGATCTTATTATGGTGTCCCTTCAGTTTCTCAATTGGAAACAATGAAAATGTTACAAGATAAACTAGCTGATGGGAAAAAGAAATTTCAACTTATAAAAGATGCCCAAATTGGCAAATACAAAGTAGCAACTGAAAAAGCAGGTATTACTTATGTTGTATTGAAGTCGTTTGAAGAATTTGTAAAGAAAAATTAATTGAAATTTTTATAAATAGAAAGGCTCCAAATGGAGCCTTTTTTATGGTGTTAATTTGATAAATTTTTGAATTATCCAATAAATCAATTACATTAGCTGATAACTGTAACCACTTATGATTAATAAAATTCCAATATTAGTGCTATGTTTCATTGTTTCATTGTTTCATTGTTTCATTGTTTCATAACAATATAATTTCCCAAGAATCAAAAAGTCAAATAATTGTAAAATTCAATTATTCGTATTTGAATTTTGATGAAATAAATGATATAAACAGTTTAGTTCTGCCTTTTAAATCAGTTTTGAATGACCGTTCAAAAGAACAACTTAAAAATCTAGAACTGTTATATCCAGGAATTTCGAATTATCAAATTACCAAAATATTCCCCTTTTTAAGAACCACAGATACAGTTTCCATTTCCCGTTTAGGAGAAAAAATTACAATACCTCCATTTTGGGCAACTTTCACGATGACAGTTCCACCTCATATTGATGTTGCTAAATTAATGAGAGTTTTAGATAATTTCAATCCGTTAATCGAATATTGCCATTATAATTTCCCAGCTTATACTGCTAGTCCGACTACACCGAGTGACACGTTATATGACAAACAAATTTCATTGAATGGTTCAGCATTGCATCCAAATGCTGGAATAAATATTGAAAATGCATGGACGATTGAAACTGGAGAGCCCTTCGTAAAAGTAGGTGTACACGATTCTGGAATTGACACATTGCATCCTGATATAGATGTCGTATTTGGGGGAGCTTATCTTGAGCCTGATAATAGTGTCAATTTCGAATGGGGAGAAGACACAAAGGGTCACGGAACTCCAGTAGCTGGTATAATTGGAGCAAAAAGGGACAATGTTACAGGTATTGCAGGTATAGCTGGCGGAGATACAATTCCAGGTTCTGGCTGTTCATTATTCGATTTACGGGTCAATTTTTATAATAGTAATGTTGCTTCATTTATTTGTGCAACTGTTGTTGATGCTGCACGCATGGTAAATACTTATTGGGATTATCCTGGTGAAGAATCGTTAATTGATTACTATGGTCCCAATCCATATTTTAACCATACACCAGGTTTTGGTATTAATGTCGGAAATCATTCGTATATCATTAAGACTGATGGAATTCCTCAAGATCCAACTAGTGGCACAGGTGAAGAAACAAAATCAATAACAAAAGAGAACAGTGATACTATTGTTGCCTTTTCACCAACTTGTACACTTTGTCGTGAAGCATATTTATTTTCATTAAAAAATGGTGTAATAAATGTTGTTTGCAGAGGAAATAGTCAGCATTTTTCACCAAGTTTGGACCCAACAATAATAGACAATGTTTACCCTCAATCGTTCCCTGATAATTGGCTCATTTCTGTAGGTGCTTCTGGACACGATGGTTATACAGTTCAAAATGGATTAAACCAAAGTCTTCTGGAAGAACAAGGTGCTTATTGGTCTATGTATGGCGGAAATATGGATTTAATTGCACCTGGTTCGGATTCAATTGTTTACACATTGAGTATGGTTAACCCAGTGACAGAGCCTTACCCTTATGAAAAATTTAATGGAACTTCAGCTGCTGCTCCTCATGTAACAGGTGTTGTTGCATTGTTACTAAGTCATTACAACAAAGATTGCTATACCAAAAGAAATCTTTCTGTGGAAGATATTGAATATATTTTGGAACACTCAGCCACCAATTTATATGAACCAGGCTATGATGACACAACGGGTTGGGGGAGGCTCGATGCCTACAAAGCATTGCAAATGATTGAAAATCCAACCAAGCAAATCATTCATCCTGACAGTTTAATTAGTTCGGTTATTGTTAGTAGAGATACAATTGCACTTTCGTATCAAGATGCCTTTGTTGCTGATGGGTGGGGGCCGATATCTAGTACAATGCCATTAGAAAACAATAAATATTATCAAGTTGAACGCGTTCTGGTTCAAAATACGTATTCTTTTGCTGAATACATGTTATCAAGCACAACCTTAAATGATGTGTGGCTCCGCCCAAGTGCCAGTAATTCACTTGATTTTTATAATGATACAAGTTCTTACTTAACTGGTCCAGGTGTTGGCATTTTAGAATATATTTTTGATGCATTTGACTACATGCCCTTTGAAGAAATGGATTCTGTTGATACGATATTGTTTCAAGTGAAAACAAAAGGATTTTATTACCATTTTATTTCTAGATATGATGAAGCTTATTTCCCGACCATTTTTATTGACACTAATATACTTATCGATACATGGCTTCCTTTGGACCCTATTTCTGACACAGCAAAAATGCTTTTTTCAATTTATATTACGGATACTACATTAACATCCATTTATGATTTCCCTTGTACTTCAGATAATCCTTTGTATGATGATAATTATGATTTAGGTTTGCAGGATTTGGCTAAAACAAACTTTATCTTATATCCTAACCCTTCGAATGAATCAATAACAATAAAAGGAGTTGAAAATCAAGTAATTTCTAAAGTTGAAATTTTTGATTTGAATGGGAAAATCCTTTATTCAAAATATCCGAATGTCAAACAGCTGAATATTGACATTTCTAATTATCAACAAGGTGCTTATTTTGTAAAATGCTCCGATGAGAATACTAGTAGAACCCTTAAATTAATGAAATTATGAGAACTTCGCAATTACTAATTGTCATTGCTTTATCTTGTTTAAGTACAGGGTTTACTCAAACATGGCAATCAATCAATAAAGTTGGCTCGTTTGAAACATCACCCAACCGCAGTTTTCAAATAAACCGATACACAAATGATTTATGGCTGATTCAGGATACGAAGGTGGCAGTAATAGAAAACGACGGTACTATCCGAAATTTTGCTGATGCTGATTTTGGCATACTTTGGCCCAATGATAGATTACAATTTGCATTTACACCAACAGATATTTATTACAACATCAATTTATATGGTTTCCATTCTTTTACAGGATACACTTCAACGCTTATTGATGCAGGTTTTGAATCTTATCTTAATATGACAAGTAATCTTGATACGATATATGTAACAATGGCAAATTTGGGTGGATTTAAGAAATTCTATAATGGAACGGTTGAAGCATATAATAAAAACTTCACAAAAATTGATGCAAAAAATGCATTTTTTTATGGTAATAATGGTGGAACAGGTATATATCAATACTTTCAAACGACAAATACAATAAACAACCTGAATTCTGATCCAAATTATTTATTATGTATTTACAACGACACCAAGTTTTCTAGAAATACAGACACGTTTTATGTTGGAAGCACACAAGGAATAAGTTTCGCGTATAACTATGATTTTTTAGATACCATCACACCCAATAATACGTTCAACATGCCAAGTGCTAATGTGTTGGAAATGGAATTTGATGCTGATGATAGTTTGTGGGCTGTTTTTGGAGATGTGAATGGTGATGCTTTTGCATTGGCAAAATTGGAAGGTGATACATGGACCAATATTTATGATGCTTCAAATAGTCCGATTATTTTCTCCTCTTTTTTTGGTTTAGAAATTGACACCTTAGGGAATCTTTGGGTTGCCGACCAACAATATTTGCACACCCTTTTAAACCCAAATAGTCCGGGATGGCTGTCTTTGTTGGAGAATGAAAAGGCGATTAGTTTTTCAATAACACCTAATCCTTCAGCAGATTTTATTTCTGTAAAAAGTGAGACGATGATAGATTTGATTGAAATTGTTGATTTACAGGGAAGGAAAGTTCTTTCAACGGATTATCATTCTTTCAATCCAACTGTTAACGTGGTTGATTTGAAAGAAGGAAGTTATTTTATAAAAGTCGTTTCAGGAAACAATGTTGAATTTCAGCAATTTGTAAAGAAAAATTAGTCACAAAATATATTTTAACAAAAGGCTCTTTTTAAAGGAGCCTTTTGTATTTATATGAGTGTTAAATCATCAAACATAAAAATTCAAATCAATCATATTCTTACCCCTATCAAACAAACGTCATCGATTTGCTCTTGGTTTCCTTTCCAATTGTTAAACGACAATTCCAATTCTTTTTTCTGTTTATCAAAGGCAAAACCATCTAGTGATTGCAATAAATTTCTGAATCGTTTTCGGTTGAATTTTTTAACATTATCACCTCCGAATTGATCGGTATAGCCATCCGTAAACAAATAGAATTGATCCCCTTCAACCAAGGAAAAATGAATCGTCTCGAAATTTTTCTCTCCATCGGAACTGTAACCAATTGCATCAGCACCTTTTTTGAATTCCACCAATTCTCCATCACGTACCAAAATTAAAGGACGACCTGCACCACAAAAAGACCCTGTTTTTTTGCGCAAATTGAATTTACAAAAAACAATATCCATACCATCCTTCTGTGTTCCTTCCGTCAAGTTATCGTTGAATAAACTTACCAGTTCGTGGTCTAAAATTCTCATGATGAGCGCAGGATCTGAAACTCCATCTAAACGAATTATTTGGCGTAATAATGTTGTTCCAGCGATATTCACCAAAGCACCCGGAACGCCGTGACCCGTGCAATCTCCAACTGCAAAATAGACGTCATCGTTGTGTTGGAACGTCCAATAGAAGTCACCACTTACAACATCTTTTGGTTGAAAAAGCACGAACGCGTCATTAAATATATTTTGAAGCACACGTTGATTTGGTAAAATAGAATGTTGTAAACTGCCAGCATATCGGATGCTTTCTTGCATTTCAGCAGATTTTTCCTCTAAAAATGCAATACGTTGCAAAAGTTCATTTTGAGTGTATTCAACTGTTGATACACCATCTTCTTGTAAGATCAATGTTTCCATGACAATGGATATTCGGTAAAACTTAAAAATATTGGATTGTTCTATTTTTCAAAGAGAATAGTAACTCGGCGCTTACTTTTTAGCAAGCCACCATCATGACGCTACAGCGACTATGGTGTCGCCATTGATTGCAATTGAAATAATATTTCTGCGTCATTTTCATTGGGACAAAGGTAGAGAAGTAATTTTAAAAAACAAGGAAAAGTGTTAAGTTTCCTTTTTAAAATTACTTGTACAAAAAAATCCCCTCCGAAATCGAAAGGGATTTTAAATCTAATTTTTAGTAGAATTATGCTACTACATTCTTATAACTTTCAACACTTGGGCAAGAACAAACTAAGTTTCTATCTCCATAAGCATTGTCAACTCTTCGAACTGGAACCCAGTACTTGAATTCTTTCAAGTAAGCTACAGGATATGTTGCTTCTTGCGGAGAATAAGGGTAATTCCATTCTCTATTGATGATGCAATCAGCTGTGTGAGGTGCATTTTTCAATAAGTTATTTTCTTTGTCCGCTTTTCCGTTTTCAATTGCTGCAATTTCTTTACGAATTGATTTCATAGCTAAAATAAAACGGTCTAATTCTTCTTTGTCTTCTGATTCTGTTGGTTCAATCATTAACGTTCCAGCTACTGGGAAAGAAACAGTTGGAGCGTGGAAACCATAATCGATTAATCGTTTTGCGATATCACCTGCTTCTACCTCAGAAGTTTTCTTGATCTCACGACAATCTAAAATTAGTTCGTGCGCTACAGTTCCGTTTTTACCTGTATAAAGAATATCGTAATCACCTTTCAATGAAGCAGCGATATAATTTGCATTTAAAATTGCAATTTCAGTCGATTCTCTTAAACCTATTGCTCCAAGCATTTTGATGTAACCGAAAGAAATCAATAAAATCAATGCACTTCCATAAGGCGCAGAAGAAACTGCATGAATTGCTTGACTTCCACCAGCTTCTAGCATTTTACTTCCTGGTAGAAATGGCGCTAAATGTGCCGCAACACCAATTGGACCCATTCCAGGTCCTCCACCACCGTGAGGAATAGCGAATGTTTTGTGTAAGTTCAAGTGACAAACGTCAGCACCAATGTTTCCTGGATTTGTTAACCCAACTTGTGCATTCATGTTAGCTCCGTCCATGTAAACTTGTCCACCATTGTCATGAATAATTGAAGTAATCTCGCGAATTCCTTCTTCATACACACCATGAGTTGAAGGATACGTTACCATCAATCCAGCTAACGTGTCTTTGTGTTCAATGGCAACACGTGCCATTTCTGGAATATCAATATTTCCATTTTCATCACAACCAGTAACAACAACTTCAAATCCAGCCATAACAGCAGAAGCAGGGTTTGTACCGTGTGCAGATGAAGGAATAATCATCACTTTTCTTTGGTGATCTCCACGTGATTCATGGTATGCTTTGATGACCATTAATCCTGCGTATTCGCCTTGTGCTCCAGAGTTTGGCTGCAATGACATTGCTGCAAATCCAGTACATTCACACAAATCTTTTTCCAATTCACGGAACATTTCTTGGTATCCAGCTGCTTGATTCAAAGGAGCAAATGGATGCATGTTTGCAAACTGAGGATTGGTGATTGGCATTAATTCAGATGCTGCATTTAACTTCATTGTACATGAACCCAATGCAATCATGCTGTGAACCAATGAAAGATCTTTGTTTTCTAATCGCTTTAAATAACGCATCATCTTAGATTCAGAATGATGGCTGCTAAATGTCGGATGAGAAAAAACTGCGTCTGTTCTTAAAACACTTGCAGCTAAATTAAGTTTCGCATCTTGGCTAACTGTTCCAGCAGATTTTCCAGTTGCTTCAGCAAAAATCGAAAGAATTGTTTTTACATCTTCTATCGTATGCGGCTCACCAAAACTGATTGTTAATTCTGAAGCATTCACATAATTGAAATTCATTTTATGCGCAACTGCTGCTGTTTCAATCGCAGTTGTATTTAAACCTTTAACCCAAATTGTATCGAAGTAATTAGCTGAACCAATTTCGATTCCCATTGCTTTCAATCCATCTGCAGTTTTAGCCGCTAATGAATGAACGTTTAATGCGATTTCGCGCATTCCAACCGGACCGTGATAAACAGCATACATACTTGCCATAACAGCTAATAAAGCTTGAGCTGTACAAATATTTGAAGTTGCTTTGTCTCTTTTGATATGTTGTTCACGCGTTTGAAGCGCCATTCTCAAAGCCATATTGTCATCAGCATCTTTCGATACACCGATGATACGACCCGGAATATTTCTTTTGTAATCTTCTTTCACGGCAAAATAAGCAGCGTGAGGTCCACCAGAACCCATTGGCACACCAAATCGTTGAGAAGTTCCAAATACACAATCAGCTCCTAGCGAACCAGGAGAATTTAAAAGAACCAATGAAAGAATATCTGCTGCTACAGCAACTTGAATTCCTAAGTCTTTTGATTTTGTAATGAATGATTTAATATCAGTTATTGTTCCGTTTGCGTCTGGATATTGAACTAAAGAAGCAAAGAACGTAGTATCAAGATTATGCGTTTCTGCATTTCCGATAACTAATTCAATTCCCAAATTTTTTGCACGACCTTCAACTACATCAATTGTTTGAAGAAAAGCAGTATCAGCGATAAAGAATTTGTTTCTTCCTTCCTTTACATCGTTTCTTGAACGAGAATTCCAAAACATAATCATTGCCTCAGCAGCAGCAGTGCCTTCATCTAATAGAGAAGCATTTGCGATTTCCATTCCAGTTAATTCTAGAATCATTGTTTGAAAATTCAGCAATGCTTCCAAACGACCTTGAGAAATCTCAGCTTGGTAAGGCGTATAAGCTGTGTACCATCCTGGATTTTCTAATACATTTCTTAAAATAACAGAAGGCACAATTGTTTCATTGTATCCTAAACCAATGAAGGATTTAAAAACTTGGTTTTTATTACCAATGTTTGTAACATAATTCAGATATTCTTGTTCGCTCATTGCATCTGTTATGCGCAATTCACGGTTTAAACGGATATGTGAAGGGATTGTTTTATCTACTAATTCGGCAACAGTTTGAAAACCGATTTTGGCTAACATTGCTGTTTTTTCAGCTTCGTTAGGACCAATGTGACGCTTTGAGAATACGCTCATATTTTGTAGTTTTATTTGAGGGACAAATATACGTTAGATGGATGTATTAATTAATGATTAATGTGTGAAATTTTTGGATTGATGCTTCATTTTATCAACCGTTCAATTCAATTATTTAAAATAACTTTACCCACCATGATTAAAACAAGTGATTTTACATTTTGTTTTAGATTAAGTTGAAAATTGATGAATGACAAAAGGTATGATGAATTAGATGTGTTAAGAGGTTTTGCAGCGCTGTTCGTCCTTTTTTTTCATCTCACATTATTTCGTAATGAAGCTAAATATGGTTTTCAACTTGGGATAACCGGTGTTGATTTGTTTTTTATGATCAGTGGTTTTGTTATTCTTATGAGCATTGAAAAAAGTAAAAATGCGAATCTCTTCTTTCTATTTCGATGCATCCGACTCTATCCTATTTATTGGATTATAGCAACATTTACTTTTTTGTTATTTTTTGGATTGAATTTATTCAACATAACTCAATTTCAACATGTTTGAACTTCCTAAATCTTCCAAAGGAATAGAGGCAATGTTTATAGCCAAATCGCCTGTTTTCAATAATCCTTGATGTTTCAATAAATATTTGATGTCAGCAATTGTGTGATCAGTACTAATTTGTTTGTCGTAATAAAATGCTTTTACACCCCAAATTAAATTCAATTGCGTCAAAATTTGTTTATTACTTGTAAAAACATAAATTGGTGCTTTGGGGCGTTGAGAAGCAATTTTGTATGCAGTATATCCAGAAAACGACATTGTTAAGATTGCGTCAGCTTCAACACGTTGAGATAAACGACATGCATTAAAACAGATAGAGTCTGAAATAAAACGTGCTTGTTTCTTATCAGGAATTTCTTCTTTGTTATAAATTCCATCAAATTTCTCCATTTCCATTACAATGTTTGACATGGTTTTGATAACCTCTACCGGAAATTTTCCAACTGATGTTTCACCAGAAAGCATCACAGCATCGGCACCATCTAAAACAGCATTGGCAACGTCATTTACCTCTGCTCTAGTTGGAGAAATATTTGTAATCATGCTCTCCATCATTTGTGTTGCTACAATAATTGGCTTGGCATGAATGATACTTTTGTTAATCAACATTTTTTGAATAATAGGCACATTTTGATATGGAATTTCAACACCAAGATCTCCACGAGCTACCATCAAACCATCACTTTCTTGAATGATATTATCTATATCTTCAATGGCTTCAGGCTTTTCAATTTTGGCAATGACTTTTGCTTTACCTTTTTTATCAAGGATAATATGTTTCAATTCGATAATATCCCTAGCAGAACGAACAAATGATAACCCAATCCAATCAACATTTTTTTCTAATGCGAAATTCAAATCCTCCAAATCTTTTTCAGTTAAAGAAGGCATTGAAATACTAGTATTTGGGAAATTAACACCTTTTTTTGAAGAGAGGATTCCACCGTGAATAACTTTCGCTATGAATTCTTTTTTACCATCTGTACTGACTACTTCCAATGCAAGTTTACCATCATCTAATAATATGCGTTCACCTGCTTTCACATCTTGTGGTAATTTTGGATAATTGATAGAAAATCGTTGAGCAGTCCCTATAATTTTGTCCGTTACAATTGTAACTTCTGTTCCATTGATTAACTCAACTCCGTTATTTTCCATTTCATTCGTACGAATTTTGGGACCTTGTAAATCTGCTAAAATCGCAACATTACAACCAGTTTCATCATTTAATTCGCGAATTGTTTTAATTACTGCAGAATGGTCTTCATACGAACCATGGCTAAAGTTCAAACGGCACACATTTACGCCAGCTTGAAACATTTGACGCAAGATTTCTTTATCACTTGACGCAGGCCCTAGGGTAGCTACTATTTTTGTTTTTTTCATATTTTTTAAAATCTAATTTTTTTCTGAATCCGTTTAATTAAAAACTAAATTCTCTGTAGAACTGAATTCTTCAGGATTGAAAATAAATACGCCTAAAATACTTGGTATTTCACGCAATTCAGACACCAAATCTTCCACGTCCCACTCATGATTTTCAAATAAAAATAAAAAGTAATCAATGGAAGGTTTTTCTGGAATTAAAAATTTCCCTTGGTTTTTATTTTTTATCAAATAATATTCAATCAAGTTTTCAGGATCCTTGAATTCATACATGGAATGGTTAGAAAGTTGGACCCCTTTTTTTGAAGCAACCACATAATCTTCATCAACTTTGATTAATTGAATATTAATTTTTTCATTTAATCCCCAAGCCAAACGATAATCATTGTGATGAGAACAAATTCCAATCATCTCAAAATCATAGGTTTGATCAAATGTGAGTATATGCTTTTTAGGTTTAATCATTTCCTGTCAATTCTGCTGCAAAAATAAGAATTTTAATGGGTGTTAAGTTGCTTTTGTAAAATGAAAATGGAAAGTTGATGTTTCCTTAACATGAAAAATGACAGTTGATTAAAAATGACTTAACCATGATTTTATCAAAGAAGATTTTTTCTTTAAATATTTATTTGAATAGTTGAATATTTTAGTAATTTTACAACCGTAATCAGACACTTAATAATAAAAAAGATGAGCGTTTTCGGTATAGTTTTATTTCTTTTAATTGCTGGAATGGCATTTTGGATGCTGTTATTTTTACTTGGATTTATCCTTCCTTATTGGATTGCATTGGGTGTTTTTGAAAAAATGCGTCCGAAAAGAATTTTCGAAGAAGAAGCGGAACATTAATTTGTTCCTTTTTATATAGTGTGAAACGCCTTTAGTAATGAAGGCGTTTTTTTTGTTGGGGTAAATTGCAATTCACCCCAACAAAAAACTTCTTAATCATGTTGATAGCATTTGCCGCTTGAGTCTTTAGTTCTGCGTTTACAACGCAAGCCTTTTTGTGTGATTCCAGAACACTGAACAGCTGTCGATTCAGAAGAAGTTGAATTTCTATTTTGTCTTTTAATACTCCAATTCCAGCAAGAAACACACATGGAATTTTCCACTCTTTGCTCAGTTTTATCGGATAAACTAGGGAAGAAATCTATTCCAGTAAAACGTTCAACACTATCTATTGAAACAGCATAATTCGATAATGAGCCTTTAGCTCCTTCATTTTTCATTATAAAACCAATTGCTTTTGGACTTTTGCCGCTGTTGTCCAAAATTACTTTATAATAATAGTTTGGAACAGCAACGCTGTTGTGTCCAATTGTGCTCATTTCACCCTTTAATACAGGACCTGTGACCACATAAACAGTTCCAAGTTCACCAGCCCAAAAGCGCACTTGTTCTTCCAATTTCTTCCAGATTCCACGATTGAAACTCGGGTCTTGCGGACTCATATTGCTGTAATAAAAGGATTCTTCCATAGCCGTTGCCGACCATGACATGTCTCCCGCAGGAGCAAGATGCCCTCGGTCATACCCTGATTTTTTGTAATCAGAATTATCTGCCGAATTGGATTTCACAGCACCGTCAACAATAAAACGATTGGTTCGATCATAGCGTTTTATGATCTCATCTGCTGTGAGTTCGTATGCTACCCATGAAGCTTGTTCATACGTTTCATTGTAGCAAAGTGTGTATGCAAAATGACGAACTATTGCATCACTTTTAGAAAATGCTGGCAGCTCTAATTGGTCGTAAATAAGCGGTTCTTGAGTCGTTGTTGTATCTTCAACATCAATCGGAATAGTTACGTGTTGTTCTTCATTTTGTGTCTCAGTGAATGCTGGTTCAACGTTCTTTTTTTCATGCGGCGTAGGTTTAAAACATACATAGATTACAATAACAAAAAGCAGGATACCAATAATTACAACATTAGATTTTTTCATAATTCAGAATCTACTTGAAAAGTAAGAATTTTTAGCGAAAAAAAATCCCCTTTTTACTGGGGATTCAAATTTTATTGTTTCACGATTCGAATTGGGACGCTTTGATTTTCTAGCTGAAGAATGTAGTTTCCATATTCCAATTTACCCAATGAAAGATGCGTAATTGTTTCTGTTAGTTCTCCTTGAAGCACCAATCTTCCTTGGCTATCAACCAAAACATAATTACTATTTAGCGAAGTAGTACGTTCAATTGTTAAATTATCAAAAGTGGGATTTGGGTAGATGCGAATGCCATCTTTAAGTTCTGTTATTCCAGTATAACTCAATGTTAAGTTCAAGGTAATTGTACTATCACAACCAGCCGCGTTTGGAATAACTTGCGTATATGTTCCAGATTGCGTGTATGTTTGACCGTTGAGTATGTATGAATCTAAAGCTGTTTCTGTTAAAGTAGAAGCACTTGCTTGCTTGATTGTTAAATAAAGTGTTTGTGTCGATAAACAACCTCCAGCATTTGTAAAGGTCGATGTATACGTTCCACTTTGAGCATATGTTTGTCCATTTGCTGACCACGTATAACTTCCACAATTGCTAACGGTCTCCGAGGAATTTGTAGGTTGATTGATTGTTAAATAAAGCGTTTGAGTCGATAAGCATCCTGCAGCATTTGTAAAAGTTGATGTATAGGTTCCACTTTGTGCATATGTTTGGCCATTTGCCGCCCACGAATAACTTCCACAGTTGCTAACCGTTTCTGAAGAATTTGTTGGTTGATTGACTGTTAAATAAAGTGTCTGAGTGGATAAACAACCTGCAGCATTTGTAAAGTTCGACGTATAGGTTCCACTTTGAGCATATGTTTGGCCATTTGCTGACCACAGATAATTTCCGCAGTTGCTAACCGTTTCTGAAGAATTTGTTGGTTGACCAATTGTAAGATTCAACGTAATGACAGAATCACATCCTGCTAAATTTGGAATAGTTGCTGAATAGATTCCTGTTTGCGTATACGTTTGATTATTTATTGGCCAAGTATAACTTTGGCATGCAGTATTTGATATAGAAGCAGCACTTGGAGATGAAACAACAACATTTATAGTGTTTGTGTCAGAGCAAGCACCATTGTAACTTATTAATTTTATTTGATACGTTCCTGCAATTGGAAAAGTTCTTGTAGCATTCACTGCTGTACTGAAGCTCGTTCCATTTGACAACCAATTTTGTGTTGCCGCTCCGGTTGAAGTATTTGTGAAATTGATGGTTCCATTCAAACAAATTGCCGTTGCCGAAGCGGTAAAGTTTGAATTAATTGTGCAACCACCACTTGAAGTGCATAAAACAGATTTAACAGAAAGCGTATTGCGTGTTGCAGTGGCTGGTGTAATTGCTACTCCGCCTGTCGAATTATTTCCAGCGGTGCTAGTAATTGTTGATGGGCTTGTGGTTATAAATCCTGAACCGGTTATTTCATTGCAGCCAACGTTCCCACTGGCATCCGACTTAGCAAAGAATACATCTTTAATACCAGCACCAAAACTTACAGTATATCCGCAAAAAACGAATGAAGTGCCTATTGGGCGCACATAAAATCCTTGGTCATCGCCTGTACTGCCATATCCTTTAGTCCACAATAATATTCCATTTGCATCTGTTTTGTATAAGGCCACATCAAAACTGCCAAGGCCAAAGCTTGTAGATCTTCCACAAAGTATGTATCCACCATCTGGGGTTTGTCGTGCACATTGAGCGCGATCTTCTCCCGATTTACCATATGCTTTGCTCCATTGAAGAACGCCATTCACATCCGTTTTTATAAGGTATGCGTCCCAATTTCCAGCTCCATAGCTATTTGTGGTTGCTCCAATAATAAAACCATTATCGGTGGTTTGCTGGACAGTATATCCAATATCGTAAGAACTTCCACCATAGGTTTTTTTCCATTGAACAACACCAGCTGAATTTAGTTTTATCAGATAGACATCGGAAAAATTTATATCTATTGCACTGGTATAACCTACTACAATATATCCACCGTCATTCGTTTCTTGAACTTCTCTCCCAGCATCCATAACGCTTACTGTTCCTGCAGAACCAATAGTTGTTGTCCATTGCACAGCTCCTAAAGAGCTAACCTTCAACACATAAACATCGTCTCCTCCTGAGCCATAAGTTTCTGTTGTGCCTGTAATAATAAAACCACCATCAGATGTTTCCCTTACAGAATAGCCTTTATCAGATAAACCTATTGAGCCACCATATTCTTTTGACCATAGAACAATCCCATTGGCATTGGTTCTAATGAGGTAAACATTCCCATCCCAATCTGTTGTAGTTGTGTGTCCAACAGCTATAAAACCGCCATCGCTCGTAGTATCAACATCTTGCAGCTCATCGTATAAAACATTTCCATATGTCTTTGTCCAAAGTGTATCACCGTTGCTATTGAATCGAGACATATAGCATTCCCATCCCCCAGTGCCGAAACTAAATGTTCGTCCAGCTACAATATAACCGTTATCATCTGTTGATTGAAATGAATAAGCAAAATCTTCCTGGGCACCGCCTAGAGCTAGCTGAAAGGTACTTTGACTGAAAAAAAATGAGGAAGAAGATAGAATCGCGAATAGCAGTATATAACGCATAATAGTAATGAATTTGTAATGCTAAAATAATAAAATTTTTTAAGCGAAGAATTAACTTAAATGTAAAGAATTTATCATAAATCAGAGATAGGTATGGATAAGCGGCGCTTCGACAAGCTCAGCGACCGGTATCTTTTTTATATATCATTGACCGGTAACGTTTTGTGATTTTAAATTGGTTGATTTGTATGGTTCGTAAAAATCAAATTTCAGTTCTAACAGCGCAGTGGTCTCAGTTCTCGGCTCTTTAATCCTGAAAAACCTTCGCCCCTTCCGAACAATTCTGGCAAATGTCAATTTGATTACGACCTGTTAAAACTGCCTGTCGAAAATCCCTGTACTTTTTATGGTTCCAGATTTCAGTAAAAGGAGTTTGTTCGATTGTTCCTAAAACATGCTGTGCATCTTTGTCAAAACAACAAGGGACAACTTTTCCGTCCCAGGTTAATACACTTCCCGACCACATTCTCCAGCAATGATTTCCCGTTTTGTATTTGAGTTTGTATGTTCCGTCTGAAGTTCTGACATAACGCGAATATTTCTCGTTTTCAGGCATCAACGAATTACCGTTTTTGTAATCGTATAATTGAGCAGTTTTAATGCGCACTTCATCAATTCCTAATTCATTCCCTAAAGTGAAAACTGCTGGAATTTCATGTTCGTTTGGTTTAACCGCTAAAAATTGAAATATCAAGTGCGGCGTTGCAGATTTCTTTTCTTTTTTTGCAGCGATGAGCAATTTTGTTGCTTCAATGACTTTGGCTAAATTTCCATGAACGCGGTAATTTTCATACGTTTCTTGTGTCAAGCCATCAATGGATATTATTAAACGATCTAAACCAGCATCGATAATTTCTTCTGCTTTTTTTTGATCGATGAAATGCGCATTGGTGGATGTTGCTGTATAAATTTTATGCTTTTTTGCTTGACGAATTAATTCCAAAAATTGCGGATGTAAAAATGGTTCTCCTTGAAAATAGTAGTTAATATAAAAAACGGAACTACTTGTTTGATTTAACATCGTTTGATGTAAATCTAAATCTAACTTTCCCGTTGGTCGTGTAAATTGCTTTAAACCACTTGGGCATTCCGGACAACCAAGGTTACAAGCTGTTGTTGGTTCAATTGACAGCGAAAATGGTTTCCCCCACTGAACGGCTTTACGCGTAATACGAGAAAGATAAAAGGAAGATTTTAACGCAAGCAAATTTAAAACTCTTGTTAAAGTCAAATGGTTAAGAATTCTGAATGCATCTTTCGTTTGCGACATTGATCAAAGGTATTTAAAAAAAGGATAAAAAAAGACAAAGGACGGAAAGACTACAGGACTATAGGACTTTGTTAATATGGATTAAACAGAAGTTTTTTTTTTCTACTTTTTCGATAAGAAATCTTCGATAGTATTATTCTTTCGAAAAATCAAATCTATGCTCTATGCTCTATACTCCATGTTCTTTTTCAAACACAGATATTTATTCTACTTTTATCCTATGAAAATTTTTTTAGCATTTATACTTTTTGTATTTATTACTACTTTATCATTCAGTCAAACTAGATATTTTGTAAAGAATAATTTCACTGGTGACCCAATTCCTTTTGTGAAAGTAAAACCCAATACTGGAACACCTTTTTTAGGAGATATTGATGGAATAATTCAATTAAATGAAGGAGTTATTTCAATTGAAATCATTGGAAATGGAGTAAAGGATTCAAGCGTACTATTGGCGAATGTTGTTGATTTCACAATTTATTTGACCCCGCTGATTAAAGAAATTCAAGTTGTCAATGTTACTGCAGGGGAAAATCCAGCACATCGGATAATAGATCTTGCGATTGAAAATAGAAAAAAGAATAACCCATTAGACAATGATCCTTTTAGGTACGAAAGTTATAGTAAATTCATTTTTGATGTGAATCAAGATGCAATTGATGGGATTCCCGAAGGAACAACGGATTCTAATTTATTACAAATAAAATCATTTTTTAATCAGCAATATTTACTCATGATGGAAAGTGCTTCTATTAGAACGTTTATGCCGCCATCTCGCGATCAAGAAGAAATAACTGCCTATAAAGTTTCTGGATTTAACACGCCTTTATTGTCAACCTTTGCGAACGAAATGCAATCGTTTAGTTTTTATGAGAATCAATTTCAGTTATTAGGGAAAACTTATATTAATCCTATTGCTTTCGGTGGAACAAGACGCTATTTATTTATTCTTGAAGATACAACAGTCGTAAATCAAGATACCACCTTTACCATTTTTTATAGACCACGAAAAGGCAAAAATTTCGAAGGAATGACAGGGCGAATGTACATTAATACAAATGGGTATGCAATAGAAAAAGTTACTGCATCACCTTATGAAGATTCAACTGGAACAGAGATTATCATTGTTCAAGAATATGAATTAATTAATGGGAAGAAATGGTTTCCATCAAAATTAAGTACTGAAATTTCAATGAAAGGTCTTGTCCTGAATCCAAAAATGAAAAACGGATACATTCAGGGAAAAGGCAGTACGTATATTAAAAATATTGTTTTAAATCCTGAAGGACTCCGCAAACGAGATTTTGATAATGTTTCAGTGACAACCAATGAAAATGCTGGAATCGTTAAGGATGAAGCCTGGGATTCGTTGAGATTCTATTCAATAAATGACAAGGAGAAAAGGACGTACGAAATGATTGATAGTTTGTCCAAGGCAGAGAAATTTGACAAGAAACTAGCGTTGTTGGGTACATTGGGTCAAGGGAAAATACCATTGGGTTATTTAAATCTTGATTTAACACGAGTTTTGGACTTTGACTTATATGAAGGATACAGATTTGGTGCTGGCTTAGAAACGTCAAAAAAATTGATGGAGAATGCTACTGTTGGTGGCTATTATGCATGGGCTAACCGAGATAAAGGCACAAAATATGGAGCTTATTCTACTATACATTTGAATAGAAAGAATGGGATCAAAATAAACCTGCGCTATCAACAAGATGTTGCAGAAAGAGGAGGTGTTTTTTATCAAAAAGATTTATTTTCATTGAATTCAACTTCGATGTATCGCCATTTATTTATTCAAAATATGGATAAACAGAGACTTGGTGAATTGGCTTTTTCAGGAAATATTAATTCCAATATGAAAATCACATTGATAGGAAATTATCAACGCATTTGGACTACACAAGGATATGCTTATTACCCATCGGGAGATATGACGGTTGACTTTCCAATAACTGAATTTGATTTGGCTGAAACATCACTTGAGTACAGTTGGAATATTAGAGAAAAAGTGATGCAATTAGGTGACAATCGAATTTCTAAGGGAACAAAATTTCCAAAAATAAAATTGAAAGTAACCAAAGGATGGAAAGGTTGGTTAGAATCGGATTATGATTATGTTAGAATCAATACGGAAATTCAACAGGATATTGCAATTCGTGGTATTGGGAAATTTTCTTGGACACTGTCGGGGTCATTGACTGACGGGAATACTCCGCTTTTCCTAATGAATACTGGAATTGCTGCAGGTCGAAATTGGAATTTATCTGTGATGAATACCTTTGAAACAATGAAACCTTCTGAGTTTTATTCAAGCAAACAAGTTGCATTATTTACGCGGATGAATTTTAATGCAATTAAAACCAAAGCGAAATGGAATGAACCACAATTTTCTGTTCACCATGCAATTGGTTATGGCGAAATGAATCAAAAACTACAACATTCTATTTCCTTTCAATCAATGGAAAAAGGATTTTATGAAGCAGGTTTAATTTTGAATAATGTGCTCGTTGCTAATTCTATGGGAATTGGAATTGGAGGTTTTTATAGATATGGCCCATACTCGGATGCTGATTGGAAGAAAAATATTGTTCCGAAAATTACTGTTTCAATAGCGTTGTAAGCTTACAATTTGGGACACATAATTTATTTTTGAACCACATAGACACATAGGCAAGTGGTACATAGGACACATAGTTAGAGTTTAACTTGTAATTCATGATTTGTAATTCGGGATTCATATTAAAATCATTGAAATTAGAGTTTAAACTATCAGTTCTAAACTTTAAACCCTTCGGCAAAATCTCAGGGCATCGCTTTCAGTTTTTCTGGATTTGTATTTTACTTTTGGACCACATAGCGGTGCATAGGACACATAGTTAGAGTTAACTTGTAATTCATGATTTGTAATTCGGGATTCATATTAAAATCATTGAAATTAGAGTTTAAACTATCAGTTCTAAACTTTCAACTCATCACTCATCACTCCTCACTCCTCACTCATTTGTAATTAATGGACTATTTCAATAAATTAACATGCCCAACAAGCATTTGCCATGCATCAGGTTTTTCACATGAAACATATCTTAAGACATAGGCATAAACTCCTTCTTGAACCAATTTACCTTTATACGTTCCATCCCAACCGTATTGGGGGTTAGTTGTAGTATAAACTAATTCGCCCCATCGGTTATAGATTTTGAACTCCCATTCAAGAACTTCCAGCGCAAATTTCGCATTAAAATCATTGTTAAATTCGTTTCCATCCGGCGTAAATGTATTTGGAATATATATAATGAATGGCTCAATATATAATTCTTTATAACTCGTATCAGAGCAACCAAATTCATTTGTTGCAACTTGCATTGGGCGATGCCAACCACTCGTTGTATAGTTATAAATCAAATTCGCTTCATTCGAAAAATAAGTACTATCGTCAAACCAATAAAAAATACTTGAAGCACCTGATGATTGATCAGAGAAGGTTATTTCTGCATGACAAATGTCCGTCTGAATTGGATCTACGTTGAACAAAGATGTTGGCGACGAGTGAATAGTTACCAAATCTTGCTGCAGCATATACAGTGTATCAATACAACCTTCAGCTGTTGTAATATTTAAACTGACGCTATAAGTTCCAACGGTTGTATATAAATGAGATGGGTTTTGTAAAGTAGATGTTCCACCATCGCCAAACTCCCAGAAATAAGAAATGGGCGAATCAGCGACACTCAAATCTGTAAATTGAACCAATGCAGGAACACATCGTGGGCCTGGTTCAACACGGAAATTTAAGGTCGGTTCTCTAAAAATAAATATCGAATGTGTAACACTTTCAGTACACGAATTAAAGGATGCAGTTAATGTGATTGGAAAAGTTCCAAATGTATCGAAAACAACACCAGTAACATCCAGATTTGTTGAACTCGGAATTGACGCGTTCGGACCAAAATTCCAGAGATAAGTTGTGATACTAGGACCTGTCATTGAGCCATCAAAATTGAAGCTGTTATTCGTTATACAAAGTGAATCATTGTGTGTAAATGCAATCGTCAAAAGTTCATTGACTGTAATTGAAACAGTTGTTGAATCCGCGCATGAACCATTTGAACTTCCAATCAATTGCACAGTATATGTTCCGCCTGCCGGGAAAGTAAAAGTTGGTTCGAAAACATTGCTCGTATCTGAAGTACTACCAGTAACTCCAAAATCCCATGAATAAATCGAAGTTCCAGTTGAATTATTACCAAAAGTAACGGTTAAACCATTGCATTCATATCCAACAGGAAGAGCAATTTCTGCAACAGGTTCGGGGAAGATATAAATTGAATTCGTATACGTTGATTCACAAACGCCAAATGTAGCATCAATAGTAATAGGTATTGAACCAGAAGTAGAGAAGGTAATATTATTCACATTTTGAGAAGTTGCTGTTGCTTGAGAAGCATTAGCTCCAAAATCCCAAGAAAAAGTTGTTCCAGTTGGTCCATTTGTTAATCCTACAAAATCAAAATTGTTTCCTAAAATACACAGTGAATCTTGAGAATTGAAAGAAACATCGAGTAAATTATTGACATTCACAGTCATAAAGGCTGTGTCGGTGCAGTTTTGTCCAGGGTTAACGATAAGCATAGCTTCATATATACCAGGAGCTGGGTACGTATAACTTGGAGCAAATGTAGAACTAACATCGGTTGTGATTCCTGCTACACCGAAATCCCAAGCGTAAGTTGTACCCCCGAATGAATTATTTTCAAATTGAACATTAAGTCCGTTACAATAAGAAACAAAAGATGAGAGCTGCGTTTGAAGTGGTAAAATGGCAGATAATGTAATTTGACAATTGAAAACTTTGAATAAAAAATCACGAATTGTTTCTCCGACTAAGACGCCATTTCTAAATTCTTGCACTCTAACACCAACAACAAATAAACCTAACATTTGTGGCGTTGCCGTTAGTACACCGGTTGATGAATTTATAGAAATAGTCGAGCCAGGACCTAAAGGATTTGCTGCTCCAAATCCACCTGCCCAAACTACAGGAAAATAAGGCGGAGGTGGAGCCGTTAATGGCCCTGGATTAGTCGAAGAAGCACCTGATAAAGGCGTTACAAGTGAATAAACCAATTGATCGCCATCTGGATCAGTTGCAGAATGATCAAATATTAATTGGTCATTACTGCACAAGACTAAAGGTGGATAATTTGTGAATCGAGGACTACTGTTAACTGTGAATCCGGTTTCAGAACCGGGAACATGAGTACTTAACGTAATACCTGTATCATCTGGACTTATGAGATTTGTTACCGCAGGACCTCTGCAACATCGCTGATATGAAACCGTATAACCACCCACAGCTGGGGGAAGATTTATAACAGTTGTATAAATTGCTTTCTCAACACAAATATCGGTCGGAGCGGTTCCACATGGATTATTAAAAACCACTGGTAAAATGACACTTCCCGGAAAAGGAACGTCAATACTTGTTAAAAGAAAATTTCCTGAGGTGTAAACTGCTAATGGTAAAGGATTATCGTACTGAGCACCAGTAGAGAAACAATCCCTATATAATGTTATGTAAAATCGGTAATTATTTCCGCCTAAGTAATCATAGTAAATATCACCACCAACAATGTGAGCAGCATTGGATGCAAACACAGAGAAAAACGCGAAAAATAATATAATTGACTTCATTTTTTAATTAGACGCAAAATTAAGGCAAATGTTGTTCCAAAACTCAAAATAATCGTGATTTAGATGAATTTAAATTGGATTTTTGTAGTTAAATCCGAGATCAATAACAATTAAATTACCATCTATAGACTTTCCAACACTGTCAGAAAACGCAACAATTGGAGGTGTTAAGCCATATTTTTCTGCTGCATTTTGATAATAGTGACCCTTCTTCGGATGTTCGTTCCAACAAACATTATATGTTTTGTTCCAAGCATTTTTTTCAATGACACAAATAATTGCAGCAATTACATCATTTTGATGAACAAGATTGACAGCCATATTTCCATGTTCAATATTCTTCCCGCTGAGAAATTTTATTGGATGACGATTCGAACCAATTAATCCTGCAAGTCGAAGAATGGTAGCTGGCCTTTTAGAAGAACGTAAAATTTCTTCTGCTAAAAATACCGAATGATCCATTTTGACAGCACCATTTTCATTCATTGTTCCTTCTAAATCTTGGTATACACTTGTTGAACTCGTAAATATTATTTTACAAGCTGCAGGAAATTGTTCAATTAGATCTTTTATTTGTGTTGGATAATCGAAAGATTTTGATGGTGGAAAATTGATTATTAAGCAATCAATTTCATTAGTTGGAATAGAAATTAATTTATTAATAAGTCCATCATACAAAAAGGGTTGAATTGATTCAGCTATTAGTTCATCAAACTTATTGATAGTCGTGGTTGAACCATAAACAACATGCCCCTGTTTTAAAAGTTCTTTAGAAAGGGGAAAACCCAACCACCCGCAACCAATTACTGCTATATTCATTTTTGTTAAAAATAAGAAAACATATAAGAATCTAAATTGTTTTTATTTCAAATTGTTCTTATAGTAAAAACAAGCAGGTTTAATTTTAACTTTGTAAAATGGGATATTCTAGAAGTTTTGTTCGGATGAATTGGGTCACACTTGTGTTGATTTATATGGTTGTCGTAGCCGGTAGTTTTGTGCGAATAACTGGAAGTGGAATGGGTTGCCCTGATTGGCCGAAATGTTTTGGACAATGGGTTCCGCCAACTGAAGCAACTGAATTACCAAATAATTACAAAGAAATCTATTCTGAGAAAAGAGCAAAGAAAATTGAAAAATTTGCCAAATTTTTAGCTGGAATCGGTTTTAAAGCAACTGCAAATCAAATTCTGAATGACCCAACACTTCGTCAAGAAGAATCCTTCAATTGGAAGCGCACTTGGACAGAATACGGAAATCGTTTAGTTGGCTTTTTAGCAGGTAATTTTATGTTAGCCGTTTTCATTTGGATTTTAATAAAATACCGCAAACGCAAGTTGGTTTTAATTACGCTGTTTAATTTGATTTTAATGACTTTAGAAGCTTGGTTTGGATCTATTGTTGTTGCTTCGAATTTGGTGCCTTGGACAATTACCATTCACATGTTTTTAGCTTTGGTGATTATTGGAATACAATTGTATGTGATTCGTGAAATCAGTCCTGTTCAGCAAAAGAAAATCGAATTGAATAAAACTATGAAATGGATGGCAGTGGTTGTTTTAGCAATTACTTTTTACCAAATGTTCTTGGGAACACAAGTGCGTGAATTCATTGATGAATTAAAAAAAGCGGGTTACGAACGAGAAGCATGGACGGAACATTTGAATTGGACTTTTATAATTCATAGAAGTTTTTCATGGCTTGTTTTGGTTTTAATGACCTTTATGATTTGGAAGAATGAAAAAACGTCAAAACACACAATCATTCGAACAGCATTTGTGATATTGGGATTAGAATTACTTTCGGGAGTTCTTTTAGCGTATGCTAATATGCCTGGATTGATTCAAACAAGTCATTTGATTTTTGCAGCAATATTATTCGGTGTACTTACTATGCTGGTATTTAGAATGCGAACTGCTAGTGTAAATTAATTCTTCAAACAGTGCTTGATAATTGCAGATGAAGTAGTATATTTGCAACCCGAATTGGTTAAACAATTCACGGTCCCATAGCTCATTCGGTTAGAGCAACTGACTCATAATCAGTAGGTGCTTGGTTCGATTCCAAGTGGGACCACAACAAAAAAAAGAGGTTTTTAAAACCTCTTTTTTTATGCGATAATTTTAATTACCTCACAACATTAACATGTCCAACTTTCATAACCCTTTCATCAGAGTCACTTCTTTTGAACTCAATCTTCCAATTATAGGTTCCGTCTTGTACTAGTCCACGATTAATTCCATACGTTCCATTCCACCCAATATTTGTATTGTGCGTTTCAAAAATTAGTTCGCCCCACCGATCATAAATCAACATGGTATAATCGTAAGGATCAAAACCAGATGTAAATACTGGTTGGAACAATTGATTAAATTGATCTTCATCTGGAGTGAATGTATTTGGAATATAAAAGAGTAAATCTTCTTTTATTTGAATAACACTTTGAACAGAGTCTATGCAACCCAATGGGGAATATGCAATTAATGTTACAAGGAAATTCCCTAAACCTGCTTGGGCATAATCATGTGTTGGATCGCTATCAAAAGATCCTGCAGTATTATCACCAAAATCCCATTCGTAAGTTGATCCACCAACTGAAGTATTATTAAATGTCGCTTGGGAATCATATTCATTTAAAATGGATGGCGTTGCAATAAAAGATGCGATAGGATTAGGTTCAACACAAACACTATTTGGAGTTGTCAACGATGCAGTGCAACCTGTAGCATAAGTCACAGTTAATGTCACATCGTAACAGCCTGCTTGTATAAAAGTATTAGAAACTGTGCCACAACCATTCAATTGATTACCATCTCCCATATCCCAATTACAATTAACAGAATTCAACGTTGTGTTCGTGAAATTCACAGTAAAAGGCGAGCACCCTAATGTTAAATCCGGAGAAAAACTAACAGGTGGTGATGGAATAACTTGTATGATCATTTGATCTGTTGCGGAGCATCCTGCAGCTGTTGTGCCTGTAACAGTATAAGTACTTATCGCAGGACTAGGTGTAAAAACGACTCCATTTGTAACATTATTATCCCATGAATATGTGGTAGCGCCATTTCCAGTTAAAACTGCCGTTTGTCCAGTACAAATTATTAAATCTAATCCTGCTGAAACTGTGGGAATTGGATTTATCGTAACAAGAACTTGATCATCTGCAATACATCCTTCAACAGATGCGCCAGTTAATGTATAGGTAGCAGTTGTTACTGGTGTAAAAGGAGAGCCGTTAATAATTGAGTTATCCCATGTGTATGTGCTTGCTCCAGAAGCAGTTAAAATTGATGCTGTACCTGCACATATAGATTGATCACTTCCGGCATTTACCGGAGGCAAAGGGTAAACTGTAAGTGTGAAAGTGGTTGCAGATCCGATACATGTTCCAACCGAAGGAGTGACAGTAATAGTTCCAACATTGTCAATTAATGATGTGTTTAATCCCGTAAATGCTGGAATATTTCCATTCCCATTTGCACCTATTCCGATCGTATTATTTGAATTTGACCAAGTATATGTTACTCCAAGTTCCGTGCTTGAAAAGGTTGTTGAATTGAATAAATTATTTGCACAAGCAGCAAGTGAAACCGGTAGATTCATTGTTGGGGGAGGGGTAATTGTAACATCAATTTGTGCTCGAGGACTTTCACACCCTGTTATTGTTTGAGAAACATAATAACTTGTTGTTCCAACGATTGCTGTTGAAAGTAATGGGGCAATTGCAGATCCAATTCCACCAATTGCAGCGGTATACCAAAGTAAATTTGTACCTGTTGCTGTTAATGCAGTTGAAGGTTGCCCTTGACAATAAGATACATTTGTAACAGTTGGCGCAACTGGAGGATTATTCACATTAACCGTAACTGTTTCGATTGATTGACAACCATTTGCATCAGTTCCATTTAATATTGCAGTGAAAGCTCCAGCAGTATTGTAGGTAATAACATGGGGGCCATTTCCAATTGCTGAAGTAGGAGTGCCACCATTTGAAAAATTCCACGTTAACCCACCTGCAACATTTACAGAAGTTGAACCATTAAATGTGACTGTTTGTCCTTGACAAATTGTTAATGGTGCTGCTACAATATTTGGGTTTGGCCCTTGGAAAGCTCCTGTTCCTCCAAAATTGACTGTAAATCCCATATTAGCACTGAAGTTATTAACTAATAAGGCATAGGTAGTTCCAACTGTCATGTTTACAAATTGGCAATATGCATTTTCTCCGGGATCACAGTTTGGGTCTTCGGTTATATCTAGATCAGTTAAACTTAATCCAGTTGAGCCATTTGCATTTAAACACGAAGAGGAATTACACCTTATTACAGTTCTTGGTCCACAAGGATTTGTGCTATTCAATTGATAAATCATAAAATCTATATCATCAAATGGATTTAATGGAGTAATATCAAAGGTTAATGAACCTGCAGTTCCGCATGTCCAATAAAACCATGAAGAATTTCCTTCATCTGCCCCAAAAGCATTTTCTAAACAAGAAGTTGCTTCTGGTTCATCATTATTTAAACCGCCACCACTCAATATTGCAACACTTATAGGATTTTGATTACATAAAAATGCTGCGCCTCCGCAATCTGCACCTGGATTTGCCGAAGGGGTATAATTATTAACGCATAGTTCGAAAGTACCCTGATTCAATGTGGTCGTGCTAATGCGAATATAATAGGTGCTTCCTTGAATCAGTGCTCCTTCATATAGCTGTGTTATTCCCGATCCAGCTGTTCCGTTAGCACAACCTTGTTCATTAATACCAGTTAAACAATCACCATTGTAGATAGAAATACAAGGACTCATCATTGTTCCACCTGAACCCGATCCGCCTGCAGAAATTAGTGCGTCTGTTCCAACTGCAGTGAATTGAAACCAAACGTCTTGTGTTGAGGTGGTAGCCAAGCAAGTTGCAACACCAAAACTTCCAACTGTTGAACCATTATTCGTAAAAAATCCAGCTCCTGAACAAAAATTGGAAACAGTATTTATTTGGTAAGCAGTAGCACAATCATCTCCTTGAGATAAAGTTGAATTTATAAATCCAAAATAACTTACAATGATTATTATAATACTTTTTATTAATCCTAATTTCATTTTAAGTATTTCGTAATTACTTTTATTTCAGAACATTAACATGTCCAACGGCTATTTTGCGTTCGTCATTTTTAGTTGTTTTGAATTCAATTTTCCATGAATAAACACCATCTTGAACTAACTTACCTCCGGATCTATAAGTTCCATCCCAGCCAATTTCCGCATTATGCGATTCAAAAACAATTTCTCCCCAACGATTGAAAATTAGTAAATTAAAATCAAATGGATCAAATCCAGATGTGAATATCGGTTGGAAAGTTGGATTATGTGCATCTTCGTCCGGTGTAAATGTATTTGGTATGAAATAAATTAAATCTTCTTGCAATTGAATAATGGAAGTAGCTGTATCACTGCATCCGAAAGGAGATAATGCAATCAGTGTTACAGTATAATTACCGACTTCAGCTCCAGTGTAGTCATGAGATGGATTCTCATTAGATGATGTCGGGGAATTATCTCCAAAATTCCATGTATAAGTTGACCCATTAATTGTGTTATTTTGAAATTGAATTATTGAATTTTCTTCGTTAATCGTAGACGTTGATGGACTAAAAGCAGCTATTGGCAAAGCTTCAACACAAATCATGTTTAAAGAGGTTAATGTTGCAACACAGCCATTTGTTAACGTCGTTGTTAATGTAATATCAAAACAACCAGCTTGAGTAAATGTATTTGCGATAGTTCCACAACCAGTTAAAATTGTACCATCACTTATCGTCCAAACACAATTCGCAGAGTTAGCAGTTGTATTTGTGAAATTAACACTTAATGGCACACATCCGCTTGTTATATTTGGGGTAAATGAAACTACTGGTATTGGAACGATGGTTGAAACTACTTGATCTGTATTTATACATCCAGCGGCAGAAGTTCCCGTTACAGTGTAGGTTGTTGCACCAGATGGCGGAGTGAAAGCAACTCCATTAGTAATACCATTGTCCCATGTGTATGTTGCGGCACCAGATCCAGAAAAAATTAATGTTTGTCCAGCGCAAAAAGTAACATCATTCCCAGCAAACACAGCCGGAATTGGGTTTACTGTTACAAGAACTTGATCGGTATTTTCACAACCAGCAGCAGATGTCCCGGTTACCGTATAAGTTGCTGTTGAAATTGGAGTAAATGCTAAACCATTTGTTATTCCATTGTTCCAAGTATACGTTGCAGCACCAGTACCTGTTAGTGTGACAGCTGTTCCAGCGCAAACAGATTGATTTAAACCTCCATTAACTGATGGCAAAGGATTAACAATTACGTCCATTAGATCTGTTGATACACAACCATTAATTGAAGTTCCTGTTACTGTATAAGTTACTGTTCCAACAACAGGTGTAAAACCTATATTATTAGTTATTCCATTTGTCCAAGTATACGTTGAAGCGCCAGCACCATTGAGGATAACCGATGTCCCAAAGCAAACTGTTTGATCTAAACCTGCTTCCACGATTGGAAGTGGATTTACTGTAACACTAACTTGATCAGTTGAGGCACAACCTGCAATTGTAGTTCCAGTTACGGTATAATTCAGAGTAGCTGTTGGCGAAAATACGATTCCATCTGTCACACCATTATCCCAAGTATAAGTTGCAGCGCCCGAACCAGAAAGGGTTACAGAGCCACCAACACAAATTGTTTGGGCTATTCCGGCATCAACAGCAGGATTTATGTTTACTGTAACAGTTACTTGATCTGTATTAATACAACCATTTATATCAGTTCCAGTAACAGTATAAGTTGCAGTTGTTAAAGGTGTAAAAGCAAGAGCATCAGTTACACCATTATCCCAAGTATAAGTTGAAGCTCCTACTCCAGAAAGTGTTACTGATGAGCCATCACAAACTGCCTGATCAATTCCTGCGCCTATTGTTGGCAATGGATTAACCGTTATTGTAATATCATCAGTGCCAACGCAACCCAAAGCATCAGTTCCAATTACTGTATAAGTAGAGGTTGAATTAGGCGTGATTGAAACATTATTTCCAATTCCAATGCCATTATCCCAAGAATAAGTCGCTCCTCCCGAAGCAGATAATACCGATGAAAAACCTTCACAAAGAATTACATCAGGACCTGCATTTATTAAAGCATTTGGTAAAATGATTATTTGAACATCATCTGATGACGAGCAGCCAAGAGTTGTCCCAGTTACCGTATATGTTGATGTCAAGATTGGGCTTTCTGTTATTGATGCCGTCGTTTGTCCATTTGGGCTCCAAGAATAAGTTGTTGCTCCTACAGCAGTTAAGGTTGCTGAAGATCCTGCACAAATTGAAACATCTTGTCCAGCATCTATAACAGGGATAGGATTTACAATAACCGTAACTTGATCTGTATTGGTGCAACCAGATGTTGTTCCTGTAACGGTATAGATTATAGTTCCAACAGCCTGAGTAAATGACACATTATTATTTATTCCGTTATTCCATGAATACGTTGTTGCTCCAGAAGCATTAAGTGTTGTCGTTGTTCCAGCACAAACAGTTTGATCATTTCCAGCATTAACAATTGGTAAGGCATTAATTACAACTGTTGTGGTTGCCGTCGACAGACATCCAATATTATTGACAACAACTGTATAGACTCCTGAATTTGAGGTAGATGACAAAGGAATTGTTGGATTCTGGAGTGTTGATGTAAATGAATTAGGGCCCGTCCAACTATAAGATGTACCGCTTGATGCATTTAGTTGAATTGTTGCTCCAACACAATATGGACCTGTATTTGTCGCTGTAACAGTTCCAACAGAAGCAGTATAAGAAATTGTTAAATAACCTGGTCCGTTATTCGTTCCAGATGTACATCCTATACCTGCAGGTATTAAACTGGAACCACCTCCACCGCCGCCACCGCCATAAGGTGCACCAGAAAAACAATCTGCTCCACCACTTCCGCCGCCATAATATCCACCACCACCACCACCGCCAGGAGCGTAGTTATAACAATTGTCAGTAGCTCCAGCTGCTCCTGTACCAAGAGATCCAGAGCTGCCAACACTTCCACTTCCCCAAGGGTTTCCGCCTGTACCTCCCGCTGATTGAGTTCCACCAGTACCACCGCCACCAAAGGATGCAACTCCTGTCGTGCCTGTTGCGCATCCACCAGCTCCACCAGCTGCGTCAGTTGTTCCGCCACCAAATCCACCTCCACCTGCAGCTACAAGAATTCTATTTGCTAAAGCGAAAGGTGAAACACTTATTGAGGTTGCACCACCGCCACCACCAGATTGATTAGCGGCTGAGTTCGCACCTCTTCCAGTTCCTCCGCCATTGTAACCTCCTGAGCTAGCACCTGTGCCTCCAGATCCACCTACTTTTATTTGAAAAACTTGACCAGGAGTTACAGCTAATGTTCCAGAAAGAACCGCACCATTCCCACCTGAAGCGCCTCCACCGTCGGCCCCAGCTGCTGTAATTGTTATGCTTGTGACGCAAGGAGGAACGGTCCATGATTGCGCAGTTCCTGTATAATTGTAAGTAACTGTAATTTGACTGAATATATCTTTGTTTATCAGCATATTAATTATAAAAATTAATATGATTTGAAACTTGAATTTATTTCTCAATAAAGGATTGTTTGAGATTGAAAATTGCATAGTTGTTTTAGCTTAATATGGTTATTATTAAAAACATACAAGCAGAGTGTTTTGGTAATAGGTATTGATAGATCAACTTTTAAAAATAGTAAAATTAAGTCTGGATATTTTATAATATGAATATATACATGCAATCAATGAGCAAAGGCATTCATTTACTGAATATTAACTGAATATTTTTTCTGAAATTTTCACAAAAAAAAGCCTCAATAACTTGAGGCTTTTTTGGTGATGAAATTTAAATATTATCGGATAATATTAACATGACCAACTCGCATAACACGTTCATCATTTCTGTTTGTTTTGAATTCTATTTTCCAAGTATAAGTTCCATCCTGCACAAGATCTACTTCACGGTTACTTCCATAAGAACCATCCCATCCAACTTCAGTATTGTGAGATTCAAATACAATTTCACCCCAGCGGTTAAATATCAATAAGGTGTAATCATAAGGGTCATAACCAGCAGTAAATATTGGTTGGAAAGATGGATTATAATCATCGTTATCTGGTGTAAATGTATTTGGCACATAGAATATCAACTCTTCATAAATTTGAATGGTTGAATATGCGGTATCCACGCAACCAAATGGAGAGTATGCAATCAGTGTTACAATGTAATTCCCTATTGTTGTATTTGAATAATCATGTGATGGATTAACAAGAATTGAGTTTGGTGTGTTATCTCCAAAATTCCAATCATAGTCTACAGCTCCAGACGTTGTATTATTGAAATTCACTAGTGGATTTAACTCCGAAATGATAGAAGCTGATGGAATGAAAGAAGCAATTGGAGCCGCTTCAGTGCAAATCAAATCAATTGCAGTGAAAGTTCCAATACAACCATTTGTTGATGTTGATGTTAAGGTAATGTCAAAACAACCAGCTTGAGTAAATGTATTTGTTACTGTTCCATTTCCTGTTAGCACTGTTCCATCGCTCATTGTCCAAACACCACTAGCTGAATTCGCTGTAGTATTTGTAAAATTAACTGTCAATGGTACACAACCAAACGTTACATTTGGTGTAAAGGAAACGATAGGTATTGGATCAACAGTAACATTTATTTGATCAATATTAATACATCCTGCAGCCGTAGTTCCAGTTACAGTATATGTTGTTGTTCCAGCAGGTGGAGTGAATGCTATTCCATTTGTAATACCATTATCCCATGCATATGTAGCAGCTCCAGACCCTGTAAGAGTTACTGTTTGATTAGCACAAATAGTGACATCATTTCCAGCAAAAACAACCGGAATAGGGTTTACTGTTACGATCACTTGATCCGTATTAACACAACCAGCAGTTGAAGTTCCTGTTACTGTATACGTTGCTGTTGCTAAAGGCGTAAATGCTATACCATCGGTTATACCATTGTTCCAGGTATACGTTGAGGCTCCAGAACCTGAAAGCGTTACAGCAGTTCCAGCACAAACCATTTGGTCTGGACCCCCACCAACAACTGGTAAAGGGTTAACAACTACATCTACTTGGTCGGTTGAAATACATCCAGCAGCAGTTGTTCCTGTTAAAGTATAAGTTAATGTTCCAACAGCAGGCGTAAATGCCACACCATTTGTTACACCATTGGTCCATGTATAGGTTGATGCCCCCGCTCCATTTAGGGTAACCGAAGCCCCAATACAGATTGTTTGATCTAAACCAGCATTTACAACTGGAAGAGGATTCACCGTCACTATGACTTCATCTGTTGAACTACAACCAGCAGCTGTTGTTCCAGTAACAGTATAACTTGTTGTTGCAATTGGAGCAAAAAGAGTTCCATTGGTTACACCATTATCCCATGTATAAGTTGCGGCTCCAGATCCTGATAGGGTAACCGAAGCTCCAATACAAATAGCTTGGTCAGGTCCTGCTCCAACGGTTGGAATAGGATTTACCGTAACCAACACTTGATCAGTATTAACACAACCATTCACATCTGTTCCAGTAACTGTATAGGTGTTTGTTGCAATAGGTGTGAATACAACAGCATTTGTAACACCATTGTTCCACGTATAGGTAGAAGCACCAGAAGCTGAAAGCGTTACCGCAGTTCCAGCACATACTGCCTGATCAATACCAGCAGCTACAATAGGCAATGGGTTAACGGTTACAACCACTTGGTCTGTGTTCACACATCCAGCAGCTGAAGTGCCAGTTACTGTATACGTTATTGGTCCAATAGCTTGGGTAAATGGTACACCATTCGTTATACCATTGTTCCATGTATACGTTGCAGCACTAGTCGCTGTTAATGTTGTAGCAACACCTGTACACACTGCTTGATCAACTCCTGCGTTTACTATAGGGAGTGGATTTACAACAAGTGTAACAATAGAAGTACTATCACATCCAGTACCAAGGGTGAACGTTTGAGAATAAACTCCCGCAACAGTTTGAGCAATACCGTGAATCACAGACGATTGTCCTTGACAAATTGTTACGTTAAAGTTGGCCATTATAATATTGTTTTCTGCTATTGGGAAGATAGGAGAAGTTCCAGAACAACCAAATGCATTTGTGACAACAACACTAATAGGATTGTTTGCAATAGTTGCATTGATAGTTGGAGTTGCGGATCCTGTTGACCAAGCATAAGTTGTAAAAGGAGTACTTGTTGAAAGCAAAGCAAAGTTACCCGTACAATACGTTGAAGGACCATTGATTAGAGGAACCGGGTTTGGATTAACAGTTACAACAACTTGATCGGTTGCTATACAGCCTGCAGCTGAAGTTCCAGTTACAGTATATGTTATTGCTCCAACAGCTGGTGTAAATGCAACACCATTTGTGACTCCATTGTTCCAAGTATAAGTTGATGCTCCTGCTCCCGATAAGGTAACTGCAGTTCCTGAACAAACCGTTTGGTCTACTCCAGCATTCACAATCGGTAGCGGGTTGACTGTTACAGTAACAATATCGGTATTTGTACAACCCAGTGTAGTTCCTGTTACAGTATAATTTGCTGTAGCAGCAGGAGTAAATGCAACCCCGTTTGTGATACCACCAGTCCAAGTGTATGTTGTAGCACCAGACCCCGTTAACGTTACCGCCGTTCCAGCACAAACCGTTTGGTCAACACCTGCACCAACAATTGGTAAAGGATTAACAGTTACAATTACTTGGTCAGTTGCTGTGCATCCTAATGTTGTTCCTGTAACTGTATAGG
Source organism: Flavobacteriales bacterium (assembly GCA_947470515.1). Taxonomy (GTDB): domain Bacteria; phylum Bacteroidota; class Bacteroidia; order Flavobacteriales_D; family Crocinitomicaceae; genus M0103. Next base: position 89,894 of record CANITF010000004.1, read on the forward strand.
TTGTTGTGGCAGCAGGGGTAAAAGATACGCCATTTGTTACACCATTATTCCATGTATATGTTGCTGCTCCAGAAGCTGAAAGCGTTACTGCAGTTCCAGCACAAACCGTTTGATCTAGTCCTGCACCAACAATTGGTAAAGGGTTAACTGTGACAGTGATTGCATCTGTTCCAGTGCATCCACCAGCATTTGTCCCAACAACGGTATAAATTGTGGTTACAGTTGGAAAAACAACAAAATTATTTCCTATTCCTAATCCATTGTTCCAATTATATGTTACACCACCAGTTGCAGTTAAAGTCGTTGAGGCACCAATACAAATTGCGACGTCAAGACCCGCATTAATAGGTGCGTTTGCTAGTATTGTAACCGTTACAGCATCAGATGCTGTACATCCTAAAGATGTTCCAATAACCGTATAAGTTGCTGTTGCAACAGGAGAAACTGTAATAGCAGCAGTTAATTGCCCACCAGGTGCCCACGAATAAGTAGTGGCTCCCGTTGCAGTTAATGTTGTTGAACCACCTGTACAAATAGATGCATCAGGACCAGCACTTACAACCGGAATTGGATTAACCGTGACAATTACTTGATCGGTATTGATACATCCTGCAGCAGAAGTTCCAGTTACAGTATATGTAGTAGTTGCAGCAGGAGTGAATGCTACGCCATTTGTTACTCCATTGTCCCAAGTATAGGTTGAAGCACCAGAACCTGACAATGTCACGGCAATACCTGCACAAACAGTTTGGTCGATACCCGCACCAACAATCGGAAGTGGGTTGACGGTAATTGTTGCAAGATCTGTGCTCGTGCAACCAGTTGCGGTTATCGTTCCTGTTACAGTATACGTTGTTGTTGCAGCAGGCGTAAATGCAACTCCATTAGTGACACCACCAGTCCAAGTATATGTGTTAGCACCATTTCCAGAAAGTGTAACGGCTGTTCCAGCACAAACTGTTTGATCAGGAACGGCAATTATTGGTAATGGGTTAATTGTGATCACAAAAGTTGCAGTACAAACAGGACCCGGAACAGCAGGTGTTGTATAAGTAACAGTATAAGTACCTGCAGTGGATGTTGTTAAATTAATGACTCCAGTTGCTGCACTTACAAAAACAAGTCCTGCAGTTGAAGTATATGTTCCTCCAGCAACCCCAACAACAGTTGGAGAAGGATTAGCTCCATTTGTACAATAAGAAGCAGAAGGATAGGTTAATGTTGGCGGTCCTGTAAAAGTGCCAGTTACAGTTCTAGGACAACCGTTAGCATCCTGAACTTGGAAACTAAATACTTGCCCAGCTGTTAATCCATTTATAGCGATAGTACCGCCATTAGAACATGTTGTGTTTCCAAAACTTGCATTCGCTGGAGTCAAAGAACCAGCAACAGCTGTAAATTGTGAACCATTAATGGCTGGTAATCCACCAGAAATAGTTGCTGTTACGGTTGAACAGTTTTGCACAAAAGTTGAAATTATTTGTGGTAAATATTGAACTGCATAAGGCGTTCCTAAATCATAACAAGGAATAGTTGTGTTTACATAAGTATAGGTTCCGGTTACAATGGAATACATCGTAATCGGAACGTAATAAATAGTATTATTTGTAAATGTCCCAGCAGGGAATGCATTTAACATTCCTTGGTCATTTAAATCATTTAAGTCATAGTCACTTACGATACCTAACAAACAAGGGTCATTTGCCACATCTTCCGTCGCCGACGGGACTAAACCAATTGTTGGAGGACAAGAATAAATCAACCAAGATACGCCAGGGTCATAAGTGGGACCAGGAGGGTTCGTTGCTATTCCAGGCACTGTGTAGTCGTTATTGGTTTGAATATCAATAACATCACCATAGCATAAAACATAATTATTATTACTAACCCCAATAATATCGGCAGTAAAAGTTCCTATATCCGCATTACACAGACAAGAGATGGGAGAGGTGAAATTTAACAATTGTTGACACGATGGTGTTGCTGTAAAATAAACTTGAACAGTTGATGCTGACCCATCAGAAATACAGTTTGTAATATTATAATTGTATACTGTTCCGTTTACGAATGGAGGATTAAAAGTTTGAGTATATGTTCCTGAACTGTTGGTTACAATTACAACGATGGTCCCAGTTGCAGGGGCATTTGTATAAGAAAAAGTTCCATTAACAGGGAAAGTATTATTCGGTTGACAGAATCCAATATTTGTTGTGAAAAGATTCATTAAACAGACACAACTGACCCCTGGACCAACAACAACTGTATTCGATGTTACACAACCAACATTGTCAGTTATTGTTACCGTGTATGTACCAGCAACTAAACCAATAACAGTATTACTCGCGGCAGCTGAATTCATAGTTGTCCCAACATTTGTTCCACTAGAATTTGTCCATACGTAATCCCATGGGCTAGCTCCTGTTCCATGTGTCGCAGTGACAGAGCCATTATTTCCACCTAAGCACGTTACTGCAGCGGCTGACATTGTAGGAGCAGTGCAGCAAATTTGAACCGCACTAAAGTTACTCGCGTTATCATCTGTACATGCTGAACTCCCCCAGCTACCTGATTCTCCATCCCCAGAAGTATTCACTGTAACTGCTAAACTAGCACCAGGAGTACATGCAGCAGTAACTGTTTGATTCCAACAAAAAGTCCAAGTACATGCAGCTCCATTGCAATTGTCGCCGTAATTATCACTTGCTAAAGTTCCTATATCAGTTGTCTCATAATAAAATCCCGGTCCCCAATTTACTCCATTAACAACGCCAATTCCACCGGCATAATATTGCCAACTTCCACCAGCACCTTGAGCGGATGCAGCTGTCGAAAGACCTGTCATTGAGCCTGTCCACCCTGGCGACATTGTAACTTGTACACCATGTAACCAGTTAGTATTTTGCTGAGACCATCCATTTATCGTATAACAAAACTGAACAACTTGACCAGGCGTATATCCCCCATTAACAGGAGCAGGTGTTGCTGTTAGTGTAGCAGTCAATAAGCAATCATTGCAATCTGTATCATTATCTACAGCAATTGAAAAATTGTTATCGGTTGCAGTTGTAGAATTTCCTGTAACTTGAATATAATAGGTTTGTCCAGGGACGATTTGTGTTACAACCAATGTTCCATTTCCACCAGCACCTATAATTGTGCAGCCTCTTCCAAGTAAATTACCACATGTTCCACTCCAAAGAGCAACATTTGCATTTGGAAAACCAGTTATATTCACATTTGCAATGGTTCCAGAAGCTACAAAAGAATACCATGTTGATAGAGCGAATGTAGTCATAGCGCCTCCGGTACATCCCGTTTGATAGACATACGGATTTTCCGCAGTAGCGCCAACTGTAGTTTGAGCATTTAAAGTTGTTGCAGTTCCGTTTTGTAAACCGGCAATACATGCGCCTGGTGTTGGCAAAGTGCCTAAACTTGTGGCACCTGAGCAATTGTCATTGGCAGGTTGGGCAAAAACACTAAATGCTGATAAAACAGCAATTGAAAGCTGAAAAATTTTGTTCTTCAATATCATAATTACTGTTTATTGATATTATTTTTATGATAGTATTCTTTTTCTGTTGGATTTAATGTATTATCAAACCCCTTCATTAAATAACCTTCAGGGGAAATTGACCATATCGAAATGAAATAAATAGAATCATCTGCTAATAAACAACTAGGCGCAATGGAAATACCAGAATTTGCAAGTTCACGTCCTGATTTCAATTCAATTTCGGAACCATCATTTAAGGTGATTAAATTTCGTTTAGTTTCAAAATAAGAACCGCAAAAGTCTGCTGAATTGAATACAGAAGATATTTGCTCTGATGAGTATTGATCTCCAATATTTTTTATTTCAAAAGTAGATTGAGAGAATGTAATTGTGCAAAGCATCATAAAAAATGATGAGAGTATTATTTTTTTCATAAGATGAAATTTGAATTAATTTTTTTTGATTATTTCCTCCTTTTTTTGAGGAGATTCTATTTTTTTGGAGCGAACAGGCTTAACACGTTTATCAATTTTATTGACCTTAGAAATGTGTTGCTGTTGTAATTGTGGATTGATGGTTTCTTGAGTAACAGTTTCTTGAACTTGCCCAATGGAGATTGATGACAAGAATAAAAAACTAAGAAATAAGGTCGTTTTCATAGTTGTGGTTTTATAACGTTTGTTTAGTTTGTATAGTCGAGACGCAAATATATGAAATGGGTTGCCTTATTTCAACTTTAATCAAAAAATAAAAAACATTTCACATCTTTTTTTGTGAAAATATAAACAGAAGGATTAATTATTTTTTAATAATTGACCATATTTCTCTTTGAAACGATTAAGTCTTGGTTGAGAAACGCCTTTTACATAAGGATTCTCGGGATTCAATTCTTCGTAGTTTTGGTGGTAAATTTCTGCTTTGTAAAATTTAACTAATGGCACTACTTCAGTAGTAATTTTTGGAAATACTTTTTCCTTGAGCAATTTTTGAATATATTTTTCGGTGTAATCTTTTTCTTGTACATTTTCATAGAAAACAATAGATCTATATTGAACGCCCAAATCTGGCCCTTGTTGATTCAACGTGGAAGCGTCGTGAGATCCAAAAAAGGCTTCAAGTAATATGTTATAACTCACTTTTGATGAATCGTAATAAATTTTAACTGTTTCGGCATGTTTTGTTTTGCCAGAACAAACTAGCTCGTATGACGGATTTTTTTCTGTTCCACCAGAATAGCCAGATTCAACTTCTTCAACCCCTTCTATAGATTCGAATATGGCTTCAACGCACCAAAAACAACCTGCTGCGAAATATGCGGTTTGAAGTGAATCAAGATTCTTAACAACTTTCTTTTCAGATTTTTCAGAATCACTTACTTGAGAACAAGCTGATAAGGCAAAAAATAATAACGGGATTAAACTAAATTTCATCATGTTACAATAACGAATTAAGTTGGAAAATGTTTGATTGAAGCTTAAAGATCGTCTTTTTCTTCATCTGATGCGTCGCCGCGAATAGAACGATAACGCTTACGTACTTCAACTGAATGTAAACTTCCTTTAAAATCAAACAACAAAGTTTTATAATATTCAGACGCTTTTTCATTGTCGTTCAGATGATTCTCATAAATATCGCCCAATTGAAAAAGAGCGTCATCTGCAAGTATATCATCTCTATAATATTTTAATAATTCTTCTAAATAGGAAATTGCTTTAGTCCAATCGCCTTGAAGTTGCATTGCTTTAGATTTTCGAATGAGTATCTCATCTCCTAAACTATGGTATGGAAAAGTTGCAATTATGCTATCAAATAAAACAAATGCCTCACTGTTCCTGTGTTGTTCAATTAACAAATCACCATTTGCAAACCAAGTCATAGCTTGATAATTACTGTCTAAACCAAAGTTGTCTGTTATTAGAATAGACAATTTCAACGCATCATTTGCAATTAGTTTTGTCGTAGATTCTTTCAAGACTCCTAATTGTGATTGCGCAAAATCGAATTCGCCATCGTAATAGAAAATACGTGCATTTTTAAATTTCGCTTCGTGTCCGATTGGTTCGAATTTAAGTTCACTTTCGATTTGCATATACAGTAAAGAAGCCTCCCAGATATCTCCGTGTAAAACATGAATATCAGCAAGTTGCATTTTTAATTCTGCTTTTTGCATGTCCGTGATACCTGGAATTAATAGTGCATCTGTCAATAACGTAATTGCTTCAGTAGCTTGATTTGCATAAAAAGCTTCAATGTGGCTTAGTTCAATTATTAAAGGAATAGATGATCTTTTTTTACCAACACGTAACAAGGTTGTTTGATATTCAGATATGGTGGATTGTAATTCCTCCGCAGAGTAGTTTCGATTAGTAGTTACTTCTAAAAATCGGGTATTTAAAAGCGCATTTTCTGCTTGATAATAAAATAATTTTTCATCACCTAATGCTATAACATATTTGAAGGCTTTGCGAGCAGTTTCATATTCTTTATTTTCTACACACATTTTCCCTAACTCCAAAACACCTCTTCCTTGCTCATTTAATCTTTTATCCATCGCTTGAATTTGCACTAAAGCTCCTGTGAAATTTTTCTTTTGGATGAACAACCAAATCAACATTTCGGAATAAACTGATTCTCCAGGTTTCTTTTGAATTCTTTCGAGCAGTACGCTTTTTAAGAAATCATATTCTTTTGATACTGAAGATGTGAAATCAATTTGCCGTGCGAGAACTGTTTGAATAGTGGATGCATAGCTTGATTGAAAATCGAGTAAATCCAGATATTCACCAATCATTTTTTCAGTTTGACCCATTGCGCCATAAAGTTCTGCAAACTGAAAATGTAAAGGATAGGAGTCTCTTAGTATTTTTCTTCCTTTTTCGATTGTTGAAAATGCTAAATCATTTCGTCCTTTTGATTTAAATGCATTGAAAAGTGAAATGATCGAAGCTGGATCAGGTTCTAGGTTATCAATTAAATCCGAATAAATTTTTTGTGCTTTATCCGTTTCCTTCGTGTCTTCATAAAATTGACCTAAAAGGACTTTATATTCAATATCATATCGATTTGCTGAACTTTGTTTTTTAAGCACTTTTTCTGCCTCCTTCAAATCACCAGTTTGATTTAGGCAATCAAAATAACGGTTGAAATTAAATTTAGAAGGATCTTTGTCATAAATTTTAAAGTAATACATCTTTGCTTTTTCAAAATCACCATTGGAATAATAATGTTGAGCCAATTGCTGATCTGTTTCCCCTTGTGAAAAGGAAAAACTAGAAATCCAAATAAATAGTAAACCGAATAAAAATTTCATGGGCAATTATTAGCAATTATTATACCTCTTAATTTTGATTAGATAAACTTAATGAAAATGCATTAATTTCATTATGCAATGCCTCGTAGGTTTGAGTTGTTTTTTCTCGCAATGAAATGTAATCAGAAAGTAGAATTTTTAATTTCTGCACTTTTTCATTTTCAAATTCAATGTAAGTCGCATATTTATCTCTTTCGCCATTGCCTTTATCTATATCAGCTTTTAATTTTTTAAGTGCAATTTTTTCGGATTCAATATCGTTTATCATTTGCGAATTGGAAAGATTGAGAATTTCGAATGATTTTCTCATTATCTTATAAGCATCCAGTTTTTTTGCAAATTCAAATTCGAGTGTGTCAGATTGGTAATTCATTTTAATGCGCGAATCAGTTGCATTTGCATTCGAAGCTAAATCAGAAATTGTTGAGAAGTCATTTTCCGCAAGAATTAATTGAATGCTATCCAATGATTCGTTCATTTCTTGAATCGACAATATTTGCTCGCCTTTTTTTAAGTCAGTGCAAGAAGACAAACCAATCAAAACCAACAAAATAAATGCAAATTTCATAAGATAAAAATTACCTAAAAATACAATTTGTTTTGAATTAAAACACTTTAGTTAATTTCAGTAAATCCAGTGAACTTATGCAATACATCAGGAATAAGAATACTATTAGACGTTTGATGATTCTCTAAGAGTGCAGCAACAATTCTTGGAAGCGCCAAAGCACTGCCATTCAAGGTATGACACAATTGATTCTTTTTCTCGCCATTTTTAAAGCGCAATTTCAACCTGTTTGCTTGAAATGTATCAAAACGAGATACTGAACTAACCTCTAACCATTTATCTTGTGCAGCAGAATATACTTCAAAATCATACGTAATTGCTGATGCAAAACTAGTATCTCCTCCGCAAAGTCTTAAAATACGGTACTGTAACCCTAATTTTTCTAGCAAACCTTTAACGTGCTCAATCATTTCGGTCAATGCTTTGTCTGCGTTATTTGGATGCTCGATACGTACGATTTCGACTTTGTCAAATTGATGTAAACGATTTAATCCTCTCACATCGCTTCCATAAGAACCTGCTTCTCTTCTAAAACAAGGCGTATACCCAGTAAGTTTTATGGAAAAATTATCTGAAGGTAAAAGTACGTCGCGGTAAATATTTGTTAATGGAACTTCAGCTGTCGGAATCATATAAAAATCATCTTCTGGCATATAGTACATTTGCCCTTCTTTATCAGGTAATTGCCCCGTTCCATAAGCACTTGCTTCATTGACCATTAACGGTGGAATAAACTCTTCATAACCAGATTTATCGGCCTCATCTAAAAAGAAGGCAATTAGTGCACGTTGTAATTTAGCTCCTTTTCCTCTATAAAATGGAAATCCGGCTCCCGTAACTTTAACACCTAATTCGAAGTCAATTAGGTCATATTTCTTGGCTAAATCCCAATGTGGTAAAGCTGCGAAACTGAAAACAGGTGCAGTTCCATGTTCAAAAACAGTTTCATTGTCCAATTCACTCTTGCCACTTTTAACAAGTTCGTTTGGTACATTTGGAATAGTATATAAAAGTTGTGTTATTTCTTTTTCATAAATATCAACTTTAGCCTTTAATTCACTTTCAACTACTTTAAGTTTCGTTGTTTTTTCTTTGGCAATGATCGCATCATTTTGTTTTCCTTGTTTGAAAAGATCTCCAATTTCTTTCGCATATTGATTCAATTCTGCAGAAGTAGTTTCTAATTCAGTTTTAGAGGCTCTCCAATTTTGATCTGTTTCGAGAATTTTATTGAGCGTCTCTGTAGCATCAATATTTCTTTTTTTAAGCCCTTCAATAATGGCTTCTTTTTCGTTTCGAATACGTGTAATCTCGAGCATTATACTTTGTTTTTGTGTTGCGAATTTAATAATTATAAAGGACATCACATTGCTTGCGTTGTATTTGTTACAACGTATTTTCTTTGTAAATTCAAGAAAAAATGAATTATTTCATGAGCTTTAATGGAGTCTTTTACGGTAGATTGCTCTGCTTTTTTGGTTTGCTGAGCTCGACTTTAAGCTGACTGAGCTTGTCGAAGTCATAAAAAAAGGCGAACATAACTGCTCGCCTTAATAATCATATGTGCATTCAATTATGCTTCAGCTGTCTCAAAAGGGATAACTGATACAAACGAACGATTTTCTTTTTTTCTACGGAATTCTACTAATCCATCTGTCAAAGCATATAAAGTATGGTCTTTACCAATACCTACATTTTGACCTGGGTGATGATGCGTTCCTCTTTGACGAATAATGATGTTACCTGCAATTGCAGCTTGACCTCCAAAGATCTTAACACCAAGTCTTTTGCTATGAGATTCACGACCATTTTTCGAACTACCAGCTCCTTTTTTGTGTGCCATTGTTTCTAAATTTTATTCCAAATAGATTGGAAAGTTTTTATTAAGCTTTAATGTTTTTAATGGTAATCGCCGTAAAGCTTTGACGGTGTCCATTTTTCTTTTTATAACCTTTTCTTCTTTTCTTTCTGAAGACGATTACTTTGTCACCTTTCACATGATCAATGACTTCTGCAGTTACCGAAGCACCTGCTATAGCTGGGGCGCCAACTGTGATCTTTCCTCCGTCTTCAACTAAAAGAACACGATCAAAACTAAGTTTTGAACCTGCCTCAGCTGCTAAACGGTGTACAAAGATCTTTTGGTCTTTTTGCACTTTAAATTGCTGCCCTGCTATCTCTACGATTGCGTACATATAGCTTGTTTTTATTGTTATTAACCCAAAAATTGGATGGCAAAGATAGAAAAAATACTTTTCAACACAAGTCTGTTGGAGATTATTTTTTAAAATTTAATATTTGTTGCCTCAAATACGGCCAGTAATTGGCAATAAATACACCAATCAATACGATTCCCATAGCCCCAATTTGACTCCAACCAATGTATTCTTGAAAATAAACGCCAATGACGACAGCAACAATTGGGATGAAATAAGTAACACTGCTTGCAAATAAAGCCGAAGAATAACTTATTACTTGGTTGAAGATGATGACAGCCAAAGCAGTTCCGAATACTGCTAAAATGGCTATATAGCCCAATCCATCGAAAGCATGTTTGTTCGTTTTTAATGTTTCCCATGTCCCAAAATGAACATTTGCAAAAAACGCTGGAATCAAAACAATAAAAAATGCTAAAGATGTTATTTCAATTGCTTTGAACATTTGTAATGTGTGTTTTATAGTATTCAAACTTATTGCATATAAAAGAGTTGCCAAAACAATGGCGAAAATATGATACCAATTTCCAGTTAATGACAAAACTTTCCCTGCAATCATTAATAATACAATTCCAATAGTGCCAATAACAACTCCTATGATTTGAATAAGTGAAAGTCGAATTTTAAAGACAAAGAATCCGATAAGTATTGTAAAGATTGGGGTAAAGCTATTCAGCATCCCTGCAAAACCAGATGAAAGACCTGTTTCTGCATAAGTAAATAAAAACGCTGGAAAAAAGTTGCCTGAAAACCCAACAATTGCAAGCATAAAAAATTGCTTCCATGTTTTGATTTTCTTTAAACTAAATAGTGCAAAAGGCACTAAAACTAACCCTGCAATTAACATTCTTAACGCGCCTACTTGGCCATCTGAAAAGATCAATTCGCCGTCGGTTGTGTACATTCCTTTTTTCATTAAAATAAATGAGCTTCCCCATACACACGAAAGTAAAATCAATAAGAGCCAACCTTTCATTTCTTTAGTCATGTGGCAAAATTAGCGGAAAGATTAAGATTCTTAATAAAAATCAGAAGCAATTTGAAATTGTTCATAAGCTATTAGTAAACTGTTGATAACCTAATCAACTCAAATTTGTTAAAAAATTACCCACTATTACCCACTTTCTTCTAATTTACTAGTTTTTTGTGAGTTTGTGAAGAAAATTGATTGCTTGTTTTGAAACAAAATTATCTTTGTGCCGTTATAATTTATCAACAATTAGAAAACTAGTGGTAAAAAGTGGGAGATTTCCATTATTTTTACCCATTATTTAGTCATGGCAGGATTAGTAGGAGAATTTGAAGTAAAGGTGGACGCAAAAGGGCGTTTTTTATTTCCTTCCGGTTTACGGAAGCAGCTTTCTCCTGCGACTCAAAGAGATTTCATGTTGAATAAAGGATTTGAAGACTGTTTGACCTTGTATCCTCTTCCAGAGTGGGAGAAGATCAGTGAAAAACTAGCTAAAATGAATTTATTTAAACCAAAGAATCGTATGTTTTACCGCTTGTTTCATCAAGGGGCAAAATTGATTGCATTGGACAACGCCGGTCGAATCTTGGTTCCAACAGCTCACATGGAGCGTGTAGGTTTAAATCAAGATGTGATGCTTATTGCATACAACGACCGAATTGAAATTTGGGATAAATCTAAGTACTTCGATATTATCGAAGGCAACATGGCGGACTTCGCTGATTTGGCGGATGAAGTAATGGGTGACTTAGATGATGGAGAATAGTACTACGTATCACATACCAGTAATGTTAGATGAATGCATCGAAGGGTTGAATATCAATCCAGATGGCATTTATGTGGATGTTACATTCGGTGGTGGCGGACATTCAAGAGAGATTTACAAAAAATTAAGTAGCAAAGGAAAATTGATTGTTTTTGATCAAGATCCTGATGCAAAAGCAAATGCTTGGGAAGCAGATAATTTTTATTTTATCGCGGCCAATTTTGCGTATATGTCCAATCATTTGCGGATGATGGGAATTAAACATGTTGATGGAATTCTTGCCGATTTAGGAGTTTCCTCCCATCAATTTGATATCGAATCGCGTGGTTTTTCTATTCGTGCTGACGCTCCTTTAGACATGCGAATGAATAAGTCAGGCGAGTTGTCGGCTTTCTCAGTTGTAAATGAATACGACGAACGCGAATTGATAAAAATCTTTAGAACTTTCGGAGAGTTACCTAATGCACGAAAAATCACGGATCAAATCATGAAGAATCGTGCTTCTAAAAAGATAAAAACGACAAATCAATTAATGGAAATTTTGGGGAATTGTGCCCCGAAATTTAAAGAACATAAGTTTTTCGCTCAAGTTTTTCAAGCAATTCGAATTGAAGTGAACCAAGAATTGGAGGTGCTAAAATCATTCTTAGAACAAACGGAAGATTGCATCAAACCGAATGGGAGACTTGTAGTTATGTCTTACCATTCTTTGGAGGATAGACTCGTGAAAAATTACCTGAAACGTGGATCTATTCACGGTGAAATAACAAAAGACTTTTTTGGAAATGTCTTGAAGCCTTTTAACGAAGTAAATAGACATCCAATTGTTGCAGTAGAAGAAGAAATAGAGAGAAATACTCGAGCAAGAAGTGCCAAACTTAGAATAGCAGAGCGGAATGGCTGAAAATGAATTTATAGATAAGGAACAAGCTGAGAAGGAAAGCAAGAAAGTAGAACAAAAGGTAAAGAAATCGAAACCTAAAAGTTCTAAACCAAGTGCTTTTGCTCAGATTTTGAATGGGGATTTTTTGACACGTGAATTTGTGTTGAACAACCTCAACTTTATCTTCTTCATCATTTTATTGCTTTTACTGATTGTTGGAAAAGGATATTATGGAAAGCAATTGGCAAAAGATGTTGACACTGTGCAAAAGGAATTAGATGAAATGACTGCTGATTACATCGAATCGAAAGCAAAATTGGAAGAAGTTACGAGACGCTTCAAATTAGTTGAAAAACTAGGACCAAGAGGATTAAAAGAATCAGAGAATACGATTAAAGTGATTCAAATGAAGAAAGCAAAAAATTGAAATGAGTGAAAAAAAAGACATATTCTGGAGAGCGTATCTGATTTATTTCGGATTCGTACTGCTTATGTTGGTCGTTTTATTTAAAACGGTTTCAATTCAATTTGAAGGTGGTAGAAATGTTTTCTCTTCAACAGAAGAAAAAATGCCAATTCGAACGGCAGAAAGAATTCCCCGAAAAGGACAAATATTAGATGTTAATTATACTCCTTTGGTTACTTCTGTTTCGTTCTATGACATTCATATGGACGCAACAGTCGTAAAACAAGATATTTTTGAGGCAGAAGTAACGGATTTAGCGAGTGGTTTAGCAAAAATTTACCCTTCAAAAACTGCTAGAGAATATGAAAACTCAATTCGAACAGCTAGAGAAAGAGGTAATAGGTTTTTATCAATTCGTAATAAAGTAACGAATGACGAACGCAAAACGTTAAGAAAATTGCCGATTTTCAAACTTGGGAAATTGAAAGGTGGGTTGATTGATAATCAAGAAACAATTATTAGAAAACGGCCATTTGGTGATTTGATGAGTAGAACATTAGGGTACTATCAAAATAATGGAAAAGACACTTTAAAAGTTGGAATTGAAGGGGCTTATATTAATTACTTGAGTGGCGAACCAGGTATTGAGATTGAACAAAGAATTTCTACGGGTTGGAAAAAGACGGGTCAAATAGTAAAAGAAGCGGTTGAAGGAGCTGATGTGGTGACATCAATTGACAAAGAAATTCAAGAAGTTGCTCATTCAGAATTAGAACGACAATTGAAATCACAAGGTGCAAAAAGAGGTTGTGTGGTTGTAATGGATGTGAAAACTGGTTTTGTGAAAGCAATTGTCAACTTATCGCAAACCAAAAATGGAGAGTACGCAGAACAATTTAATCAAGCAATTGGTGGACGGGAAGTTCCAGGTTCAACATTCAAGCTCGCGTCTTTAATGGCTGCATTAGAGGATGAAAAAATTAAAATCAATGATACTGTTAATTCTAATGGATATTATAAGTTTCCTGGAAAAACTTTTGAAGACGCTCATAAAGGTGGATATGGCAGAATTACCATTAAACGAGCTTTCGAAAAATCATCTAATGTTATTACGCAAGTTATATATAGAGCATATAGAAATGAACCTCAGGCATTTATTGACCGATTAATTCAGTTCGGATTAACTGAAAAATTGGGAATCGAATTAGAAGGTGAAGCAGATCCTGTAGTCTATAAGCCAGGTTCAACTAATTGGAACCGATTGTCGCTTGCTTCTATGGCAATAGGATATGAAGTACTGCAAACTCCTTTACAAACACTTGCATTTTATAATGCGGTAGCCAACAACGGTAAATTTGTTAGACCACAATTTGTTAAAGAAATACGAAGAGGTGCGGAAACAATAAAAGTTTTTAACCCTGTTGTTATACGTGAGAAAATTTGTTCGGAAAGCACATTGAACATTATGAAAAGTTGCCTTGAAGGAGTAATGAAAGATGGCGGAACTGGTTCAAAATTAATTTCATCGCAATTTTCAATCGCAGGAAAAACTGGTACTGCTCGAATTCATAATGATCAAGGTAAATATGGTGAAAAAGGTCAAGAAACATATCAAGCATCATTCGTAGGTTATTTTCCTGCGGATAACCCGATTTATTCTTGTATTGTAGTGGTTTCTGCTCCTTCCAAAGATATTTATGGAGCAGTTGTTTCTGGAACTGTTTTCGCAGCTATCGCTAACAAAGTTTATGCATCAACTTTAGCATATCACCCAGCTATTAATTCAGGAAAAAGGAAAAATATAGCGCCTACTTCATTAAGTGGAAATCGGTATGATTTAGTAAGCGTATTTAAAAGATTAGGAGTTGATTTTACCGTGAAAGAAGATGGTGAATGGTTCAATACGAAAAAGGATTCTACTAGAGTTGAACTTCAAAAGAAACCAATCAATAAAAATACTGTTCCAAATGTGATTGGTTTGAGCGCCAAAGATGCAGTTTACTTAATTGAATCAAAAGGAATGTCAGCGCACATTAGCGGTTATGGCAAAGTTGTTAAACAATCTATCCCATCTGGAAAACCTTTGTTTAGAGGTGGAGTGATTGAATTGAAATTAGATTAATGGAAAGAAAAGTTGCTGATATAATTAAAGGTCTTACCATTTTAAAACAAAGTGGGTCGCTTGACGTGCAGGTTTCTGAAATCGTTTTTGATTCAAGAAATGCAAACAAATGCTCTGTGTTTGTTGCAGTAAAAGGCGTGATTGCTGATGGTCATGATTACATTCCTAAAGTAATCGAAGCTGGATGTTCAGTAATTGTTTCTGAAAATGCTGTTGCAGTGCCTGTTAATGTGACACTAATTGTTACTGATAATTCGTCAAAAGCGTTAGCATTGATGGCTAATAATTTCTATGATGAACCATCCAAGAAATTGAAACTTGTTGGAGTAACTGGAACGAATGGTAAAACGACGACAACAACGTTGTTATTTAATTTATATACCAAACTTGGTTATCACTGTGGACTACTTTCTACCGTTGTAAATAAAATTGGCAACAAAAATATTCCTTCAACTCACACAACCCCTGATCCAGTTTCTTTAAATGCGCTTTTGGCTCAAATGGTCAATGAAGGCTGTTCTCATTGTTTCATGGAGGTAAGTTCACACGCAATTCATCAGCACAGAATTACTGGTTTGTCTTTCGTTGGAGGAGTTTTTACGAATATCACTCACGATCATTTAGATTACCATAAAACCTTTGCTGAATACATTACTGTTAAAAAAGCCTTCTTCGATAATCTTGGAAAAGATGCTTTTGCATTGACAAATGTTGACGATAAAAATGGAATGGTTATGCTTCAAAATACAGCAGCATCCAAACATTCGTATTCATTAAAATCACCGGCTGACTTTAAAGTTAAAGTTGTTGAAAATCAATTTTCTGGATTGGTATTGAATATCAACGGAATTGAAATCTGGACGCGTTTAATTGGTGATTTTAATGCCTATAATTTACTCGCGGTTTACAGTGTAAGTCAATTACTTGGTGAAGATTCAACCGAAGTTTTAACGGCAATCAGCACCCTTGAATCTGTTGAAGGCCGATTCCAATATTTTCACAGTGATACTGGAATTACAGCAATTGTTGATTATGCGCATACACCAGATGCTTTGGAAAATGTTTTGAAGACGATTGCGAATATTCGTACTAAAAACGAGACTGTTTATACAGTAATTGGTTGTGGTGGAGATCGCGATAAAACAAAACGTCCAGAAATGGCCGCCATTGCATGTGAAAGAAGCGATAAAGTGATTTTGACATCAGACAATCCACGATCTGAAGATCCAAATACGATTTTAGATGAAATGATGGTCGGTGTTGAAGGGCACTATTTCAAAAAGACACTTTCAATTGTAGATAGAGCACAAGCCATAAAAACGGCTGTTTCAATGGCGGAAAAAGGTGACATCATCTTAGTTGCTGGAAAAGGTCACGAAAAATACCAAGAAATAAAAGGCGTGAAACATGACTTCGATGACATGTCCATAACAAAGGATTTATTTAAAAAACTAGAGAAATAATGCTGTACTATTTATTCGACTATCTTGATTCATTGAATTTCCCGGGAGCGGGATTATTTCAATTTATTTCCTTCAGAGCTGCAATGGCACTGATGACATCGTTAATTGTTTCTATCTTCTTTGGAAAGAAAATTATCAATTTATTAAGAAAACAGCAAATCGGTGAAACAGTTCGTGATCTAGGTTTGGCAGGCCAAGTTGAAAAATCAGGAACGCCAACAATGGGTGGATTAATCATTTTAGGAGCTATCTTAATCCCAACGATTTTGTTCGCCAAATTGCACAACATTTATGTCATCACAATGATTGTCGCAACCATTTGGTTAGGCGTCATTGGATTCTTGGATGATTATATCAAAGTTTTCAGAAAGAACAAAGAAGGTCTTGCTGGAAAATCTAAAATTGTTGGTCAAATCGGAGTTGGATTAATCGTAGGTTGCATGCTTTATTTCTCAAAAGATGTTACTGTGCACAAGCGCGTTCAAGAAAATTATGTATTGCAAGCTGACGAAGAATTTGTAACACATGAACACCAAAATGGCAAAGATGAAAACTTTAAATGGATCAAAACGGATGACATGACAACCACAATTCCTTTCATCAAAGGAAATGAATTCAATTACAATTGGTTAATGGGAGATTCTGATAAATCCTATGGTTGGTTATTGTTTATTCCAATTGTGATTTTTATTGTCATCGCAGTTTCGAATGGTGCAAACATGACGGATGGTCTTGATGGTTTAGCAACTGGAACTTCTGCAATTATTGGACTTGCATTAGCAGTTTTAGCATACGTCAGTTCGAATGCCTTTTTTGCCGATTACCTGAACGTAATGTACATTCCACTGGCCGAAGAGTTAGTAATATTTATTGCTGCATTCGTTGGAGCGTGTGTTGGATTCCTTTGGTATAATTCATACCCAGCTCAAGTTTTTATGGGTGATACAGGAAGTTTAGCAATCGGAGGAATTATCGCTGTTTTTGCGATTGCCATCCGAAAAGAATTATTGATTCCAGTTTTATGTGGTGTATTTCTTATTGAAAACTTATCTGTAATCATGCAGGTGGGTTATTTCAAATTTACTAAGAAACGGTTTGGAGTTGGAAAACGAATCTTCTTAATGGCGCCTTTACATCATCATTATCAAAAAACTGGATTGCATGAAGCCAAAATTGTTTCGCGCTTCTGGATTATCAGCGTATTCCTCGCTGTAATAACAATTGTAACACTGAAACTACGCTAAAAAGTGGTAGGAACGAACAAACATATCGCCATTTTAGGTGCCGGAGAAAGCGGTGTCGGTGCTGCCATTCTAGCAAAAAAAATGGGGTGGAATGTGTTCGTTTCAGATTTTGGAAAAATCAAGGAGGACTTCAAAAATCAATTGAATGAAAAAGGATTTGAGTGGGAAGAAGAAAAACATTCAGAAGAGATAATTCTAACAGCTGATTTGATTATTAAATCTCCTGGAATTCCAGAAAAAGCACCTCTAATCAAGAAATTGAGGGAAAAAGGCGTTCAAATTATTTCTGAGATTGAATTTGCAGGATATTATTCGAAAGCTAAAACAATTTGCATTACGGGAAGTAACGGGAAGACTACTACCAGCATGATGACTTTCCATATTTTGAAGAAAGCAGGGATCAATGTTGGATTAGCAGGTAACGTTGGAACCAGTTATGCGAAACAAGTCGCTGAAAATGACTTTGACTGGTATGTTATAGAATTGAGTTCTTTTCAATTGGATGACATGTTCAAATTCAAAGCTGATATCGCAATTCTTACCAATATTACTCCAGATCATTTGGATCGATATGACTATCAAATGCAAAACTATGTTGATTCTAAATTTCGAATCATTCAAAATCAAACAAACAGTGATTATTTCATTTTTAACAATGATGATCCAATTATCAAAGTTGAACTTGCAAAACGCAAAATCAACGCAATTCAAGCGCCATTTTCTTTGAAAGAAGAGATTAAATACGGTGGCTTCGCAAACGAGCAACAACTAACAATAAATATAAACGAACAACTAATTATGTCAATTCACGATTTAGCACTTAAAGGGAAACACAACACCCAAAATTCTTTGGCGTCAGGTATTGCGTCAAGAATCCTAGAAATTAGGAAAGACGTTGTAAGAGAAAGTCTAGAGGATTTTACAAATGTAGAACACCGTCTAGAATTTGTCGCAAAAGTTAATGGAATAGAATTCATTAATGATTCAAAAGCAACAAACGTAAACTCAACATGGTTTGCCTTGGAAAGCATGGAACATCCAACAGTTTGGATCGTTGGTGGTGTGGATAAAGGAAACGATTATTCTGAGTTAATGCAATTGGTAAAAGACAAAGTGAAGTCGATCATTTGCCTTGGTGTGGATAATCAAAAATTGATTGAAGCATTTACAGGAGTTGTAGAAACGATTGTGGAAGCACGTTCTGCAATGGAAGCTGTAGCTTATGGTTACCGTTTAGCAAAAAAAGACGAAACAGTTTTATTATCTCCAGCGTGTGCTAGTTTCGATTTATTTGAAAACTATGAAGACAGAGGAAATAAATTCAAAGAAGCAGTTCGATCATTATAATTAAAAACCATGAACGAGAAATTGAATATTAAAGTAGAAGACCGATTGCTTGAAGCAAGAAAGGAAGGCTTGCGTCAATTTCACGAAACTTCTATGCGTCCACATGGAAAATTATGGGGAATGGATGTCTTCTCATGGAGCAATCCGAATGCTGGTTTAATTTCAAATACCTTGCATTCGTTTCCTTTTCCTGTTATTTGGATTGGAAATGGTTCGACAATTATCGATGCAATTAATGAAGAAGAAGATGTTTTAGCCAACCTTCATTCAATTATTGCTTACGATTTTAACGTTTTCAACTTAAAGGATGAATGGTTGACTCAAATTAAAAATTGTGCGGGTACAGAGACAGTTGAGCAAACATTCGAATTTCTTAAAATGTTCAAAGCACCGCAAACTGTTTTGATGTTCACTTCCTCAGGAGAGAAACAATTAGAAAACATGAAAATTTTTGATGATTATTTAAAACTTGTTCAACTTTAATGAGAGAATATTTAAAATATTTGAAAGGGGACGGAGTGATTTGGATTATCACTTTGTTGATGCTTGCTTTTTCTTTGGTAACGGTCTATAGTTTCGTTCCAATTCTTGTGAAAATTGAAGGAGGAACACCTTTTAAATACCTTTTTAAACATTTTATTTATATCGCAATTGGACTCGGGATTATGTATTGGATCCATAAAAAGGATTCTAAATATATCTGGCAATTGTCGAAGTTTAGTTTTTATGTGGCAGTTGGGTTGTTGCTGTTCACCTTCTTTTTTGGTAAAGAAATGAATGGTGCAGGTCGGTGGATTCAAGTTCCATTTGTTGGATTAACATTCCAATCTTCCGATTTTGCCAAATTGGCATTATTGATTTATGTTTCAAGATTATTAGTGCAAAAAAAGGATCAGTTGAAGAGTTGGAAAGATGGCTTTTGGCCAGTTATCCTGCCTGTTATTGTTATTTGTGGATTGATTGTTAAGGATAATTTCTCTACAGCTGGAATCTTATTTGCTATAAGTCTTTCTTTACTTTTTTTAGGGAAAGTGCCCATATCAAAAATCTTATTGACGATTTCTAGTGGTATTGTTTTAATGGGATTAGTAGTTGGATTGCACCTTGCTGCACCAGCATTGAATTTGTTACCCCGTTATTCAACATGGGAAAATAGAATCATGAATCGAATGGATAACGATGATGATAATGTTCTAGCAAATGCACAAGCAATGAATGCCGAATTAGGAATTTATCACGGTTCAATTTTCGGTCAAGGTGTAGGTGATGGAAAACTAAAGGAATACACTCCTGAAGCGTACGCCGATTTTTATTACTCAAGTTTTGTCGAAGAATTCGGGCTAGTTGCCGCAATTGTTTTAATGTTGCTCTACCTCATTTTATTGTATCGGATTATTAAAATCGGACTTCGTGCAGAAAGCATGTTCGAAACCTATACGTGCTTGAGTATTGGGATTTTGTTGTTAAGTCAAGCTTCTGTGAATATGTTAGTTTGTACTGGAATTTTTCCTGTAACAGGACAAAATATGCCGCTGTTAGCGATGGGTGGATCAGCCTTAATAATGACTTGTGTGGCTATTGGTATTGTTCAAAGTATCGCCTATAAACAGGATAAAGGAAATAAAGAAGAATCATCAAACGCATTCGTATCGGCATGAAATTAAAGCGTGTTATCATATCAGGAGGCGGAACTGGGGGACATATTTTCCCAGCGATCGCTATTGCGGATGAAATTAAAAAACGGAATCCATCGGTTGAAATATTATTTGTTGGTGCTGTTGGGAAAATGGAAATGGAAAAAGTGCCTGCCGCTGGTTACAAAATTGTGGGTTTAACAATCGTTGGATTTCAACGACGAATTACTTTTTCAAATTTTTTACTTCCCTTTAAAATTATTAAGAGTCTATGGATGGCGAGAAGCATCCTTAAAAATTTCAACCCAGAAGTTGTAATTGGTGTGGGAGGGTATGCTAGCGGACCAACATTAAAAGCAGCCACAATGTTGGGAATACCAACGTTGATTCAAGAACAAAATTCGTTTCCAGGTAAAACAAATAAATTATTAGCTAAAAAAGTCACTGCCATTTGCACTGCGTATGATGGTTTAGATCGCTTTTTTCCAGCAGATAAAATTACGTTTACCGGAAATCCTGTTCGTTTTGAAATGGTTCATATTGAAGGAAAAAGACAAGAAGCGTTTGACTATTATAACTTAGATTCGAATAAGAAAACTATCTTAATTATTGGAGGAAGTTTAGGCGCAAGAACCTTAAACGAATCCTTAATGAATCACTACAAGTTAATTGTAGAAAAAGATGTTCAAGTATTATGGCAGTGCGGAAAATACTATTTCTCTAGTTTAAGCGAACAATTAGAAGGAAAGCATGATCCTAATATAAAATTAGTTCAATTCATCGATCGCATGGATTTAGCATATGCCTTAGCAGATATAATTATTTCTAGAGCTGGAGCAATTTCTGTGTCTGAACTTTGTCTGATTAAAAAACCGACAATTCTTGTCCCTTCTCCCAACGTTTCAGAAGATCATCAAACGAAAAACGCAATGGCATTGGTTTCTAAAAGTGCAGCAATGTTGGTTAAAGACAAAGAAGCTAAAGAGAATTTGATTCCGACTGCAATCGAGCTAATATCAAATGAAGAAGAGAAATCGAAACTCATAGAAGAAATCACAAAACTGGGCAGACCAGATGCGACTGAACATATCGTTGATGAAATAGAAAAAATTGCAAAGCATTAATGGAGCGACTTAATTCCATACAATTATCACAATTCAAAAATGTCTATTTTATTGGAATAGGTGGAATTGGAATGTCTGCTTTGGCGAGATATTTTAATGCAATTGGTTTAGAAGTAGCAGGTTATGACAAAACAGCTACAACTTTAACAGAGGAATTAGAAAATGAAGGAATAAGAATCCATTTTGATGATATGGGGACGGGAATTCCTAGTCAATTCAAAGAAATCGAAACAACACTTGTTGTTTATACACCAGCAATTCCAAGAAATCACGGGGAATTAGGATTCTTTAAAGAACAGCAGGCGAACCTGTTTAAACGCTCTGAAGTTTTAGGATTAATAACGCGACAATCAAAAGGATTGGGTGTTGCGGGAACGCACGGAAAAACAACGACAAGTTCAATGCTTGCGCACATTTTAAATGAATCAACTTTAAAATGTAATGCTTTTTTAGGTGGTATTGCAACGAATTTCAATTCGAATTTGTTGATCAACAGAGAAAGTGATTATACTGTTATCGAAGCGGACGAATTTGATCGATCATTCTTAAAGTTGACCCCTTTTGCTTCGATTGTAACGTCAACGGATCCAGATCATTTAGACATCTACGGGAGCGCAGCAGTTTTTTTAGAAGGTTTTCAAAAATACACTGAATTAATCAA
The DNA here is from genome assembly GCA_947470515.1 of Flavobacteriales bacterium. Classification (GTDB taxonomy): domain Bacteria; phylum Bacteroidota; class Bacteroidia; order Flavobacteriales_D; family Crocinitomicaceae; genus M0103. The sequence continues at coordinate 112,104 of CANITF010000004.1, forward strand.
TGAAAAAGGTTGTTTGGTGAAGAAAGAAGGATTGGATGTTGCGTCAAAAGCAAAGACAATCACTTATGCAATTGATTCGGCAACAGCAGATTATTCTGGATTCAATTTGCAATTCAATGAAGGAAAATTTCTTGTTGATGTTAGAACTCCAAATGGAAAATTAAGCGAAGTTGAACTTGGAATTCCAGGAATTCATAATGCAGAAAATGCAATTGCGTGTATTGTGTTGACACAATTTTTAGGACTTTCGGAAACCGAAATCAGATATGGATTAAAAACATTTAAAGGCGTTAAAAGGAGATTCGAATATCAAATAAAGACCGATAATTTGGTGTATATTGATGATTATGCGCACCATCCAACTGAAATAGAAGCATTGGTTTCATCCGTTCGACTTTTGTACCCAAATCAAAAAATTATAGGTGTTTTTCAACCGCATTTATTTTCACGAACAAAAGATTTTTTCGAAGGTTTTGCAAATGAACTATCAAAGTTGGATGAAGTTATTTTGTTGCCAATTTATCCAGCTCGTGAAGAACCAATTGAAGGAGTAACGAGTGATGCTTTGTTGCAAAAAATTACGTGTATGGAGAAAAATGTCATGAGTCCGACAGTTGCAATTTCACACTTGAGTAAGGTTGAAAACGGCGTAATTCTAACTATCGGAGCTGGAGATATTGATCGTATTGTTGAACCGTTAAAAAAAGCACTTTTATGAGGGTTTGGATCAAAAGAAGTCTTTGGATACTATTTGGAATAGGTGTACTTGTTCTCTTGTTTATGGTTCAAAATTCACAGAGTGAAACCGTCTTAAGTAAACCAGAAATTGTCATTCACGTAAAAGGCGAAAGTGCTTTTCTGACTGAAGATGAATTGTATGTGCGTTTAAAAAGAAAAGGATTTATTTTTAATGGACAAGCCCACCAAGATTTAAAAATTGCAGCTATTGAGAAGTATATAAAATCAATGTCTGAAGTAAAAGATGTGCGCGTTTATACAAAAATTGGAAGCTCCTGGAAAATAGATGTGGATGTTCGAAAACCGATAGCGAGAGTTTTCAACAAATACGATGAAAATTTTTACCTAGATGAAGATGGTTTTATAATGAAATCATCTAACCTACATACCGCTCGTGTTGTGGTTGTTACAGGGTATATTAAAGATCGAATAAACTCTATTTCCGTCGATAAAATTATCAACAACGATACCTTGAAAAGTATTCGAAAAATAGATGATGTGTATCGTATTTCCAATTATGTTTGTAACGATCCATTGATGCGGGCTCTAATAGGCCAAATTCATTTAAAAAAGAACGGTGATTTTGTACTGATACCGCTGGTTGGTGGTCAAAAAATTATTTTCGGATCAGCTTTCACTGATGAAGAAGTTAGAGAGAAGTTTAAGAAATTGAAGATATTTTACAAGGAAGCAATTCCTTACGAAGGTTGGGATAAGTACGAAGAAATTAGTTTGAAGTACAAAAAACAAATCGTTTGTAAGACTGTTGAGGGGTATATTGAAGAAAAATAAAAAAGAATATGGCAGAGATTATTGTTGGACTTGATATTGGAACTACGAAGATTGCTTGTTTCGTTGGTAAGAAAAACGAACATGGTAAAATTGAAATTCTATCTATGGGGAAAAGCGAATCCCTTGGTGTGATGCGTGGAATGGTTTCGAATATTGAGAAAACAGTTCAATCAATAAAACTTGCAGTTGATGAAGCACAACAACGTGTTGAAGGTGAATTAACCATTCGTGTCGTGAATGTTGGAATTGCTGGTCAGCATATTAAAAGTTTACAACACCGTGGAATTCATACACGTGACCAAGTTGATAGCGAAATTTCACAAAAAGATATTAATGCACTTGTCGAGGACATGTATAAGTTGGTAATGCAGCCAGGGGAAGCAATCATCACTGTTCTGCCGCAAGAATACATTATTGATAATGAACAAGGCATCAAAGATCCTATCGGAATGTTGGGACGACGCCTTGAAGCTAATTTTCACATAATCACTGGTCAAGTCGGTGCATCGCTAAATATTAGTAAATGCGTTGAAAAAGCTGGATTAGAAGTTAAAGAAATTATTTTGGAACCAATCGCTTCAGCTGATGCTGTTCTATCTGATGAAGAAAAAGAAGCAGGAGTAGTTTTGGTTGATATAGGTGGTGGAACGACAGATATTGCAATTTTCCACGAAGGAATTATTCGTCATACGGCTGTGATTCCATTTGGTGGAAATGTGATTACTGAAGATATCAAAGAGGGCTGTACAATCATGAAGCGTCAAGCTGAAATGTTGAAAATGAAATTTGGATCAGCATTGGCTTCAGAAAGTCAGGAAAACGAAGTTGTTTGTATTCCTGGATTGAGAGGTCGTGAACCGAAAGAAATTACGATTCGAAATTTGGCAAGTATCATTCAAGCAAGAATGGAAGAAATTGTGGACTTAATTCATTATGAAATTTTGAATTCAGGTTACAGCAAAAAACTGATTGGTGGAATTGTTGTTACTGGAGGAGGGTCTCAGCTGAAACACATCACGCAATTATTTGAATATATTACTGGAATGGATACTAGAATTGGATATCCAACAGAACATTTAGCAAACAATAATCACATTGAAAACTTGACAAGTCCTATGTATTCAACAGGAATTGGTCTGGTTTTAAAAGGATTCGAAGCATTAGAGAAGAAAGGTGTGACTGCCGAAGCTGCTAGTTCAGGAGCGGTTAAAACACATTCTGTTAAAAACAGAGGTTCATTTTTCGATAATATCGTTAAAAAGAGTCAAGGCTGGTTTAACGAAGAGGAATAAATAAAAATTAGAATAACAACAAATAATAGAAATTATGGAATTTGATTTACCGAAGGATACAAACTCAATTATCAAAGTAATTGGTGTTGGAGGAGGTGGAAGCAATGCTGTGAACCACATGTATAACCAAGGAATCATTGGGGTTGATTTTATCGTGTGTAATACCGATAAACAAGCTTTAGATATTTCACCGGTGCCTTACAAAATTCAATTAGGGCCATCATTAACTGAAGGTCGTGGTGCAGGAGCTATTCCAGAAATCGGAATGAATGCAGCGATTGAAAATATCGAAGAAATTCGTGCATTATTGAGTAAAGACACTAAGATGGTTTTTGTTACTGCTGGATTAGGCGGTGGAACTGGAACGGGTGCTGCTCCAGTAATTGCGCAAGTAGCGAAGGAAATGGGTATTTTAACAGTAGGTATTGTAACAGTTCCTTTCAATTTTGAAGGTCGCAAAAGAAGATTGCAAGCTGAAGAAGGTTTGGATAAAATGCGTCAAAACGTTGATACTTTATTGGTAATCAATAATGAGCGTTTAGGTGAAATGACTGGAAATCTTACAATAAGTAATGCTTTTTCTCAAGCTGATGATGTTTTAACAACAGCTGCAAAAGGTATTGCTGAAGTAATTGCTGTAACAGGAGCTATCAACGTGGATTTCAATGATGTTCGCACTGTTATGAAAGACAGTGGTGTTGCAATTATGGGTAGCGCTGCAGTTGAAGGTGAAAACCGTGCAACATTAGCGGTTCAAGGAGCATTGAATTCTCCATTATTGAATGATAACGATATCAGCGGTGCTCAATATGTGTTGTTGAACATTACATATGGTGATAAAGAAGTGTTGATGAACGAAATTACTGAAATAACTGACTTCATTCAAGATGAAGCTGGCGCAACGGCTGATGTGATTTGGGGACATGGATATGATGCAACTTTAGGTGATAAATTAAGTGTAACATTGATTGCTACTGGTTTTAAATCAAACCCTATTACAGGATTTGAAAAGGCTCAGGAAAGAAAAGTAAGTACTCTAGAAGATGAGCCAAAGAATGAAATTAAGGCACCTCTTTCTTCTCCAACGCAAGTAAACACATTTAGTAAAGCAGTTGAAGTGAAAGCAGTTGAAGAACCATTCTTGAAAGATGAGCCAACTTCGGAAACCCCTTCTATGGAAATTAAAACAGAATTTACTTCAAGTATTTCCTCTGAAAAGACTGTAGAGGCGAATGAAATGAAGTTTGATTGGGATGTCGAAACATCAAATACAATTGATTCTAATAAAGAAGATGTTGTTCGTTTTATGTTAGAAGATGACACGGAACAAAAAGTAAGTTTAGATAATGTTATTTCTAGAACAATCCTTTCTCCTGAAGATCAACAAAGAAGAACACAAGATCGTTTGTCAAAAATTCAAGAATATACTGCAAAATTGAAAAAAGCAGACGGTATTGCAGAATTTGAAAATGAACCTGCTTATGTTAGAAGAAACATCCAATTAGCAAGTTCAACACCAAGTACCGACGAGCAATTTAGTCGTTTTGGATTGTCTGAAGATGAGAATGGAACTACATTAAGAAGTAACAATTTCTTGCACGATAACGTTGATTAATTAGATATTAGGACATTAAGATTTCAGGATTCTAAGATTTAGAGTCCAGATATCTTAAATCTTAGAATCTTAAAGTCTAAAAAAATGAGTTTCACAGATAAAATAAATGCTGAAATTAAAACAGCAATGCTTGCTAGGGACAAAGCACGCTTAGAGGTTTTAAGAGATGTAAAATCAAAGCTTTTGATGGAAGCAACTTCAGGAAATGGAGAAGCTTCTGATGAAACAGCGATTAAGATTTGCATGAAATTGCACAAACAACGTATGGAAACATACGAAATTTACAAAGCTCAAAACCGCGAAGATCTTGCTGCTGACGAATTGTTTCAAGCGAAAGTGATTGAAGAATTTCTTCCTAAAATGATGTCCGAAGAAGAAGTGAAAGCAGAAGTAAACGCTGCCGTTGCATCTACCGGAGCTGCGGGTCCTCAAGACATGGGTAAAGTAATGGGTGTTTTGTCTAGTAAATTAGCTGGAAAAGCAGATGGTAAATTGATTGCGTCACTCGTTAAAGAGGCTCTTAATAAATAACGATTTTTCTACCGACAGATTTTACATTTGTCTAATAAAGTAAAACGCTTTCCACTACAGGGGAAAGCGTTTTTTTTGGAATTACTTCTTCAAATATAGAAAAGCACTGGGTTGCGGATACAATCCGTCGCGTGATATCTTATTGCCTTTTTTGTAAACAACAATGCGTTCACCGGCGAGTTGGTTTTCGATTACACAATCTAATAGGAAATATTTTTTACCTTCAAAAAGAACTATATACGTTCCTTCTATCGCGTCTTTCCCAATGGTAAAAGTGATCGTTTTTGCTTGAATAATAACTTTGATAATTGTTTGATCAACATCCAATAAATCTTTACCAGAATCTAATTGAAAAGCAGGGATTTCACCAACATACGTACCGAAGAATTTTTTTTTCAAATCGATTGGCTTTTGCGCCGATAGAACCAGCGGGAAAAGACATAAACAAAAAAGGATGTTGCGTATCATGTTGAACAAATGTAATTTATTTCGATTAGAATAACAATTCTCTAACCTCTAATCTCCAGCTCTCATTTCCTTCCCAAATATGCCCAATCACCATTCAAATTATAACATTCATAATCTGCAATAGGCAAGACAGAAGTCAATCGCTCTTTAAATGGAAAGAAATTTACGTGTTCATCCAATGTGTAATAGAAAAACCGTTGACAAGGAGTTACAATGAATAATTGCTTTTTGGTTATACGAACTAACTCGTTGATACAAACATCCAATTTCAACAAATGCTCAATCGTATGACAACAAACCACAACATCAAAAGCATCATCTTCAAAAGGTAATTTTTCAATGTTTCCATGAATGTAATTAAACGATTCGTTTCCAGAAGGCGTTTTAATATCAAAACCATTTAAATGTATTGTCGGAAATTTTTCTCCAACCTTCCCAAGTAAATAACCACTTCCGCAGCCAATATCAATCAAATTGTTAGCCGTAGAATCTACTTTTTCTAAAATAAAATCAATACAAGCTTGATTCATATCCGTTGCACGGTTGCGAGAAATAGTATTTAAATTATTGTAAAATGCCGAATATTCTTCTTCTGAATAAGTATACACTTTGCTTTTAAATTGCATGACCTCTTTAATGTTTCTACCTCTGTAGGCGAACATGTAAAATGGATACATGAAAACTTTGGAATCACGCACAAATGGTGGAACCAATTCATCCATTACAAAACGGATCACATTTGTTACTCTTCTATTCATGTTATACATTTAATAATTTGAATTTCCCCACGTATAATTTTGGTATAATGCCGATCTGTAGTTGGTATGATAAATTTTTATTCCAGCATTATCAAATACTAATCGGTATTTGTGTAAAAACCTCTTAAATGATTCAATTTTATTACAAATAGGTCAACCACCATTTTAAATCCATGCTTCAAAACATTGACACTATTTCCTTCCTGACTTCTTAAACTAACAGGTATTTTTTTTATATCGTAATTCCGTTTCAACGAGATATACATCAATTCCACGTCAAACGTAAAACCCTTTATCCGAGACACAGAAAATAAATCTTTTGCAATTTCTCTCTTAAATCCCTTCAAACCACATTGCGTGTCTGAAATTCCAGTTGTGATAAACCTTCCAACAATGAAGGTAAAAAAACCACTTCCAAAACGTCGTTTTGAAGATATTTTATTGAAATAATTGGAATCTTTTAATCCTCTATCACCAATCACAACATCGTATTCTTTGAATTCTAAGTAATGGATAATATTCTCTAAAGCTTCTGCTTCAAACGGAATGTCGGCATCGGTAAATATGCAAATTTCTCCTTGAGCATGAAGCATTCCCATTCGCACAGCAGCGCCCTTTCCTTTATTTAAATTGTAAGTAAGAAAACTGCAATTATTACTTTCAGCTACACGTTGTGTTTCGCCTTCGTCATTTGATCCATCATCTACAACAATGACTTCTACTTCCCATCCTTTTTCTTTGACGAAATTCATCAAGTAAGGCAAATTATTAGCCAATGCATTTGCAGAACGATAAGAAGGAATAATGATACTTGTTAAAGCCATTTACTTTTTTTGATAAGAGTAAAAGTAAGAATTTATCTCCGCAATAACATGGAATCAAAAGGATGTGTTATTTTTGAAAGACACAATTTAATCATACCTCTAAATCAAAAGAAATTTGAAATCGCTCAAACTGAAAAATTATCTCCCTTATCTTATTTTTTTCGGTCTTGCTGCAATTGCTTTTTTTCAAGTTTCATTTTATCTCCATCCTGGGAAATATGACCTTATAGATTGTTTCTATCCATGGCGTTTTTACATTGGTGAATGTTTGCAAAATGGGCAATTGCCTTATTGGAATCCATACCAAGATTTAGGATCTCCAGTTCATGCCGACCCATCTAGCGGAGCTTGGTATCCGATGGTTTGGTTAATTGGTTATTTTAATGGTTATACGATTTACAGTATTGGATTTGAATTGTGGTTTCATGTCTTTTTAGCGGGAGTTGGATTTTATACACTCGCAAAAACATTGAAATTGAATCAATCTTTTGCTTTGTTGGCTGGAATAGTATACATGTTGTCCGGTATTTTTATTGGCAATGCACAACATTTACCTTATATCATCAGTGCGTGTTGGTTGCCTTACGTTTTGAATTTTTATTTTCGATTGGCAGAAGAGAAATCCCATGTTCATAGTTTGAAAGCTGCATTTTTTCTATTCTTAATGATCACCGGTGGCTATCCAGCTTTTACAATTATCTTATTTTATTTGTTACTGATTTTCTTCTTCATTTATTTCAAGAAAACATATCAAACACAATCGACGAGAGCATTAATAGAGTTTCTAAGTCGTCATGTATTGTTTCTTGTTTACACTATTATGCTTTCATTGGTCATGTTCGTTGCCATTTACCAAGTTAGCCCATATCTTTCTCGTTTAGGTGATTTTAGTTTGGAACAAGCATTGTATTCGCCATTTTCTCCTCAATCGTTTGTGTCATTTATTTTGCCTTTAGTAAGTACAACGCACACAGATTTCTTTAATTCAGATCTTTCCATGCGCAATGGCTATTTTGGTTTGTTTATTCTACTTTTCTTTATAATCGGACTCTTTTCAAAGAAACCAATTCAACTTAAAGTGCTTTTTTATTTCGGATTATTTTCTTTAACTGTTGCAGTTGGTGAATATCTGCCAGTGCGTGAATTTCTGTTTAAATATGTTCCAATGATGAATGTATTTCGGTTTCCAAGCGTTTTCAGATTGTTCTTTATTATAGCTGGAATTTTAACAGGTGTTTATTATTTGCAAGAATCATTTAATCGAAAGGTATGGACTAAAAAAACACTGTCAATTGGTGCAATGATTATGTCAGGTTTCTTTTTAATTTTATTCATTATAGCAAGATCAAAAGGACAATTATCACTTCTCTCATTCATAAAAAACAACTTATTCATTGCTTCAGAAGAGTCGACGTATTGGCAAAATGTGGCTTTTCAATCAATTATTCAACTGTTGTTTTTGGGGATCTTTCTTTTTGTATTGTGGAAATTCAATGACCGTAAAAAAATCCTAGCTGCTATTATTCTTTTAACGATAACTGATTTAGTAATTGCTACACAGTTGAATGCGCCTTATACAATTTATTATGACAAGGTTACAGCAAAAGAAGCTACGGAAAACGTTTCAAAATATGCAAAAGGATTTCCAAAACTTAAAGATATTTCAATTGAAGAAGCTGGTCATTTACCGTTAATTGGAAGTCCCTTTTGGCAAAACATGAATACCTTTCAGAAACAAATTTCTGCTGAAGGATACAATTCATTTTCTTTTACGAGTTATGAATTTTTAGAAAGTGAATACTCGCAGCTTTTCACAGCAATGAAAAAGAATAAATTGCTGTTACTTTCAGATTCTATTTTACCTGAAAGCAAATTAAAAGTTTATAAGAAAGACAGTTTGTTTACTCAGAATCAAATTTTTCTAAATGAAATCGATTACGACTATTTAATCCAACGAGCCTTTGAAGCTACAAAACAAGATACAGCTTTTGTAAAAGAATATGATGCAGCGCGTTTCGAAATTTCAACTTCTTTGGGAAGTCGTCGACTTTTAACATTGCATCAAAAATATTACAAAGGATGGAAAGCAACAGTCAATGGTAAAAAGGCCAGAATTTTTAAAAGCAATTTGAACTTCATGACAATCATGGTTCCCCGCGGAAAAAACGTCGTGCTTTTTGAATATAGAAATCCTGTTTTGAAAGGCGCGTTTTATATCAGTGCTTCCTGTTTTGTTTTTGCCATTTTCGTTTTTATTTTCGTTTGGTTGAAACAGATATTTAAAAAAGCATAAAACGTTCATAAAATCTTATTTTTCTTGAAAACTTCCTGATTTTTGAATCTCTTGATTTCGTAAATTAGTACGCGAATTTCAATAGGATAAAATGAAACAATACCACGATTTATTACACCATATTTTAGAGACGGGAACTAAAAAAGAAGATAGAACTGGAACTGGAACTATTTCTGTTTTTGGTTATCAAATGCGGTTTGACCTTTCAAAAGGATTTCCTGTAGTAACCACGAAAAAATTGCATTTACGGTCAATTATCATTGAGTTATTGTGGTTTTTACAAGGCGATACAAATATTAAATTTTTGACAGACAACAAGTGTAATATTTGGAATGAATGGGCTGATGAAAACGGAAATCTAGGTCCAGTTTATGGACACCAGTGGAGAAGTTGGCCAGCAAATGATGGCGGAACAATTGATCAAATCACCAACCTAATTAATCAAATTAAAAAAAATCCAGATTCACGAAGATTGATTGTTTCGGCATGGAATGTTGCCGATGTGGATCATATGGCTTTGCCTCCATGTCATACCTTATTTCAATTCTACGTTGCTAATGGAAAATTAAGTTGCCAATTGTACCAGCGAAGTGCAGATACTTTTTTAGGAGTGCCTTTTAATATTGCATCATACGCTTTACTCACAATGATGGTGGCGCAAGTGTGCGATCTGGAAGTTGGTGATTTTGTTCATACTTTTGGTGATGCTCATTTATATAGTAATCATATTGAGCAAGCAAATCTTCAACTTTCAAGAGAATTACGGCCATTACCAACCATGAAAATCAATCCAAACGTGAAAGATATTTTTGGATTTACATACGAAGATTTTGAATTATTGAATTACGACCCACATCCACATATTAAAGGCGAAGTAGCTGTTTAAAAGGAACTCGAATTTTAACTATGTGCTCTATGTTCCACTTCGACCCTTCGATAAAATCAGGGGAGTCCAGCTCAGTGCATCGCTATGTGGTGAAAAAACATCTGAACTATGCTTTATTTTATATAAAACGATCTTGAATCAATTCTAACTATGTGCTCTATGTTTCTATGTGGTAAAAGTAAGTATCTCAACTATGTCTTAATTGCATGTAGTTGTATTGTTTTTCTTCATGGAAACGCACAACAAGAATTGTCATTTCTATTTGCTGGTGATGTTATGTCGCACGGTCCTCAAATTGCTGCCGCTCGAAATGAATTAACAGATAGTTATGATTACGATGCTGGTTTTCAATTTGTGAAGCCGATTATTGAACAACACGATATAGCAATTGCAAACCTCGAAGTAACACATGCTGGAAAACCTTATAGTGGTTACCCTCAATTTTCTGCACCCGATGAACTTTCTCCTGCGTTAATGAATGCCGGTTTTGATGTTTTGCTGACGTGTAATAATCACTCTTGTGACGGTGGAGCAAAAGGTGTTGTTCGAACATTAGACATATTAGACAAACTTGGAATCAAACATACAGGAACTTTTAGAAACAAGGCTGAACGCGATCTTAATTATCCTTTGATGTTGAATCAAAATGGGATGAAAGTAGCAATTCTGAATTATACTTACGGTACAAATGGAATTGTTGTTGCTGCACCTTTGATTATAAATTACATCGATAGTGCTGTAATCAAAAAGGATATTAAACGTGCAAAAGAGTTGAATGCTGATTACATTATTTGCACGATGCATTGGGGAACGGAATATGAATCATTACCGAGCGCTTACCAAAAAAAATGGGAGAAATATTGTTATGAATTAGGGGTCGATATGGTTATTGGAAGTCATCCACATGTCATTCAACCAATGCAAAAAAAAGTGGTCAACGGAAAAGAAAAATTAACTGTTTGGTCGATGGGGAACTATGTTTCTAACCAAAAAGACCGCTATAAAAATGGCGGATTAATGGTGGGAACAACCCTCAAAAAAGAAAATGGCAAAGTGAGTATTAAAGAAGTACACCACAGCTTTGCATACGTCCATATCAATCAAGAAAAAGGAAGTAAATATTATTACCTTTTGCCAGAATTTAATTATACTGAATTTCGACAAGATTTTATGGCAGATAGTGCTATTTTTAAGATGCAGCAATTCTTTGCGGATAGTAGAAAATTGTTTGCTGAACATTCTATTGGGTCTTCTGAATATATCGTTTCACAAGAAAGTGAAGTTGGGAATCTTTATAAATCTTATTTGTTAGGATATTATTCAGTTTTACTTGAAGAGGGCGCTGACACGAAGTCCCCTGAATTATTAAAAACCGAATTGTCAAATTATATGCATAAAGTAATCGAACCAAATGGAAAATATGCGTATGTTTCTGGAATTTATAACACGAAGGAAGAAGCATTAGGAAACAAACGGTTTTTTCAAGATTGTTTGGTTTCGAATCCGTTGAAAATAGTTTTTATTTCACCCCAAGAATTTACACTTATAGAAGAATGAAAGTAGCATTAATCGTAGCAATGGACCGCGAAGGTGGAATTGGGAAAAACAATGACTTAATGTGGCATTTACCATCTGACATGAAGTTTTTTAAAGAGAAAACTGCTGGTCAAATTGTTGTAATGGGAAGAAAAAACTACGATTCAATTCCTGAAAAATACCGACCTCTTCCAAATAGAGAAAATGTTATTTTAACCCGAAATAGTTCGTTTGAAGCTGAGAATTGTCAAGTATTCAATTCCATGGAAGCATGCCTAGAACATTATAAAAATGAAACAGATCGAATTGTTTTTATCATCGGTGGTGGAGAAATTTATCGACAAGCTTTAGAATTGAATTGCGTTGAAGAAATGTTTATTACGCATGTTGACAAGGTCTATGATGCAGAAACATTTTTTCCAAAATTTGATGAGTCGAAATGGGGCGTTACTGAAATCGCATCACATGAAATAGATGAAAAGCACGAAGCGGAGTATAGAATTATGAATTACAAGCGGAATTACTAGTTATGAATCACAAATCACAAATTACAAATTGTGCGTTGGGTATTCCGAATCCCAAATCCCAAATCACGAATTTATTACCAAATAAAAAATGATTCTCTGTATAGCCGAAAAGCCATCCGTAGCAAAAGACATAGCGGAAATTCTGGGAGCCCGAAATAGAAAAGACGGCTACTGGGAAGGAAATGGCTATTGGGTTAGTTGGACATTTGGACATTTATGTACGTTAAAAGAGCCACACGATTATAAAGAGAATTGGAAATGGTGGAAATTAGAAGATTTACCGATTATCCCTCAAAATTTTGGAATCAAGGTTGTAGATGACCCAGGAATCCAAAAACAATTTAAATGTATTGAAAATTTAGTCGCTCAATGTGAGTCTGTTATAAATTGCGGTGATGCTGGGCAGGAAGGAGAGTTGATTCAACGATGGGTTTTATTGAAGGCAAAATGCAATAAGCCTATTCAACGTCTATGGATTTCATCACTTACCGAAGAAGCAATCAAAGAGGGTTTTAAAAAACTGAAAGATTCCAAACAATACGATAATTTGTATGCGGCTGGATCAGCTAGAGCAATTGGTGATTGGCTTTTAGGAATTAACGCAACGAGAGCGTTTACAAAGAAGTTCGGACAAGGAAAAGTAACACTTTCTGTAGGAAGGGTCCAAACGCCAACTTTAGCAATGATTGTTCAACGTCAAAAGGAAATAAACGCTTTTACAACAGCTGAATATTGGGAACTTAAAACAACTTATCGGGATACAGAATTCTTGTGTCAGATTGACCGTTTGACAAGTGAAGAGAAGGCAAATAAAGGACTGGAATACCTAAAACAACATGAATTTGAAGTAACATCGTTTGAACAAAAAGAAGGAAAAGAAGGTAATCCTCGTTTGTTTGATTTAACTGGTCTTCAAGTTGAAGGAAACAAGAAATATGGCTTTTCAGCAGACGAAACGTTAAAGCTTGTGCAAAGTTTGTACGAAAAGAAAATTGTTACATATCCTCGTGTCGATACAACATATTTATCAGAAGATATTCATCCAAAAATTGAAGGAATTTTAAAAGGAATGCAGTATTATTCGCGTTTCACGGCACCATTATTACAAAAACCAATACCGAAATCAAAGACTGTTTTTGACGATAAAAAAGTTACTGATCACCATGCAATTATTCCGACAGGAGTAAATCCAAGTGGTATTTCACCGTTTGAGCAACAAGTTTATGATTTAATTGCAAAACGGTTTGTAGCTGTATTCTATCCAGAATGTAAAGTGTCAAATACGACGGTTTTAGCCAAAGTTGGTACACTCGATTTTAAAGTTACGGGCAAGCAAATTATTGAACCAGGTTGGAGAGTTATTTACGACGAACCGAAATCCCAAATTACGAATAACGAATCCCAAATCAAAGACGACGAAGAACGCGTACTCCCAATTTTCGAAAAAGGAGAAAAAGGACCTCATACACCAATCGTTCACAAGGGAAAAACATCGCCTCCCAAGCCATATACAGAGGCAACATTACTTCGAGCTATGGAGACTGCTGGAAGACAGGTAGACGATGAAGAAATGCGTGAATTGATGAAAGATAATGGAATTGGTCGACCATCTACTCGTGCAAACATCATCGAAACATTATTCCGTCGGAAATACATTGAAAAGAACAGAAAAAATATTCTTGCGACTCCAACTGGTATGGATCTAATTGATACCATTCAAAATGAATTATTGAAGAGCCCTGAATTAACAGGTAACTGGGAAAGAAAGATCCGTTTAATCGAAAAAGGAGAATACGAATTGGAAGTTTTTAAGCAAGAACTTTTCAAAATGGTGCGAGAATTAACGGATGAAGTGATTTTTAATAATTATAGGAAAATTCAAGTTGAACCACTTCAAAGTAGTACAATAGTTGTAAAAAAAGAACGAGCACCTCGAGTTGTAAAAGAAAAACCTGCTTTAGATTCTTTGAATTGCCCTAAATGTAAAACTGCCAAATTGATGAAAGGTAAAACTGCCTTAGGATGTTCTAATTATGCAGTTTGTGGGTTTAAAATTCCATTTGAAATATTGGGTAAAAAAATGACTGAATCTCAACTTTTGGACCTGTTAGAAAAAGGAAAAACAGGCCTTATAAAAGGCTTAATTATCCCTGGGAAAACTGAACCCGTAAATGGAAAATTAACCTTAGATGGAAGTTTTAATATTGGAATAGGGTAATCAACTTTTTTATCATAAAACAATTTATTTGAAGATCGTCCTTCTTCCTAAAGTCAATTAACTACAATTTCGTTTAAATGTTCTAAATTTATGCTAAATACAAATTTTGTTAAACCAAATTTATTTAGAAATTACTATGTGGTTGAAAATAGTCTAAAAGTATTAGCGCTGTAATCAAAACATTATTAATATTGAAATTCAGAATAAAACTATTCAATGGCAAGCGAATCAAAAGGACTTTGGAAAATTATTGGAGCCTCCTCATTGGGGACTTTAATTGAATGGTATGATTTTTACATTTTCGGAAGTTTGGCGACGGTTATTTCGACTAAATTTTTTCCTTCAGACAATCCTACGGCAGCTTTTTTAGCAACGCTAGCAACTTTTGCTGCTGGTTTTGTAGTTCGTCCTTTTGGAGCATTGTTCTTTGGCAGATTAGGTGATTTGATTGGAAGGAAATATACATTCATGGTGACCTTGCTTTTGATGGGAGGAGCCACTTTTCTTATCGGGTGTGTCCCATCCTACGAATCAATAGGATTTATGGCTCCCGTTTTAGTTCTGCTGTTGCGTTTGTTACAAGGATTAGCTTTAGGTGGAGAATATGGAGGAGCAGCGACGTATGTTGCAGAGCATGCGCCAGCTAATAAAAGAGGATATTGGACTTCTTGGATTCAAACAACTGCAACAGTAGGTTTATTTGTTTCATTGCTCGTCATTATGCTGACGCGTATGGCTTTGTCTAAAGAAGATTTCAATGAATGGGGATGGCGTGTACCTTTTTGGGTTTCGATAATCATGGTAGCTGTTTCCTATTTCATTCGTAAAAAAATGGGAGAATCCCCTTTATTTGCCAAAGTAAAAGCTGAAGGTCATCTTTCAAAAAATCCATTGAAAGAAAGTTTTGGGAACAAAGCAAATTTCAAATATGTGTTATTAGCACTTTTTGGTGCAACAATGGGGCAAGGAGTTGTTTGGTATACAGGACAGTTTTATGCCATGAGTTTCATTGAAAAAATCTGCATGGTCGATAAGATGCAATCAGATGTTTTAATTGCAATTGCCTTATTAATGGGAACTCCTTTCTTTCTCGTTTTTGGAGCCTTGTCAGATAAAATTGGAAGAAAGAAAATCATGCTTGCCGGAATGTTATTGGCTGTTTTTTGCTACCGACCAATCTATGAAAAAATGTATCAAACTGTTTCTATCAAGAATAAAGTTGAAATCGTTTCGAAGCAAAACACCAAATTATCGTTTGTAATAAATCCTAAAACTAATTTGAGAGATTCAGTTTATACTACGAACTATTATTACCAAGACGGAGCTGAAAAAACGGATGTTAAAACAATTTTTTTAATGTACAAAGGCAAAGGCATCGTTACCTCGAAAGAGGAAATCAAAGCTTCAATTATTGTCAATAATTCGGATAAATGGACATTGATTTGGATGGTGTTTATTCAAGTTTTATTTGTGACAATGGTGTATGGCCCAATCGCTGCTTTCCTTGTTGAATTGTTTCCTACAAATATCAGATATACTTCAATGTCTTTGCCGTATCATATTGGGAATGGTGTTTTTGGAGGATTATTACCTGCCGTTGCTGTTTATCTTGCAACAAAGGCGAATGATGCAAATAGTTTGGCTGAATCTGCAGGTCAACAATTACCCTACGATAAGCCATATTTAGAAGGATTGTGGTATCCAATAATTGTTTCAGGCGTTTGTTTCATTATTGGAATGGTCTATATTAATTCAAAACACAAACACATTGATGATTAGTATGAATAAATTAAAACGACTACTGGGAATTGTGTGGATTTTACTCGCAATAGCTTGTGCTTATTTTGGCATCACCGATTTTGGGTGGCCGAAAGTTGCTCATCCTAAAGGAAATGATGATTTGGTTTTTGGAATAATAATTCTATTTGTACTAATGCCAATAATTGTTGGAGGACTTTTGAAGTTTGGGATTTATGCCATTCAAGGATTATATGATGAAGAATAATTTGTATATTTATTCAAATATTCAAATATCAAATAATATTCATGAAAAATTTATTCTTACTCTTAACATTAACAATTGGAGGAATCACTTCAGTAAATGCACAAAAAGTTTATTCTGTAGCTTACGAAAGTCAAGCTGACGTGAAAGTATTCGTTGTTGATTATGAAAGTCAGGCTGATCTGAAGGTTTACAAAGTAGATTATGAAAGTCAAGCTGGAGACAATGACGGAAAGTGGTTTTTTACAGATTATGAAAGTCAAGCAAAAACAAAAGTGTTTTTTGTAAAATATGAAAGTCAAGCAGATTTAAAAGTCTTCTTCGTTGATTACGAAAGTCAAGCTGGTTGGAAAAATAGTTCGAAGAAAGCTAAAATGTATTAATATATAAAAATGTAAGGTTGCGTTGCATCACAACCCTGCATTTTTTTCCCATGCCTTATTTATATTCTACTTTGATACGTAAACAATTCCCAGTATCTGCCTTTGCTTTCAATTAACTCATCGTGTTTTCCTTTCTCAACAATATTCCCATCTTCGATGACCAATATTTGATTTGCTTTTTGAATGGTACTCAATCGGTGAGCAATAACGAATGTAGTTCTGTCTTTCATTAATTCTTGTAGGCTCTTTTGAATGAAAGCTTCACTTTCGGTATCAAGATTCGATGTCGCTTCATCCAAAATGATGATTTTAGGATCAGCTAACAAAGCTCTCGCAATTGAAATCCGTTGGCGTTGACCACCAGACAATTTAACGCCTCTCTCCCCAATAACAGTGTCTAATCCTAAGTCAAACCGATCTGTGAATTCATTTACATATGCTCCTTTGACTGCAGCTAATAATTGTTCTTCTGTAGCATTTGGTCTTGGAAATAATATGTTTTCACGAATAGTTCCTTCGTATAAAAAATCATCTTGCAAGACAACACCAAGATTTGCACGGTAACTACTTAAATTAACAGTTGAAATATCAATTCCATCAATTGTCACTTTGCCTCCTTTAGGATTCAAAAAAGTTGCCGCTAATCCTGCGATTGTTGATTTCCCAGAACCAGAAGAACCAACTAACGCAGTGACACTTCCTGCATGAGCATCGAATGAAATATCGTGCAACACTTCTTTATTTTCATCATAACTGAAGGCAACATGTTCGAAAATAATATCACCTTTAATCTTCCCTAATTTCACCGTTCGAACAGTAGAATCATCTTCTTCATCCATTTCCATAATTTCCTGCGTACGGTCCAATCCAGCCATTGCTTCAGTCAATTGACTTCCGATATTACTCATCTGAACAATTGGTGCAATCATAAATCCTAAGAACAAGGTAAAAGAAATAAAATCACCATATGTCATTGTGTTGTGCATGATAAAATAACCTCCAATCCCCATAATTCCTGCTGAAGCTAATCCTAATAAAAAAGTCGATGAACTTGTGATTAATGCTGTTGCCGTTAAACTCTTTTTTACATTTTGAAACAAACGTTCAACCCCATCTTCAAACGTTTTGTTTTCTTGTTCTTCAGCATTGAATCCTTTTATCACTCGAACACCATTTAAGGTTTCTGTTAAACGGCCTGTTACTTCAGCATTTAATTTCCCTCGAACTCTAAAAATAGGACGGATATATGCAAATGCCTTTAATGCCACAAAAGCAAAAATTGCAACTGGAACTAATACAAATATTGTCATTAACCAATTGATTTTTATCAGAATCACTAACGATAATATTGCTGTAAAAGTTCCTCCAATTAATTGAACTAATCCTGTTCCAACCAAATTTCTAACACCTTCAACATCATTCATAACACGTGAAACTAATGCTCCTGATTTGTTATTGTCGAAATAACTAATTGGTAGTTTTAATAGTTTTTTCTGAACTTTTGCTCTCAATTCTGAAATTAACAATTGCGCTTCAACACTTAAAAGGCGTGTGAGTGAAAAAGAGGTGACAGTTTGCACTAGCAAAGCAAGACATACAACTATTAATAGTGTGTAAAGTGTTTCCATGTCTTTTGAGGGAATCACCTCATCGATAAGGTTTTTACTGGCATAAGGAAGCACTAAACCTGCTAAACTTCTAATGATGATTAAAATTAATCCAATAAAAATAATTTTTTTTCGAGGCCAGATAAACTCCTTAAAGGCCCATTTAAATGATACTTTTTTTTTGCTCATGTGCCACTCTCGACGAATATCAAGCCAAAAACAAAAGTGTGACAATAAGGCAGAATTTGTTCTGATTATCTAATTCAATCAATGGAAAGTCATTGTTGTTTTTATGATTTCAAAATCAAGTGATTTAATAACTTATTCCTAAATTTACAGAATATTGATGGGTAAAATAGATCAATTATAAGTCGTGTAAAATGCAATTCGGTGATTATTAAGAAATTTATTTGAATTTAATTTTGCTTATCAATTTAAACATTTTACACGTTATTTATCCATTCTAAAAAGTTAAATATGCTCGGACTTAAACTTCCTACCGATCCAAGATGGGTAAACATAGTTGAAACAAACATTGAAGAAATTTTAACTGATCATGCTTGGTGTGAGCAAAAAGCAGCAACAAATGCAATTTCAATAATTTCCCTTAATTCAGAAAAACCTGATTTAGTTACCGAAATGCTAGCTTTAGCAAAAGAAGAATTAGAGCATTTTCAAATGGTCTTCGATCTTATCAAAAAGAAAGGGTTGATTCTAGGAAGAGAAAGAAAAGATAGTTATGTGAATGAACTGTACAAATACATGAACAAAGGTGGTTCAAGAGAAGACTCTTTTGTGGATCGAATGCTCTTTTCAGCTATGATTGAAGCAAGAAGTTGTGAACGATTTAAACTCTTAGCCGAAAAAATTTCTGATCCTGAATTGTCAAAATTTTACCATGATTTAATGGTTAGTGAAGCTGGTCATTACACAACCTTTCTTGGGTTTGCTCGAAAATATGCTGGTAAAATGGATGTCAATAAACGTTGGGCTGAATGGTTAGAATTTGAAGCAATTGTCATTCAAAATTATGGAAAAGAAGAAACTATTCATGGATAAATAGTTCTTAAAGCAAGACAGTAAAGGTTTTTTATTGATTGAAAGACATCATGTTAATCGTTTTCGGAGCGAATACAATTCTAAACTATTTTATTCTTCGTTTATTTGTAAGCGATAAAAATTGAAAAAAATTGAAAAAAATGACGAAAGGATCAATCAAACAAGAAGTAATTTTCACAGCAAAACCTGAGATTGTTTATGATTTAATCATGAACCCAGAAAAACATGCTGATTTTACGCAATCGGAAGTTTCAATGAGTAATGAAATAGGGGGAACTTTTAATTCTTACGATGGATATATTAATGGAAAAAATTGTGAACTAATTCCTGGTAAAAAGATAGTTCAAGAATGGCATTTTGATGAAGATGAATGGGATGAAGATCATTTCTCAATTTGTACGTTTATTTTCGAACCTTTCCAAGCCGGAACAAAATTAATCTTTACACAAACAAATATTCCAGAACATAAAGTTGAAGCCTTAGAAGCTGGATGGGAAGAATTTTATTGGGAGCCAATGATGGATTACTTGGATGAGAATTGAGTAGAAAAAGGAGAGAATTTAGATAGTTTCACTTTAAAACCTTAATTTTGCCACAATTATAAAAATGAAGATAATCTTGTTTTCATTTAATACAACTAATTAAGGCATTAAAGTCTCCAAAAATCAAGTATGAAACGCATTATTGAATATAGAAAATTATTTGACGTTACACCAGACGCAGATTTAAATAAGCTAAAAACAGTTTATAGAAAATTGGTGAAAGAATGGCATCCAGATAAATTTCAAGAAGGAGATCCTTTAAAAGCTCAAGCCGAATCAAAAAGTAAAGTAATTATAGATGCATATCAGTTTTTGGTGAGTATCAATCCTGAAACACATGTGCAAAATAAAGAGGAGTACCTTTTAACAACTTCTACTTCTGGGATAGATGATTTTTCGTATAAGGGCGTTACCTTAAAAATCACGTTCCAAAATGGCAGTACATATGAATATTTTAATGTTCAAAAAGGAACGTATCAGAAATTGGTGAATTCACCAACTCAAGCACGTTTTGCTAGACGACACATCTTACATTCACACTTGTACAGAAACGTAAGTAAAGCAACATTGTAATAAATGTTCTTTGTTTTTTATCTTTAAGCTTTCCATTCATTATGTCCGATACAAGATACAACCTTAGAGGAGTTTCAGCAGGCAAAGAAGATGTACACAACGCAATAAAAAACGTTGATAAAGGTCTTTTCCCACAAGCATTTTGTAAAATAGTTCCTGATTATCTTTCGGGTGATGAAGACTATTGTATCGTAATGCATGCCGATGGCGCTGGTACGAAATCCGCTTTGGCATATATGTATTGGAAAAAAACAGGAGATATCTCTGTTTGGAAAGGAATAGCACAGGATGCGTTGATCATGAATATTGATGACCTTTTATGCGTCGGTGCAACAGATAAAATTTTACTTTCTTCAACAATTGGAAGGAATAAAAACGTGATTACTGGGGAAGTGATTTCTTCTATAATAAATGGTACGGAAGAACTTCTTGAAACATTGCGTAATCAAGGAATCGGAATTCATTCAACTGGCGGTGAAACTGCAGATGTTGGAGATTTAGTCCGTACAATTATTGTTGATTCAACAGTGGTATGTAGAATGAAACGTTCTGATGTAATTTCCAATCATACCATTCAAGACGGTGATGTTATTGTAGGACTTGCTTCTTTTGGTCAAGCAACTTACGAAACAGAATATAACGGTGGAATGGGAAGCAATGGTTTAACCTCTGCTCGACATGATGTTTTCAATAAAACGTTGGCAACAGATTTCCCTGAAAGTTTTGACCCAAGTGTTCCAAGTGATTTAGTTTATTCTGGATCAAAAAATTTAACTGACGAAGTTGAAGGTTCGCCAATAAATGCTGGAAAACTAGTGCTTTCGCCAACCCGAACTTATGCACCTGTAATTAAAAAAATACTAGATCACCACCGTTCTGAAATTCACGGAATGGTGCATTGTTCTGGTGGAGCTCAAACAAAAGTGTTGCATTTTGTAGAAAATGTTCACATCATAAAAAACAATCTTTTTCCTATTCCGCCACTTTTTAAATTGATTCAAGAAGAGTCTGGAACAGAATGGAAAGAAATGTACAAAGTATTCAATATGGGGCATAGAATGGAAATTTATGTTTCTCCTGAAATTGCACAATCAATTATCGATATTTCTAAATCATTCAATATTGATGCTCAAATTGTGGGTCGAGTTGAAAAAAATGACGGTAAGAAATTAACGATTGAATCTCCTTTTGGGGAGTTTATCTATTAATTAAACAATGTCAGATTTACTTTCAAAATTAGAGGCAATTCATTATCGTTTCATTGAGGTTGGAACAAAAATTGTCGATCCAGACATTATTTCTGATATGGAGCGTTATGTGAAATTGACGAAAGAATACAAGGACCTTGAAGAAATTGATATTGTTTATAAAGAATATAAAAATCTGATTGGAAATCTAAAAAGTTCGAGGGAATTATTGGAAACCGAGACCGATCCTGAAATGCGTGAAATGGCAAAGATGGAAATCGATGAATTGGATCAAAAAATTCCATTAATTGAGGAGGAAATCAAAATGATGTTGATTCCAAAAGATCCTGAAGATGACAAAAATGCCATTATGGAAATCCGTTCAGGAACAGGTGGAGATGAGGCGTGTATTTTTGTCGAAGATATTTTTCGGATGTATACTATGTTTTTCAAGGAAATGGGATGGCAATATGACATTCTCAATTCATCACCTGGAACAGTAAAAGGATACAAAGAAATTTCGTTGGAAATTATTGGAGTTGGACTTTACGGAATGCTAAAGTTTGAATCTGGTGTGCACCGTGTACAGCGCGTTCCTGAAACAGAATCACAAGGAAGAGTTCATACCTCTGCAATTACAGTTGCTGTTTTACCGGAAGCGGAGGAAGTAGATTTTGAACTGGATATGAATGATGTACGTAAAGATACTTTTAGAGCATCTGGTGCAGGTGGTCAGCATATTAATAAGACCGAATCAGCAATTCGATTAACCCACTTACCAACAATGACTGTTGTTGAATGTCAGGATGGACGCTCACAACATAAAAACTTAGCAAAAGCAATTTCAGTTTTACGTTCACGTTTGTACCAAGCTGAATTAGATCGCGTTCACGAAATTCGTGCAGCACATCGCAAGACTTTGGTTTCAACTGGCGATAGATCTGCAAAAATTAGAACATACAATTATCCACAAGGTAGAATCACAGACCACAGAATCAATAAAACAATCTATAACTTGGCGGCATTCATGAATGGTGATATGCGCGAAATGATTGATGCCTTGAAATTAGCTGAAAATGCTGAAAAATTAAAAGGTCAAGAAGTAATTTAAACAATTCAGCTTGTAAGTTTGTTTTTTAATTGAGCAATTTATTTTGCCGATTAACATCTTTTATCTTTTTATTCCTATTTGCTCTATCGATATTTGTACCCATATTATTTTAACATGAAACATTTCATTTTTGTTCTTTTTTTCCTCTCTAATTTCTGGTCATTTTCTCAAGAAAAATTTACAATTAGTGGAGCAATTTCTGACTCCACAAAAGGAGAAGAATTAATCAATGCGACAATTAAAATCAAAGGCCAAAACATTGGAGCATATTCGAATGAATATGGATTTTATTCCATAACGCTCCCACAAGGAAACTATACTCTCGTTTACATTGCTGTAGGTTATCAAGCAAAAGAACAAGATGTTGTTTTAAATAAAGATATAAAGTTGAATTTTCAATTGGTTTCTTTAGCTGAGAAAATAAAAGAATTACAGGAAATCAATGTAACTGCGAAAAAACAAGATCAAAATATTACGGACCCTTTAATGGGCGTTGAAAGATTGAACCCAGCAGCAATTGCAAAAATCCCAGTTCTGTTAGGTGAAAAAGATATTATTAAAACGATGCAATTATTACCCGGTGTAAAAAGTGCAGGCGAAGGAAATGCAGGTTTTTATGTTAGAGGTGGAGCAGCTGATCAAAATTTAATTTTATTGGATGAAGCACCAGTTTATAACGCTTCTCATTTATTAGGTTTCTTTTCAACCTTTAATTCTGATGCAATTAAAGATGCCGTTTTGTATAAAGGGAATCAACCAGCGAATTTTGGTGGTCGACTTTCATCTGTTTTAGATATTAAAATGAATGAAGGTAATAACAAACGGTATAATGTGAGTGGAGGAATTGGCGTTATTGCATCACGATTGAATGTAGAAGGACCAATCATTAAAGATAAAGCATCGTTTTTAATTTCTGGAAGAAGAACGTATGTTGATGTGTTTCTAAAAGCATCTGATAAATTCAAAGGCAATACACTTTATTTTTATGATTTAAATGCAAAAGTAAATTACAGAATAAACGATAAAAATCGTGTATTTCTATCGGGATATTTTGGTCGAGATAAACTTGGATTGGGTGATCAATTTGGAATTGACTGGGGAAATGCAACAGGAACGATGAGGTGGAATCATATTTTAACAGATAAACTCTTTTCTAATACCTCGTTAATTTTTAGTTCTTACGATTATAAAATTGCCATTAAGAACGACAACGTTGATTTTGATATAAAATCTTCAATTAAAGACATTAACTTAAAACAAGAGTTTCAATATTTTATAAATACGAGAAATAAATTGAAATTTGGGATCAATGCAATTAACCATGGAATAATTCCTGGTCAAATTGATGCCAGTCTTGGATCTGGTATTAATTCCTTGAAACTAACGACAAATAAATCGATTGAAGCAGCTGTTTTTATTACAAATGATTGGACCATAACAGAGAAATTTACAATGAGCTATGGATTGAGATTGAGTAGTTTCACAATGTTGGGGAATAATCAAAATGTCTATTCTTACAGCACGAATGGTGACGTGAGCGATACAAACGTTTACAAGAATAATTCATTTGTCACAACATATCCAATACTTGAACCGCGCGTTTCAATGAGCTATGTATATTCAAAAACAGCATCGTTTAAAGCTGCTTATGCCAGAAATACTCAATATATTCACTTAGTATCGAATACCACAACAAGTTCGCCTACAGATTTATGGATTCCTTCAAGTATCAATACTAAACCAGAAATTGCCGATCAAGTTTCAGTAGGTTGGTTCAAGAATTTAAAAGAGAATTCTTACGAAATGAGTATTGAAACGTATTATAAAACGATGCAAAATCAAATTGATTATCGCAATGGTGCAAATCTTCAAGCCAACGAATTAATCGAAGGAGAATTGCTTTATGGAATTGGTAGGGCATACGGATTGGAATTTATAATTAAAAAGAAAACCGGAAAATTTACTGGATGGGTTGGTTATACATTATCGAGATCAGAGCGTAAAATAGATGGTATTAATGCAGGAAATTGGTATGCTGCAAAACAGGATAGAACGCACGATGTTTCTGTAGTCGGGATTTATGATCTTTCACCAAAAATATCAATTTCTGCTCTTTTCGTTTATTATACAGGAAATGCTGTCACTTTTCCTTCTGGAAAGTATGTTATAAATGGTGAGACACAATTCTTATACACAGAAAGAAACGGGTATCGCATGCCTGCTTATCACAGAATGGATATTGGAGTGACGTGGCTGAGAAAAAACACAGTTAAATATGAGAGTAGTTGGAATTTCTCAGTTTATAATCTTTATGGTCGTGAAAATGCTTATTCAATTACATTTAGACAAAATGAGGATAATCCAAATGTAACTGAGGCGGTTCAAACATCACTTTTCCGATGGGTTCCTTCTGTTACGTATAATTTTAAATTCAAGTAAGAGAAAGCTTTCGATATTTTCCCGCGCAAGGGGTTAAAACAAATAAAATTAAACTTATGAAAATTGCCATCACTTTTATTTCTGCTTTGACTTTGGTACTGTTCTCTAATTGTACCAAAGTAATTGAAGTAGATTTAAATTCGAAAGATCCCCAATATGTTATTGAAGGGTTTGTTACCTTAGGACAAACAACACACGAAGTTAGTATTACAAAAACGTTGAATATCTATGAATCAAGTGCTATTCCAACAGTAGATAATGCAATTGTTACCTTATCCGACGACCAAGGAAATTCTCAAAATATGGTTTTGATTTCTTCTGGTAAATATCAGGCAACTGCTTTTCCCGTTGTCTCTGGAAGAACCTATACGCTTTCTGTTTCAGTTGATTCAAAAGTTTTTGTCGCAAGTGTTTTAATGCCACAAGATGTTCAATTGGATAGCATAGAATCGTTTCAATTTGCATTTGGACCTCAAGTGTTTAATTCAATTGTACCAGTGCGTTTAGATCCAGCAGGAATAGAAAATTATTATCAGTTTCAGCTCTTAAAACAAGGTAAATACATTCCAGGAATCTATATTCAATCGGATCAATTCAATGATGGAAACATGATGATGGAACCAATTTTTGCAGATGGTGCCAACTCGGGTGACACGATTTTGGTTGAAATGTATGGTATTGATAGAACTGTCCATGATTACTTCTACACGTTGATTCAAAATCAACAGGGAGCAACGCCTGCAAACCCAACTTCTAATTTCTCAGGTGGGTGTTTGGGGTATTTGTCTGTAAGAACAATGGATACAATGTCGGTTATTATTCCTTAATTATATTTTCGATTACCAAATTACTGCAACTACAAATTTCTTTATGTAGTTTTGGGTAAATTATAATTTACATGACACGCCAAGAATTAGTAGCACAAATTCGTTCAAAAAAATCTTTCCTTTGTGTTGGATTAGATACTGATTTATCGAAAATTCCTGTTCATTTGCTCGATACTGAGGATCCAATTTTTGAGTTTAATAAAGCTATTATTGATGCAACAAAAGATTTTGCCGTTGCTTACAAGCCGAACATCGCTTTTTATGAATGTTATGGCCCAAAGGGCTGGGAATCATTGAAAAAGACCATTGATTATATTCCGAAAAATATCTTTACAATTGCCGATGCGAAAAGAGGAGATATTGGAAATACGTCGACTTATTATGCCAAAACGTTTTTTGAATATTTGAACTGTGATTCAGTGACTGTTGCCCCATACATGGGAGAAGACAGTGTTTCACCCTTTCTTGAATTTGAAAATAAATGGGTTATTTTATTGGCGTTAACTTCAAATAAAGGAGCGCTTGATTTTCAATTCATGACGGATCTTAAAGGAGAGAAATTGTATCAAAAAGTGTTGCGTAAATCAAGTGCTTGGGGAACAGATGAGAACCTTATGTATGTAGTAGGAGCAACACGAGCTGAAGGTATTGGTGAAGTGAGGAAATTGGTACCAAATCATTTTTTCCTCGTTCCAGGAGTTGGAGCGCAAGGAGGTTCTTTAGCTGATGTTGCAAATTTTGGATGGAACAAAGATTGTGGCTTACTTGTAAATTCTTCTCGTGGAATTATTTACGCTTCCAATGGACATGACTTTGCAGAAAAAGCAGGTGTTGAAGCTCAAAAATTACAATTGGAAATGGCCGATATTTTACGTCAAAAAGGGTTTTAACTTTTTTTGGTTTTCTTTTTATTATTCCATTTTTTAAAAAGCGTTACTTTCATTGAAAACATCGTTGTCTAATTCATTGAATATTATTTACATGAAAGTATTTTTTTATCTCAATTTATTTATAAGCGTTATTTTTCTTTGCTCCTGTGTTCAAGGACAAACTGAAAATCAAGAAAGTGTTGAAACCAATAATGTGGTGAGTGACAGTTTGCCAATATTTGAACGAATGAATCAAAAGGCCTTCGCTCTTAAGACATACCTAAAAACCCATTCGAGCTACAACCAAAATCTAATTGTTTTAATTGACATGCGCCAAAATTCAGGAAAATATCGATTGTTCATTTATGATTTAGATTCAATGAAAGCAATTAGCAAAGCATTGGTTGCACATGGAAGTGGCTCTGAAACAGATTATGTAGACAGTTTAAAATTTAGTAATGTTCCAAATTCCTATTGTACTTCGATTGGAAAATATAAAATAGGTGCTTCATATATTGGGTCTTTTGGCAAATCATATAAATTACATGGTTTAGATGATTCTAATAATAAAGCATTTGAAAGATTTGTTGTTTTGCATCGCTATAGTTGTGTTCCTGATAGTGAGCAATCATATCCAATATGCAACAGTCTAGGTTGTCCAATGGTTTCAGAAAATTACTTTTTAGAATTGGATAAATACATCTCCAACTCAAACAAACCAATTTTATTGGAAATTTATTATTGATTAATATTTTTTTTATATTTATTCCAACTATCAGTCTCTCAATGAAAGGAATAAAATGGTTTCAACGCTTGATGATTACTGCGCTTCTAGGCTTAAATGCCTTTGTTTTTATGTCAATGCGTGACGTTTCAATTGAAAAAAATATTTTGTGTACACTTTTTTTAATTGTCTCCTCACTTTTACTTTTCACATTGATTGCTTATTTTCTAAAGACACGAAAGAATAAATCAATTCAAGATTCTAATTAGTGTTTTAGATTTTATTACCTTCACTTTCCTAAAAGTTAAAAAAATGAAGGTATTATTTTCTTTTTTGATTGTTTGTTCAATTTTTGTCGCAAACTCTCAAAATACATTGACTCCAGAAATTTTATGGAAATTTAATCGTGTTTCTGGGGGTACTGTTTCTCCTGACGGGAATTATTTATTATATAGCCAACGGTCATTCAATATGGCCGAAAACAAAGGCAATACCGACCTGTTTGTCCTTGATCTAAAAACAAATAAATCACGACAAATTACTGAAACACCTTTTTCTGAATTCGAAGCGCAATGGGGACGAAATAATAAAATTTGGTTCATGTCAACCGAAAAGGATGGTGTTCAAATTTGGAAAATGAATTGTGATGGAACTGAAAAACAAATGGTTTCAAATTTTGTAGATGCCGAATTAGAAGGTTTTAAACTTGCTCCCAATGAAAGTTTTGTTCTGACCATTGAGGCTGTTAAGGTTAATCAAACAGTGAATGACAAATATCCAGATCTTCCAAAAGCAAATGCACGAATAGAAGATGATTTAATGTATCGTCACTGGGATCATTTTGACGATTACAAAAAAAGGCATTTAGTGATTCATCAAATTTCAAATCCAACTTCAATTGAAATTATTGGTATTGACATCTTGAATGGCGAAGCATTTGATGGAATTCTGCCTCCACATGGTGGAAGTGAGCAATTTTGTTTCTCGAATGATTCTAAAAAGATAATTTATACCTCTAAGAAATTGAAAGGGAAAGAGTTTGCGCAAAGCACGAATAGTGAATTATATGAGTATTCTATCGACACAAAAAAGACTAGAACGTTAACGGAAGGATATTTAGGATATGATAACAATCCAGCTTTTTCTTCAATGGATCAAATGGCATGGTTGAGTATGGCTCGAAATGGTTTTGAAGCTGACAAAAACAATATTATTATTCGTGATGGATCAGGAAAAGATAAAAATTTAACCAAAGATATCGATTTGTCTGTCACAGATTTTACGTGGCATCCTTCTGGAAAAATGATCTACTTTATTGCAGTTACTAAAGGAACTGCTCACGTTTTTGAAATGGATGTTGCTACTTCAAAATACCGTCAAATTACAACTGGTCAATTTGATTATTTAAGCATTTCAATTTTTGGCGATAATTTATATTGTGGCAGACAATCAATGGTTAATCCAACTGATTTATACGCTGTATCTATTAAAAAAGGAAAGGTAACTGAACTTACACATTCAAATGAAGATTTATTAAAAACCTTAACTATGCCGAAGGTAGAGGAACGTTGGGTGGAAACAACAGACGGCAAAAAAATGTTGGTATGGATGGTGTATCCACCCAATTTTGATCCTGCTAAAAAATATCCAGCTTTATTGTATTGCAATGGTGGGCCGCAAAGTGCCGTGAGTCAATTTTTCTCTTATAGATGGAATTTAGCATTAATGGCTTCTCAAGGTTATATTGTAGTAGCTCCAAATCGTCGGGGATTACCAGGTTTTGGACAAGAATGGAACGATGCTATTTCAAAAGATTGGGGAGGACAAGCAATGAAAGATTATTTATCTGCAATTGATAATGCTTCTCAAGAACCGTATGTTGATGAAACGCGACTTGGAGCTGTTGGTGCTTCCTATGGCGGTTATTCTGTTTATATGTTAGCAGGAATTCATGAAAACCGTTTCAAAACGTTTATTGCACATTGTGGACTTTTCAACCTAGAAAGTTGGTATGGAACTACAGAAGAATTATTTTTTGCAAATTGGGATCAAGGTGGGCCATATTGGTTAGATGAAAACAAAGAAAATTATAAAATTAACAGTCCCCATAACTATGTTGCGAATTGGAATACTCCACTACTTGTAATTCATGGAGGACTAGATTACAGAGTGCCTGAATCTGAAGGAATGCAAGCTTTTCAAGCGGCACAACTTAAAGGGATAAAAAGCAAGTATTTGTATTTTCCAACAGAAAGTCATTGGGTTCAAAGCCCACAAAATAGTTTGGTTTGGCAACGTGAATTTTTTGAATGGTTGAAGGAGGATTTGAAACCTTAGAAATTTGACTTCTTCTTTATTTTCATTACTTTTGGGGGCTTATACGAACAAATAATTTACACTAATGTGGAATAAATTAGCGAATTTAATTCTTAAAAATCGATTTTTAATTCTGGGAATTATCACCTTGATTACCGTTTATTTTGGTTATCATGCTGCCACTGGATTGAAAATGGAGAATAAATACGGTATCGTTTTACCAAAAGATTCGCCAACTACACAAAACTATAATACATTTAAGGAAAGATTTGGTGAAGATGGTGGTACTTTTGTTCTTGCAATTCAAACTGATTCTCTTTATACAAAAGACAAATTCCTTAAGTGGAAAGAGCTAGGCGATTCTATTTTGCAATTTAATGGTGTTGAATCGGTCGTTTCTGAAGCTACATTATTTACAATTCACAACAACAAAGAACAAAACAAATTCGAAGTTCGACGTATTTTTTCTGATATAAATTTCCAAGAAAAATCAATTGAAACAATAGAAAAGGAAATAAAGAATAACCCATTGTATAATAAAGTTTTATATAATGATTCCTCCAATGCTTCCTTAATGATGATAAAAATTGATGAGCGCTTTTTATCCGATCGCGTA